>CAZPOL010000092.1:0-10165 GCA_964588195.1 uncultured Pirellulaceae bacterium | reverse complement strand
TCGAAGAAGCGGAGCACGTCGACTTCGCCCGGATCTTTCATCTTCAGGCAGATGCAATCTGGAAACATATCGTTGTCATGAGCCCCTGGCAATTCGATATTTAGCCGATCTGCCATCGCCTGAACTCTCAACGCATCGACTGGTAAATCAAAATGCAATTCATATTGCCGATGTACGTCCTGACCCAACTCTGTCACACGGCCATCGATGCTTCTTGTCCAGTCTTCTCCATCGAAAAAAGTGAAGTTGGATTCAGAACCTTTCCAAAACTTCCCCTCCTTAAAATAGATTTCATTGCTCATGTCGGTGCCGCCACCAAGATATTTAGCGTGGATTGACATCGTTTCGATACTGCTCAGCAACATTTCACCACCCATGGCTTCGATCCATCCCTGGATGACGTCGTCAGGCGTCAGGTCTGACGAAATCTGTACGGTCGCGTCTTCTTGCGGCGGTGAAGTTTGGCCGTTGACGGTGGCGATGGAAGAAAAGAGTGTCAGCCAGACCCAAAGCCCCATCCAGAGACTGGCGTTCAAACGACTATCTGAAATGTGTCGGTTCGATTTCATCGACTCACTTTCGTTCGCATAATCATTTTGTTCGCCCGGTCGCCATTTTACCTACGCCGATTCCGATTCAAGCTTTGGCCGAAACATGCTCTCGCATAAACTCCAGAGCATCCCAGGCAAGTTTTTCTTCTGTTTCATACATCCGTCGCCAGATTTTCGTAGCCGCTGCCAACTCAGGCAACGCCAACCCAAAGGCCTCAACCGTCATCCAGCCGTCGTAGCCGATTTCACGCAGCGCGGCAAAGTTGGTTTTCCAGTCGACATTACCAGAACCCGGCGTCGAGCGATCATTTTCAGAAATGTGAACGTGGCAAATCGCGTCATCGCCTGCGTGAATCGCATTGGCAATACTCTTCTCTTCGATGTTTGCGTGAAACGTGTCGTACATGATTTTGCAATTGGCATGGCCGACATCTTGAGCAAACCGAACGGCATCCTCGATCGTGTTCAAAAGATAAATCTCGAATCGGTTGAGACTCTCCACCGCCAGCATCACATTGGCGGCACCGGCGTGCTCGGCAACCGGCTTCATACTTTCGACACCCCATTTCCACTCGTCCTGACTGGGACCAGCACCTGAGAATTCGCCCAACGCCGAATGGAACGGACCAACCAGATGAGTCGCACCCAGCACCTGACAACAATCAACCGCGCGTTTGTTGGCGTCGACACCGGCCTGGCGAATCGCCGCATCCGGGCTGACCGGGTTATCGTCAGCCGTACGAACTGTCACGGCTGTACATTCCAATCCCAGGTCAGACAATTGCTTTCCGAGCGAGGCATAGTCCAGGTCGTAATTAAACAACGGAACCTCGACGCCATCGTAGCCCATCTTTTTCAGCGACTCGCAAACCGGCAATAACTCCTCGGTCAGCTCGCCTGACCAAAGCAACAGGTTCATTCCATATTTCATAGTTCGGTTCTTTCTATCTTATCTGTTCCCGGATGACGGGAAGGTTTAATGTCCTGGTTAATGTGTTGTTCACGGCAGCCAAATCAACGTTCGCAACCGATCCACATTCATTTTCGGCAAGCCGGGTTGGTGATGTCAACCGATTGGTGGCGTCAACATGGCCGGAGCCAATTGGTAGACACGATTTCGGGCGGAGGGCAGCCAATCGAGAAACGATTCTGGCAGCTCAGCCAGCTTGACACGTTTTAACACACGATTCAAACGATAGCGAACTCGCTGGTCGTCAACGTAGTCGTACAGATACGCCTCCCTAACGAAAAGCGGCACAAATTCAGCAAGCTTGTCCGTGGGGACGACGGCGATCTCGTTGACTGTTTGCTGGACAACCACAGGGTCGACCTGACGCACGCAGTCATAGTACTCATCCAGCCGTCCGGGATTTCGCTCGTGCAAATACCCATCCAACAACACCTCGATCAGAATGTGCCCCACCAGATGTGGACGAAATCCTGCATCCTTTCCAAGCAACTCACGCAATTCCAAAGCCAGTTCCAGATTCAACTGGACGAACTCTCGCAACCCGTGAAACCAATGGTCGTCGCGATGGTGCCGCACGATGCCCGCCGCAATATCAGAACGGCTGCCCACCGAAACGGTCCCCTGGCCAGCGACAAACTTCAAGGCGTTCTTCTCGCGAGCCCGAGTCTTCCGGGCAATCATCGAAAGCCAATCGGGAAGGCAGGTACCTACGATGAAATACGGATCTCGGTCCAGAAATCGGAAGGCGTGCGAAAAACAATTCATGATTTTCCTGGCGACGTTAAACGTCAACACAGTTCAATGAATGGCCAAAGCCAAACACTGCTGGAACGAGCGGGGCGGTGGTTGCGAGTGCTACAAACGCAACGCCCCTAAGCGTTATGGCGCATCGGGCCCGCGTCGCCTACACGTCTGCCCAAGCCGTCGACTTGGCGCTGCTGAGTACTGCGTCGCAAACTTTCTGAGTCTCCAGAGCGTCGCGGAAAGTCGGCCCGGCCGGCTCCCCTTCATCCAGCCCTTTCAGGAAGTCGGCGACCTGATGAACAAAGCTGTGTTCATAGCCAATTTGCAAACCGGGCACCCACCAATGATCCATGTAAGGATGTTCGCCACCATGGTCGGTCACATGCACGTTTCGCCAACCACGCACCACGCCATCGTCGCCATGATCGAAATACTCCAGGCGATGAAGATCGTGCAGGTCCCAACGGATTGACGCCTTCTCGCCATTAATCTCAAACGTGTACAACGCCTTGTGCCCACGAGCGTAACGAGTCGACTCGAACAGGCCCAACGATCCATTGTCAAAGCGGCACATAAACGCACAGGCGTCATCAATGCCGACGGGCTGCATCTTTCCGGTCTCGCTGTGGACACGCTCTTTGACAAACGTCTCGGTCATCGCTGTCACGTTCTTGATCGAACCATTCAGCCACAATGCCGTATCGATACAGTGAGCGAGCAAGTCGCCGGTGACGCCTGAACCGGCTGCGTCGACGTCCAAACGCCAGAGTGCCTCACCGCCTTGAGGAACGTCTTCGGCGATCGTCCAGTCTTGCAGGAAATTCGCTCGGTAATGAAAAATGCGCCCCAGCCGACCTTGATCGATTAACTGTTTGGCGAGCGTCACGGCGGGTACGCGGCGGTAGTTGTACCAAACCATGTTGGCAACTCCGGCCTTCTCAACCGCCTGGCACATCTGTTCGCCCTGGGCCACGTCCATCGCCAACGGCTTTTCACAAAGGATCATCTTGCCAGCAGCGGCGGCGGCCATCGCAATCTCGTGATGCAGATTGTTGGGCACGCAGATATCGATGGCGTCAATGTCCGGTCGGGCAATCAGCGTCTTCCAATCCGTTTCTGTTGACTCGTAGCCCCAGGTGTTTGCGAAGGCGTTGACGTTCTCTTCGTTGCGAGCACAGACGGCCTTCAAAACCGGTTTGTGTTCTGTGTCAAAGAAATTGGAAACCGTTTTGTAGGCGTTGGAGTGGGCCTTGCCCATGAATCCGTAGCCGATCATGCCAATATTTAGTGGGGTTGCCATTGATTTTGTCTTCAGTCGAAAGAGGAATGTTGAGTTTGTATTGAGTTGGAATCCGATTCAGAAGCCTGGACCGGACATCAAACGGCATCGCGGACGTCGATCATCGTTTTCAAAATCACGTCCCATGTCTCGGACGTCTCCAGTACTTCGTTGGGGAACATGCAGCCGTCCCAACAGATGTGCTTGATGCCTCGATCCGCCGCGCCTTCCAACCAGTACTTCGAGCAGCGGACGATGTCCAGTTTGCCATTCGGGTCGTCGGCTCGACAATGCTTTCCAGTCTTGTCGTGCGAGCCGGCACCATGAACTTCTCCGTCGTTTTGCGCGACGTGAAAATCAATGGTCCAGGGACGCAGCTTGTCAGTCATCTGCTTGTAAGCTTCGTAGAATTGCTCGGTATCGTAATCAGATCCGATCAACGCGTGCTCTTCGGCGTTATAGCCCAGCAGGAACAGATACGTGTGAGCCAGGTCAGCCTGGAACCCGAGCGTTTCCGGCATTCCGACCTCCTCCAACAGGTCCAGCATGTCTTTCCACGAGTGCATTCCGGCCCAGCAGATTTCGCCTTCCGCAGCCAGACGTTCGCCGTGATCGGCAGCGATCTTCGCCGCTTCGCGAAACGTTGCGGCAATCCGTTTGGTGTGAGTCGTCGGGTCAGCACGCCATTTTTCGACTCCGAACTCTGCCGAATCGATTCGAATCACGCCACCCTTGCGAACTCCATGCTCGTTGAACACTTTCGCGATGTGACAAGCTTTCTTTACAGCGTCCAGAAACTTTTGCTGTTGAGCGTCGTCGCCCATCGCTGAATCGCCAACCGTGCCCGGCCAAACCGGCGCGACCAATGATCCGACATCCAGGTCCTTGCTGGCGATCAAGTCGGCGATCCCTTTCAATTGATCGTCGCTGGCATCCGGATCGGTGTGCGGCAAAAACAAAAAGTAATCGATCCCGTCGAATTTTTGCCCATCAACGTTGGCGGCCACGGTCAGGTCCAACATTCGTTCCAGGCTAATAGGCGGCTCCTGGCCTTCCTCGTCACCTTTACCAACCAAACCGGGCCACATGGCGTTGTGTATTTTAAGCGTGCTCATCTTTAAATTCGATTCCTGTAGACTTCAAGTCGTAGAGTGTGTTGGAAATGCGATCGGCGATTTTCAATTTTTACGATGATCGCCGACGGCAGGGACCGAATCGAAGACGTCCGGCCCAAAATAACGCAGGCCAACCAGTGGTTCGCTGCCCGTGTTTTCAATTTCGACACCGTTGGTCGCCGCCTGATAACTGATGAAGACCTCGTCTTCAGTGTGTTGCCCAAAGCGAATCATGGCGGGCGTCTGCAGATTCATAGACCCGATACGCCCTTTGCCTTGCACCGTGATCCAACCGCTGGCTCCTGGATCTTTAAGCGTGCACTTGTGACCGGGTTGAATCGTCAACTCTTTTGACGAGAACAATTGCTTGCCACCGACGGTTCCATAAACAACCCAGCGATCGACCCAGCCATCGCCCTGCTCTGCCACAATCGGTTCCAGATAATTGTTGGCTTTGAAATTAGGGTCAACGTTCTTTTCCCAATCCAGTTGTCCAACAATAAAGTCCAGATCCTGATGCTTGTCGGCGGGCATGTCCTTGACCAACAAAGACCACGGCACGTAACGGCCTTCGACAATGTTCTGATACATCCCGAACACATCGCTGCCCCACTGCGGTTCATAAGTGCACAGCGAACCGGGCGCGTGCAGGACACCAGGAGGAATCAACCAACCAGTGCCTCGCTTTAACCGATAGGCTTTTGCCAGGTCGATGATTCCGTTTTCGCCCTTGTTCCAATTCTCCAGACAGCGACGAACATCGGCGGGTGTGGTTCCTGGTTCCAGCCCCATAAACGTGTGCGGAAAATTGTTGTCGCAGTTGTTGTATTGAGGCGGGAAGTAATAGCTTTCCGGTTTCCCCTCCTGACCGACCAGCGCGGCGTCCTCCATGCTTTGGTGCATGTGATGAGGAATCGGCCCCATGTTGTCGAAGAACTTTGAGTACACCGGCCAGCGGTTGTATCGTTCCTGAATTGCCGGGCCGATCAAGTCATTGCCACTCTCGGAAACCGCGTCACGCAGCAAGAACAACTGCCCTTCGAACGAGCAAAAACTGAGTCCCTCGTGCCATTGCCGGTTTTCGTTGGCGGCTTCGGTGGTACTGGAAAACCAACGCTCGTCGATACCACCTCGCTCTGCACCGAGAGCGTAATAGTCATCGGGATGTAGTTTCAGTCGCTTGCCCGGGTGTAAGAAACTGCGTGGAACCCAGGTCGGGGTCAGTCGCAAGACTCCGCCACCCGCCTCCATCGCTTGCTGCAAGACTGGGCCAACATTGTCGGATTTCAGGATCGAAGAGTCACTCATTTATTTCTGCGTCGCTCAATTAAACTGTCGGAGGAAGTCGTTTTCCTCTGACAAGTTTTAAGCGTCTTAGCATCAATTCGCAAGTATTAGGCGAACCCGTTTGCGGGTCTGCCGACATGCAGTCGGTCCCGCCCGATTTAGCCGGCTTGGCCGTTCCGACGATAACCGCCCGTTTGAGACGGGCCTGGCAAAAACTGGCAACTAATCAAACGAATGATCGAGTTCGCCGCCCGCGCGGGTTCCCAATGCACTATAGATTCCAAGGTCAATTGTATCGGCCAGGAAACTGATGTGACCATCAGCAAACGAAATGTTCATGCCGGCCGAATGAGCACTGCCAAAGCAAAGCTCCTTGTGGTCGATCGGGGCGTCGGGCAACCGCAATGAATTCGGCGGGCATGCGGTCGAACCGAGGCATTCCGATACTTCGTTTGACCCGGTTGTCAGAGCCATTGGATAATTCCGCATTTCGCTGGAACCGATAATCCAGTGATCGACTTTCTGAACGTTGTCTGAAAAATCGATATCGAAAAAGTCCTGGTCGGGAAGCGTCTCGCCAATCAAAACCGTGTGCGACGTACCGTCGGTGATCTCGGCATGCCGCACGGCACTGTTCATAAAAAAGATACCGTCTGATTCCGGGTACCCTTCGTATCGGTTCATCCCGCACCAGGGCAAGTCGCCTGCTTCGCGATCCCGCAACCCACTGGCACAAGCCAGGTAGCAACTGTAAACCCGATTGGCACCCATACTGGCGTCAAACTGAGAAGGTTCGATCGCAGCAGACGGACAAAGAAAAACGGGCAGCACTTGCTCCAGCGCCTTGGTGTTGCCTGGAGTCGATGTCGTCGCTTCGGCCCAAAAGTCCTCAACATCCAACGTGTCGTAAAGGTTACCGGCATCAATATACGGCAGGATGAACGCCGACCACATCGCATTGTGTGGATAAGTAAAGCCGGGTGCATACCTGCGATTGGCCTCCTCGTATTGCAACATCGCCAAAGACTGTTGCTTCAATTGATTGGCACATTGCGTCCGTCGCGCCGCTTCGCGAATCTGTTGCACTGCCGGTAAAAGAAG
Organism: uncultured Pirellulaceae bacterium; assembly: GCA_964588195.1. GTDB lineage: Bacteria > Planctomycetota > Planctomycetia > Pirellulales > Pirellulaceae > CAJQPP01. The sequence goes on along the minus strand of CAZPOL010000092.1, from coordinate 3,118 downwards.
ACTGACCAAAATTCCAATGATCGCTATGACCACTAGCAACTCGATCAATGTAAACGCAAGCCGACGCCGATTCCTTGAGCAGTTCATTCTTCCCCCGAAGATGAGATGGTTAGTTGGGGATTCCGTCACTGCCGCGGATTATTGCACAATTTTTTGCACATGACCATCTTCAAAGTTCTTGAAGCGCCCCTGATCGACTGGTGGCGAGGCGGCGAAGCAGGTTGTTTGTGAACACACGAACACATTCCGCCGTTTGGACGGGAGCGAATTCACGCCGGAATCAATTCAGCTTCAAGGTTTTGAAACCGGCTGTCGAGCGGCCTGGAAACCTAAACGGCTGTAACCAGTCGTCCGAAGTTATCAGACGTCGCCAGCAAATCGAATCGACTCGATTGGCCCTCACCCAACTCGTTGTACAAGTTGAACAAACTGATTCTTTCCATTAGAGCACCATCGTGCCACAGTTCCAGACTCTCAACCAGGTCGTTGTTGTTCAATCCGGTGTCGATTCGAATGAGTCCTTCCTGTGGTCCACCGTCCAGCGTCAACGAGACTTCCAGGAAGCGTCCATCCCTGGTGAACAAGAAGTCATCGACCAGGTCGATCGCTTCAAATGGTCCTTCGCCGTGAATACACAGAGTATCAATTCCGGATTCGTCGGAAACGAAATCAGTGCCATCACCGAAGAAGTGAACGTAAGTGTCGTTCCCACCACCACCGATCAACACGTCCGCGTTTTCAAAGCCGGTGAGAAAGTCGTCACCGTCGCCGCCTTGCAAAACATTTTCCAAACCGTTCCCAAAAATGAAGTCTTCGCCATCGCCGCCTACGCCGTTCACGACTTGTGCTCCGTAGGCCACGATAACTTCCGACGTTACGGCGCCGTCGCGAGCGAAACTGCGGGCTCCATCGCGGAGATCGATCGTAAAGTCCTCATTGATCACCTCGTCACCGACGATGATATTGCGAGCATCGATTGGAATAGTGGTCAGCGAACGCGAATCATCCAAAACAAAGTTTCTCAGCGTTGAAAATTGGATATCCGGATTTCGCAACGACGAACCGTAGAGTTCCTGCAAGGCTAGCCAATCTTCATTGCCGTAGGTATCCGCGATTAATCCATTAGGATGAGGAACGCTGCCCAGAATGGAATCCTGAACGGACAAGTCATTGAAACTGAGACCGAGCGCCGGACCGGTTGCTCGCAACAACTGATTAACTTGTGTAGGGCTTAAGGTATCGTTATCAAAACTGGAGGTGTTGATGATGATATCGCCACCTCGCCCGCCAGCCGGCAAGAAAGACAAAAACGGCCTTCCAAGATCGCTGACCGAAAAGATATTGATATCGGCAACGTCTCCAGATTCGGCAGGCAACAACTGGCGGTCGGTGACCTGGTTAAAATCATTGAAGATCCCGGTGAACACCCGGCCAACGTCACTGTTGATGTTGATTGCCTGGAAATCGCCGAATTCGTTTTCGCCATAATCGTCAGGCCTCAAGCCCACGAAGCGAAAAGTAATCGGGTCATCGCCTTCCCAAGCCGTTCCGGATTGAACTCCATCCGCGACGAACGCCGGCGTGACATTGAATTTATGCCACTCGCTCCACTCACTGGAAACAATCGCTCGAATCAGCAAATCATCGGGCTCCGTGACCAGGCTGGCGTCGATGGACCACAGGCCGATATTCTCAGCGATAATTCCGTACGTATTGTTGGGTGAAAAGATATTTCCATCACGTAGCAATGGCACGGACGAATAAACTTCGTAGGCGAACGGGTTCAGGCCTTCCAGGTCCAGCAATTCTACCAGCGGAATATTCGCACCTTCATCCAGCAACAAGCGAGTCGTTTCACCACGACCAAACAAAAAGTTGGGAGTCGCCGGCGTTCGGATTCTGGAGGCAGACACCTCGTAGGCGCCATTGAATGAATCGATTGTGGTTCGTGCAACGACATAGTGAGTCCCGGTCGTTTCGACCTGGAACAAGAATTCGACCGACGCGTCACTGGAAGGGGTTCGCACGCCCTGCCCGCTGAGTACCGTCAGGTTTGGATCACGCACGATCAGGTTGGGAGTGGCCAGGAATTCCAGGCCGACCGCCCGCAAATTGACTCGCACAATATCGCCAGCATTCAATTCGACTCTGTGCCAATCGAAATCAAGAAACTCGCTGATATAACCTTCCGTGGACGCGATGCCCTCTGAATCGAAAGACAATTGGCTGGTCGTGTTTATATCCTGCCCTGCTTCGTCCGCCACCAGGCCGATAACCGAATAGGCACCGACATCACCATTGTTACCGCCAACCTCGACTTGCAACGTTTCTCGTGAAGCCGCATCGAACGAAATGAAGTTGCTGCCCGAGGCGACCAAAGAACCGTTGCGGAAAATATTCAGACTTGGATTGGTCAGTGTCTCGTTGCCATCCTGGCCGACGACAATAAACCGGTAACTGCGTTCCGGGAAGACTTCGAAATCGAACACGTCCAGATCACCAGCGACTTCGATCTCGTCGAACTTGGAATAGCCATCTACCAGAGCGATCGTGGGGCCCTGGCCACGTGTGTCGTCTCTAATCTCATGAGCGTCGACGCTGTAGGTCGTGCCGTTCAGCAAGCCGCCCTGGAATGCTGAGACGAAGTGCCTGCCGGTATAACGAGCCGTGTAGCGAAAGTGCGTGCTGCCTTCGGAATCAAATACCGTTTCCAGGTTCCCAAACCGATCGAAAAATTCGAACCTCGGAGCCGCACCTGGCGTCGTACCGTCGATACCGATGAAAAACAGATACGTCCTGCCGAATTCCAGGTCAACGCGATGCCAATCGGTATCGACGTCTCCGGTTTGCTGATCAGCTTCAGAAATTTCAAAAACTCCATACTCAGTATTGGACTCGCCAATGATCAGTTCGCTAACGGTATTTGTATCTGCTGAAACATCGGGATTCTGCATCACACAACTTTCTGGAAAACGGTATCTTTGAATTTAGCCAAGTCGATCATCGCCAAAACACAGGTGCAGCAAAAGCACGAGCTGTTGGCCGACGCCACAACCAAACGCCCTTCGTCGTGACGTCCAGCTAATATAATAAACGAAAACGCAGGGCAAAATGTACC
>CAZPOL010000091.1:0-20892 GCA_964588195.1 uncultured Pirellulaceae bacterium | reverse complement strand
GGAAGGCGAATCATCGGAAGGCGAATCATCGGAAGGCGAATCCGTAGAAGGCGAATCAACCGAAGGTGAATCTTCTGAAGCTGAGTCATCAGAAGGTGAGGGCGGTGAAGAAGGCGGTGAAGGCGAGTCTGAAGAAGAGGGTGGCGACGGGCTGCCGACTTCCGGACCTTCGTTGGGAACGCAAGAAGAAACCAAGCAAGAATCTGCCGGTACTGAAGTTGCCGAAGCAGTACAAGAAACAACAGAAGCCGCTGAAGTCACTCAGGAAACGACAGAGGTTGCCGACCCACCGGTTCAGGTTCCCGTCACTCCGCCGACCACGAATCAGGAAGTGGACCTGGTCGGTGATCTGGGTGCTGACGAACCGGAACGACGCGTCAAACCTTTGGATGAAGAATTGGCCAAGTTGCTAAAGCGGCAGATCGCTTTGCAACCAGCCACCACCGCAATGAACAATGCTATTTTGGATGCTTCTGGTGAAGTCCTGGATTACGGCAGTGACCTGGACGCATGGGAGAATTCAAAAGACGGCCCGGTTGAAGAGCGAGAAGAAAAGCCGGAGCCGATTGATATGGACAAGATCGCCAAGGAATACAAATTGCAACTGCAGGAAACCGAGCTGGTCGATTTGGCTGAATTTCGCGATTCGCCTCTGGGCCAAACTCAGGTGTCCATTCAACAGTTCTTCCGCGGTCAGTCATTTGCCATGCCGGCTGCTGTTTCCGATTTCGTATTCGAACGGTACTACGATTTTTCGGAATGGAGCCCTGAAACGCTAACCGAGTACAACAGTTCGAACCAGTTGGTCATGATCGTTACTGAAAAATCAGACCCGAAAGTTCGGACATTCGATGAAGCAAAGGAAGATGTCATCGAATTCTGGCGTCATGGCCAGGCCGTGAAGTTGGCCGAGGCTGCTGCTCAGCAAATTGTCGATGGGATGAATTCCAGCGGCGAGACCCTGGAGCAGAAGTATCCAGCAGATGCTCGTTCGCTAGGCGAATTTACTTACCACACTTCCGCCTCGCTCTACCCGGAATTGACTGCGGTTGGAATTGGCGAAGGTGCCGAAACGATTGTGCCTTCGGTAGTAAGGACAAGCCCGGAGTTTATGAAGACCGCGTTTGCACTTGATGCTGGTAAGGCTGGTGTCGCCGTAGATGCCTCGCGAGACATCGTTTACGCCATCCAATTGACCAGCGTGGACGATCGAACGGAGGCAGATTTGCAGGAACTGTTCTTTAATGAAGTCAGTGTTAATCAAGGGGTTTCACGCGGTGGAATCGCGCGGTTGTTCCAAACTGACCAGCAAGAGTTCATGCAAAAGTACTTTGAGGAAATCGAGGAAGAGTTCGAAATCAAGTGGCTGGCTCACTAGGATTCGGTGTCGACCTGATTTCGGGTGCCATGCTCACGATTGCGTGAGCATGTTCTTGCGCACGATTAGCCGTTTTGGCGATAGCCACGGTTAAATATTCGACGTTCGGGAACCGTGGCTATCGCCAAAACGAAGATTTCCAAACGGCTGAATTCCAAACGTCTGGTTTCCAATTCGCAAAACGCTAGTTCACGCGTTTCAGGATGACTGCCGCCAGTGGAGGCAGGTTTACCACGATACTGTGCGAGCGACCGTCTGCCGGTTCTGCTGTCGCCGTGATCGGTCCATAATCGCCAACGTTTGAACCGCCGTAGTGAACTGAGTCAGAATTCAAGAGCACCTGATACTCGCCCGCTTCGGGAACACCTAACCGATGTGCGTGGTGCGGCATCGGTGTAAAGTTGCAGGCAACGATCAGTTGTTCGCCCGGCTGCTTTCCTTTGCGAAGATACGAGAGCACACTGTAATCGTTATCCTGGCAATTAATCCATTCGAAGCCGTCTTCGGAAAAATCGAGTTCGAACAGGGCGGGTTGTTCTTTCATTGTGCGATTCAAGTCGCCGACCAGACGTTGCACACCGCGGTGCGTGTCGTGCTTCAACAGATCCCATTGAATCGATGTGTCGTGATTCCATTCGTCCCATTGGCCAAACTCGCCACTCATGAATAACAAATTCTTGCCAGGGTGTGTCCACATGTACGTGTACAGCAATCGCAAGTTGGCAAACTTTTGCCACTGATCGCCCGGCATTTGATCCAACAGCGATCGTTTGCCGTGGACCACTTCGTCGTGCGAAAAGGGCAGCACGAAATTCTCGGAGAAAGCGTAAACCAAACTGAAAGTTAGTTCGTTGTGATGGAACTTTCTGTGCACGGGATCCAGTCGCATATACCTGAGCGAATCATTCATCCAGCCCATGTTCCATTTCATGCTGAAGCCGAGTCCATCGGCGTAGGTTGGTCGCGAAACGCCAGCCCATGCGGTCGACTCTTCGGCAATCGTCAGTGTGCCCGGGTAATCTTCGTGAACCCGCTCGTTCAGAGTTTTCAGGAACTCAATCGCTTCCAGATTTTGTCGTCCGCCGTACTTGTTCGGAATCCACTCGCCCTGTTCGCGGCTGTAGTCCAGGTACAGCATCGAAGCGACGGCGTCGACGCGAATGCCATCGATGTGGTACTTGTCGAACCAGAACAGAGCATTGGCAGTCAAGAAGTTACGTACTTCGTTGCGGCCGTAATTGAAAATCAATGTGCCCCAATCGGGATGTTCACCTTGTCGCGGATCGGAGTGCTCGTAAAGTGCGGTGCCATCGAAATTTGCCAGCCCATGTGCATCCTTCGGGAAGTGAGCCGGTACCCAGTCGATGATCACTGCGATATCGTGTTGGTGGCAATAGTCGACGAAGTACATGAAGTCTTCCGGCGTGCCGTACCGACTGGTGACCGAGAAGTAACCAACGGTCTGGTAACCCCAACTGCCTGTGAACGGGTGTTCCGAAACCGGCATTAATTCCAGGTGAGTAAAACCCAATTCCTGGCAATATTCGACAAGGCGATGAGCCAGCTCGCGGTAATTTAACCAACCGTTCTTGCCGTTGCCCGTTTGCCAACTGCCTAGGTGGACTTCATAGATCGAAACCGGTTTTTCAAGCGGGTTAGATTCGCTTCGTTGCTTGATCCAGTCACCGTCTTTCCATTGGTATTCGGAAAGGTCACAGATGACCGACGCGGTTTTGGGTGGCAGTTCCGCTTGAAACCCGTACGGATCTGACTTGGAATGTGTTCCACCCGTTTTATCTACGATGTGAAATTTGTAGTTCTGTCCAACCTTGGCGTCTTCGATGAAACATTCCCAAATCCCCGAGTTGCCGGCAGGCTTTAGCGGGTGAGTGGTTGTATTCCAATCATTGAAATCACCGACCACAAAAACGCTGGCAGCATTCGGCGACCAGACTGCGAAGTGGACTCCCTGCTTGCCACCGGATTCTGCGGGGTGGGCTCCCAGTTTTTCGTAAATTTGGTCGTGGACTCCCTCACCGAACAGGAATAGATCGAAGTCGGAAAAGAGCGAATTCTCCGCGTGTGCCGTTCGCGATTTGGCGTCTTGTGTGGGCATGTTGGATGGAGTCTCGGATTCCATGGCATCTTGTTCCGAAGCCAAGAGGGCTACTTCGTTGTTCATTTCGATTGGCAGCATGATTCTTGTCTCGGTTCTCGGGAAGGGCAAGTGGAAGTGGTTTGTCGGAATCGCAAGGTGTCGAGATTCCGACCAGGGCAGGGCGGCCGGGTCAATTATCCACAGTGGGAGGCGAGTGAATCCATGGTTGTACGATTTCGCATTTTGCGAGCCGTTTGTACCCACGATTCCAGCACGTTGCGGCTCATTTGACCGAGTCGGCTGGACGGCTTGGTGGACTTCTTCAGAGCCGATTCGATTCGCCAGGCACGACACTGGACGGTATGAATCTGCAGAGCGCGATCGACTCGTTGCCAAAGTCCACGATGCTTAATGTCATGGAGTTCACCGAATCGTTCCCACGTCCAATTCAGCTCTCGCCAGGTGGCCAGGTCACGCCGAATTCCGCGAGTAACGTATTGGCTGCTGGTCACCAACGTGACTCGTGAAGGCTGGCCAATCGATTCCAGCCCTCGCAGTACGGCTAGCAACTGTAGCCGCTCCCCGATGACACCTGGTTCAGTATCCGAAATCTCCATGTGCTCAGAACCATCGATTTGCCGCAATACAAATCGCCAGAATCCGCCGGTCAGGGTTTCTTCAACACAGCTTTGAGTTTCGGTTAACAGTAAATAGTGGGGAGCGGTCGCATGCATATTAGCGCCCTCTTGTGCCTGAGTTTTGGGATTGGGGATTTGGCCTCTCGCCACCTTCGGGAAAAAGCGGTTGTCGATGGCCTTGGTTTACGAGTCGTCGTCTGCATCCGAACCTGTCGGTGACCCGTTATGAAGCTCATCGGCATGTGGACGAGGAAGGTAGAGTCTTCCTGACCAACAAAGTTTGTTTTCTTTAATGCGCGGCGTTACAAACCGATCGAGCCATAGAGGACTCAATGACCAAAAATTGCACAAAGTTTAACACGGCAAGTCGTTACCCGGTCTGAACTTGATTTAGCTCGTTCAGCGTCGGGAAATTATTGGCCAACCAGGTCAGTTCTCCGACAATTGAATCGACCAGGCTGCCTCCCTTGATCGATTGCGGCGAGACTTCCCATGCGTACGTTTCGACTTCGAATTGAGTGGCGTAATTGTTTTTGACAAACCAGTTCAGGCAGCGTCCAATGTCGTACTGCGTCGTATCCAGGTTACCGACTGTCGCCAGGTTGATTGGAACGTGGTAGTGAGTGCGGCAGAGTCCCGGGTAGTGGTCGCTCTGTTGCACTTGAATCGCCATCCATAAGTCGTCGAATGAATGGATCGGTGGCACCTCACCACGAATATTCGTTTGGTGCAAGTATCTTTCCTCGGCGAACTCGCGAAGCTCGTCAAGCAGCAGCTGATTGTCTTCAAGCGTAGCAGTGAACAAGCACTGCAAGGCCGATGAAATCTGGACTTTGCCGATCTGGATACCGTCGGCCTGGTAACGGTCCAGGGCGGCCTCCTGTAATTCGAAAACCACCGAGGCATGGCAAACGTCATGGCAAACGCCAAGATAGGGTCGGTTGGCATCCCCGCCTGCGTGTTCACTGAACAGATACATATTCATGAAGCTGCAAACCTGACCACTTTGCTGCAACAGGCAACCCGGTTCCGGTTCGATGCACAACCGCAATTGAACTCCCGTTTTTTCATGCAGCTGCCTTAACTGAGCGACCGAGGCCAGGATGTTTTTTTGTGCGGCTTGCGAATCGGACGGTGTGGGGCCATGTTCGCCTGGCCAGCCGAGTGGCAGTGTGGAAATCGTGCCGGTAAACCCGCTTGGCAAAAGATGGCACATCAACTGCGCCACGTCGTTTGTGTACTCGGCTCGTTCCGTCGTTGTCCAATTCGGTTTGTATACCTGTTTCTTAACGACCGGTTGGTGGAAATCGTCGTAGGGAAACGAGTTGAAAGTGTGAGCGACCAGTTGGTGCTCATCCAGCCATGACTTCAGCTGCTGGTGTTTTCCGTCTTCCAGAGCTTCTTTGACTGCCGATGCTGAAAACCACAACCCAATACCCATGGGCGAGTCGGGGCTGACGGCTTGTTTGACTGGCAAAGTAAATTGTTGCAAGTTGTTCAGGATGTCATTCAGTGACGCACCGCTGTGAATGTTGGTGCAGTAGCCGACGTTCAATGTTCTATCCCTGGTTTGAGTTTGAATCTTCGAAATGCGAGTGACCTGTGGAACTGATTGCCAGACAGGCCCAACCGATGATGTACGCAAAGCCGCCAACGGGTACCGTGATCACGAATGGTGTGATATCGGTCAGGACCCACAGGTACAGGCCTCCTGAAAAGATAACGATTCCGCAAGTGAAAAAGATCGCCGCCAGTTTTAAGAATCGCGGACGATTGACCTGATTCACCAGAGCCGCCAGGCAAAGGAAAGCCAGGCCATGAAACATCTGGTAACGAATTCCTGTTTCCCAAGAGGCCAATTTTCTCGCAGCGGTCTCGACATCGTACCAATCGTTAATCACGCCCTTTAACGCATGGGCGCCGAATGCGCCCAATGCAACCGCCGTGCAGCACACGATGGCGCCGACCAATACGTAGTTCTTTCCGGAGTTCCTGGTTGAGTTCAATTCAGTTCCAAAATGACAGATTGTTGGAGGTTGCCTGTCCTGACGTAGCAGGCTGATCGGTTTGATTAATCTTACCGGGATTCCAGTATGTTGTATGCCGTGATTTCGGCCACGGCACGTTTTCCGGCGTTGGTTTAGCAACGGCTGTCCATTTCTTCACAATGAACCGGCATAACGTCGGTTGGGATGTCAACCAGCGGTTGATTTTGGTGTAAAACTGATCAGGATACGGTGCGTTGCCGACCGGATTGGACAAACAATAATTTATTGAGCGAATTGCCGAAGATGAAACTCCAGCGAATTACGATTTTGTACTCAACTTTGTTTGTCGCCATCTCGTTGCTGAGTCCGCTGGCTGCGATGCCGTTGCAGGACTCGATTTCTGAACTCAAAACGGTCGCCGAAAGCAGCGACTACAAGGCGACCAGTACCTACGCTGAAATTCTGCGGTTCGTCGACCGATGCTGTTCCGCAGAACATGTGACTCGTCATGATTTCGGTCAGAGTGTCGAAGGGCGTGCGATGGTGTCAACGATTATCGCCAATCCGCCTTACTCCATCGGTGACGAAGACGAACGCTTGAAGATTCTGTTGCTGGGAAATATTCATAGCGGTGAATGTGCTGGCAAAGAAGCCCTGTTGGCGATGTTGCGAGAACTGGCTGCCGATGCTGAGCATCCTTGGCTTAAGGACGCGATCGTAGTCATCGCACCGAACTACAACGTGGATGCCAACCAGCGAGTGGGTTTGTATCAGCGTCGTGGCCAGGTCGGACCGGAACTTGGAATGGGTCAGCGGGAAAACGCGATGCAGTTGGATCTCAACCGTGATTTCTGCAAACTGGAATCGCCAGAGGCTCGATCGTTGGTCGGTTTGATCGACCAGTTTGACCCGCACATGTTTATTGACTGTCACACGACCAATGGTTCACGGCATCAATATCGAGTGACTTATGACATACCGCACAATCCGACGGCGCATCCTTTGGTTCGTGGTTACTTGCGTAACAACATGATGCCAGCGGTGACTCGGAAGATGGAGCAGGAAGACGGGCTGTACGCCTTTTACTATGGCAATTTCTCGCGAGAGCGGAACCGTTGGTCGACCTACGGACACGAACCAAGGTACAGCACCGAATATGTCGGGCTACGCGGGCGATTGGGGATTCTGTCGGAGGCCTATTCGTACGCAACGTACCGCGAGCGAATCGAAGGGACTGATTCCTTTGTGCGACAGTGCGTCAAGCATGTTCTGGATAACAAGGAAGACGTTAAAGAGTTGTTGATGGAGGTGCGATCCGATGCGAACCGTTCTGAGGAAGAATCCAGCAAACCGACGCTCGTTCATTTGAATTCGGCCATGAGTGCCTTCGATGGCAAATTTACAATTAAAGGATTCGAAGGCGATCAGAAGAAGGACTACGAGGTGACCTTCTTCGGCGATTTTACGCCAACGACCACCGTGGAAATGCCTTTTGCCTATGTCTTGCCTGCGGAGATGAGTCTGCATGCCGAGCGTTTGCAGATGCATGGCGTGGAAATCGAAACTGTTTCGAGTGCCGAGCCCGTCACGGTGGACGGCACCGTTTACACCGTCACGGCGATAAACCGGCAACCGCGTCAGTTTCAAAAGCACAACATGGTAAGCCTGGAAGCGACGGCCGCCCAGGGTGCAATGTCGATTGAACCTGGTAGTTTCCTGATCAGGACCGGACAGCCACTCGGTCGATTGGTATCTTACATGTTGGAACCAGAAACGAATGAAGGATTGGTAACCTGGAATTTTCTGGACCCTTGGCTGAACGTCGGCGCGGCGTATCCGATCCGCCGAATTGAATCATCTGTTGAACTAAAGACTGAAAAAGTGACTGAAATCCAACCGGGCCGAACTTTGAGACTGGCCGACATCTTCGGACCCAACAAGCTTCCACTTGGAGATCTGTCGTTGAGTCAGGTTCAGTGGCTGGCGGATGGCAAGACTTATACCGTTGAAAAGAATGGGCGACGTATCGCCGTGGATGCCGAATCGGGTGGCGAAATCCCTTTGCCATTGCCGTTTCAGGCGGGGCAGGTCGCCGGCGCATTGAGTGGTTTGGATGGGGCACCAAATCGTGCGGAACTGTCCGCCTTGTTTGCCAAAGGGATTCAATTGCGTGGGGCGGAGCAACGCTTGTTCGTCCTGGAGCACGATGGCAAGACCTTCGTGTTCGATTCTGAGACCGAGCAAGCGATTCGATTGGGCGACGGCGATGCGAACGCCGAGTTGGCTGACCTGAATCCGGCTGGTGATAAAGTTGCGTTTGTAAAAGACAATAACTTGTTTGTGATGGGGCCTGACCTGAATGCCGCCGCTATTGCGATTACAAGCGACGGTGGGAATTTGATCTTCAATGGGAAACTGGACTGGGTTTACCAAGAGGAATTGTATGGTCGTGGCAATTTCAAAGCCTTTTGGTGGGCTCCCGACGGCAATTCGATTGCTTTCCTTCGAACCGACGAAGAGCCTGTGGCCAGTTATATCGTTACCGATCACATCCCGGTCAAAGGACGGCACGAAGTAACTGCTTATCCGAAAGCCGGCGACCCACTGCCGAACGTGACGATGGCGGTCTACAACCTCGACGGCCAAAAAACGACGTGGGTAAAATTGCCTGAACAACCGAACGAGCCATTGAATGAGTTGTTAATCAGCCGCGTAACCTGGAGCGAATCCGCTGGAACTCTGTTCGTGCAAATCCAAAATCGCGTTCAAACGTGGCTGGATCTGTGTCAGGTCGATCCGGACTCGGGTGAATTGTCTGTGCTGTTTCGAGACGAGACGCCAGCGTGGATCAAGACGCCTGGCGACCCGCTGTTCCTGGATGACGGTTCGTTCTTGTGGTTGAGCCCTCGATCCGGTTTGAATTCCATTTATCGGTACGGGGCCAATGGCAACGAGCTGGCGAAGTTGACCAACGACATCTGGGAGGTCCGTGATTTACTCGGCAGCAAAAACGGTGTCGTCTACTTTATGGCTTCACCGGATTCGCCTGTCGAAGTCGTACCGATGAAAGTAAATCTTGACGGGTCCGATATTACCAAGCTGGTCGAGATGCCCGGTTCGTATTCCGCGAAGTTCAATAACGACTTTACCTGGTTCCTCTGCGAACACAGTACGGCGACGAAGCAAGATGAGATCCTGCTGTATCGCAATGACGGACAACAGATTCGCAACGTGCTTCCGAATTATGATGACCAGCTACGTCACCTGGCGGTTGCTGATCCAGAGTTTTTGCAAATTCCGATTGGCGAAGAGGATCAAGATGGTGTATTGGACGCCATGTTGATCAAGCCGGCAGACTATGACGCGGATAAAGCTTATCCCGTAGTTGTGCATGTTTATGGTGGCCCGCAAACGCCTCGCGTCCGCAACCGTTTCGGCGGCCAGACGTATATGTGGCACCAGCATCTTGCCCAGCAAGGCTACCTGGTGTTTATCGTTGATAACCGATCGGCTTCTTATCGCAGCATACGGCAAGCCTGGCCTATCCATGGCGATCTGGCCAGGCGTGAGTTGGCTGATGTCGAGTGGGCGATTGGCTGGCTGAAACAGAGTTATAAAATTGATGCCGAGCGGATAGGGCTGTGGGGCTGGAGTTACGGTGGCTACATGACCGCTTACGCTTTGACGCACAGTAAGACTTTCTGCTGTGGCATTGCCGGCGCTCCGGTGACTGATTGGAGGAATTACGACGCGATTTACACCGAGCGGTTCATGCGTACGCCTCAACAGAATCAGCAAGGCTACAGCGATTCCAGTGTCTTGGGAGTCGCCGATAATCTGCACGGTGATTTGCTACTGATTCATGGCACGATCGACGACAACGTCCACATCAGCAACACCATGCAATTCGTCAAGGCATTGCAGAAGGCAGGGAAGCAATTCGAGTTGATGGTGTACCCGGAAAACCGGCATTCGGTTCGTGATCCCGATCAACGATTGCACATGCATGAATTGATGACAGGCTTTCTGAACCGCAATCTGAAGAGCGCGGACGACTAGCCCGGGAAAAAATGGGGATTTGGTGGCGGTTTTCTCTCTGAGAGGATTCTATTGAGGTTGAAACGGTTCAACTTCGTAGACAATGAAAGATAGAGAGAGAACAATGTCGAATCAACAACACGCTCCAAACGCCCCCAAGGCCTGGTTATTCCTGATTCTGTTCGCATTCGGCGGATTGCTGATGGCTGGATGTGATTCCTACGGTGAAAACATCGTCGTCAACGGGACGGAAATTTATTTCAAGGGCGATGGCGTTACCAAGGCGGATGCCGAGAAGTTGGGTAAATATCTTTTGGACAATGAATTCGCCGACGGTAATGGAAAGAGTGTTCAATTGGCCAAGGAAGAAGGTGTTTGGCAGTTCCGTATGGTGACGCTCGAGTCTTTTCATGACGATGCCGACTTTGCAAATCTGGCAGGCGAGATGGCGGCGGAGATGTCACAAGTGGTGTTCGACAGCCAATCAGTAGAGTTTCATCTCTGCGACGACGAGTTCAATACGGTGAAGCGAATCCAGGCGGCGACCCAACCTTGATCGTCTTGCCGCAGTCGACGTTGCAATTGAGGCGGCTCGGAATGTGTGATTTCAGAAGCTTGCACGGTACGGCGAAAGGGTATTCGAACTGTAGTTGAGTTCGCCTATCTTTTCTGACCGTCAAGGTTTAGGTGTGTTGAGCGACGACGGAACTCTGGTTAGTCGCAAAATAATCTTCATTGATTTATACTGGGAAACCACAAGGTTAAGTCCAGCAACGCACCATCCGGTTCAAGAATTTATGAAAAGCACATTTTGGTTGAAGTCGCTCTCAAGAAAGTTTGGCAGTAAGCAGCAACAGCAACGCAGTAAGTCGCGTTCATCCGCCCGTTCCAAAAAAGGACTGACCTACGAGGCGTTGGAATCAAGACAGTTGTTGGCAGTCGTTGGATTCGAATCAGGCGTTGGTGTTTTGACGTTCGAGGCGGATACGGGACAGGTCGATGTGGTGACGGTTTCACAACCGGACGCGACGACTTTGCAAGTGTTGGTTGGAAACGGAGATTCGATCTCGTTGATAGACGACGCGATTGGAAATGCCGCGTTTTCGCTTAGCCAAACGAATGTCCCCAATGACACGTTGCAAATTGACACCAGCGCCGAGGACGTAAACGACTTTTTCGTTTCGCTGTCTGGTATGAATGACGTGTTCACCGCAGACGGTTTAACTTTGATATCGTCAATTAACGTCAATGCGGGTGCCGGGAACGACAACGTCAACGTTGCCAGCATCGCAGTTCCAGCAAGTCTTAATGGCGGAGCCGGAGATGATATTCTGATCGGTGGTTCAGCCGACGACACGTTGTCGGGCGGGGCGGGTGACGATGTGCTGGCCGGAGTTGGTGGAACGGATGTGATTGATGGTGGTGACGGCATCGATACGAACTCGTTCGGTGGCATCGGTATCGGAGTGACCGCAACGATCAACGACGATGGATCGGGCCAAGCGGTCTACGGCGGCGTGAACGAGACTTTCCAGGGCATCGAAAATCTGACTGGAACGGGAAGCGCTGACATTCTGGAAGGTAACAGCAGTGCCAACGTGCTGGATGGCGGCGAAGGCGATGATGTGCTGGTTGGCAATGCCGGCGATGATGTTTTGCTGGGTGGTGCCGGCGATGATGAACTGAACGGAGGCGATGGCGATGATCGTCTGACGGGCGGCTTTGGTGCTGATCAATTGGACGGCGGTGCCGGCGACGACAACTTGCTGGGTAGTGGCCAGATTCTGGTGACGTTTACAAATCTTGGTGCCGCGGGTGACGGAACTTTGCTGACTCCGGTGTTCGTTGCGACACAGAATGGCGTGTACGATTTCTTTGATGTCGGTGGAACGGCCAGTGAGGATCTGGAACGGTTGGCAGAAGACGGCATTACGGCTGGTCGGATTAGTGCGGCACTTGCCAGTGGCGGAGTCGGACAAGCCGTGGCGACGGCGGACGGCCCAATTGCTCCCGGCGGCGTGCGTACCGTTACTCTGTATGCCGATCCGTCGGATCCGTTGACTCAATATATCAGTTACGCCTCGATGGTGATCCCTAGCAACGATGCGTTCATTGGTAATGACTCGCCTACGCAAATTGATTTGTTTGACGAGAATGGCGAGCTGATTAGTCGCACGGGCAGCGGAGCTTTCATTGTGACGGGCGATCAGGTTTACGATTCGGGCACCGAAGTAAACGATGAAATTCCAGAGAACACCGCGGCACTCGCTCAAGCGGCTCCGAACACCGGTGTCACAGAGGGCGGCGTGATTCGGCAACACGAGGGCTTCCAGGGATCGGAGCGATTTGGTGGCCCGATTGGAAATGTGTTACTCGACCGGCCCGGTGCTGACTTCACGGCCCCAGGTGCCAACATCTTGCAAATTGAAATTACTTCTGCGGCAGACGGCGATGACATTCTGGTCGGTGGTGCCGGAAACGATCTTCTTTCGGGTGGCCAGGGAAATGATCAGCTGTTCGGCGGAGCAGGCAACGACACACTCATAGGCGATCAGGGCGACGATCTGTTGATCGGTGGTACTGGAACAGATGTTGTTTCCGGCGGTGAAGGGACCGATACCAATTCGTTCGCAGGTATTGGTGTTGGAGTCGTTGCCGAGGTTGATAACGATGGTAATGGCCGAGCAGATTACGGTGGCGTCAGTGAAAGGTTTACTGGGATCGAAAATCTGACGGGTTCATCGGCCGATGATGTTTTGACCGGCAATGATTTGGCGAATGTCATTGACGGAGGTGCTGGAGACGACACGATTGTTGGGGCTGGTGGCGACGATGTTCTGTTTGGTGGTTCTGGAGCAGATGATCTGAGCGGAGGCGGTGGCGATGATCGTTTGACCGGCGGCTTCGGTAATGATCGATTGGATGGCGGCGAAGGCGACGACAGCCTGATCGGGGACGGTCAAATTGAGATCGTTGTGACCAATCTTGGCACAGGCGACGGTGGCTTGTTGACGCCCGTCTTCCTGGCGACGCAAGATGGCGTATATGATTTCTTTGACGTCGGCGGAACGGCCTCGGCAAGTCTGGAAGCTCTGGCTGAAGACGGCACGACTGGGCCACGCATTGCTGCGGCACTGGCCAGCGGTGGTGTAGGAGAAGCGGTGGCGACCGCTGGCGGTCCATTCGGGCCTGGTGAAACACGTATCGTGACTCTGTTCGCTGATCCTGCCGATCCGCTGACTCAATATCTCAGCTACGCATCGATGGTAATTCCAAGTAACGATGCGTTTATCGGCAACGACGATCCGACTCAACTGGATCTGTTTGACGAAAGTGGCAGCCTGATTGAGCGAACCGGTTCGAACGCCTTTATCGTCAACGGCGATGCTGTTTATGACGCAGGCACCGAAGTGAATGACGAGATCCCGGAAAACACTGCCGCCTTGGCTCAGGCCGCTCCGAATACCGGGACGCCCGAAGGTGGAGTCATCCGGCAACACGAAGGGTTTCAGGGCTCAGACAGGTTTGGCGGGCCGATCGGCAATATTTTGACTGCCCGACCCGACGCGGACTTTACTCTGCCGGGAACTGAAGTGCTGCAGATCTCAATCAGTTCCGGAGCCAGTGGCGACGATGTCTTAATCGGCGGTGATGGTAACGATTTCCTTTCCGGGGGCGACGGCAACGACGAACTTGATGGCGGACCTGGTAGCGACACGTTGTTGGGCGGAAACGGTGACGACGTTCTATTGGGTGGACGAGGTGCCGACATAATCGATGGCGGTAATGGTAACGACACGAATTCGTTCCAGGGGCTAACCAGCGGTGTCAACGCGACGCTGAATGCCGACGGCACTGGCGAGGTTGATTTTGGAAATCTGACTGAAAACTTTGCGAGCATTGAGGTCCTCGTTGGCACGGAATCGGATGACGTTCTACAAATCGTTGGCACAGTTGGTCGTGAATTGCGTGGGGCCGGCGGTGATGATGTGTTGACCGGTGGCGGCGGCAACGATTTGTTGAATGGCGATGATGGCAATGATATCTTGCGAGGCCGCGCAGGTAACGATGCATTGTTTGGTGGCGATGGAAACGACGCTCTGAATGGCGGGACCAACGATGACTTCCTGAGCGGAGGCAATGGTAACGACAATCTGATCGGCAACACTGGCACAGATAATATCGATGGTGGTCAGGGAATCGACTTCAACTCGTTCCAGGGCATACCGATCGGTGTGACGGCGGTCGTCAATGCCGATGGTAATGGAACGGCCGTTTACGGCAATGTGAATGAGGCATTTGAGGGAATAGAGAACCTGATCGGTTCTGACTTTGACGACATGCTGACTGCAACCGGCGTTGCTGACAATGTTCTGCAAGGTTTTGCTGGTAACGACACAATCTTTGGCGGTGGCGGCGACGATGTTCTGTTTGGCAACGAAGGTGATGACCTGATTCGCGGTGCCACCGGCAACGACGCTGCCTTTGGTGGCGCAGGCGATGACACACTGAACGGCGGCAGCGGCGACGACTACCTGGTGGGCGGTGCCGGTGACGATTACTTTGTCGGAGTCGCCGGCGTTGATGCGATCGAAGGCGGTGCCGGATTCGACACGAATTCGTTCGAGGGAATTGGGTTCGGTGTAACGGCAACCATCAATGATGATGGCACCGGAAGCGCTGCTTACCAGGGTATTAGAGAAACGTTTATCGGCATTGAGAGTCTGGTTGGATCGTCCAATAACGATGTGTTCACTATCAATGGTATCCGCGACACGTTCATCCTTGGATTGGGCGGTAACGATGTCTTTATCGGCGGCGGTGGAGATGACACACTGATCGGTGGTGACGGCGACGATATCCTGATTGGCAACGCCGGTGATGATGTGTTGATTGGTCAAGCCGGAAACGACGTCGCGTTTGGAAACGTGGGGCTGGACATGATCTTTGGTGGCCTGGGCGATGACGAATTGTTGGGCGGAGATGGCGTCGATCAGATTTTTGGGCAAGAGGGCGATGACTTGTTGATCGGTGGTCCGGGGATGGATGAGCTGTCTGGTGGACCCGGAGACAACCAGGAAATCCAGTAGTAAGTCGGTCGCTGCCTCCGATTACTCGATGTCGGTCGGGTGCCATGCTCACGCTTGCGTGAGCATGTAAAGCTGCCACTGGGCTTTGGGCAAACAACGCCGCCGAAAAGCGGTGGTGAAAAACAGCGCCAACTACTAATCCTGGAATTAAGTTTTAGCAGACCACTAGCCTTGCATCAGCTTCTTGTAGCGGAAGCGGATTGGTTCGCCTTCCTTGATACCCAAACGTTCGCGGCGTTGAGCTTCGTACGTTTGGTAATTGCCTTCGCACCAGTGGACGTAGGCGTCACCTTCAAATGCCAGGATATGAGTGGCCACGCGGTCAAGGAACCAGCGATCGTGGCTGATGACAACCACGCAGCCGACGTAATTCAAAATGGCTTCTTCCAGCGCACGCAGGGTGTCGACGTCCAGATCGTTCGTCGGTTCATCCAACAGCAGGACGTTCGAACCTCGTCGTAACAACTTCGCCAGGTGGACCCGGTTTCGTTCACCACCCGATAACACACCGACCTTCTTTTCCTGGTCTGGTCCGCGGAAATTGAATCGGTTGACGTAGGCGCGGGAGTTGACCTTCCGCCCCGCCATCTCGATGTGATCATGGCCACCGGAGATTTCCTGGTAGATTGAATTGTTCGGATCGAGCGAATCACGTGATTGGTCGACGTAGCCGAACTCGACCGTTTCGCCAATCTGCAACTTGCCGTCGTCCGGTTTTTCTGCGCCTGTGAACATTTTGAACAACGTGGTTTTACCGGCACCGTTGGCACCAATGATTCCGACGATGCCACCAGGCGGCAGCTGAAACGTCAGGTTATCAATCAGCTGACGATCATCGAAAGATTTGGAGATACTGTCGGCGTTAACAACGACATCGCCCAGGTGTTTACCCGGTGGAATCTGAATTTCGAACTCATCTTGTTGTTCCTTGAAACTCTCGGCGGCCATTTTTTCGTAGGCCGAGATTCTCGCTTTGCTCTTGGCTTGTCGGGCCTTAGGGGCCAGTCGCACCCATTCCAATTCCTTGGCCAGGGTTTTTTGCCGAGCGATGTTGGTTTTCTCTTCAACGGCCAATCTTGCCTGTTTCTGCTCCAGCCAGGATGTGTAGTTGCCTTCGAACGGGTGGCCTTCGCTGCGATCGAGTTCCAGGATCCAGCCCGCCACGTTGTCCAGGAAGTATCGATCGTGCGTAATCGCCACGACGGTTCCGTGATAATTCTGCAACGTTCGTTCCAGCCAGTGCACGGAATCCGCGTCCAGGTGGTTGGTCGGTTCGTCCAACAGTAGCAAGTCGGGTTTCTTCATCAGCAATTTGCAGAGTGCCACGCGACGTTTTTCACCACCGGACAGTTTCGTGACGTCGGCGTCTCGCGGCGGCAGGTTCATCACGTCAAATGCAATCTCAATCTCTCGATCAAGTTCCCATGCATTGGTGGCGTCGATCTGGTCCTGAACCTTTGCCATCCGGTCATAGACTTTTTGCATCGCATCCGGATCAAGGTCTTCACCGCATTTGGCGGTTAGCTCGTTGAATTCGTCAATCAAGCCGCGACGATCCGCAACGGCCTCCTGGACATTACCCCAGACATCCTTTTCGGCATTCAGTTCGGGTTCCTGCGGCAAGTAACCGCAGGTGAAGCCGTCGGTCAGCCGTGCCTCGCCGTCGTAATCCTTGTCCAAGCCAGCCATGATTCTCAGCAGCGTACTCTTTCCGGACCCATTTCTTCCCAGGACTCCGATTTTCGCACCTGGATAGAAGGACAGCCAGATGTCGTTCAATACTACGCGGGGGCCGTGCTTCTTTACCAAGCCAGTCATGGTGTAGATGTATTGTTTGCTCATGTTTCTTTTGATTCAGTTGAAGGTCGGGTTTCGGCGCGGCGGCCGATGTTTTCGCTCGTGCAATCGGGCGAACGGATATGATATCAATCGCCATTGTTTTGGCAAATGATTGAGGGTTGGCGATTGCTCTGCAGGCGTGTTACTTCAGCAACCAGCCCGACAATCGTCATCTATTCCCATTCGATCGTCGCCGGTGGTTTGCTGCTGATGTCGTAGCAAACGCGGTTGATACCGGAGACTTCATTGATGATGCGTGTCGAGATGTTTGCCAGTAATTCGTACGGCAAGTGGCTCCAATCCGCAGTCATGAAATCGTCAGTATTGACGCAGCGGACGGCGGCGACGTTCTCGTAAGTTCGCTCGTCACCCATGACTCCGACACTCTGCACGGGAAGCAAAACAACGAAAGCCTGCGAGGTGTCACGGTACAAGCCTGCCTTGTTGATTTCCTCCAGCAGAATCGCGTCCGCGTCGCGAAGGATCTCCAGCTTGGGTTTCGTGACTTCGCCCAGACAGCGGACTGCCAGACCTGGACCAGGGAAGGGGTGTCGCCAAACGATCGATTCGGGCAACCCAAGTTCCAGTCCCAACGCGCGGACTTCGTCCTTGAACAAGTCCCGCAGAGGTTCGACCAGTTCGAATCCAAGTTCTTCCGGCAGTCCTCCCACGTTATGGTGAATCTTGATCGTCGCGGCAGGGCCATCTGCCGATGCTCCGCTTTCGATCACATCGGGGTACAGAGTGCCTTGGGCCAGAAACCGCGCGTCCGGAATGTCGGTAGCTTCCTGTTTGAAGCACTCGATAAACGTGTGTCCGATCCGTCTCCGTTTCTCCTGGGGATCAGTGATGCCTTCCAAAGCGTCCAGGAATTGCCGTTCGCCATCGACGACACGCAAGTCGGTTTTGAAATGGTTGGAGAATTCGTCGACCACGATCGATTGTTCGCTTTTTCTTAGCAGACCATTGTCGACCAGGATGCAAGTCAATTGCGACCCGATCGCTTTGTACAACAGAGCGGCCACGACCGACGAGTCGACTCCGCCGGACAGCCCGCAAATGACTCGCGAATCGCCGATCTGTTCTTTCAGGTACTTGATGGCCGAGTTCGCAAAATCGGCGATGTTCCATGTGCCAGTGCACTGGCAAACTTGTTTCAGGAAGTTGTCCAACAACAACGCGCCTTGTGCCGTGTGAGTCACCTCCGGGTGGAATTGCAATCCGTAGAATGGTTTGGTCTTGTGTTTGACTGCCGCGATTGGGCAAGTGCTGGTCGCAGCCAGCGGCGTGAATTCTTCGGAGATGGCATGGACGCGATCCCCGTGACTCATCCAGACCTCGGATTCCGCTTGCCAGCCGTTCAGCAATGAATCATCGTTGATTACTTTGCAGACCGCCCGGCCATATTCGCGTTTGGAATCGCGATCAACTTTGCCGCCCATGGCGTTGCACATTAATTGCATGCCGTAACAGATTCCCAACACGGGAACTCCCAGATCGAAGATGCCAGCATCCGGCATAGGCGCGCCATCTTCGTAGACGCTTTTGGGGCCGCCTGAAAGAATTAACCCCTTGGGATTCAACTCGCGGATCCGTTCGGCCGTGATGTCGTGGCGGACAATTTCGCAATAGACATTTTGCTCGCGAACTCGTCGAGCAATCAATTGAGCGTACTGCGATCCAAAATCCAGGACCAGAATTCGTTGGTCTGCGACACCCGCATCGACCGTCTTGGCAGTTGATTCTGCTGTAGTCATCTTCTTCGTTGCTTTCTCACCGCCCGGGTGACGAAAGTCCTTTTTTGGTCAACGAAAAAAACCCGTCATTAACGAGGCGGACGGGCTAATGGCGAATTATATGGGTTTGTTCCGCAATACGCCAGTCATGAAAAACACGACCTGCCATGGCTGGACTTGCGATCAGGTTTTTCAATTACGACGAGACTTAAGGGGATAAAGGGTTGGTTATGCGGCGTCTTCCGAATGGCTTGCAGTGCGATTTTCTTGTGATGATGCCAATCAATCTTCGATGGACTCATCAGAAAGTCACAATTCACGAATTCGAAAACCAAATCAAAACTGAAACCAATCTCGATTTATGACTGTCCCTTTTGTCCCCTTCTTTTGTCCCCTTTTGTCCCAGCTCAGGGGGTAATGATATCGGTTCTGATCTTCAGAGTCGGGCCGTTGACTCGGCTGGCAGCCTCAGATGCATCGCGTTCAAGTCGCAGATCACCACTTGCAATCGTGTCCAGGCCATTAAGCACCCAGTCGTAGAAACCGCGTTGGAAGGTTAGGGCTTCCGCTCCAGATTCAGTTATAGCCCGAATCTCAGCTTCGTAGTAGATTCGATCAAGCGAATGGCCAGCCAATCTCACTTTCCAGCATTCGTCGGGGATGTGAATTTCGTTGCTGCCGACAATCCAGTTGCGACCGGCAAACTCGATCGAGTCGAAATTGGTTGTCACAATCCCAATGTTTTGCCATAGGCCTGTGAACTTGTTCAGGGCTTCAATCTCCACATCCTCCGGTGACAGGGTTGCCATCATGACTAACACGCCGTCGTCTCGGTCGCTAACTCTTTCTGAAGTGTTTGGGGTCACCATGCAGCCCGTTTGCAGAGCGAGCAAACAGCAGAAGGCGAAGGCTGTAAAAATTCTTAACGAAGTTGAACTGAAATAGTCTGTGTTTTTGTTTCCGAGCATTCTTTTCTCCTTGGGTTACGTTTCGCAGAAGGGAAATGCCATAACTCGGCGAAGTCTTTCAGAAATTTTTTTATAACCTGCAGTTGAGACCGGTAGCACGCCAGAACGGCCTCCATTGCCGAGGCTCCACTCTTAAACGCTTCTTCCATCCGCAGAGGGCTTTGTTTGTTCGCTTTTTCGTCTTTAAAAACACGGCCAGCCAATGGAACACGGACAATGGGGACAGCGGTTAAAACGGCCAGCCCACGGGGAAAGAGCCCGCAGACGTCTCCCCAGTTTTTGGTTATCTCTATCAAAGTTTCCGGCACGTTTCCGGAGCGTTCAGCCCAATTGGAATTTTTGTTGGTCGAAGTGTTCTACAGGATGCAAACACTGCCGGGCGAATTCGGACGGGGTGATTTATCCAAGTGAACAGTGAGGGCGAGTGTTGTTGTAGTTGGCTCGCCAAACGGCCGTTGACTCGCCTTGCACAGTCTTCTTCGACTGTTGCCGCTGCATCCGCATCGACGATTCGCGCTTGCGATAGTGTTCCATCTCGGCATCTAACGCCTTCTCCAACAACGCTGCTCAATCAAGCAATGCTTCGTCTCCAAAATCAACTTTGATTTCCTGTTCAACAAATTCCGCGAACTGCTTGAATGAATCCCAGCACCCAAGCAAATGGTCTTGCCAATTTTCAGGTTCAAAACCAACGCTGAGGCGGTAAATGCGTCGATCATTGGCGCAGAATACAAAGCTTTCCCCGTTATTGACGCCAAACAGAAACAGCCTATTTCTAATAAAGGCTGGGCTCCCTTCAATTTCTTCGAATTGATACGCCAATAGGTTTGGAGTCACCGATTCGAAAGCTCCTAAATACTGACTTGATTGATCGAAAAAACAAGAAAACAAGAATCGTACTGTGGGGTCTGATTCATAAAAATCCCTGTACTTTTCTGGAATTTCCATTGGCGACACACTATCCAGATTCAACGATCCCTGATGGTTTTCGACAAACGCCTTGATCGGCGGTATCAAGTTGTTCTTGATTTCTTCAATTTCTGAAGCAGGTTGATGCTCACTCATAATAATCCAGGGCACGAAAGGGGACGCAGCTGCCTGTCCCCATTTGGCTTTTCC
>CAZPOL010000090.1:18028-21157 GCA_964588195.1 uncultured Pirellulaceae bacterium | reverse complement strand
GCGCTCATGCGCTTCGTGCTGGTATTTTGGTGCTGTGTGAACCTCTCGCTTGCGCGATTGCGCTTCGTGCTGGTATTCCTGGTGTTGTGTGAACCTCTCGCTTGCGCGATTGCGCTTCGTGCTGGTATTTTTGGTGCGGGTGTTTCTGTCGCTAGCGTTAGCTGCAATTCGCGTTTACGTTGTCCGCGCAAGTCAATACGCTCTGCCCTGTTGAATTTGACAGATCGAAATTTTCCGCCGCGACAATGCTCTCTTCAATCGTAGATATCCCAAGTTTGCAATCATGTGACACTGATGCTTCGCGGTCACCGCGGGGTTTGCTGCGAGTCGGACGACGCTTGGCCAAACGATGTTGGTTAGATACTAAAACGATTAACAAGCCGCGAGTTTTCTGCCAGAACAGCGGCGGCTGTGGCTCGACCTACATCGCCAGGCTGTTGCGGGAAAATGGCGTCGAGCGAGCGGCTCACGAAAAGACGCCGGACTTGTTGCAAATCGGACTCGATCATTTTGAGAACCCGTTGCCGGAAAAGCGACTCGTGCGACTGCTTCGCTACACCAGACACAACACGTTCTTCGAAGCCAACAATCGGCTGTTCAGCCTGACCCGCGAATTAGCGATCGCCTTTCCCAACGCACGCTTTATTCATCTTCATCGCGACGCGGTCGAAACCGTTCGCAGCTCGTTATCCAAACGAGACCTGGCCAACTACCTCGCTACCGACATCCGATTCCGAGGGACTCTGGCGGGGCCACATCACAGCGACATGTTCGAACGATTCTGTTTTCACTGGGCCAACATGAATCGCCGAATCCACGACGACCTGACTTACGTTCAAAGCCAGGGCTTCATCGTCAATAACCTGCAGTTCGAAGATCTGATTGCGGGTCGGGTAGAGAATCTTGAGCAGGCCTTGGGCGACTCACTTTCAAAAAAGCAAATCCGAGCCGTCAATGTTCGCCCAAATCGTCCGGAGGGCAGGTTCCCGGCCTGGTCCGAATGGACGAAAAACCAGCAACAGACTTTCGAAACGATTTGCGGCCCGGTGATGGCGCTGTTAAATCGCTAGGCCTTCTCTTTCGCCAGGCATTCTTTCGCCATGCATT
The DNA here is from genome assembly GCA_964588195.1 of uncultured Pirellulaceae bacterium. GTDB lineage: Bacteria > Planctomycetota > Planctomycetia > Pirellulales > Pirellulaceae > CAJQPP01. The sequence goes on along the minus strand of CAZPOL010000090.1, from coordinate 20,050 downwards.
GCCTTGTGCTCTCGTGCCCAAATCCCCGGCATGCTGAAGCCACTGCCCTTCTATCTACCCGACGATTTCGCAAAGCGGGAACAAGTCGCTTGACACATTACGACACCGTGTCGTAAGATGACGACACCATGTCGTAACATCAATCGATCCGGGCGATTTTTATCCATGAATGACGGCACATCCCACACGCTGGCGAATGCTGAATTGGCGGTAATGGACCTGCTCTGGAATTCCGACCGTTCCATGACGGCCCGCGAATTCCGCGAGAACCTGTACCCGGACCAGGCTCAACATGGCACGGTGCAGAGACTGCTGCAACGTTTGGAAGAGAAGGGTTTCATTGAACGAGACCGCAGCAATTCAGTCCATTTCTTTGCCGCGAAAATCACTCGTGAAAATTACGCTGGCCAACAACTGGAAACACTCGCTGATAAACTGACCGCCGGGTCGTTCACTCCGCTGATTACAAACCTGGTGGAGCGGAAGCGAATCTCGAAAGATGAAATTGCCAGGATACGTGCCTTGCTGGACGCACAAGCGGGCGAGAAATCGTCGACGCTTGGCAAACCAAAGAACAAACGTAACGCTCGCAGCAAGGGGCGAAAATCATGATCGAATTCCTTGTAAACGCCGGGCTCAGCAATGCATTGCTGGCCATCCCGTTGGCATTGCTGGCGATTCTATTGGGTTACCAGGGCAAACGCCCGCACCTGGCTCACTTATTGTGGTTGTTGGTGTTCATCAAGCTGGTCACGCCACCCTTGGTCAATCTGCCAATCGAATTCGCGGCAACGACGCCAACTTTCGAATTCGCAAAAGACGGAGTGGAAGCGGCTAGTGTTGCACTCGATGATGCGACTCTTTCTGCAACCGCCGCGCTGTCCGACGAGCCCGTTCAAGCCAGCGGATCAGTTGCCTTGTTGCCAAAGCTCTTAACGTTTTGGCTGGAGTACAAACATTGGTTGATTGGAATCTGGCTGACCGGAATCGCCACGTTGTTGATATGGACTGTTTTGCGATTCGTACGGTTTACCAAATCGCTGGAGCAAGGCACTACGCTGGCTCCGCAAGACGTGCAACGAGTCGCTCGATCGTTAGCGAATCAACTACAGTTAAAATCGCTACCTGAAATCCTGACGACTTCGGCCAACCTGTCGCCCATGGTTTGGTTTACCGGCAGGAAGACTCAGGTCGTGATACCGCAGCCGGTGTTTCAGAAAATGGAAGAAAGAGAATGGCGCTGGGTGCTGGCCCATGAACTTGCTCACGCCAAACGGCGAGATCATCTGGTCCGCTGGCTGGAATGGTTGGTGAGCATCTGTTTCTGGTGGAACCCGGTCGTCTGGCTGGCTCGCAATCGCCTGCGAATCCACGAAGAAATCTGTTGTGACGCACTCGTGATGACTTGCCTTGCGCCGCAACCTGACAACTACGCAAACTCAATACTGACTGCTGTTGAATCCGTCATACACCCGGTCCGAAGACCAGCCATGGCGAGTGAAATCAATAGCGGTGGAAATCTTGAACGGAGAATTGAAATGATCATGTCCGGACACACAAGCCAACTGGGAATTCGAACGGCTCAGCTGCTTGCTTTGACAATTGCCTTCCTTGTGATTCCATTCGGAGTCGCTCACGCGCAGAACTTTGAGAAAGTCGAAAAGCGATTGAGTAAGTTGGTCAAAAAGGGTCACCTCTCTGAACGCCAGGCCGAAGCGATGATGCGCACGCTGGAGGAGATGGCTGAGGAAGACGAAATGCGAGAAGACCGCGAACGAGAACGTCGTGAACACCGTGACCGTGACCATGAACACGATGATTACCACGGCGAAGAAGACGATGACGACGAATATGACGAATCCAAATGGGAAGCTTTTGGCGAGCGATTGAAGGAGATGGTCGAGGAAGGCAAATTGACTCGCGAACAAGCCGGCCAGCAGTGGGAAGAATTTGAGAAGAAGATGAAGAGTGAAAGAGAGGAAGAAAAAGAAAAAGAGCGAGCCGGCGACGACGATGATGAAG
>CAZPOL010000090.1:0-17928 GCA_964588195.1 uncultured Pirellulaceae bacterium | reverse complement strand
AGCGAGCTGAAATGTCCGAAAAGGATCGCGGCGTTGGACAGAGAATCCGCATGGCAATTCGCGATGGCAAGATCACTGAAGAACAAGGCCGCGAACGTTGGCAGCAGTATCTTAAAAGCAGGGATAAAACCGACTCACCAGCTAGAGAAGATGATGATGAAGACGAAGAGCGAGCTGAAATGTCCGAAAAGGATCGCGGCGTTGGACAGAGAATCCGCATGGCGATTCGCGATGGCAAGATTACTGAAGAGCAAGGTCGCGAACGTTGGCAGCAGTATCTAAAAAGCAGGGTTAAGACCGACTCGCCAGCCAAGGAAAAGAAACTTGATTTAATCTTCGAAGAGATCAAGCGGGAAGTGGCGGCTGGCAACATGACACGCGAACAAGCGATGCAGAAAATGGAGGCTCTTAAGAAAAAATCTCAAGCAGGCGACAAGGTTTCAAAAGACGAAGCGATCCAGCGAATGGTTGAAGATTACCGGGCAGCGGAAAAACAGCTCAGCATGTTTGTTGAATCTGGCAAAGTGACGCAACAAGACGCCAAAAAACGGCTGGGTGAAATGAAAAACCGAATGAACAAGAGACTGAAAAAAGTGGATCGTTAGACTCCGACATCGCTACTCGAAACGTAGCTGGACTCGCCAGAGTTCAGGCCCCACCACAACCTAACACAAGCTCAGCTCACCCAAGCGGCTCCCGAAGTCTGGCGACATCGGCTACGTGAAACCCAAACCGAGAAACGTAGCTGGACTCGCCAGAGTTCAGGCCGCGCCACAACCTAACACAAGCTCGGCTCACCCGAGCGGCCTCCCGAAGTCTGGCGACATCGGCTACGTGAAATCCAAACCGAACAGATGCTGGAATATTGTTCTCGAACGAAAGATCGTGTATCTTCGACTTGGAGCATATTTTTGGGCATTTTTTGCATTGAGAATATCTCTGTCTACACTAGTGGTTCCTCCAATCTGTCTGTTCTGATATGCGTCGTTCGTAATCCCACCTTCTGGCGATTCGACGAACGGAGCAACATAGCTCGAACGGACCACAACGAGTCAGCAAGTCTCGATAATTTGACTCATTCGAAAACAAGCTTTCACCATTTGATCAAACACCTTTTCTAGATAAGCACCATGAATCCCTTCACAATGTTTTCTCGTCGACAAAAAACCGAAACACCTGAGTCTTCTCTTCGATTGGAAGTCCTTGATCCGCGCATCATGTTGTCTACCGTCCAGATCTTTGCGGCGGGAACTCAAGGCGGCGAGCAGTTGCAGTTGCAGATCGATGGCAACGTCGCCGAGACTTTCGAGATCGGTGTGGGCACAGATGTTTTGAACGATCAAACGTTTTTCTTCGAAACGGCTGAAACGATCACCGCCGACGATGTGCGTATCGTATTTCTGAACGACTCATTCAATGCCGCTACAGGCGCGGACAGCAATTTGATTGTCGATGCGATCGAAGTAGATGGCGTTCGATTCGAGACGGAAGCTTCGACTGTATTTTCCACGGGCACCTATCTGGCTGCTGATGGCCTGCAGCCGGGGTTTCGCCAAAGCGAAACGCTGCACACCAATGGATTCCTTCAGTACTCTGACGGCGACGGCGGAAGCTTTCTCACCATTCAAGCGCGTGGAGATGAAGGTGGCGAACAATTCCGCTTGATCCTTAACGGTGAGACGGTTCAAACCTTCACCACAACCACACAATTCCAGAACTTCGGTTTCGCTGCCGACCGCACTGTCGAACTTTCGGATATTGAAATTGAATTTTTTGGCGATCAATTCAATCCGGCCCAGGGAATTGACACCAATCTGGAAGTGAATTTTATCGTCATCGACGCTGACCCTTTTGAAGTCGACGCACCGACAACATTTTCGACCGGAACATTTCAGGAAGCCGACGGAATTCAGCCTGGGTTCCGTCAGTCAGAATTTTTGAATGGCAACGGTGTCTTCAGCTTTAATGCTACGGCAGGAACCGGCAGCGATCTGATTCAGGTCGTCCTGCGTGGGGACGAGGGAACTGAACAATTCGTTGTTTCATCCAACGGAGTTGTGATTGGCACCGGCACTGCCACGACAGCCTTTCAAACGTACTCGTTCGCGACCGACAATTACACTCCCGGATCGGACCTGAGAATCGAATTTACCAACGATCAGTTCGACCCTGCCAATGGAATCGATGCCAATCTGATCGTCGATAACGTAACAATCAACGGTGATACGCGTCAGGTTGAAGACCCATCCACGTTTGGATTCGGAACGTTTGCCAATGGCGGTTTTACAGAGGGCTTTAACCAAAGCGAAGTTCTGAACACTGCCGGCTTCTTTGAAATTGATTTCGGTGGCAATGGTGGCGATGATGGCCCTGTCGATGGCCCTTTAACACCGATCAGCTTTGAGGACGCGGGCGCGTTTCGCGGAGTCCTGGGTGGTGCCAACATCATCAACAACCCGACATCGTTGCAGTTCGGTCCGGATGGTCGGTTATATGTCGCTGAACAAAACGGGCAGATCAACGCATTCACTATCGGTTTTCAAAACGGTGAATACGTAGCGACCGATGTTGAAGTCATTGAGTCCGTCAGGAACATTCAGAACCACAACGACGATGGCTCGCTGAGTAACATTAGCAATCGCCAGGTAACGGGGATTGTCGTCACAGGAACGGCTGCTCAACCGGTGCTCTATGTTTCATCAAGTGATCCACGCATCTCGACAAACGGCGAGGTGAACCTGGACACGAATTCGGGAACCATCACTCGACTTACTCGAGTCGGCAACTCGTTCGAGGCCGTTGACATCATTCGTGGCTTGCCGCGTTCCGAAGAAAACCACTCCAACAACGGCTTGGTAATTAGCCCTGACGGAAACTTCCTGTACGTTGCCGTCGGCGGGAACACAAACAATGGCGCCCCGTCACAGTTCTTCTCGTACACGACTGAGTATGCGTTATCAGGAACCGTGTTGGAAATTGATCTACAGGACATCAACAGTCGTCAGATCCTGACTGACAATGGTCCCGGCCAAAACGGTCGGCAGTACATCTATGATCTGCCAACGCTGGACGATCCAAACATTCCTAACGTGACCGATGGTGTTGGAGAAGACGCCAATGGCAACGATGAATCCGGGCCTTTCGGTGGCAATGATGGTTTGAACCAGGCGATTCTGCCGGCTGACGCCCCGCTGCGAATTTTTGCCGACGGATTCCGTAACCACTACGATCTGGTCATTACGCAAAACGGATTGCTGTATACCGTAGACAATGGTTCCAACAGCAACCTGGGCGGAGACCCGATTTTTGTTAACGGCCAGCCAACGAATCAGACTAACAATGGCGGAACGGGTGATCCTGAGCCACTGTTCCTGATCGAAGACGGTGGTTACTACGGCCATCCCAATCCAACAAGGGCCAATCAGGACGGATCATTGACGGCCCTCAATGACAATGGCAACCCTGACAATTCGCTAGACGTCAATTTTGTTTCGTCGTTGGCCGATCGAGTCCCTGATTCTGTCGACATTCAAGACGGATTCATTATCGACCCGAGTCGGTTTACCGGCAACGCGAACCGGCTTGCACAAAGCGGAGTCCGCGTCGAGCGGAGCAGCAACCAAACGAACGCTCTGCTGACGATCGGTTCTTCCAGCAACGGGCTGGTGGAGTACACGGGCAATGCTTTTGGCGGACAGCTTAATGGCGATTTGTTGGTCGCTCAGTTCAACGGCAACATTACTCGACTCAATTTGAGCCCTGATGGAACGTCGGCAACGTCCGAAACCATTCCAGGCCTGACCGGATTGGCGACACCGCTGGATGTAACGGTTGGACCTGACGGCACGATCTGGGCCGCCGAAATTGGTGGAGACTTCATTCGCGTGTTCCGACCATCAACCACTGTTACCGGCATTAGCACCGATGTCGATGGTGATGGCCTGGCCAACACGATTGATCCATTCACCCGAGACGCCAGCAATGGTGGCAATGCGGTTTTGAGTGCAGGAAACACGTTTGTCTTTGACTTCGATGCCGACCAGGACAACAACCTGGTTGGTCCCAACGGATACGGCGGTGGTCTGACGGGAGTCGCCGTCAACGGTGTCACTGACTTCGAACAATTTTTCCAACAGCCCTCTGACGACCCCAGCCAACAAATCAACCTGGACAATGTTAAGTTCACAACGGCCGCCGGCGGTGGAACAACCGTGATCGAGAACGTTTCCAATGGAGATCCAAACGTTGGCAACAACGATGGTGAATTCCTGTTCCACACGGGCGTAACGGTTGCTCCGAATGTGGATACGTTGAACATCCAATGGACTGTCTTCAACCCGGGATCCGATCTGGGAACAAACTTCCAACAGATCGGCGGATACATTGGAACCGGTGACCAGAGTAACTATCTGAAGTTTGTTGCGATCCAACATCCGCAAGGCGAGTTTGAAATTGTGCTTGAAGACGATGACAATCGCGAAAGTGCCGTTTACCTTCAGGCCAACGATTTGTTTGACGTTCCCGATGGCAGTCGTATCTTTATGAATTTGTCGATCGATGTTAATACAGGCATCGCGACAACGACGGCAACTTACGAAACGGCCAACGGCAACACGACCGTGACCGGTTCACCAACGGACCTGAATGGCTCCGCAGTTCTGGATGCCATCGAAGGTAACTTTACGGTAAACGGGCAAACAACGGGACTTGCCATCGGTCTGTTCTCTTCGAATTTCGGAGCGCCAGAGTCTGAAACGTTCTCGGCTGTCTTTGATGACATTACCGTAAGTGCCAGCTAGTCGCCAAAAAACGGCTTCCTGAAATGAAAGACCTAGCGAAAGAGACTAGTAAAAGAAGACCGATAGACTTTCGGAGACTTCAAAGTCGGTTAAATTACCCTGAATCGTAACCGATAACTTTTTGTTGACCACCAACCAGGAACGTGAGGAAAATTCGATGAGTAAATCAATTACTTTGGTCGCGTTACTAATGTTTTTGCTGCCGACCCAGTTCTTGTCGGCTCAGAAAAACCAGAGCGACGGGCCTGTTGGAATTTTCAATTCGGATGCCGAGTACGTTGAATTTATCGGGTCCGCCAAACAACTCGCTTACGGCCCGGATGGCAGTCCTGAACTGCGGGCGATGATTCCGATGCTCAACGACATCGCTCTGGCACAACCTTTGGGAACCACCGCTGGCGAATACAACGCGGAAGGTAGCACACTGGGAATGCTGTCCGATGAAAAGATTCGTGACGAACTGGAGATGGTCGACGAACAGTACGAGGACCTGGTAAAGCTGAATGAAGAAATCCAGAGTCGCATGGCGAAAGAGATTCGTGGTTTGGACCTGTCGAACGCGGATGGTCTGGCGGATCGAATTCGGGCCATGCAAGCGCAGGCACAAAAGGACCTGGAATCGGTTCTGCTGCCACACCAGGTAACGCGACTTCAACAAATCAGTCTGCAATCGCAAAGCCGACGTCGCACATTGGTGGACTTGATAACCAGCGACCCTCTGAAAACGAGTCTGGAAATTACCGACGAGCAAACGGACGACTTGAAAGCTGCCGAAAAAGAGATCGAAGAGGAATTAGCCCGCGACATCGCGGAATTGCGAAAGAAGGCTCGTGAGAAATTGCTGTCTAACCTGAAGCGTAAACAGCGTGACCAGGTCAACGAGCTATTCGGTGAAGCATTCGAATTCAGCGATGGTGGGCAGAGTAAAAACGAAGGTCGCAAGGGAAAGTCTGGCCAGCGAAACAAGCGGCCCGGGAAATCCAAATAGTACGATCCGCGGGCAACACTCGTTCAGTTTCACTTGTCTTCTTTGACGATCTTCTCAGGCAAGTCCTCGCCTTTGGGGATGAACTTCATGGAAACTGAGTTCACGCAGTGGCGTACGTTTTTGTCGGTGTAACGTTCGCCTTCGAAGACATGGCCGAGATGGCCATCACAATTCTCGCAAAGGATCTCGACGCGGCGACCGTCGGCATCCTGTTCGCGGCGAACGGCTCCTTCGATTTCATCATCAAAACTTGGCCAGCCACAATTGCTCTCGAATTTGTGCTCCGAGGTGTACAGAGCCGCATTGCATTGGCGGCAGATGTAAATCCCTTCTGATTTGTTCTTTTCCAATTCGCCAGTGCCTGGCATTTCCGTGCCTTTGTTGATGATGACACGAGCCTCTTCCGCAGTCAGAGCGTTGTACTCATTCTTGCCCTGATTCATTTCGTTCTTCCTTTTCACAAACAGTTCTTCAATTTTTTGATTGTTGGCGGCGAACGCAGGCCTCAACTGGCCAATGCGTTCACGCAATCGCGTATCGGCGGCTCGCAATTCTTCGACTGCCACTTCTGGTTTCACAAAGTCGTCGCCGGCCAAAATTTTCAATTGTTCATCGGTCAGCAACTGGTTCATGATCATTCGCAGGTCGTTGTGGGCCGCATCGTCACTGTAGAGCGTTTGGTAGGAAAGCCAGCTTGACATGCCCAGCGGCTTGAACTGGTTGGCCAGAGTCGCATAGTCTTTTGCGGCCACAACCGTCTTGGTAGGCCAACCTGGCGAATAACCGTCGGCGATCGTCAAAGCAGTCGCCTTCAGCCGCTCAAGAATTCTGCCATTCGCCTCACGATCGAATTGCATGATCAAGCTGCTGTCTGTGGAGAAACCGAATTCCGGCAACGCCGCGCCATCCATCGTTGCGAACAAGCGGCGATCGATGTCCAATCGCAATTGAGCCAGACTGGAATAGTAGGCCGCTGCTTCAAGATCCTTTTCCGCAAAGGCCGCATCTGCCTGCTTCAACAACTCGGTCGTATTCAGCGTCGTCGCGCTGCCATCTTCTTGAGCCGTATTTCGAGCGATTGTACTAACGGCCAACGCCAATCCACCAACGATGACGACAGATAAGGCCAGAGTCTTAAAAATGGGCGAAGCCATGGTATTACTCGCTACGAAAAAGACGAACATTCAGAAAAATCTCAAATCACAGTATTAAATATACCGCAACGCCGCTGACCAGAAAGGCAATTCTTCGATTCCACGTTTGGAATGACACATTGGGATAGCATGACCAAGGGTTCACAGAGGGAGGCCCCAGGAAAGAAGTGCCGGAGACAGGAGTTGAACCTGCACGCCCTTGCGGGCACATGAACCTGAATCATGCGCGTCTGCCAATTCCGCCACTCCGGCTTCGAGTGTTCGATGTGCTACGATTCTGTAGCAATGGCCAGCCACAATTTATAGTGGCTGAATCCAGGGTTCGACAAGTGGACTTTTTGAATGCCGGACATATTTTCGACTCCAGATCGACTCCAGATGCCACCGTGGCTAGAAACACATAAATTCAGCGAACCCCTCGACCCGCCAACCGCTCATCGCCAGTAATCGCGTAAACTGACCCACGATCGGCTGACCCACGGTCGCCTCGTTCAATCCCACCAGAAGCATAAATGACAACTCCACGTGAATTCGCGATTCAGGTAACTGAACAATTGCAAGCCGCAGGTTACCAGGCCTTGTGGGCCGGCGGCTGTGTGCGTGACCAATTGTTGAACAAGCAACCGAAAGACTACGACGTGGCGACCATTGCCACGCCAGATCAGATCCGCGAGTTGTTCGGTCACAGGAAGACTCTGGCCCTGGGCGCTGCGTTTGGCGTGATCACGTTGATTGGTCCCAAGTCAGCGGGCAACATCGAAATCGCCACGTTTCGAAAAGACTCCGACTACAGCGACGGGCGGCGACCAGATGCGGTCGAGTTCAGCACGGCAGAAATGGACGCCATGCGTCGCGACTTTACGATCAACGGGCTGTTCTTTGATCCGTTGAAACAGGAGATCCTTGACTACGTCGGCGGGCAAGCAGATTTAGAACTGAAACTGATTCGAGCGATCGGGAATCCGGCCGAACGGATCGCTGAAGACAAACTACGCATGCTCCGCGCGGTGCGTTTTGCAGCGAACCTGGATTTCCAAATCGACCCGGCGACGACTGACACGATCGTGCGTCACGCCAACGAGATCAACGTGGTCAGCGTCGAACGGATCTCGGCCGAACTGACTCGAATGCTGACTCATGAAAATCGCCGTCGCGCGGTTGAACTGCTGCACGAGACCGGTTTGCTGACGAATATCCTGCCCGAGCTGTCGCCGATGGTCCAGGACACTGAACGGTTTGAAAGGACCCTGCAAAACCTGCAGCGACTCAATTCAATCGAATCGCCGCCCTCTTTCGCCGTGACGATGGTAACGTTGCTGGAATCGCCGGCACCGGAAGACTTTTTCAATCTTTGCAAGCGATTGAAACAACCCAACGAAGTCACGAACACCGGTCACTGGATTCTGGTTAACATCGACACGATTCGACAATCGCACGATCTGGCATGGTCAGCAGTCCAGCCGTTGTTGGTCAAACCGTTTGCTGAACAAGCGATTGAATTCCTGCAGGCGGTCGACCCGAATTGTGCAGCGATTCCGTTTTGCCGGGAACGCCTGGCCTGGCCAGCAGATAAACTGGACCCTGCCGAATTGTTGAATGGCGACATTCTGCGGAAGCACGGGTTCAATCCCGGGCCGCAGTACAAAAAAATTCTTCAAGAGACCCGTCGAGCCCAGCTGGATGGTCAAATCGCGACGACAGAACAAGCGATGCAAATTGCCCAATCGATCGTCGACCAGGCATCCGGCTAATCCGGAATCGTGACCGCGGATTGATTCCTTTCGGTGCCACATCTGACCAAGCGTCTGGTACAGATCGATTTTTCTGCGGCCAATCCTGCAAGCTGCTCTCGTAATCCGGGTTATTATTTCGCGACCAACGAAAAATTTGCCACTTTGACTACTCGCAATTCCCGAGCGGATCAGGAACAATGCCTTGGCTTTTGAACGCCCCTGGGGTTCGACCACCGGCTTACCGGCGTTCTCTGATTTCCAATCAAACTTTCCAATCAAATCCAGATTCTGGAGCGAAGATCCTGTGTCCAACTTGTGTGTAATTGGTTTGCAATGGGGCGACGAAGCAAAAGGTAAACTCGTCGACTTGATGACCGGGCAATTCAATATCGTGGTTCGATACCAGGGTGGAGCCAACGCGGGCCACACGGTTGTCGCGGGCGACCAGACTTACAAATTGCACCTGGTGCCCAGCGGGATCCTGAACCCTGACGTCGTCAACGTGGTCGCGCCCGGTGTGGTCGTGCACCCGGAAACATTGCTGCAAGAGATTCGCGGGCTTGAGGAACGAGACGTCGACGTCGCCAGTCACCTGATGCTAAGCGAACGTGCCCACGTGGTTTTGCCATGGCATGTGGAAGAGGACAAGATCGGCAACACGCCGGAACCGGGCGAAGAGTCGATCGGCACGACGCTACGCGGCATCGGCCCTTGCTACCGAGATAAAGTAGGTCGCAAATACGCGATCCGACTCGGCGATCTGATTCGCGAAGACTTCGAAGACCGAGTCCATCAAATTTGCAAATACAAGAAACGTTTTCTGTCTGAGTTCAGCGAGCATCCGATCGAATTGGATCCGGCTCAAATCGCCAAGCACTATGGAATGCTGGGGCAAGAACTGAAACCGATGATCGCCGACACCAACACGTTCTTGCTGGATGCTGTTGACCAGGGACAAACCATTCTGTTCGAGGGCGCTCAAGGGGCGTTGCTGGACGTTGACCACGGAACATTCCCTTACGTTACCAGCAGCAACAGTTCCGGAGTCGGCGTGCCGTCCGGATCGGGATTGCCACCACGCTGGATCAACAAAGTCATTGGCGTCGCCAAATGTTACACGTCACGCGTCGGCGGCGGGCCATTCCCGACGGAACAAGACAACGAGACTGGCGAACACATTCGCAAACTCGGAAACGAATTCGGCACGACCACTGGCCGCCCACGTCGTTGCGGCTGGTTCGATGCCGTGGCGGTTCGGTACACGGCACGCCTGAGTGGTGTCGACGCCCTGTCGATGATGATGCTGGACGTGCTAAGCGAACTGGACGAGATCCAGGTCTGCACGGCCTATCGAATTGACGGCCAGGAAATTAACTACTTTCCCAGCCACGTCGACGATTTGCGCAGGATCGAACCGGTTTACGAAACCCTGCCCGGGTGGAAACAGGACGTCACGGGTGCCCGCAGTATCGATGATTTGCCGGAGAACGCGATTCGGTACGTCCGACGAATCAGCGAACTGGTTGGCATCCCGGTCGAGATCATTTCGATTGGCCCGGATCGTGTCCAGACAATCTTTCTGGAAGAAGCCTTGTCCGTGGTTGGATAGGATACGTTGTGTTAGAATTGGGGTCAGTCGACAACCGAGTCGAACGCGCGTTGCCCGGCAATTTGCGCACGTCCCTGCCGAACCAAACCACTCATTGAGAATAAGCTGACCACTGTGGCCGATACGCCGGTTAAGGATTCCGAAAATCCGTTGCCTGATTTGTCGCCGGAACAAATCCCGGCTCACGTCGCAATGATCATGGATGGAAATGGTCGCTGGGCGCAGCGGAACGACCTGCCAAGAATCGAAGGCCATCGGCGAGGCACCAAGACAGTCGGCGACATGATCACGGAATGCCAACGGCTGGGGATCCGGCAACTGACTCTATACTGTTTCTCACATGAGAATTGGAAGCGTCCTCAACAGGAACTTGAATTCCTGATGCACTTGCTGAAACAGTTCATGATCGAGTCGCGACGCGACATGATCGAGCGAAAAATCAAACTCAGCGTGATTGGACGGCGTGATGGCTTGCCGGAACAAGTTCAGGTCGAGATGGACAAGTCGATCGAACTGACCAGCCACTTTGAGGACTTCTGTTTGTGCCTGGCAATCAACTACGGTGCACGGCAAGAGATCGTGGACGCGGTTCGTTCGATTGTGGACGACGCGTTGACTTCTTCCGAGATCACTGAAGAAACGATTTCCAGTCGCCTGTACACCGCCGGGATGCCCGATCCCGATCTGCTGATTCGAACCGCTGGTGAAATGCGAATCAGCAACTATCTGTTGTGGCAAATCAGTTATGCCGAATTGTGGGTGACGGATCTTTGCTGGCCCGAATTTCGTGTGGCAGACCTGCACAACGCGTTGCGTGATTATTCCAACCGTGAACGACGCTACGGCGGATTGTTAAAATAAAGGGTCCTGCTTGTGCTACGTTGGCGACTGATTTCCGCAGCTGTTATTTTGACGGCGATTATTTCAATTATTTTTGCGGACTTTCAGCTTGGCTCGGCCGACTCGTTAAACCGACCCGGCCTGGTGCTGGGGTTCGTCTTGATGATCGTAGGTTGTCTGGCGGCCAATGAAGTCGTCTCGTTCAACGCAGCCAACAACTCCGGCATCAAGAAGTGGGCCGTCCTTTCAGGAACGGTGCTGGTCATTGGGTTCTCATTGATTCCGATGTTCTACGAAAATTATCCAGCCGATTGTTCGGTCGGGCGATTTGGTTGGCCGATGTTCGGCATGGCGGCCACAATTGGCCTGGCATTTGTCAGCCAGATGATCGGCTACAAACCGGGCGATCAAGTTCTGGACAACGTGGCACGCACCGTCATGGTCGTGGCTTACATCGGGTTACTGTTGAGTTTCTGGGCGCCGCTGAGGGTCTACATGGGCAACGCCTGGGGTATGGTGGCGATGTTGTCGCTGTTCGTTACCGTAAAAATTTCGGACTCGATGGCCTATGCGATCGGGCGAATCTTTGGCAAACACAAACTTGCCCCGAACCTTAGCCCCGGCAAAACGATCGAAGGGATGTTCGGTGGATTGCTGGGCGGATGCCTCGGTGCGTTTTTTGTCTTTTGTTATCTGGCGCCGCGAATCACGGGCGAGGCTTCACCCGCAGCATGGTGGATGATCATTCTGTTCGGCGTCGTGGTAACGCTGGTCGGAATTGTTGGCGATCTTAGCGAGTCGCTTTTGAAACGAGATGGCGGAGTCAAGAACTCCAGTCGCTGGCTGCCTGGACTCGGCGGGATCATGGACATCATCGATTCGTTATTGCCGGCCGGCCCCGTGGTGTTCGCATTCTGGGCTACAGGGATGTTCACTCCCGCCGCGTAACGATTTCACTTGGCGGTCGGTTTCCCCTGGTTGCCCTTAAAACCGTTACGAACGGGCCTCAAACCAATAACCGTCCTTTTGGTCCGAACCATCCCGCTTGTTTTATCTCTTTTGCTGACAGTAGTTTCCAGCGACGACGCCCGAATGAAACCCTCGGCGCCTGCGGAATCAGCTATATATTTACTCATAGAGTTCTTCAATTAGGTGCGGTGTACAAAGCCACCGCAGAAATGAATGACCGAAGCCACAATTTCATCCATCGAGCCTCAACTGGTTCTTCCTCTCTTCGGAGCGAAAGACCAGCATCTGAAAAGGCTGCGTGAGCGTTTCGAAGTGGACATCGTCCATCGCAACGGACAGATCCGTGTGCAGGGCAACGAAGAATCAGTCGCTCAGGCAACACAGGCCATCGAGCAACTCACGCAAATCGTGCGACGTCGCGGTAGCCTGACTCCCGATCTGTTCGACGAGACCATTGCTGTGGTCACTGGCGAGGCAGCTCCCAAGCCACGCACAACCTCGATCGACACCATGCAACTTGGCCAGGAGATTCGTCCGCGAACTCAGGGACAAGCCGAATACATTAACGCCATTCGAAACTTCGACGTGGTGTTCGCAACCGGTCCAGCCGGATGTGGCAAAACATATCTGGCCGTTGCCATGGCCGTGGAAGCATTGAAACATCAAACGGTTCGCAAAATCGTATTGGTGCGACCTGCGGTTGAAGCAGGCGAAAATCTTGGTTTTTTACCAGGCGATATGCAAGCCAAAATTAACCCCTATCTGCGTCCGTTGCTGGACGCCGCCTACGAAATGATTGGCTACGATCAGATTCAACGGCTGGTGGAACAGGACGTGATCGAGATTGCGCCGCTGGCGTATATGCGTGGCCGAACGCTAAATGAGGCCTTTATCATTATGGATGAAGCCCAAAACACCACGGTTTCCCAGATGAAAATGTTCCTGACACGGATGGGCGAACACTCTAGAATTGTGGTGTCCGGTGACCCTACACAGGTCGACTTGCCCCGCCACACAGAAAGTGGATTGCGGGATGCGATGAAAAGACTGGACAATATTGAAGGCATTGAATTCGTCAAGATGACGACCGAAGACATCGTCCGACACCAATTGGTTCAGGACATTGTCGATGCCTACGATGAATCAGACGAAACGAACGAGTAGATTTTTTTTATGATGTAACAACGGCGATCAATGGCATCGACCAGGTGCCAAATCATATATGCCAAATCAAACATCCAAATCGACTCGCTGGACCGCGCCTGCTCCGCAACGTCCACTGAACGTCGTACTCGATAAACTGCGACGGCCTGACGTCTGGACGCGTGTCGCTCTATGCGCGATCACCGCTGTGATTCTTTGGATGGTAACCGGTGGCTGGTCACCCAGTTTCCCGTACCGCGCTCGTCAGGCACCACTGCACAACCTGCACGCTCGAGCCAGCTTTGAGTATTTCGATCCGATCGAAACCAGTCGAGCTCGCGAACGAGCCCGCGAACGTGCCCTGGTTTATTACTCGAACGACAAAAAGGCGATCGATGAATTGCGACAGGCCCTGGTCGACCGCGTTTTCAAGATCAAGGACAAACCGTACTCGGAAATCGAAGCTGGTTTATGGCAAGAGTTCCTGGGCGAAAAGTTTGACGCCGAGCCGATCGAGAAATCTGAACCGCATCCCGACGAAGTAACCGGCGACGAAGCAGAGGAATCCGAGAATGCCGAAGAATCGGAACAACAGGCGGCTCCGCCAGCGGACCCCGCAAAAATGGCCTTCGAACGGTTTGCCTCGGCAGTCAAGGATGACACATCGCTGGAGGCGTTGAAGCTGGGCCTGGAAACCGCCATGCTGAATATCGCCCGCAACGGCCTGCTGGAAAACCTGGAACACGAATTCGGTGAAGGCAGTACACAGGAAATCATGGTCTACCCTCTGGGTGATGACCTCAGCAACAACTCGGCAAAACAACGCGTCGACGTATCGCTGGTTCGCATGGGAGAAGTCTCTGAGGAATTGCATTCCAGACTGCGAACGTCACTGGACAACCAGGAAAACATTACGGATCCACGTTTTGTGGCCGACCGATTATTCGACTGGCTAAAGCCAAACCTGCCCACGACGCTGAATCTGGACAAAGCCGCGACCGAACGTTCGATGAAGGAAGCGTGGCGCACCACCGAACACGAGTACGTCGTCTATTCACCTGGCAGCCCGTTGGAAAAACGATCGCTGAACGTGGAAGATGCCGGCGTCATCAGTGCCGGACACGCCCTGGATGAAGATGACATCTTGTTACTGCAAGCCGAACACCAGGCGTTTGTCGACGAGATGACCTTTAGCGCTCGCACGGCCTTTACCATCGCCAACTGGGGCATGTACTTTGCCGTGTTCTCGCTGTTGTGTGGCTACTTGTATTACCGTGACCGAACGCTGATCGACGACTTGCGACAATTCGCGTTGCTGCTGGCCTTGTTCATGATCACGATCATCGTGGCCTGGATTTTGTCGATCAATATGCATTGGCGAGCCGAGATCATTCCGGTCTGCATGTTTGCCATGACCATCGCCGTTGCCTATCACCGGGAACTGGCGTTGTTACTGAGTGCCTTGGCGGCATTGGTCTTTACGATCTCACATGGATACGGAGTCGGCGAATTTGTGGTGCTGACCGCGACCGCATTTGTCGCCAGCCTGCTTTGCGGACGCATTCGCAGCCGTACGAAACTGGTCTACATCGGACTGCTGTCCGCGGCCGTCGCCTTCCCGACGACGATTGGCATCGGAACGATCACCGGACAACCGTGGGGCATGCCACTATTTCTGGACGGCACCTGGTTCGCGTGCGGAGCGTTGCTGGCCGGGCTGTTTATGACCGCCTTGTTGCCGTTTTTGGAACAGTGGTTCGGCATCCAAACCGACATCAGCCTGCTGGAACTTAGCGACGCCAACCATCCACTTCTGAAACAATTGGTCCAACGCGCACCGGGAACCTACAACCACAGTATTAACGTAGCGTCGATTTCCGAAGCCGCAGCCGAAGCGATCGGAGCCAACGGTTTGCTGTGTCGCGTCGCCGCCTACTTCCACGACATCGGCAAGATGCGGAAACCCGAATACTTCATCGAAAACCAGGGCGTCGAGGGCAACAAACACGACGACCTGGTTCCGACGATGAGCACGCTGGTGATTATCGCTCACGTAAAAGATGGCGCAGAGATGGGCCGCAAGAACTATCTGCCACAGCGAATTATCGATATCATCGAACAACACCACGGGACGACTCTGGTAGAATACTTCTACCGGGAAGCGACCCGCAAGAATGAAGAGAACGTGGACGCCGCAGATATTGAAGAAGCGGATTTCCGTTACCCGGGTCCCAAACCGCAGACGCAGGAGGCCGCAGTTTTGATGCTGTCCGATGCGGTGGAGAGCGCCAGTCGCGCGTTGCGGGAACCCACACCGGCCAGACTGGAAAACCTGGTTCAGAGTATTTCCAAAAAGAAGCTGGACGATGGTCAATTTGACCAATGTTCCTTGACGCTTCAACAATTGCGTGTCATCGAGGAAAGTTTGATCAAGTCGCTGAATGCGATGTATCATGCCCGAGTCAAATACCCAGAGCAAACACAGCCCGCTTGATTTCAACGGGCCGATCGAAATTTGCCGACAAGTTGAATTTGCGATCGACGAAGATTCGATTCGCAATGTCGTATCGAGGATTCTGTCCGATTCAGGTTTCAACAACGGCTCCATCAGTATCGCCATCGTGGACGATCCTACGATCCACGAACTGAACAACCGTTACTTGCAACACGATTACGAAACCGACGTACTCAGTTTTGTTCTGGAGTTCGACGACCAACGCGGCTGGCTGGAAGGCGAATTGATCGTCAGCAGTGACACCGCCACCCGAATATCAGCGGATTATGGATGGCCACCGGCCAGTGAATTGTTGTTGTACATCGTGCACGGGACTTTGCACCTGATCGGAATGGAAGACGACACACCCGAATTAAAGCAAGGCATGCAAGAACAGGAGACGCGGTACCTGGCTGAAATCGGTTTACAACGTCCCAGTGAACATCCTTCACAGGAACCATCGCCGGAGGACAATCGATGAACCCCGGAACCCTGCTGACTCTGGCAATCCTGGCGATTCTTGTGGCATCCGTCGCTGCCACTGCCGCTCAGGTTTTGCAGGAATTTTGGCGACACAAGCTGGAAGAATACTGTCGTCGTCGCGGCAAGCTGAATTGGTTCACCATGATCATCGAACTTCGCCTGGAACTGGCGCTGGGCGCAACGACGCTGCAGATGATCAGCATTGCGATGGCTTTGACTTGCGGGCTGTTGTACTTCTTCACCCTCCGTGACATTGAATCCGTCACACCCTTTGGTGTCATGGGTTTGATTGGACTCTGGTCATTGATTCTGCTGGCGGCGAATTCCTGGATCCCCTGGGGCATTCGTGCAATCGCCGCACCGTCGTTTCTGTACCGCACATGGCGATTGTGGTGGGGCGTATCGTTGATGCTGGCGCCTCTGACGGCCGGAGTCGAAGTCGCGACGACCTTGTTCCGTCGAGCCACCGGGAAACAGAAGCCAACAGAAACCGATGAAGATACGTTCGTCGGAGAGATTCGATCGATGGTTTCTGAGGGCGAACACGACGGCCTGCTGGAACCAGACGCACGTGAAATGATCGAGGGTGTGTTTGAACTGGATGCTTCAGTCGTCGGAAAAGTGATGACGCCTCGTTCCAAAGTCGACTTCGTCAACGCCAAAGTATCGTGGAAAGAACTTTCCGAGATCGTCATCGAGACCGGACGCACTCGCCTGCCTGTTGTCGATCAGCAATTCAACCGCGCCGGTGACGTGCTTGGCATCTTGTTCGTCAAGGACTTGATGGCCGAGTACGCAAAGAGCCCCGAGTTGCGGCGAAAGTTGCCGGACATGGTTCGCAACGCCATGATCGTCCCAGCCACCAAACCGCTGGACGACATGTTGCAACAGTTTCTGGACGAGCGGTCGCATATGGCCATTGTGGTCGATGAATACCGTTCGGTTGCCGGCGTGATCACGATCGAAGATATTCTGGAAGAAATCGTCGGGGAAATTATCGACGAAAAGGACAAGGACGAACCTGCCACGATCGTGCCAATCAACGAACAAGTGATCGATGTAGACGGGACCGTTCGCATCGACCAACTGAATGACGAATACGGATTCGGTCTGCCCGAAGATCAGGACTTTGACACGATCTCGGGATTGATCATGAGTTCCTTGAAGTCGGTTCCCAAGCGAGGCCAAACCCTAAACATCGGCAACCTGCAACTCGACATTCGACAAGCCAGCCGTCGCATGATCGAACGAGTCCGAGTGACCATTCTGGAAACTGGTCACAGCAACAATGACCCAAGTAGCGAAGAAGCAACGTGAACAACGAACAAAAGATGATTGATCTGGAAACCTCATTAGGCCTGCTGCAACGAGATTTTGAAAAGCAAAATGAAATGCTGCTTCAAAACACACGGCTGATTCAACAAATGGAATTGAACATCAAGCGTTTGATCGATCAGGTTGCTTCCCTGCAATCCAATTCTGGAGGCGATCGTCTAATGACTGACGAAAAGCCGCCTCATTATTAACGAAGATTCCATCGACGTCGTTTCGTTGACGACAAGCAGGCTACTATCGAAAACTATTCAGTCGTTCCGGAAAACGAATCGACTCAGAATCTTCTGCGGGCTCGACATTGAAATTCGACAACTGTTTGGTGTTGTAGAACTTACCTTTTGCGTGAATTGTGATCTCGCTAAAGAACATGATCCCCTCGTG
>CAZPOL010000089.1:11557-21295 GCA_964588195.1 uncultured Pirellulaceae bacterium | reverse complement strand
GAACCTGACTAGTCGTGGTTGATGATCGACCAGTTCAAACGGCTGCATGTCCAGCTCGTCAGGCGTGCGCCATTGCCCGAGTTCCATCTTCGCACCCGGTGGGAAAAAGAAAGAAAACTGACTCCCTTCCGGACTAATCCAAAAACGATCCTCGCCTCCAAACAGATTAATTTGGGGTTCGACTTTGCCGCTCTCAATTCGATCGTAATTGACCCAGCCGTAACTGAAGCCCTGATCGCCTTGCGCCGTTGAGGTCATCGTGCGGCCTTGCCATTCTGGAACCACGACTATTTTCTGGGCGGCGGAATTTTCCAGAACGATCGCCTCCACATTCTTCTGTATGTGCGCAAGGTCGTGTCCGAAATTTTTGTGGTTGGATGTCATGGAACCTTTTCCATCATTTGATAAGGTAGACGGCGAATTCTCACTGGTTGCCGCCCACATATCAATCCATCCTGATCGAAATCGTCAATGAAAACCGCAATTACGCTCAGCCTGTTACCATCCAGCCCAACCATGCCGTTCGTGCTGGGGCCTGGTCTGGACGAAGGATTCCAAATCGCGGCGGAACTGGGCTTTGACGCGGTTGAAATATTCCCGCCAACTCTGGAATCGATCGACTCAGCGAAAATCACTGAGTTATGCAAACGTCATTCGCTGGCTCTGTCGACGATCGGAACGGGTGGCGGCGCCGTGGCACAAGGTTTGACGTTAACCGACGCGGATGCCGACGTCCGCCGAAAAGCGATGGACTACATTCGAGGCATCATTGAAATCGCCGGTGACCTGGGCGGCGCGGCAATCATCGGATCGATGCAGGGCAGGGCGGGGGACCGAGACAAATCACAAGTGCGGAAAATGCTGGGCGATGCGATGGCCGAGTTGGGTGAGTTCGCGAAGAAGTGGGATCAAGTCCTGCTGTACGAACCACTGAACCGATACGAGACCGACCTGGTCAATCAAATTGGCGACGCTGCTCAACTAATTAAGGACTCTTCGGCCGATAACACCAAAGTTCTGGCCGATCTGTTTCATATGAATATTGAAGAGGCCGACGTGGTGGCAGCGATCAACGAAAATGCCTCGCACATTGGCCACGTGCATTTCGTCGATTCCAATCGCTGGCCGGCAGGTTGCGGTCACTCCGATTTGGACTCGGCCTTCAACGCACTGAAGGCAAATCAGTTCGATGGCTACCTGGCCGTTGAATCCTACCCACTTCCTGATCAGTTGACGGCGGCGAGAAATGCGGCAAAGACATTCTCGCAACTGTTACCGAACTAGCACCTGAACTTTTAGCGCCTGAGATTTAAGTTAACACTTGCCCGTAATACCAGAATGGAATTCCGATGAGCATGGCTGCTGCGATGAAACCAGCGATCCGTACAGACATTAACGACTACGAAAACATTCCTTGCCAGGTTTTCTCGCAAGCGAACGAGGCGGCTGCGGCAATCGCCCGCTACATCGTGGCCAAGGCAACCAGCAAAGCCGCCGAAGGTAAAAACCTGGTGCTTGGTCTAGCCACCGGAAGTACGCCGGTCGGAATCTATAACGAGTTGGTTCGCATGCATCGCGAGGAAGGTGTTTCGCTGGCGAATGTCGTCACGTTTAACCTGGACGAGTATTTTCCGATGCAACCGAATGAGTTGCAGAGCTACGTTCGATTCATGAACGAGCACTTGTTCGACCTGGTCGATATCCCTCGCGAGAATATCCATGTACCAGACGGGACGATCGATGCCGATTCGGTTGACGACTATTGCGACCGATACGAGGAAGCGATTACGGATTCAGGCGGAATCGATATTCAGATTCTGGGGATCGGACGGACCGGGCACATCGGATTCAACGAGCCGGGCTCCAGCAAGAACAGCCGGACACGTCTGATCACTCTGGACAAGGTGACTCGCCTGGATGCGGCCAGCGATTTCTTCGGCGAAGAACATGTGCCCAGACGTGCAATCACGATGGGTGTGGGAACCATTCTTTCCGCTCGCGAGATATTCATTATCGCTTTCGGCGAACACAAGGCGCCGATTGTCGCTCAAGCGGTCGAGGGCGAAATCAGCTCGTCCGTCTCCGCCAGTTTTCTGCAAGAACACGCCCGGGCTCAATTCATTTTGGACAGTTCCGCCGCCGAGTCACTGGTACGGCAACAGTGCCCGTGGTTGATTGAACGAGTCCAATGGAATGAAACATCAATTCGGAAAGCGGTCATTTGGCTGGCCAAGAAACTTGGTAAGCCGATTTTGAAACTTACCGACGAAGATTACAACGAAGAAGGCCTGCAGGAATTACTGGCGGGCCACGGGCCGGCATACGACATCAACATCAAGGCGTTTCGGCATTTGCAGTCCACGATCACAGGTTGGCCTGGTGGCAAGCCGGACAAGTTCAAACAACCGGGTGATCGAAAACAACCACACGATGACATCTTCCCAAAAACGACGCTGATCTTTTCGCCGCATCCAGACGACGATGTTATTTCCATGGGCGGTACTCTGATCCGCTTGGTCGATCAAGGTCACGACGTTCATGTCGCTTATCAAACGTCTGGCAATATCGCGGTGTTCGATGACGATGCGATTCGGTTCTGCGAATTCGCCGCTGACTTCAACCATCAATTCGGGGTTGACGCCGAGAAGACCAGCGAACTGGAAAACCACGTTGAAGAGTTTTTAAAGAACAAACAAGCTGGCCAGGTCGACAGCGAAATGGTTCAAGCGATCAAAGGGCTGATTCGACGTGGCGAGGCCCGTGCAGCGACTCGCTTGTGTGGAGTGCCCGCCGAACAACTCCATTTCCTGGACATGCCGTTTTATGAAACGGGCAAGGTCAAGAAGAAGCCGCTGTCGGAAGCCGACGTCGAAATCATCCTGGAACTCTTCCAGAAATTGAAGCCTCATCAGATTTATGCAGCCGGTGACCTTTGTGATCCACACGGCACGCATCGCACTTGCTTGAACGCTATCCTGACCGCGTGTGAACGAGTCGCCGATGAACCGTGGTTCAAGGACTGCGTCGTTTGGCTGTATCGCGGTGCCTGGCAAGAGTGGGCGCCGCACGAGGTTGAAA
The DNA here is from genome assembly GCA_964588195.1 of uncultured Pirellulaceae bacterium. Taxonomy (GTDB): domain Bacteria; phylum Planctomycetota; class Planctomycetia; order Pirellulales; family Pirellulaceae; genus CAJQPP01. Next base: position 18,217 of record CAZPOL010000089.1, on the reverse strand, counting down.
TGGCGGTGCCGTTGAGCCCAAAAGAAGTGTTGCTGAAGCGGGCAGCGATCTTCAAACACCAATCGCAAAAGGATCGCGCACTGTTCCCGGGCAGCGACGTTCGTGAGTTTTGGCAGCGAGCGGAACAGCGCAACCGCCAAACGTCGATCTTGTACGATTCCCTGGGCCTGGCTGAATACGAAGCGATGGAAGGATTCGTCCGCTGGAACGGACAATCAATTTTTTAACGGCTTGCGGACCTTGTCGTCGCGTACCGCACGTCACTTACCTGTTTCGGCATCAGCGTTAGATTCGCTGAGTGCCAACAACGCCATCGCCGTACCAAATGCCTTCGAGCGATCGAACACCCGATCGTTCCAGGTATCGTCGTCGTCTTTCGTGCGCAGCAGGACCTCTACAAACTTCTGGAACTCTTCGTCCATCGTTTCTTCGGGCAACAGAGAAATTCCCTGAGCCAGGTATCGGTGGCCGTAATAGAAATAGTACGGCGCGACTCCGTAGGGCGGTTCGTGAGTCCCCGTTTTCTTACGACGCTTTTCCAATTCCTGCCAGTGTTCGTGGAAGGCATCGATGGCCAACTGCAAATGCTCCGTGTCACCTTTGCCAAGCATCAACAACGTCGCTTCGCAAACGGCACTGCGGGCAATCGAGCCAGGCAATTGAGCATTTCGACGCGAGTTCGCTTTGCCGCTGTAAGCGTAGGCACCGTTTTCACTGCGAGTATCAATCAGCGCGTCGGCGGCACGCTGAAGCAAATCTGCATCAACCTCTTGCCCGGATTCTTTGGCCAACAACAACGATTGAACCGCCGGAGCCGTCACGAATGCAGCATGTCTGCGCTGATTGGCGTAGTTCCATCCACCGCCCCCGATCTCTTCTTCCTGCAAGATCTCCGTCAACCTGGCGATCCAGGGATCCGTATCGGAATGCAACTCGGCAAAGCGTTGCTGCACTTTTAACTCGGCAAACAACTTCAAAGCATAGATGTGACCCCAGACGCGAACATCGTACGTATCCTCCGTACTGGATTCCATTCGCCGGTCCTGCAGCTCCTCCAGAATCAAACGAATCCCTTTTTCGATTGCTGCCGTACAAGCTTCGTCTGGATCAGGCAGAGTCAACAATGCGTCGCAGACAATTGCGGTTCCACCAATTCGGTAGCCGACCGGTATCCTGCGCCGCACACGATACACTCCTTCATAGGGCCAAGCGCCGTCGTCTTCCTGCAGTGCGACCAATCGTGATCCGGCCCGTTGAATCAGCGCGTCAACCTGTTCGGCCAAAGCGATTTCCGATTGGACGCTCTCTACTTCACCTTTTGATTCGCTTTCCGATTCGCGTTCTGATTCTTTGGTCCGCGGGTCTCGGTTTTGTTGGGCGGTCGCGGTCGGCAACATCCAGGCAACGAATGCAAAGCAAAAAACAACCAGCGTGGTTAACGATTTTTGAATCGAAGAGAATCGATTAGAAGAAAAACGAACCGCTGAAAAACAGAAACCCGATCGCATCGTTCAAGCCCTCCAGGAAGTCACTTGCCGATCACGACTACTGGTCACCGGCTGCTTTGGCTCCACTGGCAGAAATCTTATCAACTAATTGCTGCCTTCGCTTGCTGAGCGTCGGATTTTCGGAAACTTTGGCCAGCATGCCGTCGCAAACTTCAAGGGCCAAACCCAAATTGCCCCGTTGCTCCGCTTCATTCATCAAGATCATCGACCAATTGAATTCCAGGCCTCCTTCGCGCGCAATCATTTCCTCGGAAATTTGCCGCGCCAAATCCCAGCGGCCTGCTTCGGCGGCCGACGTGAACATGGTCGTGGCGCGATGCGTCTCGAACCTGTTTTGCATGTATTGTTCCAGGTACATCATCGATTCCGTTAGCACCGGTTCTTGTTGAGTCGCATCGAATTGACTCTTCCTTGAAATGAAGGCTCCATAGATCCCCTGATTTCGAATGTCCGGAAACAGGCCATCGCTTTTCAAGGCGATGTCGAACGCCGCAGCCGCTTTTTCGTATTCTTCCAGAGCAAACCAGCTCCAACCTTCGAAACATTTAAACAACCCGTCCTTGTGAATTCCCCAAGCGGTTTGGCAATTCGTAATAATCAACTGGTGCTTTTTCTTTTCCTTGGCAATTCGCATCAGTGGATTCAGGAACGAAGCGGCGAATTCTCCATACGCCGAAAAGACACGCTCCTTTTGAAATTGAGGAACGGGGATCTGGCGGTAGCTCTCTTCCTGAAAAAGCGAAAAACCGCGTCGGACGATCGAGAACCAATCCAGCAAGCCGTCCTGGTCGTAACGACGAAACTGGGCATTCACCGCCGCCGTTAATCGATTCAAGGATCGCAAGTCGGATCGCCTGACAGAATCGTGTTTCAACACCCGAGGTCGAACCGCGTTCGCGTTATCGAATTTGGCGGCCAAAGAGTGCGACACGAATTCCGCGTACTCATAACGAAAGTCATTCGGGAACATCGTCTGTGCCATTTCAATTTGACGTTGCACCTCGTCGTATCGCCCCAACAAGATCAGCGTCACGATCAATTGTGTTCGAGCCTGCGAATGGAAGGGCGACAATTCCAATGCCTGCGAATAACTCTCGATCGCATCCGAAAATGATTCCTGCAGCAAGCCTTCCGCAAAGAACTGGTCACTCGCATCCAGTTGCCCGCTTTCGATAGCCTGTTTAATCAATGTTCGGGAATCGGTTTGACCGTCGCTGGCCGACAGGAAAACATAGCCTCGCCATAATTGCAGTTGCGCCGAATGAGTTTCCGCCTGTGGGTGAGATTCCAATCGAACAATCGCCTGTCGCAATTGAGCCGTATGACTTAGCGCGTCCAACGCCTCCAAGCGCAATAATTCAATCTCAATCGGTGGGGCCCCGAATTGCGTCTCGTAGGAATCGAGTTCACGCAACGCGCCGCGCCAACGGCCGAACTGGGATAGCAACTGGATCTCGGTCGTCAAATTTGATTTTGCGTTCTCATCCTTTTTTTGCTGTTGTCTCAGCAGCGTTTCGTTCTCTTTCTCCAGTTCAATACTTCTTTGCAACCCCACCATCTGCTCAGCCACGGTCGCTTCAGCTTCCTTGGCACGTATCCACTGGCTGGTGGACAAGACGACGCCTGAGATCAATGTCACCAGAGTTATGACGCCGGCGGTCACGGCGACTTTATGTCGTTTCGCGAACTTGCCCCACAAGTACAGGTTGGTCGGAGGACGAGCGTCGATCGGTTCGGCACGCAAGTACCGTTCGATATCGTCCGCGAAACTAGCCGCCGTTTCGTAGCGACGCGCGGGTTCCTTGTCCAAGGCCATTAACACGATCCAATCCAGATCGCCACGCAACATGCTCGACAACTTACGAGGCTCCACGTTACGAGATTTGGCAATCGCATCCAGCTTGTCGACCGACTCGGTCAAACGCGAACTCGGTTTTTGTGCTTCCTGATCCTTGATTCGGCCAAGAATATCCAGGTATCCCAAATTGGAAATACTCTCACGATTCAAAGGTGTGTTGCCGGTTAGCAATTCGTACAAGATGACGCCTAGCGAATAGATATCCGTTCGCGTATCGACATTGGCATCGGTCATCTGAGCCTGTTCGGGACTCATGTACTCCAGCGTGCCGACCACCTGGCCTTGTTGCGTGTGCATCGTGCGTTCGGTCAGTCTCTGTTTCGTCGCCTTGGCCACTCCGAAATCGATCACCTTGGGCACCGGCGCTCCGTCTTGCATGGACACCAGAATGTTGGAGGGCTTCAAGTCCCGGTGGATGATCCCTTTTTGATGAGCGTGTTGAATGGCGTGGCAAATTTCGCAGAACAGTTTCAGTCGCGCGCGAATCGACAATTTGTGCTCGTCACAAAATTTGGTTACCGCTTTGCCGCGGACCAACTCCATTACAAAATAAGGGCGGCCTTTGTCGGTGGCGTTGGCGTCCAGGACGCGAGCAATGTTGGCATGTTCCATCATGGACAACGCCTGACGCTCGGCTTCGAAACGGATGATCACCTGGTCGGTATCCATGCCCGCCTTGATGATCTTTAAGGCCACCTCGCGTTTGACCGGCACTGATTGTTCGGCGCGGTAGACCGTTCCCATTCCGCCCGAGCCCAGCTCTTCCACCAGATGATACGGCCCGATCGTATCGCCGACCCGTTCCGAATAGTTGGTGATTCCGGAACCCGAGCTGGCACCTGTTTCGCTGCCGGCAATGGTTACGTCCAGATCTGGCGAGTGAATATCGGAATCGATCGTGCGATCGTAAAACGCCTGCGTCTTCCCTTCGCCGGCCGATTCTTTATTGGGCTCTTTCGAATTCATTTTGGTTTTGGTTCGCCGTCGTTTTGGATGCGCGTGATCAGCACCCTCGAAAAATCCATTTTAACAGAAATCGCCTGAACAACTCTTTTTCAATAGTCGCCGCCGACAGATTTTGCCTGCCGCTAATTCCGGAAATTCCGACAAGAACACCATTTCACGCAGTCAATTGGCTTTGAACCTGCAAGCCCGCTGGCGCTCATTCGACACAACTTCTGCAATCACCAATCCGTTGGCGAGTCGTGCAATACGGAACTCGATAGGTAGATGTTCGCCAGGAACGAGGATTTATTTGATTGTTTTTTCGTGTTCCAGAATCGTGTCAATCATCGCCTTGCCGATTCCCTTGATTTTCTGCAGTGAACCGTCTTTCGCAGATTTCAACAAAGCCTGGAAGCTATCGATGCCATGCTGCTGATACAGCAGCTTTGCCGTCTTGGCACCCAGCCGGGGCACAGCCGTCATTTGCAGAACCGTTTTTGGTGGCGGCGTAAAAAATTCGTCGCCCTCGTCCATTTTCGTGCAGGTCCCTGTCTCGATCAGTTCTGTGATTATCACTGAAATGATTTTCGAGACCCCAGGAATTTCCTCCAGTCGACCTTCTTGCTTCATCACTTGCACGGATTCCGGGTAGCGAGAAATCGCATGAGCCAACCGCGGGTACCGCGCCGCATGACTCTCCTCGTAATTGCCAATCACCAGAAACTCGAACAAACGTTTTAGTTGCTCGGCCAGTTCGTCGTTGCAATGCCAACGAGTTCGATTTTTGGAGTCGACATAGGTTTCACTCTTCGCTTTTTTCGCCACTTGCTTCGTCACCTCAGCGTTTGGTGTTTGTTGCGTGTTCCAGTTCTGACCACAGGCACATCACGTTTTAGCAATCATCTTAATTCGCGTCATTCTTCTTCGACACTCCCCCGGTTCCGCGGCAAGCCAGCGATTTCGTCAGCCTCGATCGATTTCTCACAGCATGAAAAGGGCGCCATTTTCAGACTTCGCCCGGCGGGTCCGACTTGTTAACCTCATCATGACGCATCGGCGCGGACCCGGTCATAAACCATCACATCCAGCAACCTCAGGAAACGTAATGCACGACGTGCTTCACCGGGAAATCCAGGTCACCGACGAGATGCTGGACTACAACCGTCACGTCAACAACATCGTGTTCGTTCATTGGATGCAGGACGTGGCAGTGGAACATGCGACGGTTAATGGATGCACGAAAGAGGTCTACGAGCGATTGAAAGTCAGCTGGGTCGCGCGTTCTCACCACATCGACTACCTGGCGTCCGCCTTGCCTGGTGACACCGTGATCGCCAAGACCTGGCTGGCTGATAATCGGAAAGTCAGTTGCCGCCGCAAGTACTTGTTCTTTCGAAAAAACCCGGATGGCCGTCCGGGTGACTTGCTGGCCAAAGCGGAAACGGAATGGGTTTTTGTCAACAGTGAGACAGGTCGGCCGATGAAAATTGACCCTTGGGTGACGAGCCGTTTTCGTATGTTAGGCGAAACACCTGACGAAATTATTTCTGATTAAATTTCGATCACTTTAAATCCAATCGCGTTTTTGAAAATCTTCGATTGGCTCTGTTTCCGGTTGTCCTGATCGGCAGACGCTAGAGAATTGGTGGCAGATTGTTTGCACGAGACGCATGACAGGCGACTCTCGAGAATCCAACGATCCATTCCGTTGATGGCGAGTTCATTGCGATGATCCACCAGCCATTGGTAGTTTACCGGGGCATTCAGGCATGGCCGAGAAGAGGCTACGCGACATGGAACCTGGCAACCTGCTGATCGCTCATCGAACAAAGAACATCTGCCAGATGGAATTCGAATTTTTTACTTACGGAGAAAACAAGGATATGAAACGCAACAATTTGTTTGCCACAATTTTTATGCTGGTAGCTGTTTCAACCTCTACATCACATGCTTTGCAAGTCTGTAATGATCCCGCCAGTTGCACTTTGGCGACCGAAGTCGCCACCGCCTCTATCCAGGAATTCAATTCACCAACAACCATCGTTGCCGAACAGACACCCACCAGTGTCTGGAGCTCTCAACCGCAGGTCTACGGAAACCAGGGGGTTTACACTTCCACACCGGTGCCCCAGCAATCGCAGTCACCCAGTGACGTGCAAGCCGTGCAATCCGGCTTCATGCCTGAAGCTTACCCATCAACTTCACAACCTGTGATTTATAACAACGGCCCGATCGTGCAGAACCAGTATTGTTCTACTCCGATCGTTTCGAATCAGGTTTATCAACCGATGAACCAATACCCAGTGGCTCAAGGCTGTTGCAACCAGATACATTACGGTCAGCCGCAAT
>CAZPOL010000089.1:0-11457 GCA_964588195.1 uncultured Pirellulaceae bacterium | reverse complement strand
TACTCGCAGCCAATTCAGTATTCGCAGCCAGTAGCTCAGCAGGTTAACGTCACCTTGAATCAAAATCGTTTTGCTTCGACGACGGCACCAACCGGGTTCAACCGGCCGATTGGAAGTGGGCTGGCACAACGTAAAGCTCAACAGGCCGCAAACCGCGGACTGAAGGGACACGTTGGCGGCGGTTTGGGCGGAGCCCGTTACGAAGGTGTCGGCTGGTCGACTTCTTCTGCCAACCAAGCGATCCAGGCTTGTTGCTATTGGGGCACACGCCCTGTCGCCGAGATCGGTGTCACTCGCGGCAACGATGGTTGGTACGCCTGCGTGCTGTACAACTAAGGATCGCCTAGCGAACTGAACTTCGACAATAAACCAAGCCATCCGAAAAATCGGATGGCTTTTTCCATGCGCCGCAAAAACTAGTATTGAGTCTCGACTTGATTTTCGGGTGCCATGTTCACGCTTGCGTGAGCATGTTCCGATAAGACTCGCTTTTCGGTGGCACCCTACCTGAAAGTTGAGCTGAGACAGAACACTGGATCAACGGATAACTTTCTTTGGAAGCCAATTAACGACATCGATCGACCGCGCAAAGTGTAAAAGTGGGTCGCCAGTTAAATCGATATCCAGCGGCGCGGTCATCGAGTTCGTTTCGATTCGGCACTCCGCATTTTGCAATTTCCATTTGGCGTGATGAATTTCCGTTTGCAAGATCGATCCGAAACGATTTTCGGCATACAAACAGTAACGCTCGGTCAACCACTCTTCCAAACTTCCGGAATCCGCTTCAAAAGGATCAGACGTCGCTTCATAGCGAGCACGAAAAACTACCGACGCGCTTGCCTCATTCGATTTCCTTCGTTCACTTTCATAATCAAACCCGTCGTTTGCTTCGCGGCAAGCCATCGTGGCGTCGAAGTAGGGCAGGTTGAAACTCCAACGAGCACCTCGTACGGCCAGCGGACTGGCTGCATCCAGGCTAAAGAACCAAACACCTGGCTGTCCGTTCAACGTTACGTAAGTCCGAACGTTGATCTCCGGGAACGATGCGATTTTCGGGATCACTGGCATCCAACGTGGCCTGATTTTCAATTCGAACGGCACCACACCGATCCATGCTTCGCCATCGAAAGTATCGATTTGCAGCGGCTCAGGAATTAGTGCCCGCAACTTAGCGAATGGAACACGCCAATGGGCGAACAACAGATTGCTCCACGTTTGAGCGATCAACCAGGGCCTTTTCGGCAAGGGCCATGGTCGATGCTCTGTGAATCGCAATGAATCGTGCAAGTCTGTTCTCTGTTCTCAATCAGTTGATAAACGAACGCTCTACCAATGCCTTTTCAGTCCCGCTTCCTGGCAATGCGATGGCAACGCGATGGCAATGCGACAACGATCCCGCGCGAACTGTCGGCGAAATCACAACTTACCCTCTCGATTCCACCCTGGATTCCAATCTGCAATCCCGAAAAAGCGAAACGTTGTTACACTACAACCGTACGGTGCGCTGCATTAATAACGGCCCGGCATTCCCGCACACGAATCCCTGATAATTCCAGGAGTACCAAGAGTACCTTAACGCCATGTTCGGACGCAAAAAGAAAGACTGGGAATTGGACGAGTCGGCGGCGACGCCGGAATCTGTGTTCCAGGCGAGACGTCGCTTCGTCAAAGCGATGGGCTTGGGCACAATCGCAGGAGGCGTCGGGGCCACGGGACTTCATTACGCCACGCGTACTCGCTTGAATGAAACACCAGCGATCCCTGCCGAAACGAACCCCGAGTTTGCCGATCCGGGTCGAATCCTGACGCCGGAACAGAACGTCTACCGATTTACAAACTTCTACGAATTCGGCATCGACAAACGCAGCCCAACACGACTCTGTAAAGACTTCAAGCTGGAACCATGGTCACTCAAGATCAATGGCCTGGTCGATAAGCCGTTGACCTTAACGCTGGACGACATCAAGAAGCTGGCCGTCGAGCAACGTGTCTATCGATTTCGTTGCGTTGAAGCGTGGGCGATGACCGTACCATGGACCGGCGTACCATTGTCGACGCTGTTGAAACTGGCGGAACCGAAAGCGACGGCCAAGTACGTTTCCATGACCAGTTTCTACGACCTGGATCAAGCACCACGACAGGGTGGCGGATTGGGACGCTGGCCTTATCGGGAAGCCGTGCGAATCGACGAGGCCATGAACCCGCTCGCCTTCGCCGCCATCGGACTCTATGGAAAAATGTTACAACCCCAGAACGGCGCACCATTCCGAGTCGTCTTTCCATGGAAGTACGGATTCAAGGGGGCCAAGAGCGTCGTAAGCATCAGTCTGCTCGACCGCAAACCGAAGACGTTTTGGAATTCGTTGCAGCCGGAAGAATACGGATTCTACGGAAACGTAAACCCTGAAAAACCACACCCGCGCTGGCCGCAAACATGGGAAGCACTGATCGGAACATGGGCCAAGCGAGTGCGCACGAACAAGTACAATGGATATGGCGATTGGGTTGCCAAGCTATACCCGAACGACGAGTAACTCAACATCGAGTAATTCGAACTTCACAGACTCACTGATAATTCAGCCCGACGAAAGAGCAAGAACAGATGTGGCAATCGATGATCTACCTGCTTTACCCGTTCTCGGCATTCATATTCATTCGGATCGCCATGCGCTGTTTTGCCGCTTGGGCCGCCAAGCCGCATATCGTGAAACTGATATTCGGCGTGTTGTTTTCGTCGTTGACGATACACGCCAGCTGGACGTTATTCTGCTGGACGGCAACCATGCCACTCTGGTGGATTCAGTGGCTGGTCTTCCTGGCCTTCGGCTGGATCTTTTACAAGAACGTCACCGAAATGTGGCAATTCAATTCGTTGAGGAAAGCCGCCAACGAACCGCAAATCGACACACCATAACCGAAACGTTACTCCAGCCCTTTAAGCAACTCAACAATTTGGGCCGGTGTGGGGCGATCAGCGAAAGTCTCTGCACGTTTTGCGTACCGAATGACACCCTCTTTATCGACAATAAACGTTGCGGGACGATTGCTTCGCTCCACATGGATTCGCATTTGAAAGGCAACGCCATATTCGGCGCTAACGGTTTGTGTGGGATCCATCAGCAGCGGAAAGAACAAATCATCCGTTGACGATCCAGCGTCTTTCAACATGTACTTCGCTGACCACGATTCGTGCGGGTCGATTGAAATGATCTTCGCACCAGTTTCTCCAATTGATTTAAGAGCGCCTCGCAACTGACCTAGTTGCCTGTGACAAACCGGTCACGTGTCGCCGTAGACAAACACCAAAACCACCGGGTGCTCACCTCGGAAGTCACTCAACTTCATTTCCTCGCCGTCGACCGTATTCAGATTGAAATCGGGTGCCAGCTCGCCAACTTTCGCCGAGTCCATTTGATCGACATTCCATTCGGCAATCTGGCTGACAATCGAATCCGGAACCGCCTGATCCTTGCGTTCTTTCGCGTAGTTGATGTGCTTCAAGACATCCCGGTTTCGCTGGCCTTTGGTCAGGTCGTCCCAATCGATTTCGAGCCCTTTACCGGACATGCCAATCGCGTCGACAGCGTACAAACGCACGGAGGAATCCGCATCCGTTTTGGCAACCTCAATCAACTTTTCCAGGTCAGCGTGTTTAGCCAGGTAGCTGATGGTTTGGGCCGCCAGGATTCGAGTCTCGGTGTCTTCGTTCGTCAAGTGTTTTTCCAGAGCCGCAATAGAATCTTTGCCGCCCGCCACCAATTTCTGCATGATCTGCATGCGAAGTTTCCAGCCCTCGTCGCCGGTCGCTCGCATGTACGGGCCATTGCGAAACTCTTTCTCCCATTTCGCATCGTCCCATTTTTCCGAGAAGCCTGCCAACAACGCATCTGCATCGCCATCTTCCTGACTCGGCATTTCATCCGCCGATGACGCACCCAAAAATTCCGTCATTGAAACCAGGTCGACGTCGTCTCGTTTACGTAATTGCTCTTTGATGTAGTACTTGTGCCACGAACCGAATGTAATCAAAAACCGTTTGCCTTCGCCCTTGTGTTCGTTCAGAGCCTTTTCAATCAGGCCGTAGTGCCCGGCATTGATATTCTCCCAGCCACCTTCGCCGATCATGTCGTTGAAGTGGCGGTTGTACGGCTCCATGCCCTCTTTGACATAGGCATCGTATTGTTCTGTGTGAATAACAAGTGGATCATTCGCGTCGCCCATTTTGGCGATGTTTTCTGATGCTTGATTCTGGGCTTGGTTCATTTCAGCAGTTTCGCTGGCGTGAGTTTCCCGGGCCTTGGTCAGAGTCGCCCGGCGACTGTCGTTCATCGCCTTGGTCCATGCAGCACAAGGAATGATTTTGAAATCCATCTCTTTCGTCAGCGGAAACAGCGCGTCCGTGTATTCCGGGAAGACTCGAACTCGAGATTCGGTGATCGTGCCACTTTCACGAAACTGGTTTGTTGCTTCCTCCAACCGATCCGGTGGAATCTCAGTTAGCACATAGTCCGGTTTCACTTCACGAATGAGTTCCTTCAGTCGATCCAGGCTGTAGACGTCGCTTTGACGGTGTTTGCCATGGATCATTCCCATCACGATTACCGTGTTTTTCTTTTCGAGCTGTTGGCCAGTTGCTTCGTTGCCAAACGCAAAGAAGGCAAATGCAAAAACGGCAAACCCAATCGAAGCCGCCAGCACCAAGTTTGTAATTTTGCTTACCACGTCAATTTCTTTCCTGAAGGAACGCTGAAATGTATCCGATCTGAATCCTGGAATCGCCAGATAATAGATTCCGTTCTCGTTGAGTTGCCGTGGCGCGGAAACTCCTGCGACAAATCCCGAAAAAGGAACTCAGTCAGTTTAACGAGTTAAACCACCATGTCGCCACATCGAGGATAAAAAATCGTGGCTAAAAATTCGACCTGGTGAATGGCAAGTCGCTCAGAAGCCGCGTGCCATGTTTACGCGAGCCACATCCATTGCTTCAAGCCTGCCTAGCGAAACATGCTCACGCAACGTTTGCCGCTGCCACGTCTATCGCGTAAGCATGCCTGCACTCATTGAGGGCATCTGTCTCGATTCAGGCGTGAAGCATGGCACCCAATTAAAGACCTGCGTGGAAGGAAACATGAGCCGGGTGCCATGTTTACGCGAGCCACAATCATTGCTTCAAGTCTGCAACACAATCATGCTCTCGCAACGTTAGCCGCTGCCACATCTATCGCGTAAGCATGCCTGCACTCATTGGGGCATCTGTCTCGATTCAGGCGTGAAGCATGGCACCCAATTAAGACGAACCGACGGCTAGTGCCTAGTCGCTCAGAAGCCGGGTGCCATGTTTACGCGAGCCACATTCATTGCTTCAAGCCTGCCAAGCGAAACATTCTCACGAAACGTTAGCCACTGCCACTTCTATCGCGTAAGCATGCCTGCACTCATTCGGGAGCATCTGTCTCGATTCAGGCGTGAAGCATGGCACCCAAATAAGGCACTGCGTGGAAGGAAATATGAGCATCGGCGAAATTCTATGCTGCATTTTTCCGATTTTGAAAAGTCGGGGCGACAGGATTTGAACCTGCGACCTTTCGGCCCCCAGCCGAACGCTCTACCAGTCTGAGCCACGCCCCGTTTGCCTTTTCAGACATGTCGAGATCGTAACAGGTTCACCCTGCAAATTCCAGTCCTTGAACTGCCGCGAACCAGGCACCAACAACGAAACGCACGACCTGAGCACAGCCTTCTATCGCTGGCATATTCGCGCGGCCCCCAAACCTGAATGTCGCCAGCGAAACCATCAACCAGGCATTTATGTTCGGTAAGTCTGATGGTGAATACCCAAAGGGTTCCGATACTAATCGTGCAGGCTCATTGTTCCAGTACTGTGCACGAAAACGCACCGTGTCGTGCCGGAAGCCAACATATCCATCGCCTCGAAAAAAGCAGACTCAGATCCTTCTGCTGGTGGCTCGAAACCGAGGATCGTAATGGCCGAGAAGCGTGATTCCTTTTTGATGGCGGCCCGAGCGTTATCGCTGACAACAACCTTCGCCGTGGCATTGATTCGCGAAGCCGTTATCAGTTCGTTCAAGTGCGCCATTACCTCGTCCGAGCCTGCTTCATTTTCGATTACACGCAACAACCGGATCGGCTGATTTCGCCAGGCTTGATTCAGCGTAAACAAGTGAGCCAACAACAGCATCAGCTCGCCGTTCTGTCGCCCACGCCACCACACGTCAATCGTCCCTGCACCCGGCTTCCACGGGTCGGACTCGCTGAGTTGTTCCGACAAGCGAACGGCAATGATGCTGCGGTTAAAAGATTCGATCGTACGCAGCGTCTTGCCAAACAGCTCGGACCTCTCGTCATTCGTCGGCCAGCCTACCAGCACCGTGTTCGGTCGCAGCGCGCCGAAACCCTGGCACTGAACCAGGCTTTCGATGCCTTCGCCAAGATTGTTTGCCGCGACGACTGATGGAAACGCCTCCAGGTTTTGTTTTTGCACAAAGTTATGCAGCAATTCCTCTTGCCCCTGAATCCGATCGACTCGATTTTCGATATCGCCGTGGATCACTTGACCCAAAAGCAAAATACCATGACCGTTGGTCAACCAGTGACCAAACACGGCGACTTGCGGCCGCTCCCAGGTGGCACCGCTGAGTGCCAGGATAATGGGACGCCAATTCTTCGGGTGATACAGTTGCTCTTCCAGCTTCAACAGATTCTTTCGCGTCCGTTCAAACAACAGCCCGCTGTTGATGTCACCCCATCGCGCTTCGATTTCGCGTCGCCCAATCCAGTTGTGAATCCCGGCCATCAAAACCATCGAGACCATCGCCCATTTCCAGTCGATCAACATCATCACAGCGATACAGCCGATCGCTCCGGCCAAAGACGTGATCCAGTGACTGTACTTGAAGCGTGGCCGAAAGCTGGGATTACGAGTGATTGATTCGTAGAAGGTCGCCAGATTTATCAACCCGTAGGTGATCATAAAGCACATCGTGATCAGCGGGGCGATCGTGTTCAGGTCAGCCAGCAAGATACAGATTTGTGACAGAACGAACGTCAACACGATTGCCCGTCGCGGTTCGTTGTTCTTGCCACTACCCGCACCAAAGAACTTCAACGATTGAAAAATGTTATCGCGAGCCAACGCCTGCAGGATTCGCGGAGCACCCATCATGCTGCCGAGTGCCGAAGAGATCGTGGCGGCAAAGACGCCGACCGTAATCAGAATTGGCCACATCGAAATGTCATTGACGATCAGGTTGCTGCTGGTCAATTCCGCCGAAGTGCGAGTGCCGGCCATCATAAAGGCCATCGCCACATAGATGATGGCGGTCACCAGGATCGCCCACAGAGTTCCGGAGGGGATCGACTTGGCTGGATCTTTCAAGTCGCCCGACATGTTGGCACCAGCCATGATTCCCGTAACCGCCGGGAAGAACAGCGCAAACATTTTGAAGAAGTCCTGGCCATCCGAATAGTTCGAACCCCAATTCTCGCTTAACAACTGCGGGTCAAAGGATTGGAAGGCACCGAGAAAAAAGGAGACCAGTGAAACAAGCAGCGCGGCAAGGATGAAGTACTGAACCTTGACCGTCCAACCCGCCCCTATGAAAACACAAATGAAGACCACCAAATTGACAGCCGACGCAACGACCCACAAGTCGACTGCATCGGTGACGGTACCCCGGAATGCCTCCGAGAAACCAATCACATACATCGCCACCGAGATTGCCTGCGCGAAGAAGAAGATGACTCCGATCGCGCCACCGAATTCCACACCCAGACTACGACTGATCAAGAAATAAGCGCCACCACCTTCGACTTTGGTGTTGGTTGAGATCGCCGACAGGGAAAATGTCGTGACGGTCGTTATGAGTTTGGAGAACGCCACGATGATCAAGGCGTACATCAATCCGCTCTGGCCAACGACCTGGCCATATCGCAAGAACATAATGACGCCAAGAATCGTTAGCGTGCACGGCGTGAACACGCCACCAAGCGTACCGAGGAAGCCTGCCGATTCTGTGGCTGCGGATTTACGCTGCTTGACGTCCGTTCGAGCAGGCTTCGCTGCGGGTGCATCACCGTTTTTGTTTGGCACGATTAATCCGCGATCGAACGCGGCAGACTCCTGATGAGATCGAATAATGTCGCCAGATTCTACTTTGCGAGCATGCTTTTAACATCAGCATTTTTGATAGCTCAAATAGCCAATATTCGACTCTGTCTGTTCCGGCACACGGCCCAGCCGAAAAAATGCCAAAAAAAACATTGGGTTTGTTGATCAATTTGTAGCTCATGGACGAGGTAAATCTGTGTGATTGCGTCTGCTGGTTACGTTGCCATGATTCGCCAAAACGATTTTCTGCGGGACTATGATTCCCATTAAGTGGAGCAGCCATATAGGGAAGGATAACGCGTCACTATGCAGGCGAATTTGTTATCGCGCCAACCGGCCCGCAACAGGAGCAATCAGTCACCAATTTCCGTTTTTGATATAGCCCTCCAATAACCGACTACTAGAATATGCCGCTTGGGTCACCAGACCCAAAAATTTCAAATTACCATTCAACTTAAACCACGTTTCAGGAGTGACAAATGAAGTCGACATTGTGCACATGGGAGGACGAAACCAGTAACCGCCACATCCAATTCTCGGTCGAGTATACGATTGAGAATGGAGCTGTTGCAATCAAGACTGTCACTCCGAACAAGGTCTCTTTTGTCTGTCCTGAAACCAACACCATCGAACACTCGATGGGCGTTCACACGGACAAGGGTCGCGAAATGCTGACCGAACAATTCCGCAGCTCGATGGGCTTTGAGAAACTGGCTGCTGCGATCGCCAACCCAAATGGCGATGTTGTTTTGCCAAACATGAGTATCCGCATGGAAGTTTCTGCCGTCTAGTTCCAGAAACGTCAAATTCCAATCAAAGCCCGTCTGACGTTGACGGGCTTTTTTAATGCGCGAGCACGATCTGGAATTGGCAGGGACAAACCGCCGAGGGAACCAAACCTGGCAAAAAGCGAAAAACCTCTGGCAAAACTCGATTGGCAAGTGCGTTCCGGGTATAAAGGTTTCCAGCCTGATGGTACTGACAATACCAGGTGGCACCTTACCAAATGTTGTATTCACAAAAACAGTCGCAGGAACCCGCCATGCCATCGGAATCGATCGAGCGTTACATCGAACTCAAACAGCAAATCTCGGCGCTTGAAAAAGAGTTAGACGCACTGAAAGAAAAAGTCTTTGCCGATGTCGACGGAAAAGGGGGCGAAATCGATGAGGAAAAATTCGTTATCCGCAGTTACAAAAGCCCTCGCTACAAGTTCTCGGACGCCTACGAAAAGAAGAATACGGAAGTCAAGGAACTCCGCAAAAAGGAGATTGAAGACGGAATCGCCACGGTCGAAAGCCACTCCGAATTCGTCAAACTGACTTTCAAGAAAGAAAAGAAGAAGGCAGACAAGAAGGCGGATTAAAGATACGTCTGAAATCCTGGAAAGGCAGGCCGTCAAATACAAGCACGAAGCGCAAGCGAGTGGTTCCGAAACGCAAAACCACTCGCTTGCGCGTCGTGCTTGTATTAATCCCAATCTGCACTCTCACAAAACACACCGTCGACTCTAACGCCTGCGGTATACCGGTGATCGAAATGACTGTGTCGGAACTTACTTTGGTATTATCCGGGAATCCGACTCCGTGGATTCGATATACTGAGGCGATACACACAGGCCGCTGCTGCCATCTTTCCCTTGAATCGTCCATGGTGCCCAAATGAAAAACTGCATTACCTTTCTCGTTGTTTTGTTTCTCGCGTGTTTTCCGGCGACCGCCTTTTCGTTTCAGGACACCGCGGCCAAAGGTTCTGCAGCTGCCGCCACGGCTGAATCGGAACCAGCGATCGATGAGATCGTCCAGAAAATCATCGAGGTTGGGAAAGCCGACAACCAGGTCCAGCAACACCTGGACTATTTGACCAATCGAATTGGGCCCCGACTGACTGGATCGGAAGGGCTGCAAGCGGCCTGCGAATGGGCTCGCGATGAATTCCAGGCGATGGGACTGGAAGTTCGCCTGGAAAAGTGGGGCGAGTTCCCTGTTGGGTTTGAACGCGGTGCCTCGTTCGGCAAGCTGGTCTCACCCAAGAAGATGTCACTCGAATTCGGCACTAACTCGTGGACAGCCGGAACGAAAGGGCGAGTTGTTGGCAAGGTCATCATGGCCCCCAAAACGATGGAAGAGCTGGACGAGCGTCGTGACGAAATCGCCGATGCGTTTCTGCTGGTTGAACGAACTCCCCGTCGGCGGCGAGGCAGACGAAGCGAACAACCAGAACCAGATTCAGATCAACCCAAACAATTGACTCGCGAGGAACGACGTGAGCTTCAAGAAGCGATCAGCGAATGCGGACCGGCTGGATTCGTGCGACCAACCACGGGTGAGTTGATTCTGACGGGTGGCAGTTACAAGGTTGACTTCGACAATCTGCCAACGATTCCAAGTGTGACATTGCTGAAAGAACAATGGGATGAAATCAAGGGCATGGTCGTCGAGGGCGAAGACGTGCAAGTCGCTTTCGATATTCGCAACCATTTCCGCAAAGGACCGATCCCGCTTTACAACGTCATTGCAGAAATTCCAGGCACCGAGTTTCCGGAGGAGTGTGTCATCGTCGGTGGCCATATCGATTCGTGGGATGGTGCCACCGGAGCGACCGACAACGCAGCCGGGTGTGCGACCACCATGGAAGCCGCACGGATCCTGATGGCCGCCGGCGTTAAACCTCGGCGTACCATTCGATTCATGCTGTGGTCGGGTGAAGAGCAGGGGCTGCTTGGATCGCGTGCCTACGTCGATCAAAACCGGGAAGATGTTGTCGCCAATGTATCTGCGGTGTTTGTGCATGATGGCGGAACGAACTACGTAGCCGGAATCCGTTGTACGGAAGCCATGAAAGCTGACTTTGAAAAAGTCTTTGCCGCCGCCATCGATCTGGACGAACGTGCTCCGTTCCAAATCGAAACGATCCAACAAATGAGACCGCGTGGCGGCAGTGATCACCAGCCATTCATCCGGGCCGGTGTACCAGGCTTTTTCTGGATGCAGCGTGGCCGGGCGACTTACCGAACGACTCACCACACTCAGTACGATACTTATGAAACCGTTGTGCCCGAGTACCAACAGCACTCATCGATCGTGATCGCCATCGGCGCCTTGGGCACCGCCAACCTCGACCACCTGTTGCCTCGCGACGGAATCGAGAATTAGTGAACGCCAGCGAGTGAGTGGTTGTACGACGTGTTTACTGAGAATAATAACGAGGCCGCTGGACCAAACTGCTAACCCTTGCTGGATGACAAAAGAAGTGCAAAAAAAAGCAGGCAGGCTCGATCGAGCCTGCCTGCTTTATTATTGAATTCAATTCAAGGTGCTTAATTAACT
>CAZPOL010000088.1:0-21447 GCA_964588195.1 uncultured Pirellulaceae bacterium | reverse complement strand
TCAACGCAGCCAGCTTTTCGTTCCGACCTGAATCGCGAATCGCGAGTGCCCACTTTGCAAGCTGCCGCCGATACGATTGTGAGCCTCCGGATTCAGCACGTTTCAACTCGTCACTAAACATTTCATTCGAATCCGACTTACCTTGCCGCCTTGGTCGCGCCCGACTGACAGAATTCTCTGGTCGAATCGCCAGGAGCCGGAATCATGACATTTTCGATTCCGGATTCCACCAGAATGCTATGCCGGATACCGAATCACTATTGCCGGGCATTTTATATTCGAGACTGAAATCGCAGACTTGTGGATTGAGGATTCAAGTAATTTGCGGATTTCGTGTTGTACTCAGGTGTCTTGATGTTGGCACATTTTGCGACTAGTTTGGCAGGAGTTGCGTTGCGTCTCAATTCTCTAAAATCCTGGCTGCATCAATGAATAAACTCTGGATCATCGGCTGTGCGTTTGTGTCCGCTCTGCTTTTCTCTCCTGTAATTGATGATGAATGGTTTGACTCAAAGAGTGATGTCGCTGCTGAATCAGGTAGTGACCTGGCTGCGAATGAGGAGTCGTGGGTTGTCGCGAGTCAGGAGGAGTGGAGTTCCGCTACACTGGAGTCTTCCGGGATTGAAATCGTGGAAGGCAAAGCGACACCAACTGCCGCCGAGGCGACGATCACGAGTGTCCTGAAACGCTTTGAAGCAAAAACGTCAGCTCAATCGATCGTGTTTGAACAGTCTCCGGAATGGCTGAATTGGAATCCCGTTAAAAACCTTGGCCCGTCGAATTTGGGAGACGCGCCTGTGATGCTAAGAATTGGCCCGGA
Source organism: uncultured Pirellulaceae bacterium (assembly GCA_964588195.1). Taxonomy (GTDB): domain Bacteria; phylum Planctomycetota; class Planctomycetia; order Pirellulales; family Pirellulaceae; genus CAJQPP01. The sequence goes on along the minus strand of CAZPOL010000088.1, from coordinate 20,627 downwards.
CAATTATTGGATGTTCGGTAGATACAGGCAGGGCGAGAAAGCGAATGCGGCAGATGATCAGCCAGCCTTTGAAGCGGAATCGGCGACGCTGGAAGGATTTGACATCCCGCTGAAGACGACTCGCTTTCCAAATCAGTTTGATGCCGAAGGCGGGTTAAAGGAAGGTCTGGGCGGCTATCACGCCTGGCAAAGCAAGGACATGGTCAACTGGATTCACCATGGGCCAATCACGGAAGGCAAATCGCGCTGGATGACAACGGCCGAGTACGCTGACGGAAAAGCCTACTTCTACTACGACTTTCCGAACGACCAGGACCCACATGTTTATGTTGACTCCGATCTTTTTGATGGAGTTCCAGGCGACAATAAAGGCATGGCGTACGCAGATCCTTCGCACGGTTCGGACTGTGCAATTATTCGTGATCTGGACGGAAAGTTCCATCTGATTCTTGAGGATTGGTCTCCGATTAATGCACGTCAAAATGCCTGGGATTCGCCGTTGGCGGCACACGCGGTCAGTCCTGACGGCGTGAGCGATTTTCAATTGAAGCCCCCGCCGGTTGACGAAAGAACCAAACCGACAGGTGAGGTTGCCACGTACAAGCATCCACACTGGGTGAAGGAGAACCCGGAACGTTTCGAGACGAACGTGGCCGAATACAATGTTCACGAGCCGGAACAGAATGCTTATGGCGACTGGGCAGCTATTTGCATTGGTGGCCAGTATTATTTGTTCTGTGACTACGATCCTGCTGATAAAGAGAAGATGAGCGTCGGATGGTTCACCTCGAGCAGCATCGATGAACAATTCCGATGGTGTGGAAGTATTGGCCAGGGGCATCCTGACCCGGATATCATGTTCGCCGAAGGCCAGTTCTATCTGGCGACTCAACAGCGAAAAGACTTTGTCAGCCCCGGACCATGGGTCGAGGATGTGGAAGTCCGCGTCGGCGTAGACACCGACAACGATGGCTCGATCGACGAGTGGACTGATTGGTCTTTAGTCAAGGAAAATTACGACTACGTGGAGGGCTTTTCGAAACAGGTTGCCAGAACCCCTGCCAGTCTGGACTTGTCGAGCCTTCCTGCCGGTTTCGGATTTCAGTTCCAGGTCAAAATCAATGACACAACGGAGAATAATTCCAAGCCAGTTCTCGACAAGGTAACGGTACAGTTCGCAGTGGAGTAGTTTCGTTGGATGGGCACTCCTGCCCGTCTCGCACACTAAGTCGGGCAAGAGTGCCCAACCTACTTCTTCGTCTCTTGTGTGCAGGCGTTCTGGCGTAAATGATTTCAATGATTGTACGAACATCTCTCTCGGTGCATCGCCCGCTAGCTATTGTGCGACTTGAAATCACGATGTTGACCTTTATTCGCCAGCCCATTGTGTGTAACTCTGCAATCGAAGCAAACCGTTCTTAAACTCAACGAGTCAGGCAGATGGGCAGAGCGTTTTTGATACTCACTTTAATCGCCACTTCCCTGGTCTCTGGTTGCCAATTTTCACCGTTGGCCAAGCTTGAAAACCGAATGGTCTATCAGCCCGTTCCGTTTCCAGAAGACTTTCCAAACGATCAAAATCCGTTCGAGGACGTCGAATTTGTATCTGCCGACGGTACCCGACTTCATGGGTGGTTCGCCGACCATGATGACCCCGTGGGGATCGCGCTGGTGTGTCACGGCAATGCCGGCAACATCGCCACCCGAGGCGACAGTTTGATGATTCTGAATCGAAGACACAGACTGGCAGTGATGATTTTCGATTACCGTGGCTATGGCAAAAGCGAAGGCAAGCCAACGGAACCTGGAATATTGTCTGACGCGCGAGCAGCACGTATCTGGCTGGCAAACCGTAAGAATGTCCCGGAAGACGAAATCATTCTTATGGGGCGGTCGCTGGGTGGGGCCGTTGCTGTGGACCTTGCTGCGAAAGATGGTGCGAAAGGGCTGGTGTTGGCGAGTACGTTCACCTCAATGCCGGCGGTTGCCAGGAATGCGTTGCCGTTAATGCCCGCAGGTTTATTGATGCGACAACGATTCAATTCGATAGACAAGATCGGAAATTACCATGGCCCTCTTTTACAGTCGCACGGCGATTCAGATAAATTGATCCCAATCGAACAGGGCAGAAAATTGCACCAGGCCGCGCCGGGCTCCAAGCGTTTTGTCACCATTCCAAACGCCGGCCACAACGACCCTCAATCGGAAGAATATCGAATTGCCCTGGACCAGTTTTTGACTGAGTTAAACAACTGAACGACTGGTGTGGCAAGCAGCGAGGTTCCGGTTTGCTATTTTCTAAGTTCGCTTAACTTCACCGTAATCGTGTGCGGTTTTTCGCCGTCGATGTTGACCACTTCGTAAGTAACCGAGGGGTCCGCCAACGTTGTGTCAAACTTGACGAGCCCGAACGACTGCAAGGCGTTGTAGCTGAATATCGCTCCCCGTTTTTCCATCGTTGGATGAACGTGTTGGTTGGTCAATCGCGAGGAATTGAACTCGTAGAGATCGTATCCGTTAGGCCGCGAAATCTTCCATGCGTCTGAGCGATGTCGATCGGCCGACATTAGCACCACACCCGAAATGTTCTCGGAGTCAATGAACCCGAGGATCTCTTCGTGTTCGTCCCTGTATCCGTTCCACGTGTCAGTGCTGTCGCCTTTGGTGCGAAAGTCCCACGGGACTGACGAGCAAACAACTTTGAACGTGCCCGTCGCCGCAGCCAGTTTCAGTTTGAGCCACGCCAATTGCACCTCGCCCAACATCGAAGGTGATTCCGATTTTGGGTCGGTTCGATAGTATCGACAATCGAGCATGATGAAATCGACATCGCCGATCTGAAAGTCGTACCAACATCCCGGTTGTTCGTCGCCGCCACCGTAGCCGGGATTGGCCCAGTTTTGTCGGAAGGTCGGAAAGACCCAGTCTCGCTTCCAGAACGGTTTTTCAATTTGTGGCCCGCCCCAACAATCATCACAACCAAAGTCATGATCATCCCAAATGGTGAAGACGGGTGAGCGAGCAGTCAGTTTTCGCCATTCCGGTCGCGACTGGCGCCGCTGGTAAGTGTATTGCTGCATCACAAGCGATTCCGGGTCATCGATGTAAACGTTGTCACCGAGCAACAGGATTGCGTCCGGGTCCTGATCGCCGATCGTATTCCACATCCGTTCGTTATCGGGCACAAACCCGGAACCACCGCCGAAGGCGAGCGAGAAACTTGTGGCCTGCCCTTTGCCAGCCAATGTGTGGAACTGGAACTCGCCGTTGTCATTGCCGCCCGTTGCCGGTACGTCGTCCAGCAGGATTCGATATCGGTAATCGGTGTTAGGTTGCAGGCCTTCGACATTGGCGACGGCGGTAAAGTCTTGCTGAGAATCTGAACGGACTGGTTCGCTGCGGGCTACTTCATTGCCTTTTTCATCGAGCACCACTACCTGGAAATCGCACTCGGTCGCGGTGCGAGCCCAAAAGGCGGCTGAGGATCCCGTGACATTTCCCAGCAGAGGACCGTGTACAAGCTGGCGCGCATATTTTTCCTTGAGTGACTTGATCAAGTCCGTTTGCGCGAGCGGCTCGATTAGTTCTCGCGGTCCCGCGACCAGGCGATCATCGGGCAGTCCTTTTTCGATGGCAGACTTCATCAAGGCTTCCGCTTTGGCAATTTCACCACGATGTCCTTCCAGAATGCCAAGCATGTACAGTGTTTCTCCATCGTGCGGGTTCCGCTGCAAGAACTCGTTGAGAAATTCTTCGACTCGCGCAAGATTCTTGTTTTCGTCAGTGCTCCGCAGAATCAGCCGCAACGAATTTTGATGGACTTTTTTGTACTGTTTCTCTTTTTTGAATCGCAGCTCAGGATTTGGTTTGCGGGCACCGGCAAGATCGTAATCCGGCAGGTCTTGCCCCATGCCGGGGGTGTGGATGACGCTGACGACAATTAATGAAAACAGAAACGTCGAACATGCGAACCGAAATTGCTTGATCATGAGCTGAATCTTTTTGAGGCGTCCAGGTAGTGCTGCGAACTTGCCCGAATTGATGGCGTGGTTATTTACCTTACCAATCATATACTCGAATCAAAAATCCAGCAGTGCCCCCTATCCCGTCCCGCCAAACTCAAGGTTGAGTGCCAAACCCAAGTTTGGGTGCCATGTTTACGCGGGCGCTATGGTGGATTCAGACCTCAAAACAGAGTACGCACACGCAAAACTCAACCAATGCCATCGTTCGCGTAAGCATGCTTTTCCTCGTTGGTTACGATTTCCCTGAAAAGGCGTGAAGCATGGAACCTGCGTTTCTAAGGTTCTCGGCCCTTAACCTGTACTCCCACCCCAACATTGGCGGGTTGTACAGATAAAGCTTGCTCAAAAAAAAGAAAACCACCCGATCGATCGCATCGGGTGGTTTTTGAGCCGACATGGATTCGAGGGATTCTCTTGGCGGCTCACAGATATTCTACGAGTTGTTCGTTTGCAGTTAACCACTCGCTTGGCGGAATCGGGTTTCGATTCGGTTATTGAGCGATAGATACGATGCAGTCACTCGAAACTCCAGGTAGACAATTGGTTGCACACTTTTAGACGTGTTGCGAATGTGAAATAAACTTAACGCTTTAGCCGTTTGAACGAAAACTAATTGTCCAGTTCTTTCATCAGTTGCATCAACAACGACATGGCAGAATCGGATTTTGGTTTGGCGGCGTGCGATTTTGTCAGGTCCCAGGCGGTTAGCCATGACTGGCTGGCCGGCGAGAAGTCGCGTTTTGCCAATCGTTCTTCAAAGTCTGCCATGTGAGCAGCACCATAAAAGATGGCGACTTTTTTCTGTCCGTCCTCCAGGACTTCGTCCAGCACTTTCATCGCAGCTTCGTTTCGATCGTCGACGATCAACCTGGACAGTTTCGAACCTAGCCCTGCTTCCATGTTTTCCATCGAACCCATCTGTTGCGCCATAAATCGTTTGGCTTTTAGCGGATCGGACATCATGTCGGCGATATCGCCAAGCGAAAAGCCGGCGTTTTCGCTGGACAGTTTCTTTTTCATTTCGTCGTCATTCATCATCTCGGTAACCGCACCCATCAAAAGCGAGAAAGTTGACTCGCCTCGCTCAGCCATTTTCTCGGCCATGTCGGCGGGTGACAGGTCGGCGTGTTTTAAGTTTTCCGGTGTGTAGTCGACTAACTGCAACTGGGATTCGAGGCCCAGGAATCGTTGCGCGGACACTTGCATGAAAGAGATTGGGTTGGTGGAACGCTTGCCAGTTCCACCTTTGGGAATGCGAGTCCCTTCGGGTGCAACCAATTCGTACAGTACTACGTCGTAGTCTTCGAACAGCGAATTCAGCGTACTGTAGTAACTGGCCTCGCCGATATGGACCGCACCGATCAGATCGACCGTCGTTTTCGAATCGGACTGCAAGGCGTAGCGGACGATGGCGGTTTGCAGAGCTTGCAAATCTTCACCTTGCTTGGTCAAGCGAATAAACTCAGTCGCCGACTTGGTTTGCTTTTCACTGGCTTGTTGTCCCGAGCTACTATCGGGAAGTGCGATGCTCAACAGGGCTGCCGCACAGACCGGCAAAAGCAGACGATATTTAGAATTCATTAGTATGCCTCTTTAGATAATGTTCCATTCCCTATTCGAATGGCTACCCAAAGTCTTGCAACTAATTTTCATTAATCCAGTCGATTACCAAATATCCCTGAAAAACCAACGAATGCCGGTTCCCGATTCACAAGAGACTCTTGAATTCGACTGGCAAATTAATATCGATAGGGAATGTCGCAAGGGTGTTGCCGAGTAGGAATATATTGAAAGTCGTCGTAAACCGGCTGGACGACGATCGGCTGGACGCGGCCAAGGCGAGTGAAATTTCCTGCGATGGGTGTCTGTTGCCAGGCAGAAATTATGTTGTCGCTGACTCCGTATTGCTTCATCGAAATCATGTCGTTCGTCGTCAGTGCCGACAGCACGCCGTTGTTTTGCAACTGATTGATAATTAGCTGCTCGCTGACTCCGTTTTGAGTCATCTGGATGACCTGGTCAGGCGTGACGGCCTGGTTGCGAGCTTGTTGGATTAACGCCGCGTTCTGTTGACTGGCCCAGGTGACATCTCTGTCAGCGAAATTGCCAGTCGCGTTTCCAATCACTCCCCCGGTGACTGCGCCGATCGCCGCGCCTTCCAGCGATCGATTGTCACGCGAACCAATCAGAGCGCCAATTGCTCCGCCAGCCAATCCACCACCAAGTGTCGCGGATTGTGCGTAGGGGCCGGTGGCACATCCTGAGAAAACAGGAATGGATACAATTGAGATAGTCACCAGTAGGATTGAATGCTTGAAGGTCATCGATCGATTCCGGATTTTGTGAAAGCCCGTTGTCTGGCCATGTGCTGGACTGGTCGCGTATAATTCCGACTTCACCAACGGCGGTCAAGACAAGCTGGAACAGCTGGGTCGAACACGTTTGTGAAAATTGCTCACCCTTCCTGTTTTTGTAAATCTGTCCGGCGTTTTTGTAAAAACGACCTGGTCGATGTGACCCGGTTGCGTGTCGAATGTGATACTCGCACGCTAACGCTGGCACTCGTTCTTGATATACTGTCGAGTGAACGAGCCATCATGGAAACGAGCGGGAATCGCGGATGAAGAATGTGCAGGCGACGGCCAAGACGATTATCAAAAATGTTGAAAAGGTAATCGTCGGCAAGCGGCAACAGATCGTGTACTCGTTAGTGTCCTGGTTTTGCGAAGGGCACATTTTGCTGGAAGACGTACCGGGTGTTGCCAAGACGATGTTGGCACGGGCTCTGGCAAAAAGCGTGGGCTGTGAATTCAAACGAGTTCAGTGCACTCCGGATTTGCTGCCTTCTGATGTGACGGGCGCGTCGATTTTCAACCAGAAGACGGTCGAGTTCGAGTTTCGCAAAGGGCCGTTGTTTTCAAATATTGTGTTGGCGGACGAGATCAACCGAACAACACCAAGGACTCAGGCTTCTTTACTGGAGGCGATGGCCGAGGGGTCGGTCAGCGTCGATGGCGTCACCTATCGATTGGCGAAACCGTTTCTGATTATCGCCACGCAAAACCCGGTCGATCATGAAGGAACGTTTCCACTGCCGGAGGCACAGCTGGATCGATTTCTGATGAAGTTCAATCTTGGCTACCCCGAGATGCAAGATGAATTGGACATGCTTGGCAAGTTGCAAATGAAGCATCCAATCGAAACGATTGACACTGTCGTCTCGGCGAAGCAGATCATTGCTTGTCAGGAAGAGGTGCGTGGTGTGCATGTGGACCCAAAAGTGCAGCAGTACATTCTGCAGCTGGTAACGCAGACTCGGGAGAGTGAACACTTGTTGTTGGGTGGAAGTCCGCGAGCGTCGATTGCGTTGTTCCGGGCCGGGCAGGCTCTGGCGGCGATGCGAGGCCGCAACTTTGTGTTGCCCGACGATGTGAAGGCGATCGCCGAACCTGTGATGACTCACCGCGTCATTTTGAAACCGGAAAGTCGACTGCGTCGCATCACAGGTCAGCAAGTGATCGGGCAGATTATGGAGCAAGTCGCCGTGCCGGTCATCGCCAACGAGGCCTCGTCATGATCCTGGTCATTGCGGTATTGCTGCTGGCCGTCGCATGGTTGTTCAATCTGAGCGTACTTGTCTATGCAGTCTACGCGCTGACGGCGATCTTTTTCATCAGCCATCTTTTTTCGTCGGGGTGGATCAGTGCTTTGAAGGCGAGTCGCCAGGTCAATCAATTGGTGGCGAAGGAAGGCGATACGATTCCGATTTCTATCGCGGTTGAGAATACCAGCCGGATGCCGATTTCGTGGGTACTGGTCGAAGACGTGTTGAGCCGCAAGGATCGTGCCGAGAAAGGAATGCGTTTGCACGTTACGGGTCGGCATATGGAGGTTTGCGATTTCAAACCAGGCGGCAAGTTGCAATTGATTTATCAAGTCAAATGTTTGCGGCGAGGCTACTACCAAATAGGTCCGCTGGTCGCCGAAACCGGAGACTTGTTTGGATTGAACCGTCGATATCGAGTTTTGCAGAGCCCACATTACTTGCTGGTCAAGCCGAAGTTGATCCCGTTGGACGGATACGACATTGCGTCGAGACGTCCGATCGGCGAGATCGTTATCTCGCATCGATTGTTCGAAGACCCGACCCGGATCTCAGGCATTCGCCAGTATCAAAATGGCGATTCTTTGTCGCGGATTCACTGGCGGGCGACGGCGCGGACCGGTGAATTGCAGTGCAAGGTTTACGAACCGTCTTCGGTCGCCGGTGCGACTATCTTGCTGGACTTTCATCAGGATGCATTCGACAAGAAAGATGAGCCGGTGCGAAGTGAGCTGGGAGTAATGTGTGCCGCCAGTATCGCCAATGCCGTGCATTTAATGGGACAACAGGTCGGGCTGGCAAGTAATGGACGCGACGCGGCGGATCGAATTCGCGAAGAGGGTTGGCGAAGCGATCGGCGAACTCGCGAAGAGGCTCTGGCGTCGGCCAACATGGCGGAGGAAAATACGCGGATGCGGCCCGTCATCGTCCCGACTCAACGCTCCGACGATCAAGCCAACCAAATCTATGAAGCGCTTGCCCGGCTGGAAAAAACCAGCGGGTTGACCTTCTTCGAGATGGTCGCCGAAGCCCAGCAGCGTTTTCCGCGTGACGCCACGATCATTGCGATCCTGTCCACGGTGAATCTGGAATACGGAGTGGCTTTAGGAGAACTTCGTCGCCAGGGATACGCCGTCTCTGCGATCATCAATTGCCACGATTTGGAACAATTCAGTCAATTGAGTTCGGCTTTGCTGGCCGAGGGGATTGAAACCCGCCACTTACAAGACGAGGATTCGATTCGGTCGATTTGTGAGAAGCAGGTGCTGATGTCGCACGGCTAGTTCGGAACATTGTGTTTCGCTCTCAAATTTGCCATTGGCATTTCCCACGATTCGAGGTCTTCGATTGAAACATGAGTAAGGTTTTTGATTGTATTGTGCTGGGAGTAGGTGGCATGGGCAGCGCCGCGCTTCTGTACGCGGCGAAAAAAAGTTGGCGAACGATCGGAATTGATCGCTTTGAACCGGGGCACGCCAGAGGTAGTTCACACGGGCGGACCCGGATCATTCGGCAGGCCTATTTCGAGCACCCGGATTACGTGCCCCTGCTGTTGGATTCTTATCAGCTGTGGGAAGAGATTCAGAGTGCTTCAGGTCAGCATCTTTTCGAAGAAACTGGCTTGTTGCAGGTAGGCGATCCGCAAGGTGACGTGATCAGTGGTATCCGTCGCAGTGCGGACGAGCATTCACTGGATCTTGTCGAGTTGAAAACGAATGAACTCAGGCAGCATTATCCCCTGTTCAATTTTCGAGACGGCGATGTCGGACTATTTGAGAAGGCGGCCGGGTTTCTGCGAGTCGAGAAGTCGGTGTGTGCATTTGTCGAGGCGGCAAAGCAGCAAGGTGCTGAATTGCAGACATCGACCGTCGTCAAGCGTTGGTCGGAAGGCGCCGCCGGATTCGAAGTGGAAATCGAAGATGCGAATGGGCAGAACGCCGAAACGATACGTGGACTGCGTTTGATCGTGACCGCCGGCGCGTGGGCGTCGGCTCTGTTGGGTGACTCAATGCCAGGCGTGGCCTCGAAACTGCAAGTCGTGGCTAAGCATCAACATTGGTTCAAAATCAATGACGATCGGATTCGTTTGGAAGCGGGCTGTCCGACGTTCTTTTTTGAAACGGGCGATGGTTGCTTTTATGGCTTCCCGGATTGTGATGGGCACGGGGCCAAGATTGCCGAGCACACCGGCGGAGTGTCTGTCGAAGATCCTCTGACGGTGAACCGGGAATTGGACACGCAGGATTTGCAGCGCGTTCAGCAGTTTTCGCAAGTTTGTTTCAATGCGCCGCGTGGCATTCATATCGGCCACAGCGTTTGCATGTACACGATGTCGCCGGACGAACACTTTATCGTCGATCGCATTGGTGAAAATGTTTCGTTCGCTTGTGGCATGTCAGGTCACGGGTACAAGTTCGCTCCCGTGATCGGCCGAGCGTTGGTTGACATGTTGGATGGAAACTTGCGAGCGGACATGCAGTTCTTGAAAGCAAGTCGGTTTGACGCGAAAGAGTCGTAGCGCAGACTCGGCGCTGCCAACGCTGGGAGCACATGCGGCGAGCTTGATTTTCACTGGCCATTTTTTGCCAGCCATTTTCTGGCAGGTGCCATCGCCAATGGACACTAATTTTTAATTGGAAAGCGGTCGATCTTTTTGGCAGCATGCTATTAGTGGAGATTAGTGACGATTAGTGTTCCTGTGTTCGTGCATGAGGTAGACCAAGCTGTTCGGTCTGATCGATTCCAGGTGACATGGTGCAAACTGCTAACAATCGCTTTAATGGTAGCGGCGGGCAAATGTCGCTCGCCATCGGATCCCGCCCCAATTCAAAAGCGATGAAAGTGGTATGACTTCTAGAACAGCAGACGTAATCGTGATTGGATCAGGTCCGGGCGGCGAAGGCGCTGCGATGCAGTTGGCCAAGAGTGGCAAGCGGGTTCAGTTGGTCGAGCGGTATTCGAAGGTCGGCGGAGGATGTACGCACTGGGGTACGATTCCCAGTAAGGCGTTAAGATTCTCGATTTATCAACTGACGGAACTGCTGAATCTGCCCCTGATGAGAAGCTGCGGTGTGTCGGTTGACTTTACGATGGCCGACTTGAAATCGCGAACGGAATCGATTGTCGGCCAGCAAGAGGACTTGAGACGTAAGTTTTTTAGTCGCAACAAAGTCGAGTTGATTCACGGGAACGCTCGATTCGTCGACCCGAATACGATCGATGTCGACGGGGATCGAAAGTTGTCCGCTGATTCGATCGTCCTGGCAACTGGCTCAACGCCTTACCGTCCTGACTACGTCGATTTCACTCACCCGCGGATTTTCGATAGCGATTCGATATTGTCGTTGGACCTCAAGCCTCAAACGATGACGATTTACGGGGCTGGTGTGATTGGTTGCGAGTATGCATCGATGCTGCGTCATCTCGATATCAAGATCAACCTGGTTAACAGCCGTGACCAGTTGCTGGACTTTCTGGACGATGAGATTTCCGATGCGCTTAGTTACCATATGCGCGAGAACGGAATCGTGATTCGCCATGACGAGGAATGCAAATCGATTACGGGTAACGACCAGGGTGTGGAGTTGTCGTTGAAGAGCGGCAAAGTCATCAATGGCGATATCTTCTTGTGGGCGGTTGGGCGAACCGGAAACTCATCCGCCTTGTCGCTGGAGAATGTTGGTCTGGAAGCCGATTCGCGTGGCTACTTGAAGGTCAACGAATACTATCAAACAGAGGTGTCGCATGTTTATGCGGTGGGAGATCTTGTCGGGCAACCATCGTTGGCCAGTGCGGCCTATACGCAGGGCCGGGCGGCGGCTAACCATTTCCTGGGCAACCTGGAAGACGTTAAAGCGCTCGGAGAGATACCTGCCGGGATTTACACCAGTCCGGAAATCAGCGCGATCGGCAAGACGGAACGGGAGTTGACCGCCGAGTGCATTCCATACGAAGTCGGTGTCGCGCATTTTCGAAGTCTGGCTCGTGCCCAGATTTTGGGAAGGCAGGTTGGGATGTTGAAGATTCTGTTTCACCGCGAGACGTTGCAGATTTTGGGAATCCATTGCTTTGGCCCCAACGCGGCTGAGATCATTCATATCGGCCAGGCAGTGATGGATCGTACAGAAGGGAATTCGCTGAAGTACTTCATGTCGACCACTTTTAATTACCCCACGATGGCTGAAGCTTATCGTGTAGCGGCCTTGAACGGATTCAATCGTGTTAGATAGTCCGCATAACCGGAAATCGGGCAGAATTCTGGTTGGCCTGAGGATGCGGTGTGGCGGTCTTGGAAGCCAAAAAAGAAGCCAAATGATGCCGAATCGCTACTGAGAATTGCTACGAAAACACTGTTTTAAGCGACTAATCCGTAAATTACCTCTGACCCGCGAATCAGTAGGCGAGAATAGCCGATGAGCGTTCAGGCGGCATTTTGTGTATGCGAAATCGAGGATTTCGAAGTAGGATATAGGTTCAGGATGGAGAATCGAGGTACCCAACGCGGTTCCCAAACTGATGGTTTGGCTAAGATTTTGCGGAATTTCGCTAATAATTCGGCTTTGAGAGTACTCCCAAATACTCAAATCGTTTAGTCAATATGGTTCGTTTTCAGCGAATCTGTAATTATACGGGCATAGATTTAGCTTACTTCTGGAGTGGCGGACAATGACTTTACCAAACGTAACAGTCAATGAGTTAACAGTTCTTCTGGGCAATTCGATCAACGGCACAGACTTGCTTTCGTTCAGTGATGACGACGGTGATGTGATCGAGCAGTTTCGCGTGAGGGACAACAATCCGAATTCGGATTCCTCCTTTCTTATCCACAATGGCGTCGTGTTGACTGCCAATGTTGACCATACGTTTGATGCCGCTACTTTGAATCAGTTGGTACTGAATTCTGGTACTTCCATTCAGGGGAATGAGTATCAGTTCCAGGCATTCAGCAATGGTGAGTGGGGACCGGTTAACACGCAACTTATCAGCAGCGTTGTTCAGAACGTGAACAGGCCGGTTGTTGTTGCCAGCGACATCTCAGTGGTGCAAAGTGAATCAGTTAATCTGGCTGACTTTATCACTGCCTTTGATCCGGATGGTTTTCCAATCCGACGTTATCGAATCTTTGACGCCAACCCTGGTGCCACCTCCGGTAGAATTGTTGTCGACGGCATTGGTACGCTGACTCCTGGCGAATGGCACTTTCTGTTTCCTGAGCAACTTGAGACTGCTCGCTTCATTGCCGGCGATGCTGCTCCGAACAACGATCCGATCTTTATCCGTGCCTTTGACCGAAACGATGGGCAAGGAGCCGATGGGTTTGGTCTGTGGAGCGATCCGGTAAGAATCAACGCATTCACTACGCCTAACTTCAGTCGACCAGTCGGCGTTCCAACAGAAACCAACCTTGGCACCGAACAGCGTGTGGCAATCACCGAGTTGTTCGGATTCACCGATGCGGACAACAATACGCTGAAGAGTGTACTATTCTTCGACACCTCACCTCACTCGTTCTCGGGTACCATTTTAGAAAATGGAGTACCGATTCCGGCTGGTGAATTCGTTGAGTTTTCAGCGGCAGATTTGGCAAATGTGGAATTCCTGACAGCAGAGCGATCATTCACTGAGCAAATTCGATTCCAGGTTTTCGACGGAAACCACTTCAGTCCTATTGAGACGTTCCGGGTTCGCACAGACGAAACGCCAGAACTTGGATTTACCACTACTCAGTCGGTTCATCAGCAACTGGAACTGATCGATATTTCGGACCTCGTCGTAAAATTGGATGACGGACCGGCCTACACTCGCTACCAAATCTTTGACGCCAACACTGAAATTACTTCTGGTGGTTTCCGTTTGGGTGCCACAGACTTGGCTGCTGGACAAATTCATGACATCAGCACCGAGGACTTCTTCGATCTGGACTTCAGAACTGGTGTATTCGAAACCCGCAGTTCTGACGACATCTACATTCGTGCATTTAATGGCACGTTCTGGAGTGACTGGACTCGACAGAACGTTCGCACCGAACCTGAGTACATTGATTCCCTGGCAATCGGCTCGTGGTTGAACTTCCGACCGTCCAGCCCCGGTCAACCATTGCAATTGACATTCAGTTTCATGCAGACCTTTCCGTCTTACGGTGGTTCTGACGAAGCAGAGTTCATTAGTGCATGGCCCGAGCTTCGACAATTCGTTCGACAGAACTTTGCTGACGTTGAGCAATTCGCAAACATCGAATTTACAGAAGTGGCTGACAGCGTTAACGGTGAATTCGGCCAGGGTGGCGATTTCCGGATTGGTACTTATTGTGAGCCCAGCGCTGTGGCAGCATTTGCATTCTTCCCAAGTGCCGACGGGCTTGGTGGGGATATCTGGTTAAACAGATACAATGTGGGTAACAGTGCTGAGTTTTTCACAGGTGCTTCCGATCCTCCTTGTGGCCATCCGGAAGATGATGGAACGATCCCGCCTGGATTCTTTATTCCTTCTGACGCATTTGATCGCGGTTCCACGAACAACTTCATTTTCAACCACGAATTGGGTCACGCATTGGGACTGAAGCATCCATTTGATGGAACACCAGTCCTGCCAGTTGTGACGAACAGTAACGATTTCTCCGTGTTGGCCGGATCAGGTGCAAACGGCAGCGGTGGCGCTCCGTCGACACCAATCGATCCATACGGGCATCAGCTTTATGATATCGCTACGTTGCAACAGATCTACGGCGCGAATAATAACCATGCCAGTGGTGACAACGTTTACGACAGCAATTTCTACAACGGTTCCACACTCGAAGTTTCGCATACCATTTGGGATACAGGTGGAATTGATACGATCGACACTTCCGATCAATTCTCTGCCTCAAATATCGACCTGCGACCAGGTGAATTCAGCCGTGTCGGTCAGAATGGTTTGCTTGCCATCGCGTTCGGGACTGATATCGAAAATGCTATCGGTACACAGCTTGGCGACACGCTTATTGGTAATGAGCTGAGCAACAATCTGATCGGTGGCGCTGGCAATGATATTCTGGAAGGTTTTGGTGGCGACGACATCCTGACCGGTGGTGCCAACAACGATACCTTTATCTACAAACAGTTTGATGGCGATGACATCATCAACGAGGGACTCGGAGCTGGTCGCGACAGGATCGAGCTTGGATTGTTCCTTGGGCTGGATGACTTTGCTACCGATGTGCGGTTGACCAGAAACAACTTTGACCTGGTCATTGACTTTACACTCGACGAAGACCTGAGTCGTGGATCGATTACGATTCAGCAGCAAGGCTTTGGTGCGAACCGGATCGAAACTTTGGACTTCCTTGGAACCGAGGTCGATTTGGATTACGCGTTCAATCAAATCACGCAACCAGGTCAGCAGTTCGAAATCGATTTCGATAACCCTCAGCGGTTCGGTTTCGGTGTGACAGCGGTCAACACATAGTCGATTCGTTCAAAGTCGATTCGACTTAACGGAAAAGATAAAACAAAAAACGCCTTGCAATTTGCAAGGCGTTTTTTTTGTGTCGGGCATTGCTGCCTTACGTTTTTCGTTCGCTCAACATTTGTCGTTTGCTCAATGTCCAGCGAGCGCTGTTGCCTAACGTCGGACCGCCCCGTTCGTATTGCCGTTGGCGGTACGATCTGTTCCTCTGGACTTGCGATCCACCAGTTGACCCAGAGTCTGTGCTCGTCGACGTTGCTGGTTCGGGGCCGTACGCGGCGACGTTTGCGGCATCGGCCTCGGAGCTCGTGTGATGGGTGGTTGAGCGACCTGGACCAACCCGGCTTGTCTGATGGCAGCCGTGTTGTTCGTTGGCTGGTTCAGGCTGTAGTAGCCGTTTACGTCAGGCGTATAGGATTGAGGGTTACCATCTTTGATCGCATCTGGAACCGGTTGCTCCTGCAGTGGCAGATCATCAGCGGGCAGATTATCAGCCGGCAGAGAATCGGCGGGCTGAGCATCAGCTGGTTCGGAATCCGTCCCCGGTGAGTCAACGGAAGATGCAGGTGGCAGCTCCGGCAACTCAGGCTTCATGACTTCCCATTTGCATTTGCAGCCTGGGCATTTGTACTTCTTCTTTTTCAGGATCTTTACCGAGCGAGCTTCGGCACAGGTGCTGGATGGACAACAGAGGTTCGGTGCGTTCGGGTCACACTTGGCCGCTTTGCACGGTGTGCAGTTCGATTTCTGGCACTGGCCACAGCATTGTCCGCCGCCGCCTCCATCACATCCGCCACAAGAACCATTGCAACCACCGGTTCCATCGCAGCCAGAATTACTGCTTAGCCTGATGCTTCCACCGATTCTGTCGCAACCACCCCGGCAAGTTCGATTGCCGCAGCTGCAACCACGCTTCTGTTGCCATGGTAGAACGACTTTTGGTATGCAGATTGTTTTGAAGTCGACTTCGAAGCAGGTTTTTTCAACTTCTGTCTTTTCGACTTTTACCTGGCAATACTCTTCCGGAAAGCTCTGTTCGCAATCTGGACAGCGTACGTGTTGGTTTCCACCGCTGCAGTTGCAAGCTGCTCCGCGGCCTCGCAAGAGTCCGCCAGGGCGAATCCCGCAGTTTCCACTGCTGCAGCCACTGCAGCCCGAATCGCATCCCTGAATGGGGGCAGCGGACAAATTCGACTGGCAGCAGGTTGGCAATATCCAAACCGCGAGTAAGGCAATCAACAGGCTGGACAATAATTGTTTTAGGGTTTTCACAACGATACCTCTGTCTCTTTTCACGTTTCGTTTTTGATTTTGGTTTGAGCTTCTAATTCGTTTCCATGAACTGTTGGCGAATTCAATTTCCGTGCGATCAGCACTAGAAGTCGATCATGAATCGTGTACCGATGATTTGGTAATCGCCGGCAACGGTGCTATTGCTTTCAATATCCCCAACGATGTAGTTCATTTGGAAGCGAGCGTACGCGTTCCAGTGCCAATTGAGTGCCAAAGTCAAAGCGCGACCGCGGCCACCGTCGATGTCCTCATCCGAGAGGTCCAGGTATGAGTATCGTGCGGCAAGTTGCCAGGCACCGATTCCTCGTTGAACATGTCCATCGCAGTCACAGACCGCAAAGAAGTTTTCGAATGGTTTGACTCGACCCAATGTGCCCGACTTTCGGTCCCATGGTGTGTGTTCGCCGGTCAGGAAGTAGGAGGCCTGGATGTAACCACCATGAAATTGGACGTGAGACCCGAAGTCATTTAGTCGATCGACGTTTGTGCCCAGGTACTCGCCAGTCAGTTGGAATGCTCCAACATTCAATACACCTTCAACACCAGCCAGGTAAGCCTTGTCGGCACCCGGGATTCGAGTGGTGTCCAGCCAGCGATTTTCTGTACGTCCCTCAGGGCGAGTACGGTAACGAAGTGCGTTTTCGTCGCCTGCCAGACCATCGGGTGCTCCAACGCTTCCTGACACAGCAAAGTGACCGTATCCTCGACCACCACTGCACTCGTCGTACCACCAGGTGGTGGCCCAGCGACCGGCCAATTCCGGTTGAACGTTGTCGCTAAAGAAACCGGGGCCGTTTTGAGTCAATTCCATGTGGTAAAGACCATAACGCCAATTGTGACGCAGATCGTCTGAAACACCATAACTGGTGATCCCCAGACGTCGCGAGTCCTGGTTGAATGCTTCGACAACAAACGGACGTTCAATGAACACGTTGTATCGACTACTGTTCAAGTGATCCAAGCCGTAGGGACGTTTCTGGTTACCGATCAGGACTCTGTTGAAGTACGGTAGGTGGTCCCAACCAAGATAGGCATCCCGGTAGGAAGGATTGTTACCGCCAGCAAATTCAATTTCAATCTTGTAGAGCATGTTGTCATCGACGTTTCCGCTGACTCCAAATCGCATTCGGCGGAACTCGACGCGGTCTTGTGGGTCTTCGCCTTCCAAAACGTCGATGTCATCGCCTTCTGATGGGAAATGCCAATAATCGACGTGAACACGGCCATACAATTTCAAGCGATTGTCGCCATGCCCATTCTTAACGTAGTCGTCGAATGTGCTGTCGATGTCGCCGATCGAATCGACGTTCTCCTCGACAATTTCTTCGACTTCTTTCAGTCGGTCAGCGAATGTGCCATCCGACTGGTCCTCTTTAAGCGATTCGGCTCCGGCTTCCAGCTCTTTTAGACGCTTGTGGAATTCGTCCATTTGCTTGGCCAACGCCTCCTGGTCCGTGACCAGTTCATCCTCTTCCTCTTCGTCATCCTGGTAATAGGAGGAATTGACGAAGTTCGGATTGGCTGGTGGCGCCGGTACGTGTTGAATTCGCTGGGTTTGGGCTATTGCGGTTTGCCCAAACAAGGTGAGGGCAAGGCAAGCGAGAAACGATCTAACTAACATGATTGGGTTCCTACGGAATGTCCGTAAAAGTCTTGGAAATTCAATTACACCAATCATCGGGCAAGGATTGCCTGTGCCTTCATTACCGATTACTCGGGGGGCACCATTCGCACCGATCTTAACAATCCCCCTTGGAATGATCATTACGAGCGTTTTAAATTGCCACGACCGCTAGCGGCAAAGTTTAACTATCCCGCAGCTTCGCGGCGACACGATCCGCAATACGCTCAATATCGTCATCTGAAAGAGAGTGCGAACTGTTAGTGTTCGCCCTAAAGGCAGAGTCTGTGACGCCGGCTTCATTCCAGAACTTCCGAAAAGCCTGGTGTCCACATACGTTGCAACCCGCATCGGGACCGTAGATTCGCAGATCTGAATAGCCCCATTCTTGCTTATATTCCAACAGCTCCTTGCTTTTGTCGTCACTGATTTGGTGGATTCCGCCCAGCTGTTTGGCGAGTATCAACACGCGGCAATACGAATCCAGAATGTCGGTGTACCAAAAAGCCAATTCCGTCGTGGTGCCGAAACTGATCGTTCCGTGATTGGCCAGCACGATCACATTGGCGTCTTTGACAAAGGGTACGATCGTCTGCGAAAAAGCGGGCGAGCCTGGTGTTTCGTACCTGGCGATTGGGACCTCGCCCAAAAAGATTTCGACTTCAGGCAGCACGCATTGTGGAATTGCCTGTCGCGCGACGGCGAACGCCGTGGCATGAGGCGGGTGGCAGTGAACGACAGACTGCACATCGGGTCGATGTTTGTAGATCTCCAGATGCAGCATGATTTCGCTGGACCGTTTTCGTGTCCCGGATATCTGCACCCCCTTTTCATCGACGACACACAGATCCTGCTCGGTCATCGAGCCTTTGGAATGCATCGTCGGCGTA
Organism: uncultured Pirellulaceae bacterium; assembly: GCA_964588195.1. GTDB lineage: Bacteria > Planctomycetota > Planctomycetia > Pirellulales > Pirellulaceae > CAJQPP01. The sequence goes on along the minus strand of CAZPOL010000088.1, from coordinate 1,751 downwards.
CAGAGAAAGCGGTTCTCGTCGATTCGCATCGAAATGTTGCCGTCGTTGGCGGCAGCGAACCCGCGATCGTGAAGCTGTCGGCCAATTTCGCAAATCTGGGTAGCAGGATCTTGGTCAGCGAGGTTCATCAAACAACCAATTTATCGTGGAAAGGATTCCGGCAGCCATGACGATCGGTTTGGCTGAGACGATAATATAGTTGACGCGCTCGGATTTGAAACCGGGGCGTTAAATTGATGCATTTGGTTGATGCGCTCGGTCGATGCATGCGGTCGACGCGTTTGCTCACCAACCACCAAGCGAGTGAAGGCTACCGAATTTTCTTCGCGCCGTCCTCAGGTTGTTCGGACACGAATGTCGGATCAAAGATTTCGACAGGGACGCGAGCTTTGACCGTCGCAATGTGTTCCTGGATGGCCATATCCTGTTTTTCCGATCGCAGCTTTTCCTTGATTTCCTTTTGAGACTTCTCAAAAGGAATGAAGCCGGCTGGTGTACGTTCAATGACACGAATGATCGCCATGCCGTCGCGAACCGGAAGCATCGCACTCAATTTTCCAGGCTCGATGTTGAACAGCACTTCGTCCAGCTTTTTGTCGACAAGGCTACCCTTGGTCGTCCAGCCCTGTTGCCCGCCTTCGGAGGCTTTGAATCCTTGTGATGAGCGTTTGGCAACGGCCGGCAGCGGCGCGCCGTACACCACTTCGTCACCCATCGCAGCGAGTGCCTGTTGAGCAGCCTCGCGATTGGGAAACTTGTCGAAGCGGACCAGTAGTTGCTCCCATTTGACTTTGGCTTGCACGGCATACTGTTGTTTATTGGCAAGGTAGTAGTCGTGGATTTCGCGGTGCGAGACTTCGAGGTTCGCATTGACTTTGGAACGCATCGTGTACTTGACCAACTCATCCTCGACCCAAGACTTCTTCACTTTGCGAAGCGAGGAACCGAGTGCTCGGTAGTATGCATCCAGCTCGGCAGGCGATTTGACATTCACATTCTCCATCAACCGCGTGACCATTATTTCGTCGAATTGTTCGCCAGCAGACTTGAAAATTTCGTCGACGTTAGCGCCTTCTGGCAAGCTTGCCACCGCATCAACCAACAGTGTCTTCCGTTGAATGTATCTAGGCAATAAACGAGGGATCAGGTTTTTGGCTTCCTGCTTTTTTACAGACATTGGAGCGCTACCAATAAACTTGTCGACCAACTGCATTGATTCGACTGCCAAATCTGAAACAAAAATTGGTTGATCGCCAACTCGGGCCAAAACGCGTGAGGGCTCGAACGATTCCTTGGAACCGTCTGTGGCATTTTGTGTTGTGGCGGGTGAGGCTTGAGGTTGCGAATTCGTTCGGGTTTGCGAACCTTGCGGCGTTGCGCCACGGGACTGGGAACCTTGCGGCGCGGCGCCACGGGACTGCGATCCCTGTGGTCTGACGTTTCGAGACTGCGATCCTTGTGGTCCCTGGCTCTCCTGCGGTGTGTTGCGGGCCATTGGTTTTGTGCCAGAACCACCACCGACGTCTTGTCGGAATGCGGTCGGCATAGCACTCGTCGTTGTCGGTTTGGAGACGACCGGTTTGAAATCGGAATTCGCAGGCGCTCTGGTCTGGTTGGGCTTGAAACCTGAGGTACTACTCGGTTTAAAATCGTTACTGCCGTTCGATTGTACGACTGGTTCAGGTGCGGGATTGAAGGGTTTGCCGCTGGCGGACTTAAAATACGGGTCCGACGTTTCTTGAAGTTTTTTA
>CAZPOL010000087.1:4894-21470 GCA_964588195.1 uncultured Pirellulaceae bacterium | reverse complement strand
AGATTTGAGATTTGAGATTTGAGATTTGAGATTTGAGATTTCTCAAAACTGCCCCAGTTCTTCAGCCCGCCAGCGACTGAAGCCCTCGGTTTGAATGTCCAGGCGGTTTCTCAGGTCGCGGAAGGCATCCATGTGCGGCTTTTGCATGTGATCCTTCAGCAGCGCTGTCGATTCCCATTCCTCGTAGACGTGGATCAGGTTCGGGTTAGCCAGGTCGGCGGCGAAACGATAGGCGACGACGCCGGCATCGTGTTCCAGAGTGGCCTTGCGCATTTCGGCGAGGCAAGCCACCACTTCTGCTCTGGTTTCGTCGGACACGATGATCGTCCCGGCAATCACAATCATTGGGCAATCCTGATGCGTTGAAAGAGGTTAAGCCGCGATAACAAAATAAAGCCCCATCATTGATGAAGACTTACTATCGGTTGGGTGACTGGAAGGTCTGGAACGGCTCTCCGGACAATTCGTCATCGGTATAGAATTCATGAAACAAGCGGACACCGTGTTCGAAAGCCTTCTTCAACGAACCGTTCTTGGCGACTTCGGCGTTGGTTTCCTGTTTGATGCGGCCAAAGTTGGCATTGAATTTCGCTTTGTCAGGTACGCTGTAATTCATCACCAGTTTGTTGTCGTCTTCGTTGTAGTCCAGGCGAATCAACATGACTCCGTGAGCAACCGACCTGGGTAGTTTTTTGTTCTCTTCCTCGACCAATTTGACAATCTGATTGTCGACAACTTTGTCGATCGCGCTCGAGCATCCCATGCTGGCAAAACAGAGTCCGACTAACACTACGCCACATGCCAAAAAGTATCGTCTGGTTGTTTTCATCAGTTAGTTGTCCGTAGTTATCGTCGAGTTCTTGATTGGTGTTTCGATTGAACTGGCCATTCTAATCTCGATTGAAGTCGGATGGCTGCGCCAGTATTGATGTGCGGTCGGAAAAATTGCAGTCGTTGTTGCGTTAGCCCTGTTAGCCGCTGTGATTTTTAGCGGCTGCGCCAAAATTGTGGGGCGAACAAAACCAGGATGGGCCAGATTTCCAGCCGCCCCAGCATCATCAGGAAGACAAAGAACAGCTTGGAAAACCCGCTGAAGTGACCGTAATTCTGTGTGGGTCCGACCGTTCCCAATCCGGGGCCAATATTGTTTAGCGTCGTGATAACGCAACTGGCCGAGTCGATTAATTTGTGTTCACTGCGGCCGGCCCAGGTCGAATCGGGCTCGATCGCCGCGACGACCAGCCAGCTGCCGGCAAAGATGACTCCGATCAACGCAACGTAAACCAGCAACGAGTGTTTCAGTTCGGCGACGTCGATTTCCGAATCGCCTTGCAGTTTCAATGACTTGACGACGCGAGGGTGAAAGGCTTTTTCGACTTGAATCCAGAGGATCTTGGCCAACAAGTAATGACGAATGACTTTCATGCCGCCCCCGGTGCTGCCGGCACAGCCACCGACAAACATCAGCAACAGCATGATCAACCGTCCGGCCTGATTCCACGCGTCGAAGTCATTCGTTCCGTAACCAGTCGTCGTAATCACCGAGACGACCTGGAACAGCCCGTTTCGAAACGCGTTTTCGGGTGACTGGAATCCTGAATCACCATGTCTCCATCCCAGAAAAATGATCGCCCCGGAAACGCCCAGGATAATCATCAGGTACGTACGCCACTCGACATCCGCCAACAGTCTTCCCGGTTGCCGCAGGATACAAAGATACAACAACGTAAAATTGGTGCCGGCCAGAATCATGAACAAGATCACAACGTATTCGATCGCCGGACTTTGAAAATGACCGAGGCTGGCGTTGTAGGTCGAGAATCCGCCGGTGGCCATCGTTCCAAAGGCATGGCAAACCGCATCGAAGGGTCCCATTCCCAGTGACAAGAGGATCACAGTCAGAACGATATTCAGCGCCACATAAATCACGGCGAATCGCCAGGCCGAATGTTGCATCCGCGCCGACGAGCTGTCGTTGGCTGGGCCGGGGACTTCTGTTCGCATCAGCGCTTTTCCGGCTGAGCCTTGTCCCAGCAGCACCACGAACAAAACGATGATTCCCAGCCCACCCAAAAAGTGAGTACTGCTGCGCCAAAAGTGGATGCAGGAAGCGATCGCTTCCGGGTCCTCCAGTTCGGACATGATCGAACCGCCCGTCGTGCTGAATCCGGATTGCGATTCGAACAACGCATCAAAGATTGTCAACTCGGTCCAGCGCACCCGAAAATTGGAAGCGCGATCGGCGCGATCGGTCGATTCGCCAGGCAGAATCAGGTAGTCGTTCCAGAATGGATCTTCGTTCAACTGCTGTAGCAACCGAGTCGCATCAGTTTGGCCAGAATCGCGTCGCAGCGCTCCGGCACCCAGACCGATCGAGGGATTTTCGGCATTCAGCAATGTTTTGATTACCGCAAACTGTGAATCGTCCAGCTGATCGTTTGCTTCCCATACGTGAAACAACTGCCACCCTTGGGTCAGTACCAGCAAACGGTCCTCGTCCGCCGTGATTCGCAGGCTGGGTCCACGCAGTGTGCTGCTGAGGAAGAACGGCAGAGATCCCAGGACGGTGGCCAGTACCCAGCTGAGTCCCACGACCGCCATCGCTTCTTTTCGAAACAGTTTGTCTTTCGTTGCTCCGTGGCCATCGACATTTCCACGTTTGCCACCACGGCCTTTTCCGCTGCGACCGAATTGAAACAACAAGGCTCCGACACCAACACAGATCGCAATGCTGATAAGCAATGCAATGAAACCGTCACGTTCGAAATGTTGCGTGTGTCTGCCAATGCCCGGAAAAGCAAAAGGCAGGCTGAACACCATGAAGCCACCGATCAAGGCGGCCAGTATTCCAAGCAGGCGGGACAACAATCGAATGTTCATGAAGCCTCGGGCGAATCCTCGCCAGGTGCTGGAGGATGACTAAACCAGCGTTCACCCAATCTGGAAAAGACAACAATCATCAACGGCGACAGAAGCAGCATGCCCACCATCATCGATTTGGGGATTTGCGGTTGAGTCATTGAAATTTGCAAGTACGTGCAGATGCAAATGATCGCCAGGAAAATTCCATGGCCCGATTTGGCAAAGGGAGCCCAGAACGCGACTTGCAATCCGATAAAAATCGACAGCAACACGGCCAGCACGACCATCCAAACGCAGAACTCGGCAGGAAATAACAGCTCGGGCGTTTTTTCCCATGCTTCATAAAACTCGTCCTGATCCGCTTCCGGCAAAGTCCAGAGGCGGAAGGCATTCGGAAATCGAATACGCGTGATCAGGAAGATTCCCATCAGCAATCCGAAAAACAGGATCACATAGTGACCTGCGATTACAAAAAAGCTGCGCAGGAAATGGGCTGGATCGACATGTTGGGATTCGTTCATCCCGGTATCTTACTTTAATGAACTGTCGACTGCACGGTCGGCGACTGCGGTGTTGGAAGTTTCGACACGCTTGAAAACAAAGACTGGCTGGCAATCGGCCAGTTGCTCGGAAGTCGGAGCCACCATGATGGCAAGCTGTCCGTCTTGTTCGAACTGGTATCGGACCTGATTGGTCTCGGTGCCGCCGGCCGGCAATGGTTCAGTAGTTTCAACGATGACGGCGTTGGCCTGCTGTTCGACAATTCGCCAGGTACCCTCAGTACTGTCTCGCAGAATTTGACCCGCTGGCTGGATCTGCACGTCCAGCGTCATCTTGCCGTCGGCATCGAATTGAGCGCCGATTTCAGTCGTCTGGAAAACTCGTGCGATGCTTTCAAGTTGAGCGCGGTCGCCGGGCGTCGGTGAGAGGCTCAGTTTTTGCTGAAGCAATTGCTGGTTCAATTGAGCTTGTCCGTACCAGATGCCAACCAGTTGGTCGGCGGGGTCAGCTTGAATCTCGGCAGTCTTGGCCGGTGGAGTCTTTTCGTCCGGGGTCGGTTCGTCCTTTGCACAGCCAGCGACCAACATCAGACAAAGAGACGAATAGATGATTGCGAATTTCACGTCCATGCGAAAGACTCCGGATCAGGTTCAACTTGTAATTTGGTATTTATTTGCTGCGGCGGAACCTCAATTCCATTTCGAGGACCGCGATGTTGGGTGGCACCAATTGAATGGTGTCTTCGTCAATAAACCGGACTCTTGTTTCAGTCAGTTCATCGAAAAGATCACATTCCAGAATTGCAATTTGACCGGAGTCGTCCCACGACTTCAGTTTCCATTTGCCAACCTTCGGTTTCCCGGTCGAGGCCATTGGGAAATCAGTGAATGTCTCCAGTTTTCCATTGCGGTGAAAAACCAGTGACATCGTGCCGACCGACTCATCACCTTCACCGATCGAATTGATCAGGCTCTCGGTGTCGTCGTGCGCTTTTCTGGAATCAGCTTCATTGTTTGAATCGACGGTTTGCGACTCTGAATCGTCTAATTTTTCGGGAGGCAGCATGTCCCAGCGGCCGGTCAATTTGCTAGCTGCCCGGTTTTGGCAACCGCTAAAGAAAATGCCGATCGCAAGTGTCAGCAACGCCAGTACTTGCAACTTTTGGCAAACTGCGGGGTCGGAGGTGGCTGTCATCATGGGATGGGTTACTAATTTTGGCAAAGTTTTCTTGTTGTAGCGGTTTTGCTGATTGTAGAGAGCTTACGGTCCGATACTCAATGGAGAAAACACAAAGTAGTTCAAACATCTTTCATTCAGGGAGTACTTGAATGTTCCGTATTTTGTCAATCGTCATCACTTCGGCAGCGATCTTATCGATGTCCGGATGTGTGTTGGGACCAAGCGGCGGCGGTCATTGCAACAGTTGCGATGGTTACACTGCTGCAGCCGTAGGTGGCGGTCCTGGTGCCTCGTTCCGTGAATGGCGTCGCAGCCTTACTTGTGGTGCCGGGTGCGGAGAAACCTATTACGACGAGTGGTATTCGACTCCACCTGATTGCGAAGATCCCTGTCCGCAGTTTGCGGGTGGCGGCGGTGGTGGATGTGGCGCGGGCGGCTGCGGTGGCGGTGCGTGTGGCGGCTGCGGACTGTGTTTGAACGGAGGCTGCAGCTCGTCATGTGGGCCTGGATGTGGATCGTGCGGTGGCGGTATCCAGCCGATTCGCAGAATTGCCAGTCTGGCCGTTGGCATATACGGCAAACGTTTCTGTAATCAATGTGGCTATGACACTGGATCGTGTGGCTGTGACGGAGGTTGTGGCGGCGAGATCATCAGCGAAGGCGGTGTGATTCATGGCGGTGGCGGTTGTACCGACGGAAGTTGCTCGATCAACCACGGAGGCGGTCACCAGGTCGTCGCGTCATCGAACTTGCATCGGTCACCGGCACATCGTCAGGTAATGGCTCGCCAACAAGTGGCTCAAACCGTACAGCCTGCCCCAGTTGCAAGGCAGGTAAGCGGGCAGACGCAGCAAAAATTCTACCGACAGGCGACTCGATTGCCGCAAGGACAATCTGCCTTTCGTCGCTAGTTGATGCAGCTGAATCAGAACATCGCAATGGCGGGCAGGCCCGACATTGGACAATCGAAGCCCACTTGCTTTACGGCAGGTGGGCTTTTTCTATGACCAGGTCATTCGGTCCTTCCGGCGATGACATCCAAAATGGCGTCCAGCCTGCCAAGAATGTCTGCCCAAATAAGATCGCGTTCGATATATAGACGCCTGCCATCCCGCATCAAGATTTCCAGTCCACTATGCGTGGAAAAGGCGGCGGCCAGTTGATGGTACTCGATATGGCCTTTGGGAACATTCTTGAAGTGGAAGTAAATGCCCTGATTGTGGAAGGCCATTCCGTGTTTGCACCCACTGGAAAGAGTGGCACTCTCGAACAGGCACCAAATGTCTGACAGTTTATCGGGTGGCACGTAAGCCGATGCCTCTTGCATCTTCTCGGCCTCGATTGGCGTGAACTCGCCAGCCGTATAAACGTATTTTAGTCCATCCAATTGCGTGGTTACCAGATCGCGAATCTGAACGGGCGACATCGTAAATTGGCCCAGGTCTTCTTGCTTGTAAACACGATAGTGGCCTGGTTTGATCGGTTTCGGAATCTGTGATAACCCAAGTTGCAACTCGTCCCAGTCTTCTTGTTCGATCGATTCAAGGACACGCTGGATTTGCTGCTGGTTGGATGAAACACAGGCCACCGGTTTGGGATCAAACGTGCTCCAATGATCACTGTATTCATGGCGATCTTCGTACAGCGCAATCGTCGCGATCTTTTGACCGACAACCGGTGTGCCGGTCGACATCTTGTGAAGCGGCTGCTCGGAAATCTTGATCGTCGGGTAACTCGATCCCCCTTTGGTCAAGTCGGTCATTGTGGCAATCAATGGCGGGTCCAGACTGAGCACCTGGGCCGGGTTGGTGCATCCGTGCATGAATTGGTTCTTGACTCGGGTCCAAAAAAGCCAACAGCATAGAGCAAAAAACAAGACCAGCGGAATAAACCAAAGACTAAACCAGCAGAGCGCCGCAGAGATGAACAACAGGCTGTGCCAAATCAAGAACCATTTGGGATAGACTCGCGCGTAGCGAAGCTTGCTGACTTTGATGTTGCCGGGATTGGAAGCCTGTGCACCGCATAGCTGATGTGTGGTATCCGGTGGTATCGCCGTGTGAAGTCCTTGCGCAGCCGCCTCGGAGGGGTACGAGTTCATGATCTTGTTGCTGTGGTCGGCTGTCGGGCTGTGCGTCGATGCAACCACCGGCTGTGGCGTGATGGTACCAGTTGGTGCCGTCATTGGCGGGGCCACAGCGTGTGCCGTTGGCGGAGCGGTGGCAGGATTTGCCAAGCCTGGTTTGGTAGTCGATCTGGCAACAGGGATCGTGTGGTTGGGGCCCTGTTTGGATACCTGGCTTGCTACCTGACTGGCCACTGGCATCGCGGTCGTTTGTGCTACGCCGCCGGGCACCAGGATCGTTTGTCCGCACTGTTTACACTTGGCTTTGCGACCAGCAAGTTCCTGTTTTACGGAATAGGATTTTCCGCACGAGTCGCATGCAAAATCAATTTTCATTGCCGCTCAATTGTTTGCTCTGGAAGAGGGAGGTAGGTACGTAAATCGTAACATCTACGGCATCCGGTTTCCAATTATTGGCGGCTGCTATTTGCAGGGCTCGTTGAAAGGGCGAGGCGAATCGATGGGCAAGAGGTTACGCAGGCTAAGTTACGCCAGGCAGCTCAACTTTCGGAGAGGGCCTTCGAAATGCGAGTCGTTATCGCAACATGCTCACGCAATCGTAAACATGGCGCCCGAAAAATAAGTCCCAAAAAGATAAGTCGAGACTCAATACTAACCGGGAGGCCATTTCAATTCGCGACCTGCCAGGATATGGAAGTGCAAATGGTGCACCGTTTGGCCAGCCGATTCGCCACAATTCGAAAGGATGCGATACCCTTCATTAATATTGAGGTCCCGAGTCAATTTCTGGATCACCATCATCATGTGGCCCAGCAACGGCTGATCCTGTTCTGTCACATGATCCAGACTGCGGATCTCTTTCTTTGGGATAACCAACAAGTGAGTCGGTGCTTGTGGTGCGATATCCTTGAATGCCAGGCAGTGTTCGTCCTGGTAAACGATATCCGCCGGTATTTCACCATCGATGATTTTCTTGAAGATCGTCTTTTCAGACTCGCTCACAGCAGGCTTTTCAATTTTGGTTTTTTCAGTTGGGGCGGTCGCGATACGTTTGCTGGACTCGACGTCTTGCAATGTATCAGGTTATCGACGAACGGTAACCTTGGAACCGCTGGAAAGGATCCCGAAAACATCGGCTGCATCCCGGCTGCTCAATCGAATCGAGCCGCGTTGATCCAACGCCCCGCTGGTTGGGTTGGATTCGTGGATGGCCAGGTTTTCGTTCAAACCAATCCAGTATCTTCCGTAAGGATTGTTGGCTTGAGCGGCAGCGATTTTTTGGCCGTCCTGACCAACGTATTCGCGACCCGGTGATTTTTGTTGGACGTCGAAGATGCCATGCTGAATTCCGTTGCCGTCGGTGCCCAATTCAATCGGGAAACGACCAGCGTACATGCCATCCAAAAACAGCGTCAATTCCTGACGTTCAATGTTAACCACTGCGTTGAACGGACCAGGGATGACCTTGAGTTCGGTTCCAGGTACCAACATGGCCGGGTCGTTGATCCGACTCTGATTAATGTTGTAAATCAATTGGGCCGGCACGTCCCACCTGTTAGCCAACGTTTCCAGAGTCTCGCCTTGCTGGACGACGTGCGGTCGAGTCTCAATCAGGTTTTCGGTCGAGTAAATTACTTTGCCAGCCAGCAGATCCAACCACTCCAGCATTCGAAGACGCTGGTTTTGAGGAAGGCTGGAATCGTAATGGGACGAAAGTTGCTGGAGTGCGGACCGAGTGTCGCCATTGCTGGCCATCTGGCTGAGTCCCTGCCAATCGACGGTATCGTAGGCCTCCGACGGTGGTTCAACGGCTGGTTGAGCAATCAACGAATCGGCTGAAATCTCCGGATAGGGAGTGCTGGGAATGAATTCGCTCGCTTTCTCTGTCGCAGCTGTGACCGTGTTGCTAAACGTGTTGGCGATTTGTTCTGATCCGTTTTCGATCAGCTCTTTCGCACGTCCACCCAATGCTTGTGGATCCAGCATCTCAGTGGCGTAGCGATTCGGTTCGACCAGATTATCCGAAACTTGTTGTTTGATGTTGTCGACGGTTTGCTCAGCAACCTCGGTCACTTTCTCAGGAAAGTCGGCATAGGGATTCGAGATTTCGAGGCTCGCTTGATCACGGATAACCGGTTCCGGTTGGTTGGTTGTGAACTGGTCCCGAGGTTTTGGAGTGACTGGCTCCAATCTGGTTTCCGGTGTCGGGTCAAAGCCGTTGTTGGCGGCCGGCAATTCGGTGGGTGGTTTGAGCGGTTGGAAAGCGATTGGGTCTTTGGAAGCCAGCGGCGGAGGCGTCAGCTTGGGAACAAACCCGCTGTTGAGTGACGTGGATGGCGCAGGCGGGGTTGGAGCGGGCCTTGCTTGAGCAACAAACTGTGAGGAACTCTCTTCGGAAACACGGTTTGGTGTCGGCGACGGTTGACTGATCTCCAATTCGGGCATCGTCAATTCCGGAACCTTCAATGGCGGCGGCTCAATGGGTGGCGGCGTCGGTTTGGCACTTGCCGAAAACTCTTTAGGCAAAGGCGGAACACTTTGTGGTGGACTGGTAAACGGTTGCGAATCGTTGGCAGTCAACGATTGAGGTGGCATCGGGTCCAACGGATTCTCTTCGCCACTGCGCGGTCCAATCTGAATGTCGAGTACATCGACCGACTGGTCCTCTTCCAATGTTGGATCAGGTGCGGAGATGACTTGATAAGCGCCGTAAGAAACCCCCATCAACATAACGCAGACGAAAAGATTTTTTACTGAATTCATGACTGTCCTCCATGACCGCCGTGGTTTCGGCAACGCAACTGCGCCGACCTGAACTTGCATTGAGAATGAAAACGACGGTATCCAGACAGATACCGGTCGCGGGGGCGGAATATTAGGTAACCAGCCAATCAGCCACCAGATCAATCAGGGAGTCCGGAGTGTTGGGCCTGCCACATTGATGTTGCTAGCAAGCGGTTCGACCGCACGGTAATACCACCATGAAACGCCGATCACCGGCGTTTCGTGCTGGTATTGGCAGGTTTTCGGAAGCAGAAACCCGGTCAGACATCGGATTGTTTGGCTTCATTTAGCGTTTGGCGGATGACCGACAACCGTTCGGCCAATTCCTTTTCGAAGCCTCGATCGACGGGCTCGTAATAAATTCGTTCGACTCCCAGATAATCTTGAGCAACGATTCCGTCCGGCGAGTTGTGCGAGTACTCGTAACCATCGCCATGCCCGAGTTCTTTTTTGGCGGCGGCGTAATGACTGTCTCGCAAGATTCTAGGCACGGGCAAGACGCGGCCTTGCTGAATGTCCGCGCGGGCCGAGCCAATCGCTTTAGTGGCAGCATTCGATTTCGGAGCACAGGCCAGGTAGGCCACTGTTTGCGAAAGAGTTAACTGGCATTCCGGCAAGCCAACGAATTCGCAGGCTTGCATGCAGGCGACCGCCAACGGCAGCGCTTGCGGGTCTGCGTTTCCGATATCCTCACTTGCCAGGATGACCAAACGCCGACACAGAAAGCGGACCTCTTCCCCCGCCTCCAACATCCGGGCCAGCCAGTAGATCGAGGCGTCCGGATCGCTTCCGCGAATGCTCTTGATCAAGGCGCTGGTCGTATCGTAATGCGTGTCGTCATCTTGCATCAGCGATCGTCGGGCGACTGAGTTGGCGAGTAGTTCCGGAGTCAATTCGACTGGCGGCTCATTACTAAGCACGGCTACTTCCAGGATTCCCAATGCACGGCGTGCGTCGCCATCGCAAATTTTAGCGATCGTATTCAACGCTTCGGCCGAAGCAACGACTTCGTAATTCCCGAGTCCACGTTGGGGATCATCCAGGGCGCGTTGCAACAACGAGACAATGTCTTCGATGGAAAGCGGTTCGAACTGAAAGACCTGGCTGCGACTGACCAATGCCGCGTTGATGGCGAAGTACGGATTCGAAGTTGTCGCGCCGACCAGACTGACGACGCCCTGCTCAACGTCCGCCATCACCGCATCCTGTTGCGATTTGTTGAAGCGGTGAATCTCATCAATGAACAGCAATGTCGCCAGCCCACCGGAGGCCAATTCATCGCGAGCAGATTCAAGGACTGCACGAAGATCTTTAACGCCGTGCAGCACAGCACTGATTTCGCGGAACTGTCTTTTCGTTTCGCTGGCCAACAAGCGTGCCAGCGTGGTTTTTCCGGTTCCCGGCGGACCATACAGGATGATCGAGCCCAACCGATCCGATTTGATCAAGCGATGCAATAACGCTTGGGGTCCCATCACATGTTGCTGGCCAGTAAATTCCTCCAGCGTTCGTGGACGCATGCGAGCCGCAAGGGGTTTGGCGGACTCCAGAGCATCCCGTTCCTGTTCTGCAAACAATGACATGCGATGGTCACCTCAAGGAATTTAAACGGACGTTAAATCAATACGATACAAAGGAATGCGAGAACGCGATCAATACAAGCATCGACGCGCAAGCGAGCAAGCGAGTGGTTAATGCGGTTTGCAATCGTTTGCGTTTTAGAACTACTTGCATGCGGTCTGGAATCACTCGCTGGCGCGTTCGTGCTTGTATTTTCAATCGGCGGTCCAGATAGACAGCCGATTATTCCAATGTAGAGCCCGTACCGACAACACTCAAGCTACAACAGAAGGTGCGGTCACCAGATTGACTACCCAGTGAATAGAAACACGATCAGCATGATGACCCAGACGACATCCAGAAAATGCCAGTATGCGGCACAGTGTTCGACGGCAAAGTTGCGTTCGTGGTCGTATCGATTGCGATGTGCCTGAAAGATCACCCACGCCAGAAACAGGATCCCGCCCAAAACATGCAAGGCGTGCAGGAACGCCATCGTAAAGCAGATGCCATAGATCTTGGTCGAGCCATCGTCGGCCGTGAAATGGGTGTTCCACAGACTGGTCATGCCGGAATACTGGATCGCCAGAAAAGCGATCGCCGAGATCCAGGCGAGTAACAGCCAGCGTCGCAAGGCGATTTGGCATTCCCGCCGCACGCACCAAACGGCCAGCTGTAAAAACCCGCTCACAAAAACCAGAGCCAAGGTACTCAACCAAAACGACTTTGGAAGTTCCAGCGTCAGGTACTCGCGAGTGATCGGCATGAACGACTGGGTTCGTATGATCCAGTAGGTCAGCAGGCCTGCGCAAAAGAAAACACCCAACGATGACAGGAACAGATAGAAGATCAGTTTGGCGCGATAGACGTCAAGCCGGACGGGAATCGAGTTGATCGAAGTCTTGATCGGTGGCGGCGAGAGCAAACGAAATCGTCCCCTGGTCTCCTTGCCGGAAGGCAGTTGTGGGTCGATGTGTTGCTCAGGACTCGACATGTCTGTTTTCGGTTGGGTTACTCGGCGGGAGTGGCCGTTTCTGCAACAGGTGACACTCGTTCCGTCGGTCGCTTGTCGATTGGAAACTTGTCAACGTTGTCACGGTAGGACCCGGTGTCCATTAAGGTAAAACCGATAAACAGTGACACGAAAAACAGCGAAGAGAAAAAAGCGACCACATTAAAGCCTTTTTCCCAAAACATATGCATGAAGAACAGGCATACCAACGATCCCTTTAGCGTAGCAATCGCCATGGCAACCCAGATATCCGCCTGGCCCAGTGGCAGGTCATTCACCAGGACGGTGATGATCGTCAGCGCCACCAAGGCAACGAAAACTGCCAACAGCAATTTAACGGGAGCCGGGTGAGCGAATCCATGGTCGTGATCGTCGTGATTATGGTCAGTCATTTTATTTATCTCCGACTCGTTTTGCTGAGTCAGTTCGTTTTTCAAACAGGAACCGATTAACGGTTTTGGCTATTTGATTAGATACAACAACGGGAACAGGTAAATCCAAATCAAGTCGACAAGGTGCCAGTAGAGGCCTACGTAGTCGACAGGTCCAAAGTAATCCGGGCGGAAGTGCGCTTTCAAACAGCGTAAGTACAGCCAGCTGAGCGCGATCATTCCGGCGATCACGTGAATCGCATGCAGACCGGTCATGCAATAGTAGATACTAAAGAAGACACCGATTTGAGGTTTGCGGCCACTCGTATCTTCGCCGGGTCCGCGATCATCATGCGCTCCATGATCGTCACCGTGACCAGCAGCACCATGTCCATGACCATGTTCGCCATCGTGGGCAGCGAGTGTGGACTCGTGCCAGTTTTGATAGACCTGACCGATGACGGCTCCGATGAAAAATCCGCTCATCATGATCACCAGCCCTAAAGAGAAGACCGCCAGGACTTTCTTTCCAGTGGCTGCGAAGAAACCACAAGCTGCGGCAAACAGGCCCAGGAAGATTGCCGGCACGATGCTCAACTTCACCAACCATGGCGAAATGTGAAGTGCTCCGGCGATTCCGCCTTCGGCAGGCTCAGGGTGATAGCCTTCAATTTGGTTGTAGTAACTGATTGGCAGGATGTGCAGGTCCCATTTGTGGCTGTACTCGACCGCTTTGACGCCCAGGAACATCGCGGCACAGACCATCGTGATCAGAATCAGCTTGCCGGCGAATTTGTTCTGTCCCAGTTGAGCAGCGCGAACGGCCCACGCCATCGTCAAACTGCTGAACAGCAACACGATCGTGTTGAGACCACCGAGGATCTTGTCGAGGAACCGCGAGGCATCCACGAAAACTTCCGGGTGGTGGTACCGGTACAGGGTGTAAGCCACAAACAGACCGCTGAAGAACAGGACTTCGGTGACCAGGAAAACCCAAATACCGAGTTTTCCGGAATCAAATTGTTGTTCCGCAGAATCGAAGTGGTGCGCGATGAACTCACCATGATCGTGATGATCATCGTGATGGTCGTCGTGGCTTTCAGCGGTTGTATCAACCGATGACATGGATCTCTCCACTGAAGGTTTTAATTGTTGGGGATGTTTTGTTTTTCTTGAGCGTCAAAGTCGGAATTGCAACCTGGCTTTTCAACTTAAGTCCTGGACGGCTGGGGTACCGGCTTGGCAGGCTTTTCCGGCAACACGAATTCTCTTTGAACGTAGGTGTCCAGTTCTTCGTCGTAGACCATGGCGCTGAAGTCATATGGATCATTCATCACAACTTTGTGTTTGAAGTTATGGAAGTCAGGAGGCGAACTCGATTGCCACTCCAGGGAAGCGGCACCGAACGGGTTTCCACCACATTTGCGACCGTACCAAACGGCGTGAACCAGGACGCCAAAGGCCAATAGAATTCCGAAGCCCAAAACGAAGGCTCCGATCGTCGACAATTGGTGAAAGACCAGGAATTCAGGGTCGTATCGTGCGTATCGACGCGGCATACCGCGAGCACCCATCACGAATTGCGGGAAGAACGTCAGGTTGAATCCGGCAAATACCAGGAAGCAACCAACGCGGCCCCAGAAATCGTTGTACATGCGACCGAACATTTTTGGCCACCAGTGGTAAAGGCCACCCAGCAGGGCAGTCAACGTTCCACCGACCATTACAAAGTGAAAGTGAGCGACGACGAAGTAGGTGTCGTGCAAGTGAATATCAACGGACAGGGTTCCCAGGAACAAGCCAGTCAAACCACCGATTCCGAACAGGAAGATGAACGACATGGCGTAGCACATCGGCGTGACCAGTTTGATCGAACCCTTATACATCGTTGCCAGCCAGTTGAATACTTTCACCGCCGATGGAATCGCCACGGTAAACGTAATCGCACTGAACACCAACGTGACCAATTGCGATTGACCACTGGTGAACATGTGGTGGCCCCAAACCAGGAAGCCAAGCAAGGCGATGGCAACGCTGGAGAAGGCGATGAACGAGTAACCAAAAATCTTCTTTTGACAGTAAACGGCAATCAGATCACTGATGATCCCCATCGCCGGCAGAATCATGATGTAAACCGCCGGGTGAGAATAAAACCAGAAGAAGTGCTGGAATAGTACCGGGTCACCACCGTAGGCCGGATCAAAAATTCCGATGTGCATCGCTCGCTCAGCGAACAACAGCAACAAGGTGATTCCCAGAACCGGGGTGGCCAAAATCTGAATGATCGCAGTAGCGTAAAGCGACCACAGAAACAAAGGCATTTTGAACCAGCCCATGCTCGGCGGACGCATTGTATTTACGGTGACCAGGAAATTCAGACCGGTAAAGATCGAACTGAACCCCAGGATAAATGCCCCCATCGTGGCGTACATAACGCCCGAGGTCGTGGCGATACTGTACGGCGTGTAGAACGTCCAACCGGTATCCAGGCCGTGACTTAGCATCGCTGCCAAAAGGAATCCAGTACCAATCAACCAAAGGTAGAAACTACACAGGTTCAGCCGAGGGAAGGCCACATCCTTGGCGCCCAGCATCATCGGCAGCACAAAGTTTCCGAGTGCCGCCGGGATGCTCGGGATAATGAAAGCGAAAACCATGATGGCACCATGCAAGGTGAACATATGGTTGTATTGAGCTTCGGTCAGGAAGTTTTCGGTGCCTGTGAACAATTCACTACGCAAGACGAGCGCGAACGCTCCGGCCAGGAACAAGGCAAGCGTCACACCGATCAGATACATGATACCGATCCGTTTGTGATCGAGCGTGAAAGCCCAGGACTTCCAACCGCTTGAGGCATTCAGGTAGTGTTTATCGGCGTGACCGAAAAGTTTCTGTGCTTGAGGACTTGCTGACATGTCGTCACCTTTTAATTCAATCGAACTGAAATCAGTTCACTAAAACTCAATGTTGTTCTGTTGTAACGGACCGCCGTTTCTTCGCGGCGTTCGTTTTCCGATGGGTTAGTTTTCTTCGCCGGCCGGTTGTTCGGCAGCTTCGGGTGCGTCTTCGGCAGCTGCGGGATTATCCGGTTCATCCGCTACGGCGTCCGGGCTAATGCTCATGATGTAAGCTTTTAGCCAGAAAATCTGATCGTCGTTAAGTTGGCCCTGGAACGAGGTCATTTGGTTGGTATATCCAGAGACGATTTTGGCACCTGGGTTCAATAATGACTCGCGGAAATAAGTCGCGTCGACTTTGACTTGTGTACCGTCGGTCAGTGTTTCCATCTTGCCCCAGATTCCACCGAGACCTGGTCCGGTTTTGGCGGCTTCGGTTGCGTTATGGCAACCAGAACACTTCATATTGAACAAACGCTTTCCGTTGGCAATTCGCCGTTTCGGATTCAGCGGGTTGTCATCTGATTCTGCACCCCAGTCGTAATAGGTGGCAGCGTCGCGTTCTTCTTCGGTTGCGTGAACGGTGACATTGGTAAGCATCAGGCTGTGACTGTCACCACAGTATTCCGAGCAATACAAACGGTAAGTGCCAACCTTCGTCGGTTTGACCCAGCAATAGGTGTAACGGCCTGGCACAAGGTCTTGTTTCTGTCGAAAAGCGGGAATGAAAAAACTGTGCAGTACGTCGCGAGATTCCATTTCAAATTCGACCGGTCGATTCTGGACCAGATGTAATTCGGTCGTTCCATCACCGTTCGGGTAGAAGAACTGCCAGTTGAATTGTTGTCCGACTACCTGAATCCGTTCGGCGTTACCAGGTGTGATTCGTTGGTTGAACCAGCCGTTTGCTCCGTCCACGAAGAACCAAACCAACAGGAATCCGGGCAGAACCGACCAGGCAATTTCCAGAATCGTATTGTGCGAGGGACTCTTTTCAGGCTGGTGTCCGGGGGTGTGTCGATACTTCATAACGAAGTAGATCATGGCACCGACGATTCCGGCAAAGAAGACCAGCGACACCCAGAAGATCAGCATGAACAAGCTGTCCACATCATTGGCGAATGTCGAAGCGTTCTCCGGGAACCAGTACGTTCCCTCGTGCGCATCACGCGGCGGCGGTGGAATCAGCGATTCCTCGGCTGCGGTTTCAGTTTGTGCCAGTAGTGTTAGTAGATTCATCATTTCAGTCTTCGCCAGGTTCAGACTTCACCAGGTTTAATGTTGGATAATGAAGCAGCATTGCCTTCGGGCAAAGCGGATTCGT
>CAZPOL010000087.1:1542-4794 GCA_964588195.1 uncultured Pirellulaceae bacterium | reverse complement strand
CCAGGTTTAATGTTGGATAATGAAGCAGCATTGCCTTCGGGCAAAGCGGATTCGTTGGGAGCAGTTTGTACAGTCGGTTGATCGGCAGCCAGATTCTCACCAGCCGGTGTTACGGCAGATTCGTTATGCGATTGTCGCAAAAAGTAGGGCGTGATTCCCACCACCAGGCAAAGGATGGTGAGGAAGCCAGCCAAACGCATCGCCTTAATCGCGCTCAGGCTGTACTTGCCGGTCGTTGGATCGAAAATGTAACAGCCAGCAAAATACTTTACTCGGTCGGAAAGCGATCCGATCCTGCCCTTCCCTGCTTCGACCAAGGCTGGTTTCAACGACTTGCCCAATTGGCCATCGAGACCATTCAGGTAGCGCGAAATTCGGCCGTCGGCGGTGCAGAAAATGAACGCGGCGGGATGCGAATAAATTCGTGTCTTGACGTCGTACTTGTATTGGAATCCGCAGGCTTCGGCCAGGTCGCCAATGTTGGTTTTGGTGCCACGTAAAAAGTGCCATCCGTCCAGCGTATCCATATCACCATAGGCGGTGACGTACTTCAGTTTCGTGGCGGCCAACTGAGTCGCTTGTTCGTTCGGGTCCAGGCTGACCGAAACGATATGGAAATCCTCACCCGGGACCAAATCGATGTGTTGCAATTCTCCGGCCAGATTATTCAGCTGCACGACGCAGAGTTTCGGGCAGTCAGAGTAGTTAAATGAAAGCAGGACCGGTTTGTTGTCCTTGAACAATTCGCCGAATTGAACGGCGCGGTTTTTGTCGTCCTCGAAGTCCAGGTGCAGCGGCAAGTCCTGGCCAAGTTGTTCCGTCACTCCGATCCCTTGAGCGATCTTGGGCAGCTCTTTCTGAGCGACCTGGGCCCATGCTGTTGAGGCCAGTGCTGCCAGCGCAAAAGCGAGTGACATCAACACCACAGTGTTGGCGGCCCGTCGTTTTGCGATTTTCAAGGGAGTGATCATTTAGTGACCGTTTTCGTTTTCTGCTGGCTCGGAATTTCCTGCATCGTGACTGTCATGTTCGTTTTTGAATTGCGAAACGACACCATCGATGACGCTGTCCAGGCTGCTAATGTTTCGTTCTTCCACGCCTTCCAGCATCTTCGTTTGTCGGGCGATGGTTGCCGATTGAATGGTGTTATCAATTTCGTAACTGCGTTCCAGCACGACGTTGTTCTTCCACTGGTAGTAAACGCCTTCGACAAACCAGATGGTGACAAATGTCAGCACCATACTGATGACGCCCACCAGTATCACAACCGGGATGTTGACATCATCGTAACTTGGTCGCTGCTTGCCACCATGCGAATCCGATTCCGCGTGGTCATCTGAACGATTTTCGTGTTCGTGATCTGTAGTCATTGCTATTACGTGCTTGATATTACGTGTTTGTTTTTCTTACGGATTATCGTAATTGAGGGCTTCGTGCAGGCGTGGATCTTTCAGCGGAACGAGTGAACGATTTCCGGCCACCAGGCAGAAGCTGGCCAGGAAGATCGCTCCCATACCAACCAGCAACAGTATTTCGGTCAGGCCTGGCAAGACGTTGACCATGTTGGTTTCGATGTCTTTGCCGTCTCGCAGGTAGCCATGGAAAACCGAGGCACCGTATTGCGGCATGACGATCCAGTAGTGATCAACCCAGTGCATCACCAGCAAGTAGACCGACGAGAACATCAGGAATGTTTTGCTGCGGCGAACGGTGCGAGCCATCATGCCGAGGAACGGAATGAACAGGTGACCGAACAGCAATATCATCGAGACGCTCAACCAGCCGCTCTCGGAGCGGAACTGGAACCAAAATGTTTCCTCAGGGAAGTTGGCGTACCAGATCAGCATGAATTGGCTGAACCCGATATAACCCCAGAAGAAGATGAAGGCGAAGGTAAGTTTGGCGAGGTCATGGTAATGCTCGACCGTGATTTCATCGGTGCAGCGTCCGCTTCGTTGCAGCAGCAAGCAAACCAGCGTGATCAGGGCGAGGCTGCTCATCACACTGCCGGCGAAAAAGTAGACCGGGAACATCGTGCTGAACCACATCGGAGCCAGCGACATTTCAAAATCGAATGCGGCGAAGGCCAGGCACAATACGAAAGCCAGCATCAACGGAGCACAGAAAGCTTGAGCCTTCAGTGACAGTTGCTTGTCGCCCGTTTCGTCCTGCTTGGTTGACCAGCGGTACAACCGGAAAGCGATAAACGACCAAACGGCGAAGTAAAAGACGGCTCGAATGCAAAACCAGAACTTGTTCAGGAACGTCGCTTTGATATCAAGAATGCGTTTGTCACCAACCGCCCATTCCGGTGCGGTGTAACCTTCGGCAAGTTCGTCCTGGACCCAGGGGTACAACCCGTCGTTCCCGGAAAACACCAAAACCAGGATCGGAATGAATAACAGACCCAGTGGGAAGATGCCGCAAGCCAAAACTTCGGCGACACGTCGCACGGTTACACTCCAGCCGGCCTTGGTCAGGTGCTGGATCATTACGAAGAACAGGCAACCCAACGTCATCGTCAGGAAGAAGCAAAAATTCAACAAGTAAGCGTGCGAGAAGCGTGAGATGTTTCCACCTGCCAATGCGAATCCGGCGCCCAGGCAAACCAGTCCAACGATTCCAAAGACGGGCATCAGCCGCGATGTGCTCTCGCCACCCAACGTGGTGATGGGCGACGATACTTCTGCTTTTCTAATATGTGCCATTTTTTATCTGGTCAAAAAGGTATTACTTTTTGGGTTTGGTCTGGTTCCGGGATTACTCGGTAACTGTGTTTATTCGTGTCTCTATTCGCCTTCGGCTGGTTCAGGCGTCGCGTTCTTGCGAGTCTCTTGCAATGCCTTGATGTACAACACAATGGCCCAGCGATCTTCCGGCTGGATTCGAGTGGCGTAGGGTCCCATCGTGGCGCGACCATTGGTGATCGTGTCGTAGATGCGTCCCACCGGTTGGGTCATCACGGTTTCATCGTACAACGACTTGGCTACGGTCCAGTTTGCCTGACCGTTGATCGACAACGCAGTCGCTCGCTGGTTTGCCAGCCCGTCACCGTCACCGGCATAGCCGTGGCATACGGTGCAATAGATGTTGAATTGTCGACGGCCACGTTCGATGGTTTCGCGGCTGACTTCGATTTGATTCGGAATGGTGGTGACCCAATCCGGTTCTGGTTCTGCGGTGGCTGTTGTAGCCGATTCAGCACCTTCTTGTGGACTCGCTTCTTCCTGAGTGGATGCGAAAACGGCAGGA
>CAZPOL010000087.1:0-1442 GCA_964588195.1 uncultured Pirellulaceae bacterium | reverse complement strand
TTCAGCACCTTCTTGTGGACTCGCTTCTTCCTGAGTGGATGCGAAAACGGCAGGAGTCGAATGAGCCGAGTGCAAATCGCCGCCAACTTTGATTCCACGGAAGAATTCGATGTCGCCACTCTGATCGCCGCGAGCAACCGTTCCGGGGATCGGAGCGAATTGAGCGCGGATGTTGTCAAAGAAGTAGTCGCCTTCGGCGGCATCATTGGAGGCCAGTGGGCCAACGGTTTGCGCCTTGAACTTGTATTGGAAATCCATATCCGGAACGACGTGGACTCGTGTTTCGGTGTAAGTCATCCCACGGGCTCGGAAAATCAGAGCCGGCGGAATCAACATCATGACGAGCGCCAGAACGCCGACCGTTTTCAGGAAGGCGGGCAGTTTGTGATCGGTCAGGTCTTCGTGGACAAGTTCAATGTCCGTCGCACCCAACTCGGTCATGTTGGTTCGCAACTGTTCTTCGTCGTATTGCTCGTCGTCGGCTTCCACCATCAGGAAGAATTTGTCGTTGGTAACTCGTTTGAATCGTGGCACACGGTGCAGCGGATTGGCCAAACGAGGCAGCTTGTTAAGGATCAGCATCCCGAACACGGCAGCAAACGCACTGGACAAAACGATTACTTCAAAAGTAACCGGAATGTTGGCGGGCAGGCTGAACATCGGCTTGCCACTGATCTTGAATTCGTAACCACTCCACTTGGGCAGCAATTCAGTCGTACCGTTGGTGTACCACTGCATGCCGAGTCCGATGGCCAGGCCGGAAAGCCCAACCGCCAAAACGATGAATGGCAAAATCGTACGCGGGATACCGATCGCTTTCTCGATCCCGTGGACCGGAAACGGTGTGTAAGCATCCATCTTCTTGATCCCGCTGTCTCGCATGTTTTCACAAGCGTGCAACAGCGTATGTGGATCATCGAATTGCGCGAGGACGCCAACCAGTTTTTGCTGCTCGATGTTGTCGACTTCGTTACTCATTTGATTTTCGTTTGATAAATTTCAAATCGCGTTTATTAAAAGGCGTTGCCTGGTGTTTCGAATCTAGTGATGGTCGTCATTACCATCACCGTAACCACCGGCGGCGGCCATGTGTTTCTGGAATGTCATCGTGCCCTTCACTTCCGACATCGCAATGACGGGCAGGAAGCGACAGAACAACAGGAACAACGTCATGAACAGACCGAAACTGCCAATGAACATTCCGATGTCGACCCAGGTTGGTTTGAAGTAAGACCAGCTGGACGGCAAGTAACCGCGGTTAAGCGTCATCACAATAACGAAACGCTCGAACCACATCCCGATGTTCACACCGATGCCAATGATGACACTCCAGAACATCGAGGTCCTGATCTTCTTGAACCAGAACAGCTGCGGAATAAACACATTACAGCTGAACATCATGAAGTATGCCCACCAATAAGGCCCGAAGGCACGGTTGGTAA
>CAZPOL010000086.1:0-22436 GCA_964588195.1 uncultured Pirellulaceae bacterium | reverse complement strand
TCTCTGGTGTCCCAGTTGTCACGCTAGTGGCACGGCTGGATAGCTAAATACGGAAAGGATAAACGCTGAAAGCATCTAAGCGTGAAGCCATCTCTGAGATAAGGTTTCGTTTCCCCTTGTGGGATGAAGTCCCCAGAAAGACGATCTGGTTGATAGGCCATATGTGTAAGTGCAGTAATGTATTCAGCTAAATGGTACTAACGGACGAACGCTTGACCACATATATCCAGACCTCTGAACGTTGTGATCTTCGATCACAGCCGAAAGAGCAAAGTAATATGATTTGGTTCAAACAAATTTCAGCAACGCTAATTAGCTAATTATTGTTGGCTGGAGAAGGTACAAAACCATCAATTCAATATCCGATACAGTCGAAGATTCAGGGCTGGCAGGGCGAATAGGCCTGCCAGTTCTCTTCCGGCGACCATATCGAAATGGTCACACCTGTTCCCATCCCGAACACAGAAGTTAAGCATTTCGAGCCGATGATAGTACTGCAAGTGCGAAAGTAGGTATTGCCGGGTTATTTATGGCCCCCTCATACGAAAGTATGTGGGGGCCATTTTTTTTTGCCCTTTTGAAATACAGCCAGGAATGAGGCTGGTAGTAGAAAGGTGTCACGCGGAGGCGCGAAGACGCGAAGGAAAGAAGGAAGCAGGGCTCGAGGCTGGTGGCAACTGCAGCAAGTATTTCAGATTCTTCGACGAAGCAATTCCTGCTTTTTGACTTTCCACTCTACCTTCAATCTCAGCGGCTCCGCATGAAAACTCTTTCTGCATTGTACCCGACTATTGCGTCAGTTCATCCAGCACGCTTTGCGTGACGCGGTCGTTGTACTGATTCATCTTCCAGTGACCCGGCGACCAACCAGCCAGAAAGCGACAAAAGTCTGCCCACGCAAACGGATAGAGCGAAAGCCATTCGTTTTCTAATTCCGGGAAATCAATCTTTGGGTTCGTGACCGATAGCGAGTGCTCGAGTTGTCTGAAGTAGATAGCCAGCAATTCGTTTTGCTGCGCGGCAGATTCCGAGCCATCCAGGCAACTGCTCATCAAATATGCCACGTCTTTCATGCCACAACCTTGGCCAACGTACTGAAAATCGACAGCGGCAACGTCGGATTCCTTGCCAAAGCAAAAATTGGCCAGCTTGGCATCACCATGAACCAATGTTTGAAATCGGGCCGAGTTTAATCGCTGATCGATTTTCGCCGCGCATCGTTTCAATCTGCTCTCTTCCATCACGGAATGTTCTTCCAGCCGTGTTGCCAGGTGCCAATAAGTTCCGATCGGCCATAGGCCGGTTGGCTGGCGATTCATGAATCGGGCATGGAAATTTGCCAACCATTGCAGACACGTTCGCAAGTCGGCCGGCGAGGCACTGACTTTTGTCTGAGCGAATCCCACGGCGTTCAGGTCTTCAAGAATGAGAAGCATGCCTGAACTCTCTTCGTTTTCGCGAACATTTAATTCGCAGGCCCCCAGCAATTTTGGGACGCGACATGCAACCAGGCTCTCACCGAATTCATCCCCGTGTTTATCAGGCCAGCACTCTGCAGCAAATCGCTCGTAAAAGTTCTTTTCAACTTGATAAGAGCGGACTTTGCGTTGATGAGAGGCGTTTCCGCTCCAGCCACGACGGTTTTCGCGGGACTGCGAAAGATCGATGTGTTTGACGATCGCCGTTGAGGATCCTCGCTGGTCAGCGAATTCCAGCTGCACTCTCTGAATGACCCCGTATCCACTCCACAGGCTTTGGACGACCTCACCCGGCTGGCATCCAATCGCACCAGTTATTTGGCAAATGGTCTGCAGAATCTCTTGCATGAAGATTTTTGCGCGAAAGTTGGCGAGGTCCGATGGAAAACAGCTCGTCCTCAAAGATAACCGCGAGGTGCATTTCGCGAAAGCAGGACTTTAACCCCGATTGAGGTGGCAGGACCTGGCTGAAGGGGCGACGTATTTCAACTAGTAAGGCTGGACTAAACCGTTTGAGTGTTTGAAAATCGGACGCCTGCAGATGTTGCCGACTCGACCAAATGTTGAAGACGCACAAATGCTGGCTCAGGCGACGCGGAGCGAAACAGCGAAGCACTTGAGCTTTGCGACCAATAGTGAAGGGGTAAGACCAGAATGCAGCGAAGTATTTTCATTGAACGACCCTACAAGTTCGTTCCAGCATTCAAAACCAGTTGGCCTCAATGGCTGCTTACAAAATTGAAACTCCACCGCATCAGCCTGCGCCATCGCGAGGGCGTTTGGGATTGCGAAGTCCGGGGGGCTGAAAAACTGCGAGCCTCCATCGATGCCGGTCATGCCGTGCTGATGACACCTAACCATCCGCGGCTGGCTGACCCGGCGAACATGCACAACCTTGCCTTGAAAGCTGGTTGTCCGTTGTATTTCATGGCCAGTTGGCACTTGTTCAACCATGGGGCCTTTACGCGTTTTATGGTGCGCTTGATGGGGGCTTTCAGCGTCAATCGCGAAGGGATGGACCGAGCGGCGATCGACCATGCGATTGCGATTCTCAAAACGGCAGAGCGACCGCTGGTAATTTTCCCGGAGGGAACCACCAGCCGAACCAACGACCAGTTGATGTCCTTGATGGACGGGCCCTCTTTCATTGCCCGCACGGCCGCCAAGCGACGAGCCAAGGATAACCTTGGCAGCGGTAAAGTCGTTGTGCATCCGGTTGCGATTAAATATGTCTTTCAAGGCGACATCGACAAAACATGTGACGCCGCGCTGACGGACATTGAGCAGCGTTTGAGCTGGACCCCGCAATCCGACATGCCGCTGGTGGATCGAATCGTGAAGGTCGGCGACGCGTTGTTGAAAGTCAAGGAGATGCAATACGGATGCGAAGTCTCTGAAGGCACCAGTTTGCGGCAGCGGCAATCGAACATGGTTGAACACTTGCTGCAACCACTGGAACAAGAGTGGCTTGGTGAGGTGCAACAAGGCGGGATTCAGATTCGTATCAAGAACTTACGCGTAAAGATCTTCCCCGACATGATCGGAGACCGCCTGGAACTTGCGGAACGGAAACGCCGCTGGGATCACCTGGAACGAACCTACCTGGCCCAGCAAGTCGACTGTTACCCCGAACAATACCTGGCCGAAAATCCCTCGGTTGATCGGATTCTTGAGACCGTGGAAAAATTTGAGGAGGACTTCACCGACAAGTGCCGCGTCCACGGACACTTGAAGGCGATCACGGTTGTCGGTGACCCGATTGAGGTTTCCCCCAAGCGCGTTCGCGGTGCCTCTGCCGATCCTTTGATGGAACAGATTCGCGAGTGTCTTGAGGCCATGCTGTTGGAATTGCAGACCGAATCCGCGCAATACGGTGATCCAAACGGCGATCGTTGATAACCAGCAAATTTCCAACAAAATCCGGTTACTCTCGCATTCGGTGTTCAGCGTGAATCAAGTACATTCATCGTTTGGCAATCCACCATGGATGCTTGACGTTATTGGGTTTCACGATCATGGACGAGTATTGAAATGAAGACGGGGGTGCTGGTACACGGCTGCAATCTGAACATCGAAAACTGGCGGCATGTGGCGTGGGGAGACCCGCCAGGTCAATTGGGCCGCATACCTCAAGGTATTCTGGTTGCTCACCAGTTTCAGGCCGACACGATTGTGTTTGGAACGGGTGCGTCCAGCAAAGAGTTTCGATTGGGGCGTCATGCAAACGGAGCGAAGTCCGATGACGATTCCAACGCAGATCGCAAGTTGCTGGAGGCTGAGTACTCGCTTGAATACCTGCGTCAGTACTTTGACAGTTTGCGATCCTTTGATGCGTTTAAGGAATCGATTCCCGAGGTGGCGTCGGAGCAAGGATGGGCGAAATTTCGCGAGTCATTGCTTTCGCGAATCGTGCTGGATATTGAATCGCAAAATACGATTGAGGAAATCAAGGCGGCCGCCGAGGTGTTTTTGGCGGCTGATATCGAGCAAGTGATTCTCGTTTCCAGTCCGTCGCATGTTGTTCGCTGTTTGCGAGACGCCACGTCGATTTTCGCCAGCGACCAACGACTGGCAGGACTGCAGCACCGAATTTTGGCTTCTCCCAGCATTACCTGTTACGAAGGAACGGTTCCCAGCGATGTCGTCGTCGTGGAACCCCCGCATCGGCCCGACCGGCACGTCGTTCCGACGCATCGCCGAATCCAGAGAATGTTAACACTGCAACAATTGAATCACGACGACCTTGTCTTGTTGATCGAGGAGTTCGACGATCTGCTGCAGCGATACGAGCATCGTTACTTCAACGAACCTGGGAATTGAGTCGGTTTTTGGGTGCCGTATCTTTGTCGGATGACACGTTCAGGCTTGCACGAAGCACTGAAGCCTGGCGGCGAGGCACCGTTTCTGATCCAAATTTTGCGACAAATCGTGGTCGCCAGGGCAATCCGGGTTGAATTTATCACGTGTTTGTCGGGTTTAGTCGTTCCGATCAAACACAATATCGACTCAATATCCCTTCTTTGGTATTTTTAGCGGTATCAGAGTGATGAATCGACTGCCGAAGATCGGTCGTCATTTGGTGAGAGTTCTTTTTTCTATTTTGGGAATCCCGCGATGAAAATGTTTGTGCTTGTACTTTCAGCAGTGTTGATGACCTTTGCGTTGCCGGGTCAGTCATTGTTTGGGCAGTCGGTTGAGCCGGATTCGAGGATCAAGAATCTGCTGGATCAAACTTCACTTAAGTATGAAGTTGATTCCGATGGCGACTTCAAATTGTTGTACGAGTACGACGATGGTCGGTCTCACATCGTGTTCGTAAACTCCAAAACCGAGACCTACGGCGGGATGGAAATTCGCGAAATCTGGTCGGTCGGATACATGACCCCGGACGATGGCGATTCGGTTTCAGGCAAGGTCAGCGAGAATCTGATCCGGGCAAATTCCCGGGCCAAACTTGGCGCATGGCAGATTCAAAAAATGGACGGCAAGGAAGTCGGCGTTTTCCGGGCGATGGTTCCGGCTGATGCTGGTCAGGATATTATTCTGGACACCATGAAGTTGGTCGGAATCACGGCGGACGAGAAAGAATCTGAATTGCTGAATTCGGACGACCTGTAAAAACCAATTTTCACCGCGGGCAGTCGCAGGGTAGCCGTTGCAGTTTTTGGCTGTCAACTTGCTGCCCTGCCTAAATGAACGACTACTCTTCTCCGAGACGACCAGGCATGTCGGCCAGAATGTAGGCGGCAACGGCCATGGTGATGGTACAGTCGGTTAGCTGGTCGGGATCAACTTTGTCGACCGTATCAGCGTGCGTGTGGTGCGTGTTGAAGTACAGTCTTCCGTCGACGCTGAGTCCCATGCAGGCGGTGCCGATCGACGCGAGTTGTCTGACGTCGACGCCGGAAGATCCGGTTTTTACGCGGGTGGCATTGATGGGCTGCAACAGTTTCAGGATCTCGATCAATTGTTCTTCGGCGATCTCTTCCTTCTTTTTGTCTTCCATTTCGACGCTGAGTCCTTCAGGAGAAAAACCGCCACTGTCCGATTCGATACCAGCGACGTGAATTTCGTCCTGATGGCGGTTCAGGTAATTCAACGCACCTGCGGTTCCGTTTTCTTCGTTGGTCCACAAGACGACTCGAATCGTACGACGAGGCTTCAGGTCAAGTTTGCGCAGGATGTTCAGTGCTTCCATTGCCGCAACACAACCGGTGCCATCGTCGTGTGCTCCCGTTCCGACGTCCCATGAATCGATATGGCCGCCAATCACCACGATCTCTTCCGGTTTCTCGCTACCAACGATTTCAGCAAGTACGTTGTGTGAGGGTGCATCGCCGGCGTCTTCCGCCTCCATTTTCAATTTGACGGTGGGAGTTATTCCGCGGGCTTGTAATCTTGAAAGTAGAGTAGCGCCTTCGACAGAGATGGCCGCTGTGGGAATTTCCTTGACATCGGGGCCGCCGCTGTAACGCATCGCGCCGGTGTGCGGCGAATCCAGGCTGTAGGCTGTAACGCTGCGAACCAACGCAGCGACACCGCCACGTTCGGCCGCCCAACGTGCTCCGTTGCTGCGATATTGAACGGTCTCGCGGTAGCCGGAACCTTTGGTGTCTGAAAAACGTGGCATCGCCGCGTTGAATACGACAATCCGTCCTTTGATCTTTTCATCCGGCAGAGCGTCGAGTTCATCCTTGCTGTTGACGACCACAACTTCCGCAGAGATGCCATCCGCACCAGTACCGACGGAGCCGCCCAGGCCAAGCATCGAAATTTCGAGTGGTCTTGGTGTCAACATTTCGCAGGACTCGTTTCCTCTTACCCATTTGCGAACGGTGACACCTTCCTTCCGCACATTTTCATGACCGTCCCCTTCCAGTTCCTGAACAGCCCAGTCGATTGCTTTTTCCAGAGACTCGCTGCCTCCCAGGCGATGTCCAATGTCATCGCACAGTTCCTGCAGTTTCAGGTAGGAATCGTTACCTTCCCTGGCAGAATCGATGATCTGTTTGGTAACAGCTTTGTATTCCGCAATCTCGCTGTCAGACGAATTTTCGGTTGCCTGGCACCAAGCGGCGGCACTTTGGAAATACAACAGACAAGTGGCGACTGAGGTGAGCAAGATTTTCATGATTTTTCCCAAAGATGTCGGGTGATGATACAAAGGTTTTTCGATTGACTCAGACAAAATATCCGCACAAATGCAGGTGCCCGTCAATCCGGGTAACTGTTAACGGGAATCGCGGTTATTCGGTCGGGATATGATAAATGGACTTGGCCAAAAAACCACATACAATGAACACTGGAACAAAGAAACGATTTTCAGGAGCGGTCAGTGTTTCACAACTCACGAATTCGTGCGGTGCAGAATTATTCCGTGTTTGCAGGAAGAGCTGGGCTAATATTTTTGTCACTGCTGGGGGCAATGCTATGGGTGCATGTATTCACTGCGAATCTGGCAGCACAGACGATCGTAGCCACGCCGGAGGTTGAGGAATCTGAAAAAGGTGTCTTGAAAAAGAAGCCTGAGATCAAACCTTTGCACGTGCAGATTCTTGAATATCGAAAAATTAAACCGGATGTCGAATCAATCCGTGAATTTCTGGAGTCATTGCAACCGGATCACCCAGCCCAGAAAGAACTGGCAGAGCGGGCTCGCAAGTTTATCAACAATCTCAGCGATGAATCCTACCGCATTCGCCGGTTGGCGCGGGAAGAGCTTGGCAAGATGACGACCTTGCCGATCGAACAATTGAAACAGGCTCGCAGTTCGAACGATCCGGAAGTGCGAGCCAGCGCGGCGATGCTACTGGCTTATTCGAAGAAACAAGCGCCTCGTGATTCTCGTGATGGAATCACGGGTGCCGTTTGCAAAACGATCGTCGAGAAAGAGCTAAAGGGTTTGGTGGACGAGCTAAATAAAACCTTGACCTTGTTCCAGGACGACGAAAAGACGATTCATTTATTACGAAAAGCGATCGTTGTTTCGGCGATCGATAAAGATGTTGAATTGCTGAAGCAAATGGTGTCGGATAAGGATCGTCAGGTTCGCATCATCGGGGTCCAGGGAATTGTGCAGGTGCAAGGCGAAGCCAGTGTGCCGCTGTTGACCGAATTGTTGGCGGATGACGATGAGCACCTGCAGGTCGCTGCGGCTCGTGAAATGGCTAATCTTGGTAGTCGGGATGCTGTTGAAACGCTGATCGAATTGATGAATTCGGAAGAGCTTGAAGTTCGTGCTTTCAGCAACAAGACTCTGCGTGCCTTGTTCGACAAGAACTTCAAGTTTTACGCATTTGAAAATGTGGAGAATCGCAAACTTGCGATCGAAAGGTGGCAGGAATTTGTCGATGCGGATGGTGCGACGGCCGAAATTCATTTCCCGTTAGTCGACAAGAAACTTTTGCTTGGACGAATCTTGTTGAGCGATTATTCGTCAAACAAAGTCGTGGAAATCGATATGGAAGGCAACACATTGTGGGAGCAAACCATTGCCAATCCCTGGGCCGTTCAAGGTTTGCCGAATGGACACCGATTGGTGGGCCAGTATTCCGCGTCAGCAATCGTGGAGTACAACGCGGAGGGCGACGAGGTTGGCAAGATCGAAGGGATACCCGGTAGCGTGATGGGTTTCTGTCGCATCGAAAATGGAAGTACGTTCGTGGCCGCGTCCGATTCAGGAAAGATAATTGAATATGACGTCGAGGGAAAATCAGTTTGGGAAGCGGACGTCGGCGGACGACCAACCGACGTCAAAGCACTTGAAAATGGAAACATGATGGTTGCCTTGATGGATCAGGGCCAGATCGTTGAGTTCGATCGACAGGGCGAGAGAGTACGCGAGATCACAACCGAGGCCAGCCCAATGCAGCTGCAGGTTACCGAACGAGGCACGTTTATCGTTTCACATAGTGGGCAGAACCATGCCATCGAATATGATCGTGAGGGCCAAGAGGTTCGCAGGATCGAGTTGGAAAAGGTGGTTGCCAGTGCCAGAGAAATGGACAACGGCGATTTTGTCATCGCGACTTCCGATTCTGTGCTGCGAAGAAATGGCGATGGTGAAACTGTGTGGGAATTCAAGGGCCTTAGCTATTGCTACAACGTATCGCCATTCTAAACGTTCATCCAGTTGTGGATTGACACCTGACTTACCGTTTCGTGATCGCTTTGAAACAACTATGCTGAGTAGGTGTTGCCGATCCAATTCTTTTTCGTCCCAAAATAGCCTGTCATGCAAATCGGAGTTGTTGGCAGCGGTATTGCAGGATTGGTTGCCAGTCGCCTGCTGACGGACCTTGGGCACAATGTGACGTTGTTCGAAAAGCGGCATGCCGTTGGCATCGATGCTCACTCAGTAGACATTCCGTTCCCAAGGCCCGCACCTCCAACAGACTCTGGTGTATCGTCGGTACGAGCAGACGTGCCGTCGCGGATGTTTAACGAGCGGCTGTGGCCAGGACTTTGGCGGCTGTACCAAAAGATAGGTGTTACGCCACGGACGGTTGATTCGTCGCAGTCTTTCGGATGCTGGCAATCGCCAACATCATTGACTCTGCCGCAAGCCAACCGGCCCAGTATGGGTCCCCGCGGTGTGTTGTCGGCTCGGAATCGGCAGGTACTTAAAGAGGCAAAACGTCTCCAGGATTCTGGCAAGCAAGACCTGGAAAACGGAATCGACACAGCCACGACATTCGGGCAGTACCTGAAGGACGGCGGGTATTCGCAAGACTTTATCAGAGGCTTCTTGTATCCGACATTGTCATCGACTGTTTTTACTTGCAGTTTTCAAAGCCTGGATCAGTACCCTGCGGTGCGTGTCTTGGAGACGTTGTGGCAGCTGACCATGGAGCAGGCCGGGTTGTTTCGTTCGGGCAACGGAACCAGGGACGTTGCCCGCCGTTTGTTAAACTCGGCCGCGAATAACGAACCTCTGTTTGATTTGCGTTTAAGCTGCTCCGTCGAATCCGTTCAGCATTCGCAAAGCAACGTAACGGTCACGCGATCGGCAAGCGATGGCCAACAAGATTCCTCGCAAACTTTCGATCATGTAGTGGTGGCAACGCAAGCCAACCAGGCGATCAGGCTTGTTCCCGGATTGTCAGCAACGACCAGAGCGACGCTGGAGTCCTTCAAATACGAGAACGTTCCCGTTTCCGTGCACACCGACGAGCGGTTGATGCCACCCAAGCGGCGCGACTGGTCAACGTTCAATATGTTGACAACGGAAGACAACTCGCAGGCGATGTGCACTGTTTGGTTAAACCGGTTTCACGACGACTGGGAATTGGAGCACCCGGTGTTCCAAACGATCAACGGCTTTGTTGAACCCGACCAGAAAAAGACGATTCGTAAGGCGGTGATGCAGCGTCCGGTGGTTAATTCGCGATCGATCGAGGCCCTGCAGCAGCTCGCCGCATTGCACAACGATCCAGCTCGTCGCATTTGGTTTTGTGGGTCCTATGCTGCGGCAGGAACGCCACTGTTGGAGAGTGGAGTTCAGTCGGCTGAAGCCGTGGTCGAGAGAATTGAGAGAATCGAGAGAATCGAGAGTAACGCCGTTCCTGCGAATTGAATATCGTTGAGGTGGTGGCGAGCCTATTTGCGGAATTGGTCGACGATTTCGGTCAACAGATAAACAACGACCGTCGCCAGCCCGCAAAGCGCGATCACCGCGATCATCACCGTAATCACAGGCACAACCACCGGCTTGGCAATCGTCAACATCGTCGAAGTTTCGGGACCCAGAAACGCGACCGCAAGGCTGCTGATAATTAGCAGTACCAGCAACATGAATCCGCCTTTGGTGGCGCCCTGGTAATCGGACATGCTGGGTGCCATGTGGCTGCCGACGCAAATCACCAAATACAAAAACAGCCACAGGCGAATCCCGATCAGGTTAGCGGGATCGAACAATCCTTTGATTAAATCTGTTAGTGAAGAGCCAACTTGTTGCCACAGTGGCAATTCCGGTGAAGCAGACAGCAATGCCGCGCGGGCGACATCCGGGAAGAAAATCATCAACAGAGCCAGCAGAACGGTTGTGCCACCGAGCAGCGGCGCAACGCCGATAAAGAAGTTTCCGATTTCCTGGTACCAGTTGCCT
Organism: uncultured Pirellulaceae bacterium; assembly: GCA_964588195.1. Taxonomy (GTDB): domain Bacteria; phylum Planctomycetota; class Planctomycetia; order Pirellulales; family Pirellulaceae; genus CAJQPP01. The sequence goes on along the minus strand of CAZPOL010000086.1, from coordinate 11,852 downwards.
CGCTGGTAGGTATGGCTGACGTATCCCAGGCGACCATTTTTTCGATCAGGTTTGAAAAGCTCCATCTCAACAATGTCGTGTTGAAAGACGGCGCACATCAGGGCATGGCTTAGCTCGTGAATCGGAGTGCCCAACCATCCAGTGACCAAAACGCTGTTCCACCCAAATCGGCTGGCCAGGCGTCCCAGCATCAACCGCTCAAACAAATGGATGACCCACGTGAAAAAGACCAGCGGGGCCAGCGCAATCAGCAACAACTGGATCGCAGGGATCAGGCCGGTGGCGAGTGCGTTGGCTAGCAAATACATGAAACGGGTTCGGTTCGATCAAAAGCCGTCTTTAAGCAGACGGATGAAACAGACGGGTTGATGGCCCAACGGTCTACAGCCTAACAAAAAGGGCTTGGCGAGTGCCAACCCGATCTGGGACTTCCCCAATTGGTAAAAGCCGTTGCGAAGTCTAAAATCCGAGCCTGCTACAGGAATTCACCCATGACCAAACATATAGACGTCCAGCTTTAACATCCAATGATTCAACGTACCAAACCGACTCGCCAGGACCTGAAGCCCGGGCAATCGCTATGCGAATTTTGTACTGCCAAGTGTTGTCGGTATTTCGCGCTGCCACTGGAAACGCCCGAGTCGTACGACGATTTCGATTACATTCGCTGGTATTTGTTGCACGAGCACGCTTCCGTTTTTACTGAAGACGACACATGGTACTTGTTGGTTCATACGACCTGTAAACATTTGCAGGATGACCATCGGTGTGGCATCTACGAGACTCGCCCCAACATTTGTCGGAAATATACGACGGATGAGTGCGAGTACGAAGATGACTGGACCTATGATCGGTATTTCGAATCACCCGAGCAGGTCGGTGAATATATGGATGCGATTTTTACTGAACCAGGAGACGCGAACTTTCGGTCGCCACAACCGTCTTTGCTACCGATCCTGCGTTAATTCGTTTCCAGCCGCGTCACACGAAAAGGCAGAATGCCAACGATGAAGAAACAGCTTATCAAACCCAGAACGTTGAAGGGGTTCCGTGATTTTTTGCCGGCGGCCATGATGCCTCGCGAAAAATTGATGGAGACGGCTCGGCGGGTATACCGGTCCTACGGCTATGCACCCATTGATACGCCTGCCCTGGAATACCTGGAGATTCTGACTGGTAAAGGCAGCGAAGAGACGGACCGTCAGATGTATCACTTCATCGATCACGGCAAACGCGCCGTCGGGATGCGGTTCGACTTGACGGTCCCGTTGGCTCGATTCGTTTCACAGCACATCGAGGCTTTGGGCACGCCGTTCAAGCGTTATCACATTGGTACGGTCTGGCGTGGTGAGAACAGCCAGGCAGGTCGCTATCGCGAATTTGCTCAATGCGATTTCGATACGATTGGAACGACTTCGATCGCCAGCGACGTTGAATGCGCGCTGGTTATTAACGACCTTTTGCGAGCACTCGGTTTCGAAGCCTTTACGATTCGCATCAACAACCGGAAGGTGTTGAATGGCGTGCTCGAGAAATTTGACTTGCTGGACAAGTCAGCCGAGGTCTTGCGCGCGATCGACAAGATCGAAAAGGCGGGACGCGAAAAAGTTACCGAGGAACTTCGGAATTGTGGAGCGTCGGACCAGCAGATCGGCCAGATTTTGCAGTTGGTCGATATCAAGGGGAATGATTCCGAAGTGCTCAGCCAGTTGAAAGAGCTGGTGGCGGGCAACGAACTCGCTCAACAAGGCTGGGAGGAATTGGCGCAGATGTCCGAGCTGGTTCAGCAGGCCGGCGTGCCCCAGCAGAACTATCGATTCGATCCGTCGATCGCTCGCGGTCTGGACTATTACACGGGCGTGGTTTTCGAAACGACTCTGGATGACGACCCGGGAATCGGGAGTGTTTGTTCTGGTGGACGCTACGACAATCTCGCCGAACTCTATACCAAACGTGAACTGCCAGGCATTGGGGCCTCGTTAGGACTCGACCGCCTGTTGGCTGCGATGGAGCGGTTGGACATGATTCCGTCGGTTAGCACGCCTGCCGATGTGATGATTGTGAATTTTGACAAGGAGTTCCTGGGCAAGTACCTGGCCCTTGCTTCCCGTTTGCGAAACGCCGGTTTTGGCGTGGAAGTATTTTGCGACAACAAGAAACCTGGCCAGCAGTTCAAGTACGCGGACAAGAAAGGATTCAAGGCATGCATTGTCGCAGGCGGCGATGAATTCGATTCTGCGACCGTCCAATTGAAATGGCTATCGGACGGTCAGCAATCCGAAGTCTCGTATGATGCTGCAAACGGGTCTGACGACGCTGTAAAAGAATTGGTGAACGCGCTCAGGCAGCGAATTGAGGCCTAGCCTGTATATTGCGGGAAACGTATGTTTTTTGGAATGTCGTGGCCTCACTTTGTCGCCTTCGCATGCTATAATAGTCTTTCGCACAACCAATGAAGGCTCATCATGACTATCCTCGCCCAAAGTTACCTTGTCTCTGACTTTCTGATTGTCCTCCTAGTCGTGTTGGGTCTTATTGCGATGTGCGTTCCGCGACGGCGAAAAAAGTTTGCCATTGTGGACAAACGAAAAAAGCTGGTTCGCAAGCGGCCAAAGAAGAAGTAGCTCAGACGACTTTTGGCCGCGCGCTACTTTTTTGGCGCTCTTCTAAGCGCATTCACTCAGGACGAAAAAATCCCGTCCAACTCTCTTCTACGCAGAACCGAAAATCATGGTGCATTTCAAAGGGATCGGTCCCAACTTCGAAGAGAGTTGGCGAGGGAGTACGGAGTTTTGCGACGAATGTCGCCAAATAGTTTGGTGGGAAGTGGTTTAGATAAGTTTTAGGAAGAGAGTTTTGAGACGGCGAAGCATCGCGGTCTCCAACCAATAAGCGGTTCGGCGAATAAAAAGTACCGCTGAAAATCAGATGAATTTGCCCGCTATTTCACGGCAAATATATCGATTTTGGGGAACGCCAGCCGACTGCCTCAGCTGCCGATTCGGCTTTGGTCAATACAGGCGGTGAGCGGCAAGCCGCTAGCCGCCGGTTTTCGTTGTCCCTACTTGCCGCAGCGAATTCAGGCAGCGTTTTGCGGGACGATCACGGTTGAGTCTCCTGTGACTCGAGTAAATGCTGCCCAGCCGCCGAACAGCATCACCGAAAAGAACAGGTTGCCTGCGAGAGTCCATTTCAGGAACGGCAGACCCATTGCGAATGCCGAAGCCAGCCCGCTGATCGTCTGCGGATACCAATCGGACCAGCCCCAAACTGCGATGGTCGTCAGGACATAGAAATTGACTGCCGACAATCCGGCGAAACCCAAAACGCCGGTCGGCAGTTTCATGCTGTCGCCTTTCCAGCGTTTCATGATCAAACCGAGTACCAACGGGAAAAGCAAGGCAAAGTAAACGGTGACTTGAACGTGCCATTCGTAAAAACCAAGCAACGTATCGGAGATCAACATTCCTGCCGCAAGCGTGACGATTCCCATCCAGCGTCGTGAAAACAGAAAGCCGGCGAACAAGGCGACTGCCATCACCGGTTTGAAGTTGGGTGTATCAATGGCCCAACGACATCCGACGATCAGCAAAACAAGGCAGCATGCCAGAATGGTTTCGTGCAGCAACGTTGATCCAGGCGATTGTTGCGGCTGGTTGTGTGAAATCGGTGCGGTTTCGGATGACATTAATCGCTCTTCTATCGTTACTTGCGGCTTTGTGAGTTGGTGCGGTTCAATTCTATTTGCTGTCGTCGTCCACTTTGTACTTGCCCAGTCGCCATTCGACTCGATCTCCCTTGTCTATGGCCGTCGCACCGGCTCCCTGACTGGCGAGTTTGTCATTCACAAAGTAGATCCACCAGTCGGCGCCGTTTTCGCCTCCGACGATTCCATTGATCGATTTGACGAACGCGGTTTCTCCAGCCCCTGAGTACTTGATTTCGACACTCTCAGCCTCGCCTGTCCGTAGCAATAAATCAAGCACGGTCATGCCCGGTTCATGTCGACATTCGTAGTTCACGCTTGGCTTGTCGGTGTTCCGGCCATTGATCAACAGCGACACGGTGTCCGTTTGCGGCGAGGCCTGGGCATCTGATTTGGCTGCGTTGGATGATTCCAGAACTTGTTCACAGCCCGCCAGTCCACCGACCAGCAGGCATAAGACCAAAATGTGTCGGCAAATTGTCATGAAAATCCGGAGCAACGCGTACTGATAAGTGCCATTCAGCGGGCAATTCTATATGCTGTGCTATTCAAACCGCAATACATTATGGCCGGGCAACCGCAGAGGAATAAGAATTGTCATCGGTAAAGCTATCGAATATTGGCGAAAACGTACGACTTGTGACGTTAGACATGCCGGAAAAGAGTGCCAACGTACTAACAGATCAAGTCTACGATGATCTGGATCAAGTCCTGAAGCAGATCGAAGATCAGGCGGCAAACGACGAAGAACCGCCACGCGGTATCGTGATCGTATCGGCCAAGCCATCGATCTTTATCGCCGGCGCCGACTTGAACAAGATCGCCAGTAATCTGGATTGGCCAGACGAAAAGATCTTCGAGTTCTGTGACCATGGGCGATCGATCATGAGTCGGTTCAGTCAATTGCCCGACACTGTCAGCGTGGCGGCAATCCATGGCGTTTGTGTTGGTGGAGGATTGGAATTGCCGCTGTGGTGCGACCACCGAATTGCTACCGATCATCGTCGTACTTTGTTAGGGCTGCCCGAGGTCAAACTTGGCTTGATTCCTGGCTGGGCAGGTACCGTCCGTTTGCCACGCTTGATCGGTTTGGAACCAGCCGTCGATCTGGCCACCAGCGGCGATTTGATTTCAGCGCAAGAGAGCCAGGAACTCGGCATCACGTCGTTGGTTGTCCCCGAGGCCAATCTGATTGATACGGCATTACGCGTGATCGATCGCGAGCATTACACAAAGGGCTATGTCAAGAAACGTGAAGTCATGGCGGCTCATGTCAAAACACGTCCGAAGTCAATCAAACAGTTTCGCGAGTCGGTCACGGAGGTGATTGAATCGAACTCCGAAATTGATTCAGCGGCTCCAATAATCGTGCTGGAACACATGATCAAGACGGCAAAGAAGCCGGCCGAGGAAGCTTGCCAGGGCGAATCCGTTGCCTTCGCCAAGGTCTGGGGCAGCCCGGCCAATCGCGGATTGCTGAACTACTTCTTTTTGGACGAGTACGCCAAGAAGACGCGAGCTCAATTTGAGGGCGACGCGCCCGAGATCAATCTGATCGGAATTGTGGGAGCCGGCTTGATGGGCTCGCAAATCGCCCGCCTGGCGTCCACCGCTGGATTCAACCTGAAAATCTATGACGCTGATGATCGTAAAGTCACTTCTCTGGTTTCCGGGATCGTCGACAGCCCTAAGTGTCGGGCCGACAGTGTCGAAGGGGCTGACGATCTTCAGCAACTGGCAGATTGTGACCTGATCATCGAATGCATCGTTGAGAAATTGAAGGTCAAGCAGGATCTGTTTGAACGACTCTGTAAAATCGTGCCGCCGGAGACTTTTTTGGCCACGAACACGTCGACCATTCCGGTCAGCGAAATTTCCACTGCCGTTACGAATCCAGAACGGTTGGTAGGTTTGCACTTTTGTATTCCGGCCGAGCCGCTGAAACTTGTCGAGATCATCAACAGCGAAAAAACTTCCAGCGACGCGTTAAATGTTGCGATCGAATTTGTGCGGATCGTTCGCAAGACGCCGGTTGTCGTTTCCGATCATCCGGGCTTCGTCGTCAATCGCCTGTTGTGCCCATTGTTCAACGAGTCGATTTTGATGTTGCAGCAAGGGATCGACCTGCAGCGGATCGATCGGGTCTTCCGCGAATTCGGTTTTGCGGCTGGGCCTCTGGAGATGATTGATTTTATCGGAGTCGACACCATCATGTACGCGGGTGAAACGTTCTTGCGGACGCTGCCTGAACTGATCGACCTGACACCCGTTTTGCCAGCTCTGGTCAAGCGTGATCGGCTGGGACGGAAAGTCGGACGCGGGTTCTACCATTACGATTCACAAGATGGCCCGGCGATCCCCGATCACCAGTTTGACGAGATCCTGAAAAAGTATCTTGTTAATGAAGCCGATAGAGTTTCATCCGAAATCGACGACGCTCAGATTTTGCAACGATTGTTGAATCCGATGGTTGCTGAAGCCGGGAAACTGTTGCAGGAAGGCGTGGTTGACGACGAACGTGACGTCGATCTGTGCTCGATCCTTGGAACCACATTCCCAAAAGCACGTGGCGGAATTCTGAATTGGGCCAAGTCGACCGTCGGGAAAGAGTAATTCGGAATGAATGCGATCAAATAATGGCTTCGAAAAAACCACTGGCTTATCACGCCTACCAAAAATTGGCCGAAGCTTACGCCGCCAAAGTCGATACCAAGGCGCACAACGCGTACTACGAACGTCCGGCAATGTTAAGTTTGCTGGGGGACATCGATGGTAAACGAGTGCTGGACGCAGGATGCGGTCCCGGTGTCTATGCGGAAGAGTTGGTGAAGCGGGGAGCGGTTGTTGATTCTTGCGACATGAGCGAACGGATGCTGGAATTGGCCGGTCGCAGGCTGATTTCCCAATTGGCCAACGACAAGGTTCGGTTGCATCAGCTGGATCTTGAGAAACCACTCGATATGTTTGGCGATGAAAAGTTTGACCTGGTCAACGCTCCATTGTGCCTGGACTACATTGAAGACTGGACTCGTTTGTTCAGGGAATTCTTTCGCGTCTTGAAGCCGGGCGGGTACTTTCAATTCTCTTGCGGCCATCCTTCTTTCGATGCTGAATATTTCAGAACGAACAACTATTTTTCGGTCGAGCAGGTCGAAGCCACCTGGAGCGGTTTTGACGTCAAGGTGTCGATGCCAAGTTATCGCCGTTCCATCGCACAGGCGATCAACCCGGTGGCTGATGCCGGGTTCATTCTGGACCATGTATTGGAGCCTTTGCCGACGGAAGAGTTTCGCCAGGCCGATATTCGTCGCTACAAAATGCTAATGCATCGGCCAGGATTTATTTGCGTTCGTGCTCGCAAGCCCGAATAATCGCAAGCTGGTCGTTGGAAGTTTAAGCGACTGTCATTACTTGAATTCAAATTCCCGGAGGAGCTCTTGTGATCAGAAGAAATCTCATGGCAATGGTTGCGTTTGTTTTGGTGTCCTGCGCCTTGCCCTTTGCCTCGATTGCTCAGGAAAAGCAGGAACCCGGCGACGAATTGCCTTCTGCCGAAGAAGTGTTTGATAGGTATGTAGAGGAGTTGGGTGGAGCGATGGTATTGAGCGGCGTCGAATCCGCGAGGCTTTCAATGAAATATGAAATGCCTGGACTTGATGAAACAGAGACGGATTTGGTTTGGTTGTCAGAAGTTGGCTGGACCAGCTTTGCCCACATCGGTGGGGTGCAGCAACAAAGCGGCGTTTGGAATGAGAGGGCCTGGCATGCACGTCCGGAAGCGGCGTGGGCAAGTGCAGCAGAGGCAGGCCGGATTAAATTTTTGTCGCCTGTTCTCATACCAGCGCATGCCGTTGCCTGGCTTGAATACGCCGCTGAGTCAAAAGTCACGGGAAAGCAAGAGTTGGAAGGGACGACGGTGTATGTTGTCGAGATGGATGTGGAAGGCATCGGCAAACCGAAATTGTTTTTTGGCGTTGAATCTGGTTTGCTCTTTGCGGTTCAAGTGAATCAGTCGGGCAACGGACAGATGTCCGATTTCTTTTTGAAAGACCATCGTGAAGTCGAAGGGATCCTGGTTCCGCACTCAATCGATTACCGAATCAAGGATATGGATATTGAAATCCAGATGACGATCGAGGAAATCGAATTTAATGGCGACGTCGACGAATCAGATCTTGAAGTACCGGAAGAACTGAAGGATGAAGCCGACGCTGAAGACAAGTAATTCGACTGTGGCCCATTCGAATGTCAAGCGTCTTCATGTTCGAACGTGTGAATTATCGAACGTGTGAATCGAGCCGATTGCGTCTGTTGGTTGCTCACCATAAATTGACGTGATTGGATATTGCTCTGGCCAAACGTTTGGTGATAGTAGGGGCGGACTACTACCAACTACTACCAGAACAGCCATCTTTTTTGCAGAATCGCCCCAACGTGAATCGAACCGTAGAAGAACAAAGCCAGAGTAAGCAGCCAGTGGTTCGCGAAAGTGAACTGCCGCAAGCGGCGGCGAATTCAACTTCCGAACTTGATTCTGAAGACACGGCCAAGCCCGGCACCAGGGTCTCACCGGTAAAGCTGGTTTTGGCTTTTGCAGCCATCTATGTGATTTGGGGCACGACGTATTTGGCGATGCGAATTGCTGTCGACACGATTCCTCCATTCGCAATTGCGGGTAGCCGTTTCCTGGTGGCGGGGTTTGGGTTGATCGTCTTTCTGTCAAACCGAGGCGTCAAACTGCCAACGTTCGCTCAATGGAAGTCGGCCGCCTTAATCGGTTGCCTGCTGATGATCGGAGGCAACGGCCTGGTGATGTGGGCCATTCAGGAAATACCGTCCGGCATCTGTGCCGTTGTCATCGCCACGATGCCGCTATGGATGACACTGTTTGACTGGTGTTTTTACAAGGGACCGAAACCGGGGTGGCAAGTCACTTTCGGGTTGTTGTTGGGTCTTGTTGGAATCGTTTTGCTGATCGGTCCATCCGAGATTCTCACCGGCGAGACGACATTGCATTTACCAAGTATGTTGGCGGTGATTTGCGCACCGATTTTTTGGAGCATCGGTTCCTTGCAAAGTCGGCAAGTCGATCTGCCAGACAATGTGTTTATGTCAACGGCTGCACAAATGATTTGTGGCGGAGCGGTGTTGTTGGCGATGAGTGCTCTATTCGGCGAGCTCGCAGGCATCGCATGGTCAGAGATTACCTGGCAATCGTTGTCGGCGGTTGGCTACCTGGCTGTGTTCGGATCGTTGATCGCGCTGACGTCATACATGTGGCTACTGAAAAACGCAGCCGCATCCCGCGTGGCAACCTATTCGTACATTAACCCGGTGATCGCCGTCTTTTTGGGGTGGCTGATCCTGAGCGAACCGATCACGCCGCGGACCATGGTCGCAATCCTGGTGATCATTACGGCAGTGGTTCTGATCGTGTCCATGCGTGGCAAGAAGTGACTCATTGAAACCGCCAGCAAACAATCGGCAACAACCAAGTCAACGAAAGCGGGACGAAATGGAATCGAAGACCGTCGCATTCACGCAGGATGAGTTTGGTGATTGGGTCGCCTTGCTGGAGTGTGGTCACAAGCAACACGTACGCCACAAACCACCGATGGTCGAGCGGCCTTGGGTGTTGACCGAGGATGGTCGTCGCGAACGCATCGGTATGGTTTTGAATTGCAAGCTGTGCGACGAACAGCAAGCGTGATTCGTTGATAAGTGCTCAATTCGATGCGTTGTTCGGATCAGGCCGGGTGAGAGTTCACAGAGTCACTCCAGCGGAAGCTTCTTGTCCATCGGCCAGTTGCTGGAGAGGCTGGATTTGGGGGACATGAATTGCAGGCAGGTGCTGGTGGCCATGATGAATTTTGCCAGAAAGGGTGGCTTTCCCGTCTCCACGCAGGCTTTCAAGGTGCTCGTAATGATTTTGCCACCGCCCTTCATCTGTTTTTCCGTTTTCGTGCCGACCGGAACCTCATCGGCGATCAAGCTGTATTGCGTGCCGCCGTCGACTTCTTTCAGTTCGTGCGTCGTGATGCAAACGTCGTCATCGTAGTTAGTAAATTTGAATGTCATGGAATATAGAAACGGTTCGTTGATTTCCAGCACATCCCCGGCAACACCCGTGTATTTGCCATCGGGTGAACGCATGCGAATCGGCGCACCCGGTTCAAACCTGGTTGTGTGCATGACCGTCCCAAAAAAGAATGGCAGGCGTTCGCCTTGTTTGGTCAACGTATCCCAGACTTTTTGTATCGGTGCGTTAATCGTGATCTGAGTGACCTGACGGGTCGTGTTTGATTTGGAATTCATTTGTTCTTTGCCACTGTTGGTTTGTTTCTGGTTAATTCCTGATACGAAATTGGTTGAACGTCTTGCTGAGACGTTTGATTTTGAATCGCAGTTTAGCAGCTATCCATCCAGGTGCGGCTGCTCGACCACCGGTTGAGTATCCAGTTCGGTGCCCCGTCCGCTGATTCGCAGGGTGCGGATTTTGATCGGACGAAGCTTGTTGATTTCCTCAGCCAGCACCGGGCTGTGCGTGACCAGTAGAACTTGCGAGCGTTCGGCGGCCTTGTTGATCGCGTAGGCCAGCGCCGGAAAGGTCGACGGGTGCAATGAAGTTTCTGGCTCGTTTAGCACCATCAAACTGGGCGGTTCATCCGTGAATAAGGCAGCAGCCAAAGCGATAAACCGCAACGTGCCGTCGCTAAGTTCTCTGCCCGCCCATGTGCGTGGCAGCCCTTTGAATTCGACACCGACTTCGCGAAGTGGTGTTTGCGCATGGCCCAAAACGCGGACGTTGGCATCTGGCAATGCCATGCGAACGGACTTGTTGAATTCATCGGCCAGTTTGCCAGACTGGATTGTCATGACTGTAGCCGCCAGGTTTCCGCCGTCACCATCCAGCACGGTCGTCCGCCAGGCGACTTGCGGCTTTCGCAACGGGCTTTCCGGGTCAGTTCGAAAGGTGTGAAAGAATCGCCAGCTCATCACCTCGTTGCGAACTTTCAAAATGATTGGAAAACGACTCGGCTCGCGAAGCAAGCTCAGCATCGATTCGTTATTGGCCAGTTCAAACGGGTACTCGACCCAGCCACCTTCGTCATCGCGATGCAGCAACCTGGGGCCGGCACGCCGAACCATTTCCGTTTTCCGCTCGCCTCGAAACCAGATTTTCTCAGTCTTGATGTATGGATCTTGTGGGAACGGACCCGTTGGGTCAGCAACTTCCTCGCCAATAATCAACTCGTAGGCCAACTCGTCCCACTCGACCTGAATTCGGATCTGGTTTGTCGAGTTGGGAATCTTCCGCCCTGCCCAGCGGATCGATTTCATGCCCCCTTCCTCGGCGACGGCGCGGGCAAGCTGTTTTTGCGAGGCAAATTTTAATAATTCCAGCGAGCGATAAAGGTTGGATTTCCCACAGCCATTAGGCCCAACGATTACGTTCAGACGCGCGAGTTTCCCGCCCAGACTGCGTAACGAGCGGAACCCTTCGATATCAATGGACTGAATTTGCATAATGCTGAATGAGAAATCGGATTTAAACGGAGCGGGATAATTTGTTATACTCGATGCCCCGGAAATTCTCGACTTCCCGAGACCCGATAGACTCGACCCAACAGGATTTAAGCTGCCATGACGTTTCGAAGCTTTTTGGTCATTTCATTCTGCCTGGCAATGGTTTGCAACACTGCTTGCTCCCGTAAATCAGGCGATCCGAAGCGAGAGATTTCGGAGGGCGTGCACGACCTTGATTTTTCGGGCGAGTCGGAAACTGGAACCATCATCAAAGACGAAAAGCCGAAAGATGAACCAGGAAGTGACTCGAAAAACGGGGCGCAGGACAATTCAGGTGGCAGTGACCAGAAATCGGACATGGCTAATTCGGAAATGAGTCCAGGCAAGGAAGAGATGAAAGCCGATGACAAGTCAGGTTCGCCGCCAGCCAACGCCAGCGACGATTTGTTGGCGCCTGAATCCGATGACTTTGACGATGGCTCCTCGGGAAAGTAGGCAGCCAGGAATTCACGCTGTCGAACCAGTTGGGCTCGAATCAGGGATTTCGACGAGATCTATCTGGATCGTAACAGCCAATCCGCTCCATCCAGATCAGTGAGCGTCGCCTTCAATGTCATCG
>CAZPOL010000085.1:0-22493 GCA_964588195.1 uncultured Pirellulaceae bacterium | reverse complement strand
TGATGCAGGTCGACGCCATCGATCATTCGCAACCCGAACACGATTTGCTCAGCTGCCAATTCACGCGCTGACAGTTTTTGGTTCTCTTTGATTGCCGTTTCTCCTTCCAGTACCGCACTCAAGTATCTCGTAACGCTGCGGTGATTGGTGTAACGGACATTAGACAGGAAACCGGATGCACCAGGTCCAAATGCAAGATAAGGGTTGCCACTCCAGTACACCTGGTTGTGGCGGCTGCGATGTCCATCGCGAGCGAAACTGGAAATCTCGTACTGCTGGAAACCGGCGGCCTGCAGTTGCGATATCGTTGCCTCGTAGAAGTCAGCCGAAGTCTCCTGGTCCGTTTGTTTCAAATCGCCAGCGTTCATTCGATTCCAGAATTGAGTTCCCTTCTCATAGGTCAGCTCGTACGTGGAAACGTGGGTTGCTCCGCAATTAGTCGCTCGCTCCAGATCAGATCGCCACAAATCGAGACTGTCGTGAGGTGCAGCGAACATCAGATCGATGGAAAACCGATCGGCGATAGTGCGCGTGGCTTCCAGAGCGGATTCGATTTCGGACATGTCGTGGTCGCGATCGAGTGAACGCAGTTTCTCCCTATCGAATGACTGAACACCAAGGCTGATGCGATTGATCTTCGAATCTCGAATTACAGAATCGATTTCACCGGGCAAGTCGTCCGGGTTGGCCTCGATCGTAAATTCACCCCCTGCGGTCAATTCGAAACGTTGGTCCAGCAATTTCAATAAGTAGTCCAGTGACCTGGCCGACAGGCGTGACGGCGTCCCGCCGCCAAGGTAGATCGTGTCGACTTGAGGCCGGCCTTCGACCTGCGACATTTCGATTTCGATCGCTTGCAGATATTGTTCGACCAGATCATCACGATCGGCGATTAAAGTGAAATTACAATACCCGCAGCGATGGCGACAAAACGGCACGTGGACGTAGACGGAACGAGGCTGTTTGATCGCGTTCAAAGCCACAGTTTCATCCGACCACCCAATAGATCAGGCAGCTTCTTCTTGACGAGTTTCTCTGCCTGGTGGCTGGTGTAGCGAGTGCTGAAGTGCCCGCAGACGATCAACTCGTTTTCGAATTTGTCAGCTCGTTTGACGTAGTCGTCCAGATGCATGTGGCCGTTCTTGTGAATTAGTTCGCGACGGTGGTCGGCGGCGACGAAAGTCATTTCGGTGATCAGGATTTTCGCTTTGTAGACGTCCGGATTGTCGTCCAAACCACGAGGCGATGTGTCGCCCATGTACGCCAGCAACGGCATGCGGACCTCGCGAGTCACCTCCTTGCCAGATTTGCGAACGTCGCGAATCTGATCGCCGGTAAGATCCGCGTATTCCTCCTTCAACTTGTTACGTCGTTCCCAAATCAAGTAGCAAACACTGGGGATCGTATGCGTTGTCTTGCCGACTTGCAGAATCAACTCTTTGGACAACTCAATTTCATCGCCCGGCTTAACTCCGATAAAGTTGCATGGCAACCGTCCACGATCAAGGCGAGTGAAACCGTTGAGCATCTTATCGACAGCGTCGATCGCTGAATCTGGCAAGTAGACGTCTGGAGGAGTCATCTTCATCATGCGGCGACGAGCCAGGTAGACGGGCAACGCCGCGATGTGGTCCAGATGCGTATGGGAGATTAACCAACGGGGGGTCCCCATGAAGTCCCACGGGTGCGCGCCCAGATCGAATCCTGTTTTCAGCTCGGGGACTCGCCAATACGACTGAACGGCGGCGCGTGAAAAACCCTCGATGGTGTATCCATCGTGTTCGTGTCGAAGAATCGGTGCGTTTTCCATGTGCCTTTCCAAGAATGTCGTTGCGAAGTTTAACGGTTTACCGGCATTCTCAAAAGACGGTTGTCCCAAAGCTCTGTTTCAAAGATCACGGGTCCACCAGGGACGGTGATCGCGTGGGCGGGTGTTCGATTGAGATGGTTGGTTTGTTCCGGTTCTGGCGGGTTAATTGCAAACTGAAACTGCGGATGGCAGAATGACGCCAGCCTCCGCGTTTCGAATGAAATTCAACTTCAGGAATCACCACGCATGAACAAGACCCTTCGGCAGCAATTTAGTTCGCGTTTTGCGTCATTCATCTTTCATGTGGCGATCGGTGGCTTGGCGGTTCTGTCCAATTTCGTTGTCTCGACGGCGACCTCGGCTGCCTGGCAGGACGGCGAGCAAGAAACCCGAGCTCCAAACATTGTGCTGATCGTCGCCGATGACCTGGGATGGGGCGAAGTCGGATGCTATGGCCAGAAATTGATTGCGACTCCGCACATCGACAAGATCGCCAATAATGGATTCAAGTTCACCAGTTTTTATTCTGCTCAAGCCGTTTGTGCTCCCAGCCGCTGCAGCCTGCTAACCGGCATGCACCAGGGCCATGCCTACATTCGTGGGAATGGGAACCCAAAGGAACGTGGCAAGGCGAAACCGAAAGAGATGTACTTTCCGGGCCAGCACCCGATTCCGGACGAAGTCGTCACCTTGCCCGAATTGTTAAAGACCAGGGGCTATGCGACGGCCGCCATCGGCAAGTGGGGGCTCGGTCATTTTGGAACTTCCGGCGATCCAAACAAACAGGGCGTCGATCTGTTTTACGGATTCAATTGCCAAGTGCACGCTCACAATCACTACCCACGATTTTTATGGCGGAACAATGAAAAAGAGTTGTTGGAAGGGAACGACCGTACACTTCACGGCGAGACGTATTCGCAGGACAAGTTTACGGAAGTCGCATTGCAGTTCATCGACGAGAACAAGGACCAGCCCTTCTTTTTATACTTGCCGTTTGCCATCCCACATCTCAGCATTCAGGTGCCCGACGATTCACTGGCTGAGTTTCGTGGCGAAATCGTCGAGGAAGAATACGAACACCGCGGCTACTTGCCGTACCCCGAACCACGAGCGGGTTACGCTGCGATGGTCAGCCATATGGATCGGGACATCGGCAAAGTGATGCAGAAATTGCAGGACCATGGTTTGACCGAAGAAACACTCGTGATTTTTACTTCTGACAACGGGCCGACGTATGATCGGCTGGGCGGCAGCGATTCGGTGTACTTTGAATCGGCGGGACCGTTCAAGGGTCGAAAAGGTCAGCTAACCGAAGGCGGCATTCGGGTGCCGATGGTGGTGCAATGGCCGGGCAAGATCAGTAGCGGGCAGACGACTGATCACATCAGTGCGTTTTGGGATATTCTGCCGACGGTTTGCGAGGCTGCTGGTGTCGAACCGCCCGCAGGAATCGACGGGATCAGCTTTTTGCCGACACTCACCGGCGGCGAGCAGAAGCAGCATGATCATTTGTACTGGGAATTCTCAAGTTACTCGGGTCAACAAGCCGTGCGGATGGGCGACTGGAAAGCGTACCGGCGTACGTTGATCAAGAATCCCGATATGCCTTTTGAACTCTACAATCTCTCAACCGACCCGGGCGAAGCCAACAACGTCGCGGACTCCAACCCGGATGTGATCGAGAATATCAAGGCGATTTGCGAACAGGAACATACGAATTCCGAATTGTTCCCGTTTCCTGCTTTGGATAAGTCACCGTGACAGTTCAGACTAACCAGACTGAGCGGCATCCAGCAGCTTTTTAGCGGACTGCAACATTGCTAATCCGTGCGCCACACAGGTCGCGGCCTCTTCGACGTAGCCGTCGGCCGACGCGGACCATGCACGGTTGATCGCTCGTTCGCCAGCTGCAAACTGAGTCATCACACTCGCGAAGACTTCCAATCCGTACTCGTTGGTGATGCTGTCGCGGCCCTCTGCAAATCCATCCAGGTCTTCCAGCAAACTCTCTTCGATAAAGTTCAGGATTTGACGTGGCTTGAATTCTTTCATCTGCTGATCCAGCGACTCGGTGTTGTTCACCGCATTGATCAAGTGCAATTTGATCTGTTTCAGGTTGGCTTCGACCTTGTCGTCCTTACCTACCGCTGCACGTTTTCCCATTCGCAAGAAGCAGACACCTGCCAGGCAAATTGCCGCCGAAATCAAATACCATGCCCAGTTGATCGTGGCCCAGGCATTCTTTAGTCCCACGTTGGTAGTTTTCTCGTCTTCACCGCGATGTTGGTAGACGACTTTTGCCGTTGGTTCATCTTTGATGCTGCCCAGCTGTTTGGTGAAACCCGATGTGGATTTGACCGGTTCGCCGTTCAAGCTGATCACCAGGTCGCCGTTGCGTATGCCCGCTTGGTAGGCATTGGACCCTTCCTTGATCCCGCTACTGATGACCTGTTCGTCCAGATTGGTCGTCAGGTCCATGCCCATCCGGGAATAGGTGGAGGTAGCAAAGACTGTTGCTAATGCTCCGGAAAGAAAGCCCAGCCACAACAGGATTTGTCCAATCAATTTGTTCATCGTTTTTCTTTCTCAACCAGCAACAGGCGGTTTCGTTATTTCAAACTTTGCTTTTTTGCGGTCTGTATAGCGATTTGTTTTTAGATCCAAAAAAGCGAACTGTAAAAGGTAAAGCAACTAGCAAAATGGATGGTTAATGTATTGCACGTGCTCAAACATCGTCGCGGCTGTATCTTCAGCTTTGCCGGAGAACAGAACTTTCTTGATCGCGACTCCGACGCCCATTAACGCCTCGCCGACGATCAAGCCGGCTGCGATCGGAATTCCGACCTCTTCGGAGAACCGACGGCCCGCCGATTTATCAACGATCATCCGTAACACGCAACCGATTGTGTAAGTCAGCACGATGTCGAACGGCATATAGAATCCTAACGCCACCAGTACGCCGATACCGCCGAGCCCGCTGACGGCCAACAGCAAACCGAGCCCTGCGCCCGCGACGTATCGGTAAGTCGGAACGTTTCCGTCGACAATCGCTTCAATGACACTGGCCAATGCCGTGGCCTGAGCCGCCGGTAATTGTTCACTTCCAATTCCATACGCCACATCTCCCGTCGCCGTGACGGCTGAGTCAGCACCATTGGCCGTGGTGTCGATTCCCGAAGGCGTCGCACTCTTTTCCAACAAGAACATCAAACCGATGACCAGGATTGGCCCCAACCAGGCTCCCACGAATTGAGCCATCTGTTGTCGCTTGGGAACCGCTCCGACCAGGTAACCCGATTTCAAGTCCAGCATCATGTCGCTGGCCTGGGAAATCGCCAGGCAGATCGCCGCTCCGACGACCAGTGAACTGACGATGACTTGCGGTTTGTCGAGTCCGGAATTTGCGATCACGATCAAGATCGTCACAGCGATCAGCGTCATGCCAGATAATGGCGACCAATTCGTTCGGCCAATGCATTCCGCAACAATCACCCCCGCGATCCAGATCCAAAGCGTGCCGAGCAACGACATTGTCACGGCCAAGCCGAGTGTCATGTCAGGCGCTGATTGGTAGGCCAGCACGACCAACAGGATCGCTCCGGCAACGATCGCTCCACCCAACATCTTGATCGACATTTCGTCGTCTCGGGCGGCGGCTTGCGAGGCATCGCCGCCAGAACTCTTCATTGCACGCACGGCACTGCGGATCAATGGGAACGCCATGATGATGCCACCGATCGCCGCACCGATCAGCATACCGATTCCGGTTGGCTTGTAAATTTCTCCTCGCATTGCACCTGGTGATTCAACCAGCGCCTGCACGTCGGCACCACCGTACAACGAAAGCAACGGAGACAGGAGCCAGTAGCAGATAAATCCGCCAGCCCCGAACCATAGTCCTCCTTTGCCAGACAGGAAGCCAACGCCGATCGTCATCAGGGAACCAAAGAAGACAAGGTTGTATCGCTTGGGAAGCCCTAGCCCGTCACCGACGTGGTAAGCCACATGTTCGACCTCTCCAAATTTGGACATCACCAGATAGGCCACCGCCGACACAGCAGCACCACCGAATAGCAACACTGATTTTTGAATGCCGGCTCCCGGTGATTTCAGGATCGTGGCTACCGCAATTCCACCAGGGTACGGTAGACGTTGGAAATCGATCATCTGCTTGCGAAGCGGGATGACGAAGGCCAGCCCGATAAAGGCTCCCGCAATGCAGGCGAAGATCATCAGGGGCACATTGAATTCGGCAACGGATTCCAGGCCCGGTTTCTTGCTGAGGATAAACAACGCGGGTACCGAGAACATGATTCCCGACGAGGCCCCGTTAACAGCCGAGGCCACCGTTTGGTTAATGTTGTTTTCCAGGATGCTGGTGCGACCCATCAATCCGCGAAGGATCCCCCAGCCAAGAATCGCGGCGAGTTCCGATCCCTCGATCGAAAACCCAAGCTTCAACGCTGCGTAACTAATGGAAAAGGCAATCAGTGCCCCCAGGCCCCAGCCGACCAGTACGGCCGTCCATGTGAATTCAGGATATGGGCCAAGCCGAATCGGGATGTCGTCGAGTACTTCTTTTTTAGACATGCGTGTTTTCGCGTTTGAAAATTTCGTGTCGTGATCGGTATTCGCTTTTCAGAAACTGGTATCAAGCTAAATCATCACGTCGCCAGCGGCAAGTTATTGACGGACAATCTGTCGCTGTTCCTACCAAAAAAACCGGACTTATCCAGCTTCCGCCTGACAAATCAGCTAGTCTGTCAGCGCTCGACCAACGTATGTACCAACAAAAAAACACTGCCGACCATTTTGGTCGGCAGTGTTTTGAAATCCTCAATAGTTCCGTATCCGTAGTCAGCGACTAGCGACAACGTCGGAACAAGCCACCACAACGACGCGGACGCGGAGCACAACGTGGTGCTGGCCGGCAAACGCTACGGCAAGTAACACGTGGGCGTGGGCACGGACGTGGGCAGCAAACTCGGCGTGGGCGTGGCGCAGGAGCACAGCAAGGTTGCGGTGCAGGTGGGCAGCCAGTATTGCAACATGGGTTTGGTGCAGGTGCCGGTGCTGAAACGTAAACCGGGGCCGGTGTGCAGACCGGTGCTGGTGCACAAACTGGTGCTGGTGCGCAAACAGGTGCAGGCGCACAAACCGGGGCCGGTGCGCAGACAGGTGCTGGTGCACAAACAGGACGAGCGACACAAACCGGACGTGGTCGACATACAGGTCGGCATACCGGACGTGGTCGGCATACTGGGCGAGCACGGAAGCAAGGGCGTGGCGCAGGAGCGGCACATCCGCAAGCAGGTGCTGGTGTGGCACAGCCACAACCAATGCATGCTTCGGCCATCGATGGCAATGCAAAAATAACTGCTACAGCAAACAGAGCAGCAACTAGACTCTTCATAATTTTTCTCCAGGGTCATAGAGTGTAAAAACAGGTAAACGCCGTCGATTGGGAGACTATCCAATAAGGCAATTCTGGTCAATGGCCCCAAATATAGAGTTTAGGCTGCTGATATTTTGTAGGTTCTCGTACGTTGCAACCATTCGCTAAAAAGAGTCCGAAATCGGAGATTTGGCGGCTGTAGTCGTTCCAGAAAAGATCAAGATTGGCAAAAGAAATGGCAGATGGGGAGCCACAAGAATCTTGAATCCTCATGATCTCATTCAGCCGCATCCAGCCGTTTCGTGGCTGCTTGCCGTAGCCCAATATTACCGGCGGCTAGCGCCTTGCCGCTCACTGGAGCAGTGCGATTAGTGAGGATTAGTGTTCTTGCTACTTCAATCAAGAATACAAGCACGAAGCGCAAGCGAGTGGTTCCTCATCCTCAACTACCGCAATCGTGATACCGGCGGCTAGCGGCTAGTGCCTTGCCGTTCACAGGGGCAGTGTTGTTTAGAGAGGGGATCGCCGCGCTAAATCAAGAACCGGTCAAGCTGGCGACCTGTAACTTCGCTCGGATCCAGTCACGGCACTTCAAAACAAAGTACCCGCCAAGCGACATTTTGCGACCGCTCAAGAATGCGGTGCCTCGCTGTCCGGCGATCAACTGATTTGAAAGCTCGGAATCCAAATCGATCTTGCCGGTGAACCTTGGTTGGATCAACCGGTATTCACTTTCCGAGTCAGACTCGGCGTTGTTAGCCGGACGAACAGGGAGTTGCCCTCCCGCTCTAGCGGTCAACGACATGTCGACCGGTACGTCAGACGCTTTGGGGTCAATGGAAGCCAGTTTTGCCTGGACCGTTTTGACACCTGCAAAAGAAAATCGAACGGGCTGATCGATTCGCGACTTGATCGCCTTAATCTGTTCTTGATCGATCGAGGTCAGGATTTGTTTGCTCTTGGGATCGGCAAAATTCATTAACACATCGCCTTGTTTCACAAACTTACCAACCATGTGCGACAGGTTGCGTTGAAAGACGACACCATCAAACGGAGCGAACACGTCCAGTTCATCGACTCGCGATTGTGTTTCTTCCAGTTGTTGTTGCAGCGAGTTTAATTTTGCCAGTTCGGCTTGTTGCAACGAAATCTCGGAACGTTGACGATGTATGCGTGCCTGAATCCTGGCGGATGCGATGTTCTGCTGCAGTGTTTTTAGTTCCTGGACAATTTCCGGGTTCTCAATTCGGACCAATAGTTGTCCTTGGGAGACGGTTTGGCCATCCTGAACCTTGATCTCTTTGACGAAGCCGTCGGCCGCTGCGCGAAGTATCTGTTCGTCTTTGAATTGTACGATCGCTGGTGCTCTGGTTACTGCGGGAGCCTGAATCCCGACGAAGCACATGAAGACCAGCACCGCCACACCAGCCATGATCGTGGCGAAGCGAGTCTTGTTGATTGGCGATTGGGCAGCGGTTGCCTTGATCTGTTTGTAGTTCTGGACCATCGGCATCCAGACCCAGAATACGCCACCGATGGCTGCGAGTATCAAGCCGGCCCCTCCCAGCAGCGTACTGGCAATCAAGAGCAAACTGACGCTCAAGATGATTCGCCAAGCGAATGAGCACAGACCGTAAGCACCGACCAGTTTCAATTCGTGAGCAGAGCAAATGTCGTGCTTCAACGGAAACCCGAACAGGAAGTTCCGTACTCGGTTGTTGAACCACGCCTGGCCTTTGCCGTACAAGTTGACGATGCCCAGCATATCGGTCAGCAGGTAATAACCGTCAAATCGTAGTAGCGGGTTAGCGTTGAACAGAATCGTCGAGATGCCGGCCATCACCACCACGTTGTAGCAAATGTCCGAGACCATTTTGGACCCGGTGTAATACCAGGTGATGATTGCCAGGAAGGCAATAAACAACTCGACATACATCCCTGCAGCCGAAACAACCATTCGTTGGCGACGATCCGAAAATCGCCACGAGGACGTGACGTTAACAAACGCCAATGGCGCCAGTAACAGAACCAGCATTCCGGCCTGAGGCACATCGCCTCCGTATTTCTTGCAAGCGACCCCATGCGCCGTTTCGTGGATGACTTTCAGGACGACCCAAACGATCAAAAGCCACAGCCAACGATCGGCTGACAAAATCCCGGTCGCTGATTCGCAAAATCGAGTGTAGTCGGCTTTGACCAACAGTCCGGCGAAGATGCCGGTAATGATCCAAACCACCAACATCCACTTGGTAAACATCCATTGCGTGTACGGCAGGATCCGTTCCAGCAATCCGTTTGGATTCATTAAGTGAAATTTGAAGCTGACCGGGTTCAACAGCCCGATCAGTTTTTGTTTTTCTTTTGCCTGCGCTGCCTGATAGAGTTTCCCGGAATTACTGGCTCCGCCGGCATCGGTCAAATTCATGTTGGACAACCAGGTGCAAATCTTGACGGCTGCTGCCTCATCAAAATTGACATAGCCACGGCCATGTTGCATAGCCTTGATGATTTCTGACACGGTGCGTTTGCCGTCCAGCATCATCAGGAAATGATATTCGGTATTTCCGACCTGGTAGAATTTTGAGCGAACTGGATCTTCGATGATCGCCACCAAACGACCGCCTTGTTTTCTCAAGTCGATGGCTAACTCGGAACGCAGAGTCGGCTTTGCCGCAAGCCACTTCTGAGTGACTTCGTCCTTTGGCGAAGCCGCCTCGGGTGCTGCCTGCGCGGGTGTCTGATCTTCATTGGGGAGTTCAATCATGATCGCCTCACCAAATCAACCACTGGCGTGCTTTTTCAAACGCGCCATGGAACAGATTCCAGCCCAGCGGATGACGCTCGCCTTGAATTCGGGCACGACCTTTCAAGCCGGGGCGTAATTGGCCGGACGCATTTTCGAGACTGACTTCCGCCACGAACACGCTTTCCGTGTCCAGCACTTCTGCTCGAGGATGGATTCTTTCGATTTCACCCTCGAAAGTCTCAAAGGGAAACGCATCGAATTCGAATGTGACATTCATGCCGGGCTGGGCATGTTGAATTTCAGATTCCGGAATATGTACTTCTACCAGCATTTGTTCCAGAGGCCCGACTTCGAACAGGTTTTGACCCATTTCCATCGGTGCTCCTTCGACTTTGTCCATGTCACCGCTAACGATCACACCAGCGACGGGGCTTCTGATTTCCGTGTCGCTAAGGCGATCGGTAATGATCGCGATTTCAGAATCCAGTCGGTTCATTTCCGAGCGAGCGATTTGTGATTCGGCGACGGCACCCTTGGCCAATGCGGAATCTCGTTTCTTTCTCTCGCTTTCAATGTTGGCAGTCAGGCCCGACAGTTCCATGCGAAGTTGGCGAGCGTCCATTCGGGCCAGGGTTTGTCCCTCGGTCACGATGTCGCCACTGGCAACCAGTGTTTTTTCCAACAGCCCTTCGTAGGGAGCGGCCACAAAGCGACGGCTCGTCAATTGAAGTTCGCAGTCGCAAGGTATTTTGTAGGCAAAGGGCAGGCATAGTACGACGCCGGCAATCGCCAGGATCAGTGCAATCTTTCGAAACACGTTCTTTTTGAGGAAGCGACTTGTGTTGTCCAGCCAGATCCGCGTGATCGTCCGTTGTGATTTCAAGACCGTTTCCATTTGACCGGCCACCATGTTGGTGATTTGGAAGAAATGTCTTTCGGTTTGCTCGTTGCCACATTGATCGGAATCGAGGCTCAGCAGCAACCAGCCAAACAATTCGTCAGCCGAATTGCGAAGCGGCAACAGGGCACAGCCTGCGGCGTCGAAAAGGTTGCAAAAATTCCGCAGGTTGACGCGAAGTTCTGCCTGGTCGGTTGCCGAGTCCTCACTGTTGTTTGACCAAAACAGAGGCTCTTCATCGAGCCCCAGAATCGTCGATTCAATCGTTTGAGTCATTGACGCATTACGGTCGAAGAATTCGACCCCCGACATCGCTACCAGTTTTAACGGAGCGCGCTTGCCTTGTTTCAACATTAGCGCGACATGGCCAGTTCTGGTCGCGTTCTTCAACTCGTTGACCAGGGTGATCGACGCTTCCAGTTGATTGTCAGTTCGATTCATGGCGGCGGCCATATTCACGAAACTGGACAAGCTGGCGAGTTGGTGCCGGGATGATTGAACGAACTGAGTCATTTGCCAATTGGAAACGGCGTTGCAAGTGACCTCGAAGGCCCAGTCCAGCGGAACAGGGGTTCGATTGGTGGTCGGGTACAATCCGATCACAATGTCGGTGACCGTTTGGCCAGACACGATGGGAGCCCCAAGCAAGATGCTGCCGGCCAGTGATGGTGGTTCCAGTGAAACCAAAGACTGATTCGATTCAACCAACGGAATGATTTTTTCGTGCGTGTTGCCCATCACCTGCAGCAATGCCGCATCGTCGCCAAGCAACGAAATTGGTTGCGAGTGCGTTTCGCCGTCTTTGGTGACGATCCACAATGCCGTGCATCCGGCAGCTTTCAGCAGAACAGAAACTCCTCGTACCATTTCCGGCTTGGTGGCCGACTTTTTGACGATCGAATTTAGTTGCTTGCTGAATTTGATACTGGGCAGTATTGGCCGAACCGTTCCTGGATTGCGAGCCGAAACGGTTTGTCGGGCCTCCCTTGGCTGCGGCGCAGGAACCTGGTTGGAAGCGATATTGCCTCCATCCTGATTCGAATTGGGAGAAGTCGTTGACACGGTGGTCATGCGCTCGTGAAGGGGAAGGGGAGGGGACCGTCTGTTCTACAAACTTGTTTGGGGGTATGGCGGCGCGGCCTACTCGGTGGTCGCGACTTCCAGATAACATTGTTCGCCACTTCGCAGCTTGCCCTCGGCATTGTCCAGAGCGATCTTGACTTGCACTGTACCGCTCTCGGCATCCGTTTGAACGCCAATTGAGTGGATCTTGCCAATGTGCTGATTGCCATCCAGAAAGTTGACTTCGATTTGATCGGTTTGCTTCATCGATTCGATTTGATCGCTTGGTACGTTGAATACAGCGATCAGTTCATCGACTTGAATCAGCGTGATAATCTCCGGGTGCACTGGCGACAGGAATTCGCCTTCGCGACGATGGATCGTTGACACTACTCCATTGAAAGGAGCACGGATTAGGCGTCGTTCCAGCAGCAATTCGGCACGACGGAGATCGATTTGTCGGCCTACGAATTCCTCTTCGGCAGAAACGAATTTCGCCCGAGCGATTGACTCTTCCAGGTCCGCACGAATCAACTCGCTGTCGGTCGCGTGGCCTGTTTCGATCAATTGCTGGATACGTGATGTGATCAGCGTTCGCTTCTCAAGTGCCCGCCGGGCGGCCTCCAGAGCACTGGTTGATTCGGTCAAGTGACGTGCCGACTCAACTTGCAGTCGTTGGACTCGATCGTCCAGTTTGGCCACAATTTCGCCTTCGTTTATACGCGAGCCTTCGTCAACCGCAAGGGTTGAGATCGCGCCGGTTTCGTCGCTTGCCAAATCAATGGTGCGTAATGGTTCGGTGAAACCATTTATCTTGTCTTGTGCGAATGAAATGGACGGACCAGAGATCATTGCGATGGCAACGAATGTCAGGAAACAAATTGGCTTGATGAATCGAGTTGTCTTCATGAGGATTGGCCAGGAATGCGTTTAAGCTTGGTAATGTAAATTCTTTCCAAGGTCGGGCCACGTTCGCATAACCCTGCCGACTTCCAATGGGAATCAACCGGATATGACGACGCCGAGGCCGCTACCGATGAAACGCTAGGACACGTTGAAGCAGAATTCCCTGGGCAAATTTATTCCGGCAGGCTCATTGAATAAAAGAACCGGTGACAAGTCGTATCGTGACGACTGTATCGGTCCTGCTGATTGAAGGCGGCCAATAGAAGGGGCGCTGGCCAGTTGGGCTTCGTTTAACGGCAAGCCGGAGGCGACTGCGTCGAATCGTCATCGAATCGCAGCAAAATACCAAGCGGTAAACATCATCGCGATAGAAAAGCCAGGCATGCTGCGACGGCCGGGACAGCCGTGCTACTATTTAAACAGACTTCTGAACGAAGGCTTCTTAACGGTTGCCACTTAAAATCGATTCCTGCAATGGATGTCGAGGTGGCAAGACTTCGGTTGGTGCATGGGGGATTTGGCCCGTGGCCGGTTGATACTGCGGGTGGAATTCAACCGGTTGTTGTTGCTGGTGGAATTCTGCCGGGTATTCTGACTGGCCTGACTGAAACTGTGTTTCCACACCCCCACTCTGATGCGTCGGAACTGGCTGGTGATTCAACAACGCTCCGGTGGCTCGCTTCAGTCCGATTTCGGCAATCTTGAATTCCAGCAGGGCTTGCGAGTAGGTCAATTCCGAAGTCGTCAAGCGTTGTTGAGCATCCAGCAATTGATCTAGTAATGTTGTTGGAGTTTGGCCTTCTGCCAGGTCGCCTTCCACCAAAGCGAACGATTCCCAGCGAGCTTCATTCTGCAGAAGATCGGTGCGTGCCGCCTTGATCGATTTGGCCGCGGCGATTGTTGTTTCGTATGCGGATTCGACTTGTCGCCAGGCAATCTTGGTTTCGGCGACGACTTCGTTGACGGTTTGGTCAATCTCGTGGTGGACTTGTTTCAGCGCCAATTGCTGGCGATTGTTGCGGGCACGAGCGGCACGGCGGCCATAGGGCAGGTTGTATTCGATTCCCAGAGCATAGCCGGGTGTTGAGTTGGTGAATTGGTCGCCCCAAGCATTGAAGATTTGCGATTGGCCACGCAGTGCCGAAACGTAGGAATTGAATATCAGGTTCAACTCCGGCAACAATTCGTGCTCGGCGATGTCCAGTTGCACTGCGGCGACCTTCGATCGTTGTACGGCTTGTTTGATTTCTGGACGACTTTGGATCGCCTGCTCGATGACAAACCCCAGATCCTCATTGGCTCGATAGAGGACCGGGGTTTCCATCGGCAGCAATTCAGGTGCTACCGCCTGAAAATTGTTTCGGTTTCCAGTCAGACGACGGATTTCCGTTTCGGTGTTTTTAACATCGCGTCGGGCGTTGGCCAATTCAGTACGTCGTGATTCGACAGCCGCTCGGGCACGAGCGATCTGGCTTGGCAGCGTATCCAAACCACTACGACCTTCCAGTTTTCGCAGGATCGTAATTCCACGTTCTACGTTGTACTGTCTTTGAATCAAAGAGGAACGGTTGAAGTACAGTGTCCAATACGCTTCCACGACCTCAGTCAATTCGTCTTGCAATTCGGCAGCGTACTGAGCCCATGACGAGTCGTGGCTGATTTGAGCGATCACGATTTGGCTGCGATTGAAAGCGCGACCTTTACCTCGCAACAGTGGCTGAGAGAAATTAATTGACAAAGTGGCTGTGCCTTGATCCTGCGGATCGAAAAACCGGCTGTTGCTGTTTTGAAATCCAAGGCGTTGCTTGGCTTCGAATTCTCCACCATTCCACAATCGTTTTCGAAAACCCGCCTCGCCGAACCAGATGTGGTCTTCCAGGAAGGGAGATCCGTTTCCGGTCGTCAATTGGTTGCCAACAGGGTCAACCCGATCGTCAAACTGAGAGTTCACGAACAGCTCTGGATCGAATGCCGCAACGGATTCGCCAATCTCCGTTTGCACGATCAATGGTCGCAAGCTGGTGGCCAAAATGGCTGGCGAATTCTGCATGGCCATTTGGACCAGGAAGTCCGGATTCACCGGGTTGGTGGACCGGGAATCGACCGGTTGTACGACCAGCGGTTGCCACCACATCGTATTTTGATCCCGTGAAACGATCGGTGATTCAGGGGCGTTCAATTCGTAGTATTCCCGACTGCCCGACCCTTGTGACGGCGGCGGCCCAGCAATATTTGGTTCTTGGGTGTTGTCCGGTTGCGTAAAGTTGCTCCGCCGAGCCGGAATGTCAAAGTTGCCCGGAACAGCCGGTGGACTCGCGGATTCCTGTGGCGATGGTTGCCGCAATTGCGAGTTGGCGAACTGCTGCGAGGACAAGTCTGGTGACGGTCGCTCGCCCAGTAATCGATTTGTGTTTGACGCGGTCGAATGCAAACCGGAATTGTCTTGATAGGCTTGTTCAAATGCGTTTTTCAGACCATCCAATTCTCCATGTTGCAGGCCGGCTAGTGGGTCTGCGCACATGGACTGGAATGCTGCTGCCAGAATGACAACCTTTGCGAGCTTCATGATTGTGGCAACGTTTCGAGCCATGGAATCTGGGGAGGAGAGAATTGAAAGTTGGACGGATGGAATCATTACGACTATCACACTTATTCGTGCTTTGACGGCAGTACCGATAATTTCGATTGTCATATCGGGCAGTTTTCCGACACAGGCCGGCGTTGCAATCCAGACATTCGTTACAGATTGACGCACCAGCATTCGTTTTTTTGATAGCGGGGCGTTGAGTCTGACGATTACCAGATTTAGCGAATACCAGTCCCCATAGAGAACCTACATTTCTAAGCCGGTTATTTCCGCGTCAAAGCTCTTAAAGCTATTCAACCCGCCATCCAAACCATCCACGAGCGATCTGTCGTCTTTGAATAAAAGGGCGCCAATATCCACAATGATTAAGTCCACCTGTCGTATCGCACTAACGCTCGGCCTGATTGCCGTCAGTGTTATCTGGATTGCGCACGGTCTGAAATTGATTCCCGATTCGGTTCAGGAACAGGTTCAGGCCAGATTGCAATTCTGCGACTCGTTGGCCGTCACCGCAGCCAGTTTTGCCGATCAGCATGATTCGTCGGAACTTGAGTCGATTGTTGACAGGTTGGGAAACAGAATCGATGGTTTGCAGTCGATTCGGATTGTCAAAGGAAACGAGAAGATCGCTGAGTGGGGTGAACACCCCGAAGATTGGCAGCCGTCGAGAGAGCATGACGCATCGACCTCCGAGCGAATGGTGGTTGCCATTCTGGCAAACAATAAGGTCTGGGGCCAGGTTCAAGTCAGTTTCATCAAGCTGAACCGAATCAATACCTTCCGCTCAATCATATTGATCTTGTTCATGGGCTCCGCGGTTACGCTGCTGGCCTGGTTGTTCTTGTATCGAACGCTGAAGTACCTGAACCCGTCCAAGGTCGTACCAAACCGGGTGCGTAATGCTTTGGATGTGATCGCGGAAGGTCTGGTCTTGCAGGATGTTCGAGGCCAAATTGTGATGGCGAATCGATCGTTTATGTCTATCGTTGATCGCGAGTTGAACGAACTAATGGGCGAGAGCCCGGACGATTTCCAGTGGCAGTTGCTACGAGGTGAAAACAAGGAAGTACCGACTGAAGAGTTTCCATGGAATTATTCCCTGGAACAAAGTCAACCGATCGAAGGCGTGATGATCGGTTTGCAGGACGAGTCGGAGACGGAGCGAAAATTTATCGTCAACTCGACTCCATTGATGGCAGAAAACGGAAAGTGCCGTGGTGCTTTGACCAGTTTCCAGGACGTTACAGCACTCGAAAACAAGAGACTCGAACTCAGTAATATGCTGAGCGTCCTGCAGAAATCGCGAGACGAAATTCGACGTCAAAATGAGAGCTTGCAATATCTTGCGTCTCGCGATTCACTGACGGGCTGTCTGAATCGTCGCTCATTCTTTGAAATCATCGATGGTTATTGGGAAGAAACGACTGATACAGAGATGTCCGTGATCATGTTGGATATCGATAAATTCAAGTCAATTAACGATAACTATGGCCACTCGTTTGGTGATGATGTGATCAAACTAGTTTCGACTGCGACGCTGGAAATCGTCGGCGAGAAGGGCGCGGTTTGCCGTTATGGTGGTGAAGAATTCTGTTTGGCAATTCCAAATATGAGTTACGCTGAAGCGATGCAGTTGGGTGATGAAATTCGAAAAGATGTCGAGCGAACTCGCGTTGGCAGCGTCTCAGTGACCGTCAGTGTCGGGGTTTCGTCTCGCAAATTCCTGGCAATGGATGTTCAGCATATGTTGGAACAGGCCGATCAATCGCTTTACGTTGCCAAGAACGCCGGTCGTAACCAGGTGGTTGGTTGGGAGACTGGTTCCAAGGGAATGACCACACTGGGAGGCGAAGAGAACCTTACGGGTTCAGAGGGCGTCGCTGTGTTTGTCGATCCTGTCGAGCACGAAGCGATCGTTTCGGCTTTGTATAGTTCTCTGTACTACCGTGACCGAACCGCGGCTGAGCACTCGGCCCGTGTTGCAAACCTGTGTCTGGCCACCGCTCAAGGAATTGTGAGTGAAAGTAACAGTGCGACGTTGCGAGTTGCCGCGTTGTTACATGACATCGGACGAATCGGCGTCTACCAGCCTTACGCCTACGAGCCATCTGCCAGCCAATCCAGGAATCAAGCAAGTAACACCGAGCGGGAGATTCGGAGCCGGGAGATTGCCAGGTCGATTTGCCAATCCGCGTCCGTTTCCAGCGAAGTCACAGAAATCATCGTTAACTACCAACGCAGTTTCGAAGATGGAGCCGGTTTGGCAGACTTGAATGATCGTTTGCAATTGTCGCTCTGCTGCCGGATTCTGGCAGTTTGTGAGGCCTTCGACGCCCTGATGTTTGCAAATGATCATTGTACCGGGATCGAAATCAAGCAAGCATTACAAACATTGCAGAAAGATTGTCCACAACGGTTCGATTTTGAAATCCTGAAACGGCTGGCTCAGGCCATCAAGCAAGATCAATCGTGCATGTTGCCGATGAAAGTCAGTGGTGCACAAATCGACGAGTCGCTGCTGTCGGGATCCGCAGACGTAGTGGCGGCCGCCGAGGCCGGCAACCTGGCACCCCTTCGCGTGTTGGTAAAACGACTGAAGCGAGAAGCTTTGGGCGAAGACGACCAATTCCAGGTCATGATCTCTCAATTGGAGAGTTCGCTGAATCAGAACGATCGGGAATTGCAGGAGCTATTCCAAACGACTCAGGATTTGCTGGAATTGTGTCGCACTAATCGACAAGTCAACGCGACAGATCAACTCTATCCAATCATCGATCATTCTTGATCTGCCCATTGGTTTCCTGCCAGTGTTGCTGCTGACAGCTTTTTTCTTTGCGCGAATTTGCTTCGTAATCGTTAGTAGTGGCAAAGCCGGCACAATCCGCATTCACTAATCGACAACTTCGTCGTGGCCCGATTTGCCCCCAAGATTGTCCCGTGTTGGCGACCGGAATAAAGCTAGGGTTTCGATGTGACGTCTGTACGTACCCGCACACTGCGGTAGACGTGCGCAGTGCCTGATGTTCCATGGCGTTCATCGAGTGCAAACGACCCTTTGCAAAAAGTAAAGACAATGAAGAAAAACACCTACCAACTGATTCGCAAGTCGCTTGAGAAATTGTCTCGCTCAAGAAATCATGAATCGAAACCCGCGACTACAGGTGATGAATCGTTGCAGCTCATCGCCCTGGAAGATCGCGTGCTGTACGATGCTGCGCCTTTCGATATGGAGGCCATGGCGGTTGATGTACAGGTTGACGAGGCCTGTGTTCAGGATGGTGAGGTTGTGGATTGGGCGGAAGTTGTATCCGGAAGTTCCGAGCAAACGGACCTGGATGGAATGCAGGCTGGCATTCAAGCCCTGGAAATGCTGGACACCGCCACTGACGAATTGAATGCCGAGTTGACGATGGAATCAGGCATTGTCGACCTGCCTGAATTGGTCGTGATTGATTCGGCCGTTGAGAATTACGAACAGTTGTTGGCCGACCTTACCAGTTCGGGCAACATCGAAATCCTGGTCGTCGGCGCCGATCAAAATGGGTTCCAGTTGGTTGCAGATCGTCTCCAACAACCCGATGGTGCCGTTTCAGCGATTCATATTATCTCGCATGGAAGCGATGGCGTGCTTAACCTTGGCAACGCGACGTTGTCGCTTGATTCACTGGACCAGCATTCGGATACGCTCGCCAGTTGGCAAGCGGGGCTCTCTGAAGATGCGGATCTGTTGTTCTATGGATGTGACCTGGCGACAAATGGCGATGGCCAGATGTTGCTTAGTCATATCGTCGATCTGACGGACGCCGATGTAGCAGCCAGTACCGACTTAACCGGACACGAGAGTCTGGGCGGTGATTGGGTCCTGGAATTTGAATCCGGAGTCGTGCAAACCGAAGTCATTGTGACTCATGCGGCACAAGAGTTCTGGACCAGTGTGTTGCTCTCTCCGACGGACGTTGTTGCCATGGATACGCCTATCGCTGCCGATGTCACTGATGTTTCGCTGCAGCGTGAAAATCGTGGTTCAGGCAATTCAGTTGGGATTGACGATGAAGGCAATTATGTCATTGTCTGGTCGCAGTTCACTCAGGCCACAGGCTGGGATGTGGTAGGCCAGCGATACGATTTCCTGGGTGGTACCGTCGGCAACCAGTTTACAATCAATGAAACGATTGCTGGAAATCAACAATGGGCATCAGTCGATGTGGATGCCACTGGAAACTTCGTGGTCACCTGGTCAGATAGGGATAATGAACAGGTATTGGGCAGGTATTTTGCCGCTGATGGATTTGATACTGGTGAATTCGTCGTTGCAAACAATGCAGAAGACTCAGCAGTTACGATCAATGACCAAGGCCGGTATGCATTCGCTTGGGAGAATGCCAATGGCGGGGGAGTCATTGGTGCCAGCTACTACGATTCAGATCATTCGCTGATCAATGCTGCCCTGGACGTTGTCGTGGTGCCCGGTTCAGAGGCTGATATTTCACTCAACAACCTTGGGGAATTGGCAGTAGTCTTTGAAAGCGATTTTGGTTCTGTTATTGCGCAACGATTTGATGATCAGGGGCTGGCACCGGGCGGCATCATTGACTTGCTGCCGACCTACAATGATCCAACGGTTCGGCTGGCCGACAATGGCTACCTGTTTGTGGCGGCGGAAAACAATGATCCAGGTCCTAATGGCGGAGGCGGCGTGGACCTGATTGTCTTCAATGATACCAGTACGTTCTTTGATGTTCTTTCGATCAATGATACGCAAATTAACAATCAGCTCTCACCTTCACTGTCTCTTCTGAGTGACAATGAAATCGGAGTAGTCTGGAGTGGTTTTGGCGACCAAACTGACAACGCTGACAATGAAGGTGTTTTCTACAAGCAATACTCAATCGATTACAGCACAAATGTTGTGTCTGTTGATGTGGCGGAGACGCGTGTCAACGATTTTACGATCGGAAACCAGGCCAATGCATCGATCGCCGGCATTGGATCGGATAATTTCGTGATCGTATGGGATGGACCGGCGGCCGGCGTCACGGATACGATCTCGCATTCCTTAATCCGGGCAAACCAGGCTCCTGAGTCACTTAATCCTCAGGCATTTCCAACACAGGGAATCGACTACACCTTCACACTCGCAGATTTTGACTACTCAGATATAGAAGGTGATGCGCCGGATCGGATTGAAGTTGGATCATTGCCCGCCAATGGTATGCTGCTCTTGAATGATATGGTCGTGTCGAATGGGCGGGAAATCGATATTGCTGACATCGTCAACGGAGACCTGGTCTATCGGCAGCAAGTCGACGGGTTCGGAGACGATTTTGATTCGTTTGAGTTCAGGATTCACGATGGTAACTCGTACTCGCAGCCCAGCGAATTGGAAATCAATGTCTTTCCAACAAATACGCTGT
This sequence comes from uncultured Pirellulaceae bacterium, assembly GCA_964588195.1. Taxonomy (GTDB): domain Bacteria; phylum Planctomycetota; class Planctomycetia; order Pirellulales; family Pirellulaceae; genus CAJQPP01. The sequence continues at coordinate 1,675 of CAZPOL010000085.1, read as the reverse complement.
GGATCTCAACCGATCAGACTGTCACGGGAGTAACCGGAATCCCCGGTCCGACCGACTGGCACCAGGGTGATACGTTCCAGTTTGGTGGCACGAACCTTCAATTGGGTGAGCTTACCGCTGGTTCATTCTCCCAGCAGTTCTCATTGGCGGATTTCGTTGAAGGCAACATCGACGGTCTGCACTTTGTGAATCAAGAAATAACTATTGGACAGAATTCACAATTCACACTGAACGCTGGCGATGTCGTATTCTCGACAACAGAAGACGTGATGTTGCCGGGCGTTCCCGGTTTGGTCGAATCCAACGACATTATCGTGTTCCGGCCGACGGTAGATGACTATTCCAATGGCGTGTTCTCCGTATTGTTCGACTACAGTTCGCAAGATCTTTCCGCACCGAACTTTATGCAATTCGAAGATCTCCAGTCACTCACGATTGTTGAACAACGTACGACGGTCGGCGACGTGGTCCTGGAAGTGGGGCAGATCCTGTTTAGTGTTGATGGCATCGAACAAGATTCCATTTTCCAACTGGACCTGATCGATATCGGGTTAGGCAATTCCGATGTTGAAACGAGTCTGTTGGTCGACGGCAGCCAGTTGGGTATTCAGCCAGCGATAGCCGGGCTTGAGTTGATCGAACGAGACACGGTAGTTGGAGGTCTTCAGCTAACCGGTGGAGCGCTTCTGGTAACGTTGGACAGCTCGGATTTGATCACTGATGCCGACCTCATCACCGAGGACGTTGACATCAGTCAGATCGTATTGGAAACCACATCAGTCAATGGAGCGGCAACCGGTACTGCCTCACTGGTTTTTGACGGCAGCGATGTCGGATTGCCCCAGGGCTCCGCGTTCGATCTGGATGCTTTGTCCGTTGTGACTCGTCAAATTGACCTGAATGATGCACCGGAAGTACTCGACCAGTTTTTCAACATCGACGAAAATTCGCCCAACGATTCCGTCGTTGGTACGGTGCAAGCGGACGATCCTGATAGCGGTGACGTTTTGAAATACAGGGTGTCGGGCGGAAGTGGGGTCGGGGTATTCGACATCGACCCGGACACAGGTGAAATCTTTGTTATCGATTCTTCGGCACTCGACTTCGAAGACGTTGAATCTTACACCTTGCACGTCACGGTTACTGACACCGATGGCCTTGTCGATACGGCGTCGATGACTATCGAAATCAACGACAAACCAGAGAACACAATTTCAGGAAATGTGCTTCATGACGTCGACGGAGATGGTTCAATCACGTCGGCAGTAGGAAATGCAGACGGTTTCAATCAAGCCATTGTTCATCTCTACCAGGACACCAACAACAACAATACCCTGGATGATGGTGACCAGCTGGTTGCGACGGAACTGACAAGCAGCGATGGGCTGTACGAGTTTGAAGATGTTGACAACGGCAGCTTCTTTGTCGTGGTAGATTCGCGTAGCCTCGGCGCAGACAACTACACCGACGCGAACCTGGGCGTTGGCGATGTTTTTGCTGAGCAAACTTATGGCTCTGCCGGCAGTCTGTTCAACGATGGAACGGGCGAGGTGATTACGACAAGTGACGGAGTCTTGTTTGGTGGACGAACGGGTGCCGGGTCGGACGACTTGTCCAGCTTGGCGACTGCAGAACACGTCACCTTGGTTGAATTGTCTGACGCGGATCAGGACGA
>CAZPOL010000084.1:0-23107 GCA_964588195.1 uncultured Pirellulaceae bacterium | reverse complement strand
TGCTCACGCCACGCTAACCGTCGTCCGATCAAACGCGTAAGCATGCTCATGCTGCGCCTGAGCATGGCACCCAAGAATCAACACCAAGAATCAACACCAAGACGCAAACCCACTAGATCTTGAACACCTTGCGTTGCTCTTCGATCTGCTCCAGCGAATACAGTTTGCCGGTCCCGCTGCCGGGGCAGTGTTCGCAGGTTTCGGCCCACGCATCGGGGCTCTTCAGATTCGAGTCCCAAAACGGCCAGGTCTTGCATTGTCGAGGCCGATAATCGTAAACCGCGCATTTGCGAGTTCCATTGTCAAAGAACACGCAATCGCCGTTGGGAAATTCGACGAGGCTCTTGCGAATGCCAATCTTACGCACGTATTTCTCTTCGAACTTTTCAACGTCGTCGAAACCGAGAGCCCCGGCAAGGCCTTCAATTTCCTGCTTGTTGACCCAAACGTATCCGGGCGCACCGGTGCAACAGTCGCCACATCCCGAACACTTGAACTTCAAACCGTCGGCGTACCAGGGCTTTTCAGCGTCCTGTTCCGAGTCGTCCTGTTTCGCCATCTGGTCATCCTCCAATTTGATACATCGCGCGTTCCGGTTTCTGGAATTCCTGCGTTCCAATTCCGTGGGCTGCTTTTTTGTTGGCGACGCACTCCTTGATCAATTGTATTAATTCATCGTCGGTTGATCCGGATCGCAACAAATCGCGCATGTCCCATTCCGCATGCGAGAATAAACAGTTTCTAATCTTCCCATCGGCGGTCAAGCGGACTCGATTGCAGTCACCGCAAAACGGTTGAGACACCGAATTGATAAACCCAACCGTGCCAAGCCCGCTTTGGAATCCAAAATCAGTCGCTGGCTGGGAAGGGTCGGGGCGATCGATTGGAATCAGCTCGCCAAATTGTTCCTGAATCAACTCCCGAATCTTCGTCCCGGTTAACACTTCGTCGTCGGACCAACGACCGGTTGAATTCAAAGGCATGAATTCGATGAATCGTAAAGCAAGTCGTTGCTGTACGGCGAATTTGACGAGCGGAACAATCTGCGGCTCGATCAATCCCTTCACGGCAACGGCATTCAGCCGAATGTTTTCGAAACCAGCTTGTTGAGCTGCTTCGATACCTTTCAAGGCCTCGTCCAGGCTATCGCGTCGGGTGATCGATTCGAATTGTTCTCTGTCCAGAGTATCCAGGCTGACATTGATTCGATCGAGTCCGGCAGCTTTCAGATCTACCGCATGTCGTTCCAGTAGAATTGCATTGGTCGTCATAGCGATTTCATCGATTCCGTCCAAAGCCGAGATCTGCCGAATCAACTCGGGCAGATCCTTGCGAACCAAAGGCTCGCCGCCCGTCAGTCGCACCTTGTTGATGCCTAGCTGACAAAAGACTTTGGTGACGCGGGTCAACTCTTCAAAGGTCAACACTTCTGGTCGAGGCAAAAACTCGACGTGCTCGCTGGGCATACAATAAAAGCAGCGGATATTGCATCGGTCTGTCACGCTAAGTCGCAACGCCGTATGAACTCTTCCGAAAGAATCTACCAGACTCATCGGCCCGCCTCCTGCTCAGGATGCACCCACTCAGTCTTCCCACTGGCATCCACATCCTGTTTCCAGATTGGAACCACCTGTTTCAGGCGTTCGATTAACCATTGGCCCGCTTCGAAAGATGGTAAGCGGTGGGCGCTACTGACCGCGACCGCCAAACTCGCCTCGCCAACTGGAACGACGCCGAGTCGGTGAATCACACTGACGTTCAACAGGTCCCAGCGCTGGCTGGCCTGGTCGCAAAGTTTGCGGATCTCCTTCTCAGCCATCTCCTGGTAACATTCGTATTTCAATTCAGTCGTTTCGACATCGCCTGTCCATTGTCGGGTCGTGCCCACGAACAACAGATTGGCGCCTGCGTTTGGGTGAGCGACCGCTTGCAACGCGGCCTGGTGGTCGATGGGTTGATCTGTGAGTTCTATCATCTCTGCTTTATCCGCCACTAACAGGCGGGATTATTCCGACTTCACAACCTTCACGCAAAGCCGTTTGGTCATCGGAGTATTCCTGGTCGACGGCGACATTGCAATGTGGCATCAACGATTGCAGATCGGGGTACTGCGTCAACAACAGCGATTTCAAATCGGCCACTGTCGCGTCTGAATCGACTTGCAATTCAACCCGATCCGCTCCCATCACTTCCTTGATTCTTGCGAAAGTCACAACACTAATTTTCATGATACTACTAACGATTCACTGCGTCGGTCAAACAGGTCGTCCAATTCGGGCATCAACCCGTACGCCAATGCGAGAATTTTAACTGGATGGATCGTCGGCTTGGACGTGCCTTGTTCCATCTGAATTTTGCAGGTGCTGCATTCGGTGACGCCGGCCATCACATGTGGCTGGCGAACGGCGTTGATCAACCCAAGTCCGGCTCGCAAACTTCGTCGATAGTTTTGACGAATCAGCCCGTACGTACCGGCCATTCCCGAACAACCCTTTTCGATTCTTTCCACCTGCATACCTGGAATCAAGTCCAGCAGGTTCATGCCTGCCACCGCCGGACCTAACGCTCGTTGATGACAAGGCAAATGATAACCGACGTTAAAGTTTAGTGGGTTGAAATCGAGCTCAAGGTCACCTTTTTGATGCAACTGCCAAAGGAAATTGCTGATGTCGGTACAGTTTTCGGATACGATCCGCGCGTCCGCGTCGTCCAGCAAACTTAAGTATTCGTGCTTTAACGCCAAAGCCGCAGAGGGCTCTGAAGTCACGATATGACACCCTTGCCGCACGCCTTCCGCCAACAACTCGACATTCTTGCTGGCGATCTTGCGAGCTCGATCAACCACCCCGGCCGAGATCAGCGACATCCCGGAGACCTGTTGATTGGGCGGCACAAAAATCTCGAACCCGTTGTGCTTCAAGACCGCACACGTCGCCTTCGCCAGTTCGACATCATTCCAGTTCGCGTAGGCGTCGACGAAATACAAAACCTTGCGATCCCGGCGCTTGGTCGACGACGTCATCTTGCGTCGCGCGGCCCATTTCATAAATGAACGAGTCGAAAAGCGAGGCAGCTTGCGAGCTTGGGCGATCCCCAGAAAACGATCGAGGCCCCAGCGAAACACCCGACTGCGAATCATCCAGTTCGTCAGATGCGGCATGCGTCCGGAAAAACCGTACAGCACATCCAGCCTGGTCAGAATCCATTCCGACATCCGCAGTCCGTTGACGGCAATGTGCTGGGCCTTCGCTTCCACCATCAACTTCGGCACGTCGACATTCGCCGGGCACTCCAAACGACATTGATGGCAATTCACACAAAGGTCGGCAACTTTTTTCAGTTCGCTGGAATTGAGATGCTGCTGGTCGATCGATCCATTCAAAAAGTCTCGCAGCAAATTAGCTTTGCTTCGCGGCGAAGCCTCTTCACGAGGATACAACCGAAAGATCGGACACATCCTTTCATCAGGCGACGCCGTTTTGCAACGGCCACAGCCATTGCATCCGTGTGCTGTTGCCGCAAGTTCGCTCAACGTCCAATTCAATTGCGGCTCGATCACCGGCAGAGCAGGCTGCTTGCGCTTTTTGTTTTTGCGATTGCCGTTGCGGTTACTTTTATTTGTACTGGATTCGGTCGAATCGCTACCCGGCTCAGTCGCGGACGTTCCATCGGCTTCCGCTTGACCATTTGTCTGGCCACTCATTCCGCCATTCGAGTTGGCCGCAGTAGAGTTGGCGCTGTTGCCGCCGATATTCGTAATCGTTTGATCACGCAGGATCTCGTAAATGTCGGTCGGTGGTGAATCGACGATTTTCCCTGGATTCAGAATGTTCTGTGGATCGAATTCGCGTTTAATTTCTCCGAACACATCGTACATCCGACCGTATTGCCGACGTAGGAAGCCGGTTCGAATTAACCCGTCGCCGTGCGAACCGCTGATACTGCCGTTGAGTTCAAAGACTCGCGAAAACAGTTTCTCAGTCAGGTCCCGCATCCGTTTCACGTCATCCGGATCCGCCAGGTTCAGCTGCGGTCGCAAATGGATAATCCCCTGTGCCATGTGCACGAACAATGACGCAGTGACCTCGCAACTCTGCAAAATTTCCTGCAGATCGACCAGGAAGCCCGGGATCAGTTCGGGCGAGATCGCAATATCCTCGACAAAAGGCAACGGTTGCCGCTGGCCCTTCATGCCGTACTGCATCGGAATCACTCGCCGGGCGACTCGCCAATACAGATTCCTTTCCTCCAGTGAGCAAGTCACGCGGGCGTCAAATGCCATCCGTTTTTTGCGGGTCATCCGGTCAGCGAGGCCTTGCACTTTTTGCCGCAATTCCGCCGAGTCGTCTGCTTGCAACTCGACCAACACCATCGCCTCCGCTTCCGCAGGAATGATTCGCTCAAATCGTTTTTCCGTCGACCTGGCGATCGACAGCAGCCGACGATCAATCAGGTCACAGGCGACAACGTCACTCTTCAGGACCTCCAATGCAGACTTGGCGGCCAATTGAATTTGATCAAAGAACAACAACACGACTCCACGGTCAGACGGAACCGGTTGAACCTCGACAGTAATGTCAGTGATCAGGCCCAGCGTTCCTTCGGAACCAGCGATCAGTCGACTGAGGTCCAGGCGGCCGTTCTGATCCAAGTCCAGCAGGTTGTATCCGGCGTGGTTGGTCGGCGTGTTCGATTGTTTTTCCGCAATCAATTCACGACGTCGCCCCAAAATCAATTCAACCTGATCCCGAATACGATTCGATTCCGCAGACGGAGTCGCCTCCTTGCCAAACTCCACGATTTTCCCATCGGCCAACACGACTTGCATTTTGCAAATCTTTTCACGAGGCGCGCCGTAGACTTTCCAGTGACTACCCGTGGAGTCCATCGATATCACACCGCCCATCGTCGTGACGCTACGCTTCACCGGGTCGGGACCGAACATCACCTGACGTTTCGCCAACTGGCGATTCAGATTCGCCAACACCACGCCAGGCTGGACTCGCACACGAAATTCGCTCTCCGTCACGACGCGTCGCATGTGCACTGAAAAATCGATCACAAGGCCAGGACCAATCGCTGCCCCCACGACATTGGACCCACTGCCGCGCGCGTGGATCGGAATGTGATTCTCTGCCGCATATTTGACCACCGCCGCCACGTCCGCCACATTGACCGGGCGCACAACGCCTAACGGACAGATTTGCAGGATACTGGCATCCGTGGAATACATTTGCAAATACAAATCGTCACAGAAAACCTCACCTTCAATCAGCCCTCGCAGGTCGGCCTGGATTCGCGATCGTTCGGGGTTCATCGGAAGGACTGAATATCCTGTAAAAGTACAATCAACAACGGGCTCGCTGTTGACCGGCAGACAACAAGCGATGAAATCAGGGTAAACCTATTTTCACTGGTAGGGACAACAATGAGAAGGCGATTTGAGCGATTCGAAGCGATTTCGAATCCGATTTTAGTAATGTTTGCGGATGACGTCAGGTAACCAGGCCGGAATGAACAACTGACGGTCAGGCGACACACCAATTCCAGCTGGAAAAGACGAGACGCTAGAAAAAACTCCTGCCGTATTGTCGATATGTTTCACTGGTAAATTTTGGCGTAAAGCGTCGGATTCATCTCGCTAAATCCGCGGCTCTCGACAAAACGGCTGGTATGTTGGCGGTTATCGCTTGCCATTTCACGCGGTTAGCAGAATATGACCGCGAGCAATAATTCCACTGGTTTGAAAATCCTGATTCCGGGTGGTACCGGACATGTTGGGCAAGCACTCTTCGAAGGCCTTACCCAACGCGGACATTACGTAAAAATTCTTACTCGCAGGCCGTCGAGTTCGACAAAACATATCCAATGGGACGGTAAGACTCTCGGTGACTGGACTCATGAAATCGATGCGGCTGATGTCGTGATCAATCTGGCGGGGCGATCAGTCAATTGCCGGTACAACGAAACCAATCGAAAACAGATGCTCGATTCGCGAGTCGATTCGACTCGTATCGTTGGACGAGCCATTTCGCTATCCCCCACGCCACCCAAAGTCTGGTTGCAGATGAGTACGGCGACGATTTACGACCACCGGTTTGATGCAGGCAACGATGAAGCCAACGGATGGATCGAGGCTGGCAAATCTGCTTACCCGGAAAGCTGGAAACTGAGTGTCGAGATCGCCAAAGCCTGGGAGCGGGAACAGGAAACGGCGGACACTCCGCAGACGCGAAAAGTTGCTTTACGGACGTCGATGGTGATGAGTCCGCTTGCCGGCAGTATTTTTTCAGTGCTTTCCAGATTGGTGAAACTGCGACTCGGCGGACCGATTGCTGGCGGCAAACAGTTTGTGTCGTGGATTCATGAAGAAGATTTTATCCAGGCGGTTTTATTGCTCGTTTCGAATGAATCTTTGACCGGACCAGTCAATCTGGCATCGCCGAACCCGCTTCCGCAGCGAGAATTCATGTCACTGTTGCGTGCTGCCACGGGTGTTACGATCGGTTTACCAGCGACCAAGTGGATGGCGGCCATTGGTGCGGTCGTCATGCGAACAGAAACGGAATTGATCCTTAAGAGTCGGCGTGTCGTCCCGGGGAAATTGCTCGACGCCGGTTTTCAGTTTCAATATCCCGAGTGGGAAGCGGCCGCAAGAGAATTGGCCAAACGGATGTAGTACAAGCACGAGGCGCGAGCGAGTGGTTTTTATCAAGCCTCTCGCAGGTCGGCCTGGATTCGCTGTTGACGGGCAGGCAACAAGCGTTGAAATTAGAGCAGCCCTATTTCACCGGTAGGGGGACAAAGACCAGATGGGGATTTGAATCAATTTCGAATTCTGTTTAAATAATTTTCGCGGATGACATGAGGTAACCAGGCCGGAATGAAACAACTGTTGATCATGCGTCATGCCAAATCCAGCTGGAAAGACGAGACGTTAACCGACCACGATCGCCCGTTAAACAAACGGGGAAACGCCACGGCCCCGCTGATGGGCAGTTACGTCGCCAAGAAAGAATGCCTGCCAGACTTGATCCTTTCGTCGACCGCCAATCGCGCCATCAGTACGGCAGAGTTGTTTGTGCAGGGGGCTGAGAAGGAAATCCCGATCATCACGCAACGCGCTTTGTACCACCCCGATGTGCACGATTACTGCGAAACGGTCTCTTCCAAAACAAGCGACGAATTTCGAGTGATGGTCGTCTCCCACAATCCGGGCTCGTCAGAATGGATTTACCAACTGACTGGACAATACGAATCGATGCCAACCGCCGCCATTGGCATCGTCGAATTTGACGACGATTTTCAATGGGCGGCCATCAACCAACGCAGCAAAGCTGAACTGCTGGACGTCTGGCGACCGAAAGAAGTGCTGGACTACTGATTGTCGTAGTTGACTTGTTGATCAGTCTCACAAGCAGGGCACACGAACGTTCCCAGGAATTGCGACAACCACTCAATAAACTCTTTGTGACCACCCGCTTCCGCCAGCTGATAGAACTGACCAAGTTCCCTGTGAACAGGGCGCTGAAATTCGGCAGCCAAGTCGTTCGTCCGCTCAAGCGGCACCGAACCGCCATCAAACGAAATCACCATCGTGCCGTCTTGCCGGTCCACTTCCAGATCAGCCTGGCAACCCGCGCATTCAAATGACACCAACCCTTCGTTGCGAATCGTATAGATGCACGTTCGCCGAATCAGGGCGATGGCCACAAACAGATCTCCCTGTTGTTCACGAGTGAGCTTTTTGGATCGCAATAGTTGCTCAGCCCAAGTCTCAGACTCCTGGATCGCCTGGCAATACGCGCCATGCAGATCGTCCGGCGACCAGTCTCCTGCGTGATCAAAATCCATGAAACCAATCATCGCCAAAATGTAGGTCTTTTGCTTCAGCTCTGAGAGGGTGGCAAAGTGCACCAGGTGCGGCATGGCAGCGGCCGACGCGGAATAGGTGGTTTGCTGATGGTACAGATGAGAAATCTGTCGGGCGGCCAGACTTACCGCTTTCTGGATTTTGGACTTGTCGCAATCGGCTTGCTCCAACATCTCGTAGGCTTGCTGAAATGCCTGGCCGATCGATTCAGCGCTACCCAAATCGCACATCAGGTCTGCCCAGCGAGGTGAATTGGCGGGAAGCATTATTTCGAATGGCCTTTTTGCTTTAGACTGCCAGAGTGGTTTTTAATCAGTGAGCCTACAAAGCAAAACCACCTTAAACCGCCTCGCAAAGCTTCATTACCGGCGGACGGCAGTCGCCCATTTCCATGATAACACGTCGCCAATTGCCCGGGTTACCTGGCGTCAGCCGCCCCAGCACGCGTGGTGTTTCACAACCGCTGATCCAGGGAATGGTGACTGGCATTTGGTCGATATGCATCAGGCCCATCATCGCGCCCGTGGCACTTCGCGAAAAGCCGGCTGAGTAATTTATTTCCGACGCATCCAACCAGGGCATTCCAATGACTTGATTGATCTCGCTTAACAACAAGCCGTGACGACTGAGGCCGCCGGCCATCACCAAACGACAATTGGAACGAGCGGAACGCTTGGCCAGAAATCGTTTGATGGCGATCGTGACGTGACTGCTGAGTGTCGCCAGCGCGTCGCCTACCGAAAGTCGCTCATTCCGAATAATCTCGACCGAACGATCCACCAGCAATTGAATAGTTGGTTGATCGGGAACGTTGCGGGAAATCTCCTGACGATCGACGAACTCGTTCCATTCCGAGGCCAATTCCGTGCTGACTTTTCCTTGAGCCCCCAAGTCGTCGCGACGTGCCTCGCTCAAATCGGGTTGGCCACAGCCGGCGATCAAACGACGCTCGAAATCCGGACCCAAGAATCTGGCGAAGCGAATCGCTGGTAATTCATCATCCAATCCATCAGATTCCGGCAACCATGTCAGATCCGTGTAATCACTCAGGTTGATCAATAGCCTGGGTTGGTCAGCGATCGTCTTGTTGCGATCCGCAAACAGCAACCAATGCGGCAGCGGTTGCAATGGCCAACCACGTCCACCCGCCGCCAGGTCACGACCGGGCAAGGCGTCGACAACCGTCAAGCCAGTCAATTCGGCCAATTGCTCCGGTTCGCAAAACGGTTGCCATGTTTTCTTTCCATCGTAATCGTCGATCCAGATTCCGGGTTCATCGACACAAACTGCCAACAACATCTTGGCGTGCACGCCCGACAGAGTGGCGAGTTCGTTCACAGCCGTTGCCATCGCACGCGTCAAATCGATTCGCAACTGAGCGAAATCCCGAATCGAGGACTCTGTGGAGCCAACCAATTGGCGGCAAGCATTGGCAATACTCTCGGGCACTCGTGATTCCCGATTCTCAATCCACTTCGGTTTCAGGAATTTGCCGCGTCCTTCGGCCAACATCAGTGAAGTGTGAAACCACTTGAAATCGGAACGCAGCGTCAAACCGATGGACAATCGCTGAGCTTGCCCCAGTCGGTATCGGTCGATGAGTTGTACGAATTCGTTTCGATCGCGCATATTTACAGAGTGGAGAAGGGCGGGATGTGGAACGGCCAGATTTCAGATTTCGAAGAAATACAGGGCTCGCCGTGGGCCGGCATATCCGTATGCCGGCCCTCGCGAGCTTAAACGGTCAGAGATGTATTTGCCGTGATGGAAATGACGTCCGTGCCATGTGACCTCACGAAATTCTGACCGTTAAACGGTTGCGACGATGCCACAACCGGTTATGAATCAGGCGACGACTCGCAACTGCACTGGCTGGCCAGCGTGCTGTACGCCTTCAACGAATTCTTCGAAAATTCTCATGTCGAGTGCCGAGGCCGAATCGCTTTCCGGGTGGAATTGAGTTCCCATCGCAAACCAATCGGGTTGGTTGCTCTCAATCGCTTCGATGACTCCATCAGGGCAGCGGGCGGTTACGTCAAAGCCAGGTGCCACTTCATCGATCGCCATGTGATGACGACTGCAGACTCGGATTTCACCTTCGCCATAAACGCGTTCCATGATCGAACCCGGTGTAATATCCAGGCTATGACGGTGACCGATGTCTTGAGAATCACGATGAGGAATAGCGTTTGGCAGATCCTCAGGAATGTGCAAGAACAAATTGCCACCCTGCGACAGGTTCAACAACTGCATGCCGGCTCCGATTCCAAACACAGGCATACGACGCTCGGAAACCAATCGCATCAATGTGCGGTCGAACACTTCGCGACGTGGCTCCATTGGGCGGACGGTTGGATGCAACATGAATCCGTCACGTCGCGGGTCAAGGTCACCACCACCGATCAGGACAACTCCATCCAACCGATCCAGTAAACTATTGATGTCGTCTTCTTCTTCCGTCGGTGGTAGAATGACGGGCACGCCGCCTGCAGTCAAAATGCTGTCGTAATATCCGGCGGCAATGTAGGTAAAGGCCGGTTGATTTCCTTGAGCACGACGAAAATCTGCGTTGATACCGATTACTGGCTTGGTCATTGAAAAACTCCCTTTAAGAACTTGACCCGTCATGGGCCAAGGTGTTGTTGACGAAACAACCTTGGGAATTCAATCAGACTTGTTTTCGGTTTGTTGCACTCAAGCCTTGGAGCTCACGATTCTCCAAAATCGATATCGTATAATGATACTGAGGCTGTTGGCTTGGTGAACTTGCCGACGTTTGGGTCATCATGATCCTGTCGGTCAGTTTCGCATGGAAAAAATCCCTTTCCTCCCTTGCGGGCCAGGCGACTCAATTCGCCCGTGTCAGAAAGTGTTAACTAACGATTTGCTAAATTGAATCGATAACTGCCTGCCTGACAAATATTCCCTACATCTTCTAAAGACGGGCTTTGCTGGCACGCCCAATTGTGCCAGCATTACGACTGCTAGCGGGTGAGGCCGAGTGCTTAACTTTTGCTTAGTGAAGATTTAGTCCATTTTTTGACGTGAAAAACATGCAATTTGAGAAAGTCTGTATCGAGTCGTTCGGGTACACAATCCCCGCAACCAACGTTACCAGCGAACAGATCGAGCAAAGACTGGCCCCGATTTATCAGCGTTTGAAGCTGCCCGAAGGACGCCTGGAACTGATGACTGGGATCGGCGAAAGACGGTTTTGGCCGGCTGGAACACTGGTCGGCGACGTCAGTATTTCCAGTTGCGAATCAGCGATACAGGCATCCGGTTTTGACCGCGACAAGATCGGCCTGTTGATTCACGGATCGGTTTGTCGCGATCACCTGGAACCAGCGACGGCTTGTCGAGTTCATCATCACTTGAATTTGCCTGGCGAGTGCATGATCTACGACGTCAGCAACGCATGCCTTGGCATCATGAACGGCATGTTACAAGCCGCCAACATGATCGAGCTGGGACAGGTTCAAGCCGCACTGGTTGTCGGATCCGAAAACGGACGAGGCCTTGTCGATACGACGATCGACACTTTGAATCAAGACGAAACATTGACGCGCAAATCGATCAAGAATTCGATTGCTTCGTTGACGATTGGTTCGGCCAGCTGCGCAGTTCTGCTGACTCATGAATCGATCAGTCAAACAGGAAATCGTTTGACTCATGCGACCGCCACTGCCAATACCCAATACAACGATCTTTGTCAGAGTCTCAGCGACCAGGCTGGATCAATGCAGCCATTAATGGAAACGGATTCCGAAACGTTAATGATGCAAGGAATCGCAACGGGCAAAGCCACATTCGAACGCTTCCTGGCAAAGTCCGATTGGTCGCGCGAGTCGATCGATCGAACGTTTTGTCATCAGGTCGGCAGTGCTCATCGCAAACTGATGCTTGAGGCAATTTCGATGGGTGATGACACGGACTTTACGACTTTCCAATTCCTTGGCAACACTGGATCGGCAGCGTTACCGATTACGATGGCACGGGCCATCGAAGCGGGGCAGTTGAATCAAAATGATCGGCTTGCCCTGTTGGGAATTGGCTCTGGCATCAATTGCCTGGTAATGGGCGTCGAGTGGCAGAAAGGACTCTGTGTTGGAAACGAAATCGATACCTTCGAAAAGGTCACTGCCTAACTCACTTTCGCGATATCACTTCAATCTCCATCCCGACCTGCAGCGTGCCTGGTCGGCTGTGCAAGAGATTCTGTCCAAACATCACGCCGCCGGTTGCGTCCTTTCGATAGGTCGCCAGAGTCTGCATGGGCTCGACGCCTTTCTGCCCGGTCAGCGGATCGATTGTAATCATGACACACCGAGGGCACGGCTTGGCCACATGAAATAAAACCTGGCCAATTCGAATTTCCTGCCACACATCTTCGGCAAACGCCGGTCCGCCAGAAAACACCAGGTTGCTGCGAAACCGACTCATTGAAACGGGGTTTTCCAGCCGACCATTCAGGTCAGCCAACGAAGATTCACCAATAATTAAGCAGGGAAAACCATCGGCAAAGCTGACGATATCCTCGTTGATTTGGTACTCGGAATCGACCGGCCGGCGGCTGGAATCCGGCATATAAACCAGCCGACAATCGATTCCAGTTCGTTTGCTGAACCATTCGTTAACCGGCTTTGGGTAGACATTGGCTGAGCAAATATTTTGCCAAACAATCACATCGATTGTTGATTCAAAAGGACCATTTGGTGAAACTTCGATTACCTGTTCTGGGTAATCAACGTGATGGACCTCTAATTGATCGCCCTGAATTTTCACCTGCAACATTGTCAGCACCGGGTGGACGCGTTGGCTGAGAAATTTACCCTGGTCGTCGACCAACATCCAACGACGATCCAGCCGCAACCCGCGACTGGTCAAGTCTGCCTGAGGCAAAGAAATTCCTCGTAGCGATTTGATCGGAAACACATTGATTTCACTCAAGGTTAACTCTGACATGCATTTCTTTCCGCGTAAGCTGGTTGCATCAATAATTTTCGTAGCCGTTGTTTCCGCTGGTATGGCACAGCCATTGGTGGCACGCCAGGATAACGATTTGCAAGAACGCCTGCAGGCCGCTGTCGACAAAACGGTCGGCGACGAATGCCCGGGTATCGTGGTCGTTATTCTGCAAGATGGCCAGCAAGTTTGCAACGTCGCGCGTGGCGTTCGCAAAGTCGATGAACCCGAAAACCTGATTACCGTCGACGACAAAATGCATCTCGGTTCCTGCACGAAAGCGATGACCGCCACGTTGTTGGGAATCCTGGTCCAGGAGGGAACTTTATCCTGGGACGACACGCTGAAGGAACGGCTGCCGGTCCTGGCCAGCAAGATCGCCGAGGACTATCACGATGCCACCCTCTGGCAGTTGGTGACACATCGTGGTGCCGTTAAAGGCGACGCTCCATTTTGGTTAAACCGTGGGGCCGCTACGCACGAAAATCGATTGGAGATCGTCCAGGCAGGTCTGACCGAACGTCCGCAGGATCTTGAGGTCGGTAAATTCAACTACTCAAACACCAGCTACATAGTCGCCGCTCTATTCGCCGAGGCAGCGACGGAAAAAACATGGGAAGCATTGATGGCGGAACGGTTGTTTAAGCCTTTGAAAATGGAAACAGCAGGTTTCGGAGCACCCGACAAGCGTAAGCCGGCCACTCAACCATGGGGCCATATCGGCCTGCAAACCAAACTGAATCCGGTCAACCTGGACAACGCACCGTCACTGGGACCTGCCGGAACGGTTCATTGCTCAGTCTCCGATTGGGCCAGGTTTGTTGCCTTGCACCTGGACCGGGAATGCCAAAACCATGATCTGTTGACGCCTGAAACGCTCAAGAAACTTCACACACCGTACGACGGAGCAGGGCCGGAATACGCAGCTGGCTGGGGTCTGCTTGAGGACGGCGACGGAATCGGCCATTCAGGAAGCAACAACTTCTGGTTCAGCTCGGTGGCTGCCTACCCCGAATCTGGTCACGCCGTGTTGATCGCAACCAACGGACCTCTTACCAAGGTGATGGATGGCGTGCTGGAACTGGAGGAGGAGATTGTCGGCTGGCTGCAAGACTAACGCGATCGTTGCCTCCGTGCTCTCTGCACTTATCAGTTTCGCAACTTGCGGAAGATTCGCATTAGAGTCAGCTGCGGGGCACTGAGCGCCGCCGTTCCAAGTCGAGCGTATCCGCGCAAGCGATGCTCTCCCAAAATGTCCGCCACCGCCGAGTGATACTTCGCTCGAGATACGTCCTCGGTCTTCTGCAGCAACTTCTTCAAAAAGCCGTGCTTCTTTTCGGACTCAACGAACTCTTCGTACGAGATCTCTGGCTGGTTTGCCATTCGCAAACGGTACGTTTCACAGTGGTAACGAATCCGCTGTCGCAGCTCGCCCATCTTGGCGCCGTTAATACTTCCGCCGTGGTAGCGATAATTCAAAAGACACTCAGGGTGATTCGCCAACTTCCAGTTTTCACCGAATCGCAGGTACATATCCCAGTCTTCGCCGATACAGGGTTTGTACTCGCCAACCTGTTCAAATGCCTCTCGTCGACACATGATCGATGGATGACAAATCGCATGCTGCCCCGTCGTCAGAGCTTCCATGATGTCATCGTGACTGGTCGGCAAGTGAGAACCAGAATCGCAGCGCATGGTCCCCATCCGACAGACTTGCGAGCCCAGTAAACCTACTTCCGGGTGAGCATCCAGGAACTCGATCTGCTTTTCCAGCCGATCTGGCAAGCACTCATCATCCGCATCCAAACGAGCGATGTACTTCGTTTTGCAAAGCTTCAAACCGTCGTTCAACGTTTTCGAGAGGCCCTGATTCTCCTTGTGAATCGGAATAATTCGAGGGTCATTCAGGCTATCCAGGTAAGCAGCCGATTCATCGCTGGACCCATCGTTCAATGCATACAGCGTCCAACGTTCCTCGGTTTGAGCCAATACCGACTCAACAGTCTTCGGTAGATAAGGAAAGCCGTTGTAAACCGGCAACAGAATGGAAACCAGGCTTTCAGGTGAGTTTGTTTGAGGAATTTGATTCATGGTGCATCAGTATCTAGTTGTGCGTCAGAGTTTTTTTGCCCAATGAGTCTGATTTTATGGACTTATTCTTCAGTGGATTCCGTTGGCTCGTCTTCGTCATATGCATTCAGAGTTCCATCATCCAGCACAGGCCAATACAGGGCGGCCAACCACAATACGGTGCTGGTTCCCGGAACATAGTCAAACACAAATGACTCAGTCAGTGAATTCATAAATACAAATAACGTGATCATGACCGCGATCTTTGCCTTGCTGGTCAATGAAATCGCCAGTTGATTCAACAACATCATCACAGCGAAGATTCCAGCGAACACGCCAGCAGTGAATGCCTGTTGCAACACGACATTATGAGAATGCAACAGCAACCCCTGTTGGTCCAGTAACAGTTTGGGAACGCCAGGTCCGTAGCCAACGACAGGAGACTGACCAATTTTCTTAATCACGAACTCCCAAATATCGCTGCGACCAGTAAACGAAGTGATTTCGTTTACGTCACCTGACCTGGTCAGCGATTCGGCTGCGAATCCACTCGCTCCACCGAGTGCGACCCAAATCAACCCAATCGAACTTAACACGATCATCGTGAACGTCAGGGGCCAGGCTTTTCGTTTGACCCAGAACATTCGGTAAGCAAATAAAATTGACAGAATCGCGGCGACCGACGCCACTCGAGTCTGTGTATACACATAGGTGGCTAGACAGAGTGCAACGATCGGTGCCCAAACCAGGAAGCTAATTCGTTTCTCAAAGAACAGGTAGCAGATAATCATCAGCAGAAATCCAGCGACTCCCGCCAGCGTGTTTGGATGAGAAGTACCACCCATTCTCAAAACGCCTTCGCCTGTATCACCGTCGGTAATCTCCAACTGAACACCGTACTCTGGCATGAACAAGTACAGGAACCAACTTGCCAACAACGATGTCAACAAAGCAAGAATCGTGATTTCAACGAATCTTCTTGTTCCCATAATGGCG
The DNA here is from genome assembly GCA_964588195.1 of uncultured Pirellulaceae bacterium. Taxonomy (GTDB): domain Bacteria; phylum Planctomycetota; class Planctomycetia; order Pirellulales; family Pirellulaceae; genus CAJQPP01. The sequence goes on along the minus strand of CAZPOL010000084.1, from coordinate 7,203 downwards.
AAGGCGGTCGGCGCAAACAAAAAGATACAGCTGAATGTCATCAGGTGAGGCAGTGCTTCGGCCTTGTGTTCAGAAAACGCAGTACTCAGCAGATAACAAAGCGCGATTCCTGTTACCCATATCCCGGGAAAACTGAACATCGCCAGCTGGACTCGCCGCATGCACAGAAAGCCGTAGATCCCAATCAATCCCGCCATGCCCGTTCCAGCCAGCCGGATTAACAATTCCAGCCTGGGCGCTAACTTGATTTGGTCGATCGTTTCGATGTGCGTTTGATTGGCAACCAGTACCAGAAACAATACGGCCGATGAAAGCCAGAACAGAACACCCGTTTCGAACGTCGTCAAACCCAGTCGATTGCGCGAATTGGCGAGCGGATTGAATGTGGCTTGGGTGCTGGACATGATTCAGGCGGCGTCGACAGGATGGATGATTCGCGACCAACCATTGTTCACGTTGGCGGCGACCTGGTCGGGATAAGAAAAGACCGAGCAGGGCAAAGGATTAAACGGCGAACAGAGTTGGAAATGACATACAAAATCGGTTCCACCGAATCATTCCATTTTAACATCCGTCGAATCCAAGCGGAACGGGCCAACCAGGCGGAACACCGAAAAACGCAACCTCACAGACGACGCTGGCACACTGCTCAAAGGCGATCTTCAGCCGTTAACAACCGGACAATCGGTACAATCGGATACGGAGGCTGTTGGGGCAACGTGCAATGCCCACTGTTTCTGGCCCTCATCCGTCGCAGTTCGACTAACCGATCACTGCATTTGATTCAGGACAATCTGCTTGACGTCGGACATGTGAAATTCGGAATCGCTCAACTGCCAGTCCGTCAAAATCACGGGACTGTCATCCGTATGATGCGGCAGTCGGCCATGCGAACCGCGAATCAGTCCCGCATCCGTGCTGATCACATCCAAGGGGACCCGGAATCCCAACTTCGATTGCAACAAACGCCGCATCGCGCGGAATTTGCCACCACTGCCCAGAAACATCTCGACCGGGTCATGACCGGGCTTGTCATGAATCGCGACACAGTTTGCGAAGTCCGGCGCCATCGCGTCCTCCAACCAGTACGGATAGGCGAACCAGCATCCGGGCTCAGCGATAGCAAACAACTCGCCGCTGCGGTGATGGCCCAGCCCGGCTGACTTCATTTCGTGAACGTCCAACACTCTCTCAACGCCATCAATCGATTCGACCAACTTCTTTACGCTCGGTAAATCCACTGGCCGGTTCACATAAATATGTGCCGTTTGATGACTACATGCCGCGAAGGCCCGCGATGCTGAGGGCTCCAACAACTCACCATTCTGAGCCTTTTGAACCGTAACGAATCCAGCCTGTCGCAGATGCCGGTTCAAATAGACCGGACGAGAGACGTCTGTCATGCCATACTCTGAAACCACCGCCACCTGCCGTCCAAGCGTCTTCGCGTTGCGAATCAAATCGGACGCTACCTTGTCGACCTGCTGAATCGCCTGTTCCGCCTGGGAACTGGTCGGACCGTACTTTTGCAGATCGTAGTCCAGATGGGGCAGGTAGGTGAGCGTCAAATCCGGGTCATGCGATTTCATGACGTGCGAGGTCGCATCGGCAATCCATTGAGTCGAATCGATGCTGGTCGCAGGACCCCAGAATCGAAACAGCGGGAACTCTCCTAACTTTTCAACCAGTTCATCACGCAGGTTGCCGGGATGGCAGAACACATCCGGTGACTTCTTGCCAGTCGCCCAATACGTTGGCCGCTCGGTCACCGTAATGTCACAATCCGAATGCGTGCAAAACCGCCAGAACAGATTGGCCACACTGGCCTTCGGGAAACGTTTTCTGGCAGCGTGCCAAATCTTTTCGCCTTGGACCAAACCATCCGATCGCAACCAAAATCGGACCTCTCCGGTGTCACGAAAATACCAACCGTTAGATACGATCCCGTGTTCGTCGGGATTGGTTCCGGTCAACAAGGTTGCTTGTGACGTACAGGTCACCGCCGGCAGGGGTGGCGAAAGCGTTGCCAATGAACCGTCGATCGGCATTAGCGAATTCAGTTGCGGCATTCGGGAAATGACTTTCCGCGTGAGCCCAACCAGATTGATCAACAGTATTTTCGAAGCCATATGGCTCTATGATAGAGCAGACAATACGGAAAGCTCAGCCTAATAATCCAGAAAATTTCCGCCGCGTGGCTCGGTGAACTCCAACATCATTTTCCCTTTGACCCTGGCACCCACGCGACGTTCGGCAGCTTCGAAAACGACCCTCCCGAACGCTCTGCGACGCTTGCCGTCAAAAAAGCCAATGCCACCAATTCGAACCATTTCACCATCTGTCGGCCGAAAATCTTCAGCCGTCAGACCGACAGAAATGACGATCCGTTCACCGGATTCCGCGTCGTATCCATCGAATGTTACGCTGGGAGGCGCAAGTTCTTCCTCACTATAGGCGCCCTTACTTGGCGAAGCCACGATCTTCAGCCTGGAAAACGAAACCTTTCGCTCGCCAATCGTCAGGTCAATATCGACATCGCCATACTCGCCAAAGTCCGATGGTACTTCGTCGAACCACTTCGCATCGAATTCCATCACTGCTTTTCCAAACGTGTGAATAATCAGGGGCATCTTCTCACGTGTCTTCAACATGGGTGGTCCATTGAGAAATTCTTCCGCCACCGTATCCCGACGTGTCCTGATGAACTTTCGTATTCGATCGTAGTTGTTGGGCGAGGTCCGACGGACCATGGGCAGCAGATGAGGATCAAGCAAGTCCTGCAATCGAGTGACCTCGGCGGTCAAAACAGGCACCGACCAATATTCTTCGATCAACGCAATCAAAGTCTCTTCATATTTACGACGCAGCCTTGGCACACGATAGAACTTGTTGCAAAGCACCGATTGATGGTGAACCGAAAGCGGTTCGATGCGGCGTTTCGCGATCGGCTGGCTCTCCGTAAACGCCAAATCGACACCCCATGGAATGAAGTAAAACTTGTCGTTTGTCTGTTTCTTGTAAAACCAGAAATTATTTTGATTGCTGGAATACCCGTCGACCGCGCCCAGCAGACTCTCCATCGCCCAGAACCTGAAAAAGGCATCCATGTCGACCAATTCTTCCACGCGTTCAAGGTCCGGTGGATTGAGATTGATTGCCTCGATCAATTCAGTCAAATGATCAAGCTTGGCGGCGTCGTTCTTGCATTCCATTCGCTGGATTCTTTCTGGAAAAAAATCAGCGACCATCCCTTCATAAAGCGGCCCAGTTGCCTCGCCAAAATTACGTTTCAAAAACCCTTTCTTGATTGGCTCCACATTCAGATAAACGCCCAGGTATTTTCCATTAACGGTCACTCTGGCGAAACCGCACCGTGCGGCTGGAATGCCTGCATCCCGAAAAATTTGGCAGGCAAGATAGTGATTGACTCGCGACGAATCCTGAAGATTGTTGTTCAATGTTAAGTGTTTCCAGGCGAACTCAGGGGTCTGATCCTGAAACTTCTCCAGATTGATCTTCAACGAGGGGCGACTGGTGCTGAACGAACCGAGTGAACCCTTTTTACGCACTCCTGCGTCTTCCACCGGAAAGCCGTCGATCGTAATCTTCGCTTGCTGCCAGGTGTACTTCTGGCCGGTAGCCTTGGAACCTAACACTTCGCCTTCAGAACGATACTGGTTTCGCAACGTATCCCACTTCTCAGCCGGCAACTCAATTTCGATTTCGCTGACTCGAAAGCCGTCATAAAGCGAATCAAGCGTCGGCAATGATTCCGAGACATCTGTCGTTTGGGAAACTGCGACACGACATGAAAGGACTGCCAGAATCAGAACAAGGCCCGGAATAATGGGCGCAGTCCATCGATGCACGTACTGTCCAAAGGGAATTCCGCTGCGCATATAACCGACCGCGTGAGACTTGTTGACTCCGTGATACGTCGGATTCATCCTAACCAGGAAAGCGATGCAAAGAAACAGGAATCAGCCAGCGCGGAAACTTCACATCTATTCGGCGTCCATCACTTTGGCGACGATTGAATCGTCGAAGTAATTGATAGCCATCCCGGCGTCCACCACGATCGATTGTGCATTGATCCCGGACGACCGAGGACTCAACAAGAAACAAGCCGCAGCAGCCGCCTCATCTGTCTGCACGGCCTCACCGCGCGGAATGACTTGCTCGGCGTATAAATAGGCATCAACATAGCCTGGAATTCCAGCCGACGAAGAGGTCTTCAACAAACCGGGCGAAACGGCATTGAACCGCACCTTGGAGAACTTGCTAAAGCTCTTGGCCAGAAAGACCACGGACGATTCCAAAGCCGCTTTAACCGGCGCCATGAACCCGTATTTTTCGCTCGCCATCCGCGTTGTGGAAATTGAAATCGTGATACAGGAAGCCTCTGGATTCAGTTGATCCTTCATCGCATTGCACACGCTGACAAACGAGAAACAAGAGATGTCGACCGTCCGCAAGAAGGACTTCCGGGGCGTCTCGTGGAACGGTTTGAATCCGCCCGAGTAGTCGGCGAAGGCAATCGAATGGACCAAGCCGTCAAGCATGATCCCATCGGCCCTTAACGAATCGGCAACGGCTTGGATCTGGTCGTCGAATTCGACGTCGCAAACCAGCACACGTCGGTCTTTCAGCAATTTGGCGGTCGATTCACGGCGGCTTTCACTACGCACGACATAAATCACCGTGGCTCCGTTTTCTTCCAGGTTCCTTGCGATATGCCACGCGACACTCTTCTTGTTGGCAACGCCGAATACCAGGAAATGCTTGCCGCTAATTTTCAAAAAGTCCATTTCGATTCCATTCAAACCTTGTCTGAAGCGGCGGGCTTTGGTGCCAGGGTGCAAGCCAATTCCAGAGACGCAGCCAATTTTCCATCCTTGCGAATGCTGGCGGTCAGGAAATGAGCCGACGAAACGGTTTCCGTGTGCTTGACCGTGATTTCAACCTTGTCGCCGGGATGCACCGTATTCTTGAAACGAACCTTGTTCATCCGGGTCAACACTGGCACGTGCCCATTGATTTGCGAATCATCGACATGGTGATTTGACAACAGAATCGCAGCTGTCTGCGCGGCGCACTCACACAAAATCACACCCGGCACTAATGGATTATCGGGATAGTGCCCCTGAAAAAAGAACTCGTCACTGCCAAACGTCTTATGGCAACAAATCGTTTCCGTGTCCATTTGCACCACCTCATCGAGCAACAACATAGGACCGCGATGCGGGATCGATTGCTGAATCAATTCTTGTGACATGGATGGCTGATCCTTTTTGATCCTTGACAAATGGTAACGAAAGATAGCGAACGAAGAGTACGAAAATCAGCTGGTCGAAATGGAGGCGGTTTCGCTCTTCATCAGAAAACTGTCGACGTCGTTCGCCACAATGACTCCGTAGTTGATCGTGCCCAGCCAGCCGGACATGATAATTCCAACGCTACCGGCGTGGTACAGTCCCTTGACCTGGTCGGGCAAAGCACGACTGACCGTCAAACCCTCAAACTTGGTGCCGAAACTGGAGCCGAGTTTATGCTTGGTGTAGTGTTCGAATGTCAAAGGCGTGGCGGCTTCGACATGGTCGATTTTCTCGCGGCAATTCGGCAGATACTGCTCAAGAGAATTCAACGTGTCCTCGATCAAGTGAGCCTTGTCCGCTTCGTAGGTTTCCTTATCCAACCCGGTCCAGTCCTGATAATTCGCGTTGGTGCTGGAAACGACGAGTGTCCGGTTCTTGCCCTGAGGCCGGGTATCGGGGTAGTAGAACGAAAAAGTTCTGCTGGTCACGTCTTTGCCCAGCAACAGGTTGGTACGGAACAGTTCTGCCGTACTACAAAACAACAAATCTCCGGTTTCACGCGGCACAGTCACACCATCTTTCAGTGCCATGTAGACCTGCGTACTGGAGTTATTCAGTCGCACCTCTTTCGCATCTTCCACAAACCCCTTGTCCAGGTACTCCTCGCCGATAAGGTCAAATATCGTCGAGCGAAGATTGGCGTTCGACACAATCGACTTGGTACGAATCTCGCGTCCGTTGACCACTACGCTTTTCACGGCACCGTTTTCGATATTTATCTTTTCTGCATCGCATTTGATGCGAATGTCGACACCGTTCTTCTTCATCTCCTTTTCCATCGACTTGACCAACAAGTCCGTCCCGCCCTGAAAGGTGAACACTCCCCTGGACATGAAATTGGAAAAGACGATGCCATACGTGATCGCCGGATCTTCCAACGTCGAACCGTTGGCGTAGGTGATCGGCTCCATCAACAAACGGATCACATCTTCACGGCCAGGGAAAAACTTGTTGAACAATTCGCCAGTCGTCATCGCCTGATCGTCATAAAAATTCATACCTCGCGCGGTGTCAAAGAACTCCTGAACCTTTGCCTCCTCCAACCCGAAGTCGGTGGTTAACAAGCGAGTGAAATCCTTGCGATCGAAACTGGTGGTCAGTGAGAACATCGGGTTGTCAAAGCGAACGCCTTTCAACTGCACGATCGAATCGGCGATCTCCTGAGTCCAGTAGCGGCGGCAACTTTTGACCATCCCGTATGGAAAGCCATGCAGCGAGATATCGAAGATATGCCCACCGGGACGCTTGAACCAGGTGGCCAAACCACCGAGCTTGTAGTGTTGCTCCAGCAGCAAGACGCTGCGTCCCTCACGAGCCAAAACATTGGCAGCCGTCAGCCCACCCAAACCGCTGCCGATCACAACGACATCGTAATAGTCAGCAGCATCTTTAAGAAAATCTTTGGGCATAACTCGGACGAACCTGCGTTTATCAACTTCTACAAAAACAAAAGGAACCGGGATTACAAAGGCAAAGAGCAAAGGCAACGGATGGTTCCGGGCTGTTACAGCCCTATGTTTTATCAATCCAGGGCAGTATCCGCCAGACTCGGCCCTGAGGGGGTGTATGACCGAATATTGGCCGGCGTCTGACCGTTTCGCCGAGAGGGCCATGGCAGTCATACGAGCACGACGTGCAAGCGAGTGGTTCCAAACGTCAAAACCACTCGCTTGTGCTTCGTGCTTGTATTTTGAATCCAGACGAACGAAAAATCAGGCGAGCAGTATTTGTGTCGGGACCGACGCAGTCGCCTGCGGCTTGCCGTTAAACGAAGTCAAAACCACTCGCTTGTGCTTCGTGCTTGTATTTTGAATCCAGACGAACGAAA
>CAZPOL010000083.1:0-23145 GCA_964588195.1 uncultured Pirellulaceae bacterium | reverse complement strand
GTGGCATGAGTCCAAAAGACGCGGGGCTGGAAGTCTTGCGGCGCGTCGCCAAGCACTCAATACCTCGCTTGCAAAACGAGGCGGGTGAGCCGAATTTTGGCCTGAGTTTTTATCTGATCAACAAGGCCGGCGAACATGCGGGCGTAACGATGCGTGGTAAGGGCCAGTTCGCGATTACTGATAAGGAAGGTAGCCGCAAGGAAGACATGGTCTCTCTGTATTAAACAATTAATTGGCTGCCTTGAGTGAAGATTAAAATAGCGCGAGCGACTTGCCGCTCATTGTGAACAGGTTTGTTTGGTCATGGAAGATTCAATTTCGAAACAGGATTTGCTGGATTGTCATCAGCGGATTCGCTCGTACATTCATCAGACTCCTGTCATGAGTTCACGACTGCTGGATGAAACGAGCGGTGCGAAGTTGTTCTTCAAGTGCGAGAACCTGCAACGAACCGGCTCGTTCAAGATGCGTGGTGCCACCAATGCTGTGTTGAGCGTTCCCGAATCGGATCGGGCCAACGGTGTCGTGGCACACTCGTCCGGCAACTTTGCACAGGCCGTCGCGCTGGCCGCCCAGAGTATCGGTGTGCCCGCCTGGATCGTGATGCCGTCCAATGCTCCGCAAGTCAAAGTCGATGCTGTTCGCGGATACGGTGGCCAGGTAATTAAGTGCGAGCCCACGATTGAAGCTCGTGAAGCGGAATCGAAACGGATCGCCAAACAACACTCGGCGACCTTCCTGCATCCATCCAACGACATCGCCGTGATAACCGGGCAAGGGACGGCGGCGATGGAGTTGCTGGAACAACAGCCCGCTCTCGACTTTCTGTTAACGCCTGTCGGAGGTGGTGGGCTTGTCGCAGGGTCAGCACTGGCCGCTGTTCATTTCGGCGACGGCTGTAAAACAATTGGCAGCGAACCGATGGCCGTCGACGATGCCTGGCGATCGTTGCAAAGCGGCAAGATCGAAACCAACGATTCAACGGATACGATTGCTGACGGATTGCGAACCGTACTTGGCAGCAACAACTTCCCCATTATTCAGAATTATGTCGAGCAGATCATCCGAGTCGACGAAGGCGAAATCGTCGCGGCCATGCGATTGATTTGGGAGCGCATGAAAATTATCTGCGAACCATCGTGTGCTGTACCGCTCGCTGCGATCCTGCGTGAAAAGGGAAGGTTCGTTGGCAAGAGAGTCGGTGTCGTGTTGAGTGGCGGCAATGTCGATGTAGATCATTTGCCATTCTAAACGTGCCGAATATCTGCCTGCCAGCCGTTTTGGCGATATCCGGAGACTTGAATGTTCCCTTTTTTTAGCGGTTGGGCGCAAGCCGCTTTTGTCCAGGCGGGTTGCAAAATCGGCTGTGGCGCTGCACTATTCGATTGCCTTCATCGCGACGAGTTCACTGTTTGCCAGGAAGGGGCTTTCCTCACGCGCCGTTTCCAGGAACTCTTGCGCGTTTTCTGTCAGCTTCAAGCTAAATGAGACCGTCAATTTCTCCTGGTCGAATGTGATGTCCTGTGCCTTGTTCTCTTCCAGGTATGTTCGCAATTGCTGCACGCAGGCTCCGCAACTGACCTCGTCAACTTTTAAGGTCACGAACTGCTTTCTTTTCACAGTACTTGGCTGCGGTTTCGTTTTCATCTTGATTTTGCCGCCGATCATAATGGTGCCGCCGTCCGGGACGGACACGTTTGATTGGATGGTTGGGATTTGAAACTCAGGCAGTGGAACTGTTTTGCTCGCGTGTTCCGTTTGCAGTTCGGCTGGAAACACGCTGCCAATGAACTGGGCGATCGCGTTTTGAGTTGATGGTTCGGCGGTTACCACCAACATGACCAAGGTGGAATCCTCGATCGGTTCAGTTTTGCACTCGACCAACGAAGTTGACTCGATGGCGAACAACTTCGTCAGCGTCTCGGTGGCCTGCTTGGGCAATCGATAAGAGGCCCGAATCAATGTCATCTGCTGTTCGGCGGCCGATTTTCTGACCGTTCTGGTTGGACGGCTCAGGTTTCCAGCGGATGGCCCGCTAAATTGAACTGAAGGTCGTAATGCTGGTCGGCGATTCAATCCTGGCAGTTCAGCGGATTGTGGCGGCGACGGGTTCATTGTCGGTGACAAAGGGGCCTCATGAGCCATCGAGGTTCGCTGATAGGAAGTTGAAAACAGCAAACCAGCGACTGCCGCGACCAAAAGCAGAGTTCCGACTATCGTTTTACGTCCCATTCCAGTTCTCCAGATAAACCAACGTATATTCAGCGGCTGAATTGTCGTGAAATCCGCTGGTTGCGACAAGATTGATGTGGCTGGTGCAGGCAACCGGTTCGATGGAACTCAAATCGTTTGATAACATGGACATCGGTGGTTCCCCATGAAACCCGAACAGCAAACCCTTCCAGGTAATTGAAATGAAGTATTGTCCTTTTTGCGGCGCGGACATTAAACACTCGGCAACCAGTTGCGAAGCTTGTGGCAAGACGGTCGGCAGCAAGGCGGAACAGAAAGAGAAAGGCGGACTGACCAGTCGTGACGCGTATGAACGGACCGTGATTCCCTGGTGGATCTGTGCCATCGTGGTCGGGATTTTTCTGTTTATCTTCGCTCTGATATTTTTCGTTAAGCAGTAGCCGGTACGCAGCGAAATTCAGAAAGCAGAAAGTAACAGGGATTAGATGAGAAGCAACAGGCGAACGTTCGAATGACAAATCAAAAGATTGCTGACACGCTGGAACAACTGGCTGATTTGCTGGAGTTCACTGGTACGAACCCGTTTCGTTTGCGAGCATATCGAAACGCTGCACGCAAGATATCCGGGATGTCCGAATCGATTGCGACGATGGTCGCCAAAGGTGAAGACTTGACCGGGATCGAAGGCATCGGCAAATCGACGGCGGAAAAGTGCAAGGCACTGGTGAACGATGGCAAGTTGAAACAGTTGGACGAGTTGCTGAAGGAAGTCCCCAAGACGGTTCTGGACATGCTGAAGATTCCCGGGCTGGGGCCGAAGCGAGCAGCGATCATTTTCAACGAATTGGGAATCTCCAATCTGCCCGACCTGAAGAAGGCTTGCGAAGCTGGCAAGATTCAGGAGCTGGATGGTTTTGCTGCCAAAACGGAAAAGACAATTCTGGCAGGGATCGAGATCGCGGCTGCTGCGTCCAACCGAATTTATTGGTCTGAGGCGGATGAGATTGTCAGTCGTTTGCGTGATCATTTATCGCAGTGCAAAGCGATTCAGCAGATGGAATTTGCGGGCAGTTATCGTCGAGGCAAAGAGACGGTTGGCGATCTGGATGTGCTGGTGACATCGAAAGACTGGAATGCCGTGATGGATTGCTTTGCCAGTTTTCCAGAGATCGAATCGGAGATCATTCGCGGCGGTACGAAGATGTCAGTTCGCATCGGTGATTCTTTCCAGGTCGATTTGCGAGTCGTCAATGATGAATCATTTGGGGCGGCGTTGCAATATTTCACTGGATCGAAAGATCACAACGTGGTGTTGCGGGGTATGGCCAAGGATCGCGGACTGAAGATCAACGAGTGGGGTTTGTTCGAAGTTGACGGCGACGACGAGAAACGAATTGGCGGCGCGACGGAAGCAGAAATCTACGATGCTTTGGAGTTGCCCGTGTTTCCGCCCGAGTTGCGTCAGGCGCGGCGAGAATTTGATCTGGCGAAAGCCGGCGACTTGCCTGAATTGATAACGGTCCAGGACATCAAGGGCGACTTGCACATGCACACGACCGCCACCGACGGACAGAACTCGATTGAAGAGATGGCCAAGGCCGCCAAAAAGATCGGCTTGAAATATATCGCGATCACAGATCATTCGAAACGCGTTGCGATGGCCAATGGATTGGATGACGATCGGTTGTTGGAACAGTGGGAAGAAGTCGATCAGGTGAATGCGAAGCTAAAAGGCATCACGATCTTGAAAGGGATCGAGGTCGATATTCTTGAGAAAGGTGGCCTGGATATCAGCGACGAGGTGTTGATCCAGGCGGATTGGGTAACGGCTAGTGTGCACTACGGTGGGACTCAGTCACGCGACAAGATTACCAAAAGGATCGTCGACGCGATTGCTCACCCGTTTGTTTCGGCGATCTCTCACCCGACGGGTCGCTTGATTAACCAGCGTGAACCTTATGACGTCGATATGCAGGCCGTCATGGAGGCCGCTTGCGATCATCGCAAGTTGTTGGAGTTGAATGCGCATCCCGTTCGTCTGGACTTGCACGCAATTCACTGCGCCATTGCCAAGGACATGGGCATTCAAATCGTGATCAACACCGACGCGCATAGCATTCCGGGTCTGGATGTGATGAAGTATGGAATCAAACAGGCCAGACGCGCGGGGCTGACCAAAAAAGATGTAGCCAATACCCGAACATGGACTCAAATGAAGAAATTGATTGGCAAGAAGAAGTAAACTGTTAGACTGAAAGGCACGGGATAGGATTCAGTTCGCAGCGTTGATTTATGAACACAGAACCGGAAAGTGCTGACGATTCGCTCGATTCGCGGACGGACGATTTTAAGCAGAGTGATACCAAGGCGGACGCTTTGGATTCCTCAGATGCTTCGGACTCATCGGTGCTTCGAGAAACCGTGTCGCGATCTTCTTCGGCGGAAGAATCGGACTCCTCTTTGGAGGAAGAACCTGGTTCCTCGTTGGTGGAAGAATCGGCTCCCTCTTTGGTGACGCACGCGGAGAACTCGCTGGGCTCGACTGATTCCTCTGGATTTGTATTGGATCCCGACGCTGATTTGTTGCCTGAGAAGATCGGGCGATATCGTATTCTTTCTCAGTTGGGTCGTGGCGGATTCGGATTCGTCTACAAGGCATTTGACCCTTACCTGGAATGCGAGGTGGCGATCAAGGTGCCGCGCTGGGATCGGTTGCTGTACGAGGGTGAGGCGGAGCGATTTCTTCGAGAAGCGCAAACGTTGGCCAAGATGCGAAACAACGCTGCGATCGTCACGGTCTACGATGTCGCGAAGACTTCGGGCAACATTCCATTTGCGGTAATGGAATTTGTGGAAGGGAAATCGCTATCGGATTTTCTCGCGGTCAACGAAGTGACGCTGGACGACGGGCTGGAGATTTTGTTAAAGATCGCTGAGGCCTTGAAGGACGCTCATCAAGCTTCGGTGGTTCATCGCGATTTGAAGCCTTCAAACATTATCATGGATTCGTCGCACAACATCACGTTGGTCGATTTCGGTCTTGCGCTGCACGGCGACTTGTCGATGGAGGAACTGGGAACGGCAATCGAAGGGACTCCGTTGTACATGGCACCTGAACAGATTCGTGGTGAGAACCACAGGATCGACGGTCAGACGGATGTCTGGGCGTTTGGGGTGGTGATGTATCGGATGTTGACGGGCAGTTACCCGTTCAAGGCCAAGGACAACAAGGAACTGGCGCGAGCGATTCGTTACAAGGACGCCAAGCCGCTGCGACAATTGAATCCCGAGATCCCGAAGAGTGTCGAGAGGATTTGTCTGAAGTGTCTTTCGAAAATGATGTCCGATCGATATCAGTCGATGACTGACCTGATTGATGACCTGCAGGTAGCAATCGAAAGGTTGGGTGAACCGGAAACCGACAGTCTCGGTAACAGCTCGTTTCAGGCACAGGGGGATTCGTCACACAAAAACACTGCTCACAGCCATCAACAATCTGATACTGATTTTGCCAGTGGACGAAGTGGGCAGTCGGCGAATTCCAGAGCTTCAGGGTTTGGAGCCTCCAGCGGTGTCGGCATGTCAAGCGTTACTTATAAGGGCTTGCGACCATTCGAGAGCAATGATCATGATTTCTTCTTGCGATTGTTGCCCGGTCCACGGACTCGTGATGGTATCCCCGAATCCGTTCAGTTTTGGAACGATCGAATTTCAGGCAATGAGTTGGAGCCTTTGAATGTTGGCTTGATCTATGGGCCCAGTGGTTGTGGAAAGAGTTCGTTTATTCGTGCGGGTCTGTTGCCAACTTTGCCCGGTCGTGTGAATCCTGTCTACCTGGAGAGTACGCCAAAGAATACAGAGGCCCGCCTGGTTCGGCAGATTGCTCATCGAATCAATACGGTGGATGAAAGCAAGACGTTGACTGAGGTGTTGCGGCAATTTCGACGTGGTGAACATTTGGCCGACGGTGACTCGCTGTTAATCGTGCTGGATCAGTTCGAACAGTGGCTGTACGGAAACCAAAATCATGAGCAACAAGAATTGACCAACGCCCTGCGACAGTGTGACGGCAAGAACATCAATTGCATTTTGCTGATCAGGGACGATTTCTGGATGAGTACCAGTCAATTCATGAAGTGTCTGGAGATTCCTGTTAGGGAGGGACTGAATTCCCTCGCGCTGCCGATGTTTGATCGAAGACACGCTCGGAAGGTGTTGGTTGCGTTCGGCAGATCGTTTGACCGCTTGCCTGTCGGTGCCGATGACCAGGGTGAGCGGTTGGCATCCACCCAGAGAAAATTCATTCGCGATGCCGTTGATTCGCTTGCTGTGGATTCCAAGGTGAATTGCGTCCATCTTTCGGTGTTCGCAAAGATTGCTCAGGATCGTGAATGGACGGCCAGCGAGTTACAACGTTTGGGCGGCCTTAAGGGCGCGGGCGTTCGCTATCTCGACGACGTGCTTGGCGGTGTAAGAAACAACGAGACGCAGGATCGAATGGTTCGCTCGATTTTACAGCAGCTATTGCCCGCCTCGGACATGAACATCAAGGGGACTTCGCACACCAGCGATCAATTACGAAGCTCGATTTCAGGTGACTATTCGGAGCCAGTCTTTCGGCAATCACTGGAAAGGCTGGAAAAAGACCTGGGGTTAATCTCGGTTGTTGAGTCTGCCGAAGAAGAATTCGAGAACGAACAGCCGGATGAATATAACTATCGCTTGACTCATGACTTTCTGGTGGCGCCGATCCGCGAATGGCTGGATCGCCGACAACAAGAGACTCGCTCTGGCCGCAGCCAGCAACGCCTTGTTAGCCTTGGCGATGCGTGGAACTCAACTCAGGACATTTGTTACTTGCCGGGGGCCGTCGAATATCTTGGCTTCAAAAGGCATGCATCAAGGCATTTGAAAACCAACTATCGAAGCTTTTTGAAACAATCGAGAAACAAATTCCTGCGAACTCTGGCCGTTGTGGGCCTGGTTTCGATGTTGTTCGCTTCACTGGCCTGGTATTCGTGGAACGATCGCCAAAATCAAATTGCAGCGCGTCACGTCGAAAATTATCTGTCTTCTTCGCACGCCAACAAACTGGTTTATCGTGAACAGCTAGAAACGTGGACCAGTCGAGCAACGCCATTTTTCGAATCCGAACTGGAATCTGAATCGGCAGTTCGTCGGCTTCGTGCGAGTGAGTTTTTGATCAAGGAATCCGGGAGCACAAACCCAGGCGAACTGGTTTCCAAGGCCTTTCTGGATGCGGTCAAACAATGTTCACTGACCGAGTATAGAGAATCCGCTGCGTCATTGATGCAAATCGATTCGTCCTACCTGGATTCGCTGGAACAGTGGACGCGAGAGTTGCAAGACGAAGGCAAGCAAGTCGATTACTCAATGCTGTTGCTTGAATGCGACCGGCCGGAACTTGCCCGTATCATTCTGGATCGCAAGAACAGCAGTGCTCGCAGTCGGTTCATTCAAGATGCTCACGAGTTTGGTATTGATGTGGCTAATGCCATGAAGCACGCTGCGAAAATATCTGAGACAGATTTCACAACCGGTTTGGTATTGGCACTGAGTCGATATTGGGAAGGAGCAAGCGATGGACCAAGCCCAACAGCAAAAGCTAAAGAGAATTTCGTTAGGCAAGTCAGCGAGCTTTATCAATCGGCGGCATCGACTGGCAGTGTCAGGTCAACGGCTGAGTACGCGCTGCGGGTTTGTGGCCAGGACCCTGAACGGACCGTTGGATCGAACGAATGTCCGGATGGTTGGGCAAACGTCAAACTGCCAGGCGATATCACAATAACATTTGTTGGGGTTTCCGGATGCGAATTCGACCCGGCCGACGGTCTCACTGACGGGATTATCAAATCTTATGCGCTTAAACCATTTTTTATGCTCGAGGGGAAAGCGACGGTGGAAGACTTTTATGTCGCTTCGGATTTGATCAACGCAGACTTGTACCGCCACTACATAGACCAATTGGATGCCGACGATCCGGCTAGACATTGGTTGGAAGGAAAAAGCAAGACGGCAAACGATTCTGACAAACGAAAGTATCGGTACCCTGCGGTTGAGATGCGGTTTAATGAAGCGGTTGAGTATTGCAATTGGCTAAATAAACAGATCGGTTGTCCAGCCTACTATGAGAAGCGAGAAGTAGTTGGTGATGAGGAAGCCAACGAGCAACAAGCAACACAGTCGGCCGTTTACAAATGGAAAGTCATCGATCCAACGGGGCCCGGTTTTCGATTACCGACAGTCTTTGAGTGGTGGCGTGCCTACAAGGCGGATACGAAAACGCTGACTCCATTTTCAGACTCGACGGAATTGCCGTACTTGTCAATGTACTCATGGTTCGAGCAACGAACGCCAGAGGATACCGATTTCGCACCCTTGGGCCTCAAGATGCCAAATCAATTTGGATTGTTCGACATGGTTGGAAACCAGAATCAACTGTGCTACGAAGAGAATCCAATCGAAGTTAAGAACGGCTATGACACTCAGTGTGGCGGTCACGTTCGTTCGATCCCTAAATTCATAATTGCCGGTTCCAACAATTTGGTTCGTGATGGTTTGATCGCCAATTATGGGTCTTTTCGCTTGGCAATGAATCCCAACACGCTTGAATGGATCAAGAAAGCCAGTCAGGAGTAAGCGAGTTGTTTGTTTCGTTTTTAGGCCCGGCGACTGTAGTTGAATCGGAGCAACGAGTCGCGAATTCTTGCGGGGGCATTCCATCCAGCTAGTTGTGAGGTCGTCGATGGTGGTGGGTTCGTTGTGCTGGTGATCAATGTTGGTGATCAAAAAAAACGGGGCAAGTTCTATTCTTGCCCCGTTTGGGTTGTTGCAAATTCGTGAAAACGGAATTTAGTTATTGTCACCGTCTGCAGGCGCTTCCATTACCTCGCCTCCGCCCCCTGGTGGTGGAACGCCAACCTTTCCGTAGTCTCTGTAACATTGTGAAATGCAATCGGCATTTCCTCCGCAGTTGCTAATGCAATCTTGCAACGGAGTGCCACCCACTGGTCCTGGTGGCAGATCCAAGGGTTCTGGGTTGAATGGAGTCGGTCCCGGATTGAATGGAACCGGCTGGAAGTTGTAAGCCGGGCAGCAATTTTGCACCGGAGCGTAAATTTGAACCGGTGCGTAATATTGTACCGGAGCGAAATTTTGGACCGGAGCGTGGTATTGAACATTGTTGCACGTTTGAACTGGGCAACACTGACGTACTGGTGCACATCGTTGAACCGGTGGACAACATTGTCGCTGTCGCGGAACAAAACGTCTAACCGGAGCCCATCGCTGCACTCGAGGTACACAGCATCTTGGTGCCGGTGAACAACTCATGCGTTGATTACAACATTGAGCCGTGGACTCGACGGGGGTCAGGCAATAGGCCAACCCAAGGAATAGAACAAAAACAATCGAACGCATCTTTAACTCTCCTATCAAGAAAATAAAGCCTGTCTGTAGGGAAATACCCTAGTCGAAGGCGGCTATTTTTCAAGCAGATGCCCCGTTGTTTGTTTCCCGTTCGGCGACTTTGTTAGAGGCGTTCGCACGGCTTTGGATGTACTAACATCATCACGGTTCTTTCCTGGATTCCGGAGACCTCAGGAGAAACGAGTGATCAGGAGCGTTCTTCCAGAATCGTCGCCAGATCGTGAATTTCACCGCCGTTTGCGCTCGCGATGCCAGTGGATGTGTTTTCGGAAAGGCCCAATACTCGGGCCACTCTCTCGCGACTCTTCCTTAGCGAGCGGAAGACGAAGTACAACAGTCCGATGGTGACGAGCAAAAAGAAGACGATCGCCAAAGTTCCCAATCCTGCCAGCAGTCGGCCGAGGCGTCGAGACGGTTGCAGCGCGCTTTGTTGGTCGGCCACGGCGATGACTTTAAGCCCCGTGTCGACGCGCCCTTCCTTACTGCGTTGTTGCACGTTGGCCCACGACGCCAGCCAGGGTTTATCGTACGCCGCACCAAGTGACTCGGTGGACATCGGGTCACGGAACTTTGCCAGACGATAATCATTCTTGGCAAAAGCCGCCAGGACATCTTCATCAACCATTTTGGAGAAGAAGTCACGTAGCTTGTCTGGATCGAGCGTTGGACTTTCGGATTCAGCCTCCAGGATTTTGTTAATCAACGGGTGTTCCAACACGGTTCCCTGGTATTGCCCTTCCCGCCCATCGACCAACATTGCGTACTGGCCGGGTGTGTCTTCGAAGTCGACAAACGATCCCAGGATGTTTTCGGTGACTGCGACGATCCCCAAATGTTTTCCTTCATGATAAATAGGGACTGAAAAAGCGATCTTCCACGTATCGGTTGCCTTACTGCGAAAAATCGCAGACAGGTGCGGTCGACTGATACAGTCCCGTTTCGCAGGGTCGTCGGACACTTCGTAGATGGTACCATCCCTGGATTTACGTTCGGCGTTTCGCGGGTGGCCGGTGAAGTAGCTTCGATACGAGTAGTTTTTTCCCAGAGTCTCTATCCGCGCTTTTCCGGTTTCGTCCGTTTCAAACACCGATGCGATTTGAGTTCCCGCCGTGTCGCAAACAAACCAACTGGCAGCATTCGGGTATGAGGGATCATTTAGGTTATCGCGTAGCCGATCGTCCAATTCAATTCTCAAAGGCAGATTTTTCAATGTTTGCCTGAGTTGATCCAGTCTTTGATTCTCCTGCGGATCACCGGTGTCGTTTTTGCCGGGGTGGTTGACCTCAGCGACCAACTCTTGCACTCGTTCGTCTTCCAGGACGCGCGCTAATTGCTTTTGAAAAGAAGAATCGTTGGCCAGTTCGTTGACGACACGAAAATAGTTGTCGATCTGTTCCGCGGCTGATCGGGCGGCCAGTTTGGCGACCCAACGGCTACTTTCCACCGTCTGTTTTTTAATGGCCTCATCCGTTTGAGAAATCGCGCGATGATAGGCGTTGTAACCAAACAGAGACATAACGGCCAACAACAGCAGCGGTCCCAACAGGCCAAGGATCATCAAAGGCCGGCGAGCCTGCGAATGTTCACGTTGACGTAGTGCCTCGAAAACACTCTGCACACTGGCAAATCGCTTTTTCGGATTTCGTTCGATACAGCCGTCGATAATGTCGGCCAGGCTACGATCGACACCGGCCGCTTTACGATGTGCCGTCGGTTGCGGTGCTTCGTCGATCAGTTTTCGGTAGTGCAGCAGGCGGTCTTCCATCGCCTCTGACGATTCAATCTTCTTCAGCATCGCCGAGTCGCGGAATGGCGGTTCGCCGGTCAGCATGCAATACAGCAATGCGCCCAGGGCATAGACATCCCAGCGGGCATCGGGAGCGGCTTTCAGGTCGGCCTGCTCGGGTGCCATAAAGAACAAAGTGCCAAGTGCGGGCGCTTGTTCGTGGCTTAGGCGAGACTGCCCAAAGTCAGCCAGACGAGGTTTCTTGTCCTGGTCCAACAGCACGTTCCCAGGTTTCAGGTCACAGTGCAAAATGCCTTTACCGTGCAAGTGCATCAGTCCAATGCATACTTCTTCGATCAAGTCGACCGCTTCTTCGACCGGCATCGTGTCGCGACGCTTCAGTTCGTCTTCCAGCGATCCGTTGTCGATGTAGTCCATCACGTAATACGGAGGCTTGGCATCCCAGCCAACGTCCAGCAATTGAACGACGTATCGGTCGGCCGAAAGAAAAACCAGTTTCTCGACTTCTCGCGACAACAGCGAAAAATCCAGTGACGTTTGTCGCGTGTAAAATTTGATGGCGACCCGGCGACCCGTTTTTTCGTCCAGAGCCAACCAGACTTCCCCGTAGGCACCGCTACCCAACAGCGACTCGATTTTGTAGCCTGGGACCAGGGCCGGTGGCGACTTTGGCTTGAGACTAAGATCGCGCGCGGACTTGATCTGCCCGGATGACTGTTGTTCAGTGCGATCAGAAGTCATTGTGATTGTGATGCAAAAAATATCGTGAAGGTTGTACGGCCCGCCGCCAGGCCCAATTTCGTCAACTCTATTATGAATTCTGCCAGGAATACTGGAAGAGAGTAAGTGGTAACTAATCAAACAAACGAAATTCGTCCCATCGATGCCGTTGCTTTCGACTTGGATGGGCTAATGTTCAATACAGAAGACATCTACGATGAGGTTCTGGATGCAATTCTTCAAAAACGTGGCTGTCAGTTTTCGCGTCAGCTGAAACTGCAGATGATGGGTTTGCCCGGTGTGCAAGCGGTTGGTGTCATGATCGACGCATGTAATTTGGACGACGAACCGCAAGCACTGTTGGACGAAGCACACGAATTGATGGCGGAATTGATGCCGGGTCGTATCCAGCCGATGCCGGGGCTGTTGCCGCTGCTGGATTTGATCGAGCAAGTTGAATTGCCAAAATCGATCGCGACTAGTAGTAGCCCAAAATTTGCCCGGACCGCCCTGTCGATTACCGGGTTGCTGGACAGGTTCAAGTTTGTGTTGACGGCCGAGAACGTCGCCGAAGGGAAACCGTCGCCGGACATCTATCTGGAATCGGCACGACGGCATGGGGTCGAACCGGCACGGATGTTGATTCTGGAGGACAGCCTGGTCGGTTCGCGAGCGGCTGCGGCGTCCGGCGGGATTTCGATTGCCGTGCCAGGGCATCATTCGGTTGAACAGGACTTTGGCCATGTCGACTTTCAATTCGGTTCGTTAGCAGAACCGCGATTGCAGCAGATGATTCAGCAGCGGTCCGTTGCGGTTGGGTCGAAATCCTGATGGTTCGATAGCGAACTCGATCCGGTTTATGCAATGTCCGGGTTAGCTGAATCAGGCAGTGCGGGTCGTTTAAGTGCGATCTGCATTGCGTTGGTTCTGCATGCGTCTACTTGCTGTCGGCTGTCGTTTACGGGGTTTTTGCCTGGAACTGGCTATAAGTTCTGGCATATTCGTTAAATATTTACTTTCTTATTCAACCGTCACGATACGGATTCCCGATACAACACGTGACGCCAGTTAAGCACAGACTGTGTACGGCATTTCGGATTTAGCCCGCACGGCAAGTAGAACATTTGGGAACAACCCCATGTTGAAACGCAATTTTTTGAAGACATTCGCGACGCTTCTGATCATGATTTCAGGGGTCAGCGTATCCGCTCAAACCATTCAAGAAGGTTTGTCCCTGGGACCATCGGCTCGTCCGTTTGGTACCACTGACGATACCATTATTGATGATGAGTTGCTTGAGTACGACGCTCAGCTTTGGGCTCCGTATGATATCACCAAGATGAATGGGGAGCCTGAGCGACATTCTGGTTTCTATGCGGAACTCGGTTTCGCATACACCTCAGTGTCAGGACCTTCGGCCGTCGCTGGTGCGGATCCACGTGGTTTTGAATCAGTCAACAACTTCTCCTGGGCTCGTGACTTCGAGGTCGGTTATACGTCGGACAAGGGAGCCGGGTGGAGCCTTTCCTGGTTGGATTTGGAGGGCGGCGTATTCCTGCGAGACAGTGAATTCGTCTTCGATTCGAACTTTGGTGGGTTTGCGACCCCGGCTCTGCTTCGAACCTCATTCGACCGAGTCAGCCTAAGACGACAATTTCGTCAATCGCTTTCTTCTGGTGGATGGGTCGAGCCGTACGTTGGATTGGAGTATGTTGCTCTGAATGACTTCACGAACGAAGATGTCGGAGTTATCCGATTCAGTCAGCGAGCACGAAACAACGCCATCGGTGGTGCTGTCGGTACAAAGTATTTCCGCCAGTACGGACGATTCACAACGGGTGCATCGTTGGGCTTGGCCGCTTACTACAACGACCAAAACTATTCGGCCTCCACGCTAGGCATCGTAAACTCAACGTTTACCAACCAGGACAACGACTTTATTCCGATGTTGGACCTGGGAGCCACGATTCGGTACTCGATTACACGAGACATTTCGTTCCGAGCAGGTGTTGATCTGAACTACGCTTGGCAAGGGTTCGCTCGGGTTGATACTCGAACACAGGGACTTAACCCTTACTTCTCACCATTGGGACTGATTGGCGGGATACCGGACACTGTCAACGACGAGGACTTGATCCTTGCCGGATTCAATTTCGGAATCGACTGGCGACGATAAGTCGAGACCGTCGGAAAAATCGTCTCGAAGAATCCGAACCGAACGACAGCCGACAGAGTCAAACCAAACCCGAAAGCCCGCGACAACAAATCGCGGGCTTTTTCATTGCGCCAGCCGGGGTGTGGCTGACCGATTATCCGTCGGCCATTGGATAAGCGGAGCACGAAGAAGCATTAGTTCTGTTCAATCTTTCAACCTCGGTTAGAATACGCTCCGACATCAATGCCATTGGTCTGGCATAGACCCGCCGTTGACCCGCGATAGTCCTTGGTCAAAACGACGTGCCGCCCAACCGACCAGTTTGCGACCACGATCCGGCCATTGCCCTGGCTTTTCAAACAGCTCATTTTCAATCCATCCACTTTCGACGAATCAGGTATCACGATCCATGACGACCAGCAACAACAAACCAATGGCCATCGTATTAGCAGCTGGAAAAGGGACTCGAATGAAGTCCGATCTGCCCAAGGTGCTTTGCCAGGTCTGCGATCGGCCTCTGGTCGCCTACGTGCTTGATGCGTTACGCGAAGCCGGTGTGGGGCGACTGGTGGTTGTGGTCGGGTACAAGGCAG
Organism: uncultured Pirellulaceae bacterium; assembly: GCA_964588195.1. Taxonomy (GTDB): domain Bacteria; phylum Planctomycetota; class Planctomycetia; order Pirellulales; family Pirellulaceae; genus CAJQPP01. The sequence continues at coordinate 8,288 of CAZPOL010000083.1, read as the reverse complement.
ATCTTGTCCGCGAGGAATTGGCGGGCTACGAGAATATTGAGTTCGTTGAACAGACTGAGCAATTGGGTACCGGGCACGCCGTGATGGTGTGTCGTGAACAGATTCAATCTTTTGACGGTCCGGTGTTTATTGTGACCGGTGACTCACCGATGTTGCAGGCTTCGTCGCTGAAGAGCCTGATTGATCGGTATCAAGAATCGGAAACCGTTTGTTTACTCGGTTCGCTGAAACACGAGGACCCGACTGGCTTGGGACGGATCGTTCGTGATGCGGACGGGAAGTTCACAGGCATTGTGGAACACAAGGATTGTTCAGAGGAGCAACTGAAAATCAACGAGGTCAACATGAGTACCTATTTAATTGATTGTCAGAAATTGCTGAGTGCTCTGGAGGACGTCAACCAAAACAACAGTCAGGGTGAGTACTACATCACCGATGTTCCAGGAATCCTGATCAAGCAAGGGATGGACGTGCGGGCCGAACCCGTTTTGCAGCCCTGCGAGGCCCTGTCGATCAACACGGTTGACCAACTGGCAATCGTGGAAGCAGAAATGAAGCGAATGGCCAACGCGAATTAGTCTCACCGGCCGCAACAACAATTAGTCACGCCAAAACCAAGACCTCGGAAACCAAACTCAAGAGCGCAAACCTGACATGCATGAACTAAAGATCTTTAGTGGTCGAGCCAATCTTCCGCTGGCCAACGAGATTTGTGATTTCCTGAATCTGGAATTGGGCGAGATTCATCTGGAGACTTTTCCGGATGGTGAATTTCATTGCAAGATCGACGACGTGCGCGGTCGTGATGTCTACCTGGTTCAGCCCACCTGCCCGCCCGTCAACGATAGTTTGATGGAGCTGTTGATCATGATCGACACTTGCAAGCGAGCCAGTGCGGAACGAATCACGGCGGTCATACCTTATTACGGTTACGCTCGACAGGATCGTAAGGACGAAGGGCGAGTCCCCATCACGGCCAAGCTGGTCGCCAACATGATTACTCGTGCAGGTGCCGATCGCGTATTGACGATGGACCTGCACGCGGCACAAATTCAGGGCTTCTTCGATTTGCCCGTCGATCACTTGTATGCCGGGCCTGTGTTGAATCAGCACTTTTCCAACTTTGGTGTGGCTCCCGAGGAACTGGTTATCGTCAGCCCGGATGAAGGGAGTATCAAACGTGCGGTGGGTCACGCCAAACGCCTGGGTGGCTCGATTGCTATCATCGACAAGCGGCGAAAGAGTGCTACGGCGGTCGAACAAGCCAACCTGATTGGTGGCCCGATCGACGGAAAGGTCGCTCTGATGTTCGACGATATGATAAGTACGGCAGGTTCAATTTGCGGTGCGGCGGAGTTGGTGAAATTGGCAGGCGCGCGAGAGATTCATGTGGCGGCGACGCATGGCGTGTTCGCAGGTAAGGCGATCGAACGTCTGAAGAATGCGCCGGTCGACAGTGTCGTCATCACCGACAGCATTCCGGTGTCTGAGGAAAAGCGGTTTGACAAAATTCAGATTCTGTCGGTTGCCAAGCTTTTGGGTGAAGCGATTCGCCGGATCCATCATCATCAGTCGATCAGCGCGATCTTCAACGAAGAGATGGCGAGCTCGGGCTAACCGGGGTAAATCGGGGCGGGCCGACGAATCATGTCGAAGTGTCGAATTGACTATTCCCCGCCGTCGGCACTATCGGGCTCGGTCTTTTCCTCTTCCTCGCCGTCGCTGACTTCCTTGGTGTCGCGGCGAAAGACGGCCACGATGTCCTCGGCGGGTACGACGAACAGCTGGTTATCGGATTCGAAATCGACCGGGATCGCGTTGCCTGGATGGAACAGGACCTTGTCGTACTGGCGCAGTGGCAAGTCCTCGTCGTGTTCGATAGCGGCAGAAATCGTCACGATGCGACCGGTGATGGTTGGAATCTCCGCCGAATCGGGTAAGGCGATGCCGCCCTTGGTCTCGCGTTTCGGTTCGTCTTTGCGCACCAAAACCCGGTGGCCGATTGGTTCAACGAACTCGAAAACATTGCGACGCGTTTTACGTGATGGACTCATTTGATTCCGATAAAGTGATTTGGGTTATTCAGCGTGGGATTCGGCAGTGGGAATTATTCTCACGAAATGCACCGTTGCTCTTGAAAATCCCGGTTAATTTGCCAAAATACTCAGCCAAATTCAATGCGATCCCTACCATAACCTGGGACCGCAATTCAAACGATCAAAAACGATCATTAAGTCTGCCTATATAGTTAGTGCAAGACGACCGATCAATAATAAACCATCCCCATCCATTTGTGATTCCGTTGGAGAGACGCTGTGAGCGATGTAGTTGAAGTAAAAAAGCGTGAAGAGACCGGAACACTCCGAATGCGTCGCATGCGTGTAGCCGGTCGTGTCCCCGCCGTCATTTACGGTCGTGGCCAGGATTCGATGATGGTTTCGATCGACAAGCGTGAAGTCGACAAGATGATGCGAACGGGTCGGCATATTGTCGATTTGGGTGGCGACGTCTCGGAGAGTGCACTGGTTAAAGAAGTGCAGTGGGATGCCTTTGGCAACGAAGTGCTGCACATCGACCTGGCTCGCGTGGATGCCAGCGAAGCGGTCGAGGTTTCAATGTCGATCGAAACACGTGGTGTTGCACCTGGAACTCGCAACGGCGGTGTCGTAAAGCAGTTGATGCAAGAGGTCACGATTCGCTGCCCTGCCGACAAGTTGCCCGAGAGTCTGGAAGCGAACATCAACGAGCTGGAATTGGACGGTGCCATTACCGCTGGTGATCTGACGCTGCCTCCATCGGCTGAATTGTTGTGCGAGCTGACTGATGTGGTCGTGACGTGCGTAGCTCCGACAGCCAAGTCGGATGACGACGAAGTCGAAGGTGCCGAAGCTGGTGCTGCGGAACCGGAAGTGATTGGTCGCAAGGCTGATGACGAAGCGGGCGACGATTCCTAGAGCCTGTTCGTGGGGCCTAATGGCAGATTGGCAGCGGGGTCCGCGATGAAATTAATCGTTGGCTTGGGGAATCCCGGCAAGAAGTATGACGGGACTCGACACAATGTCGGGTTCCAGGTGATTGCTGAATTGCATAAGCGATTCGGCCAGCCCCGTCCGTCCGCCAAGTTTGATAGCGAACTGGTCCAGGTTCAGGTTTCATCCGACAACCTGAAAGTTCTGCTGCAAAGCCCGTTGACGTTTATGAATCTGAGCGGCAAGGCGGTTCGTGCCGCGCTCGATTTCTACAAGATTTCCACGCAGGACTTGCTGGTCATTTGCGATGACTTGAACCTGGATCTGGGTCGGTTGCGATTCCGGCCCTCTGGATCGGCAGGCGGTCAGAACGGGCTAAAGGACATCATTCAAAAGCTGGGCTCTCAGGAATTCGCTCGATTGCGAGTCGGAGTTGGCAAGCCGCCGCAGGGATGGGAAGTCTCAAACTACGTTTTGAGCAAGTTTCGGGACGATGAATCGGTTGATCTTCAAAAGGCGATTGAGCGGGCGGCAGATGGCGTGCTGACCTGGATCGATAGCGGGACTGCCGAAGCCATGAATCGGTTTAACGCCGATCCAAACCAGCCCAAACGCTCGGGTAAGAAGCCTAAACAGATGAACCAGGCCGACAAAAACCGAAAAAAGGCCGGAGATCAGGGGGCTGGCAAACCGCCAGCCGGTGACTCCCCCGCTCCAGATTGACTTCCCTGCTTTCGCGGCAGGTTCAGGCAGAAGGCGGGTCGGGTATAGCCGCTTCAGTTTTCCCATTCGGCAAAAATTCCAGGGAAACCCAATTTGCCGGACCGGACTTGTCCCGGCTTGCTAAAAACTGTCAGATAGCCCCTGCAATTCGGGCCTGATTGTGTACACTGTTGGGGCTTGAAAAACTGAAATCCCTTCGACAATTCGACTCGCCGGAAATCGGTGAGTGGTCTGTTCGTGTATTTGCGAGTAGTCGAAATGGGTTTTGAATATTAAACTGTTCGATTAATCAAATTTTAATTGCCGTTGGATCGGCGAGCAGACTGTGGCGACCAGGGTTTGGACCTGGCGTTGCGGAATTCTCAGGAGACAGACTTTGGCTAGTAACGTTTACGAATGCATGTACATCCTGGATGCCAATGCCTACGCAAGGAATCCTGCCGGGGCAGCGGAGAACATTCAGAAATTGGTCGACAAGGTTGACGGAGAAATGTTGGCCAGCCGTCTTTGGAACGAGCAAAAATTGGCGTACCCGATCAAGGGTCGCTACAAGGGCGCCTATTGGCTTAGCTATTTCCGTTGCGAAACAACACGGTTGGTTGAATTCAATCGTGCTTGTCAATTGAACGATTCAATTTTGCGTCACTTGGCAGTTCGGGTTGAACCACGATTGGTCGATGCTCTGGTTGGTGCGGCGAAAGGCGAAGTAGTTCGCACGGACGAAGCAGAAGAGAACGTGCCAACGAAAAAAGAGACAACCGAAAAAGAGGCTGCCAAAGCCTAGGTTCGATTTCATTTATTGGGGGCTTTTGTCATGGCCAGTTTTAATCGAGTAATCCTTGTTGGCAATTTGACGCGAGACGTTGAATTGCGCTACACGCAATCCGGTACAGCGGTCACTGAGATCGGTCTGGCCGTCAACGATCGTGTGAAAAGAAACGACGAGTGGGTCGATGAAACAACGTTTGTCGATATCACCTTGTGGGGTCGTACCGCAGAAGTTGCCAGCGAGTACCTTGCCAAGGGTTCTTCCGTGTTGATCGAAGGCCGTCTGAAGCTCGATTCATGGGAAGACAAAAACGACGGAAAGAAACGTTACAAGCTGCGAGTGGTCGGCGAGAAAATGCAAATGCTGGGAAGTCGAAAATCCGGCGGCGACAATTCCCCGGCGGGTTCGTACAGCGAAGCCAGAAGCAGTTCTTCGAATGCCGGCTCTGATCCGCCACCTCCGCCGCGGGATAACATCCCCTTCTAGGAATGAAACTTCCTGGATGAAGTAAGCAAATCAAACAAATTACAGTTAGCAAGACAAATTTAACTCAAACGACGTGCAACGGATTTGCGTCGCAAGATATTTCGAGGACACGATGACCAAGACCAGGAAACAAAGAAAAACGCGGCGTGCACCAAAGGGGTTCAAGCGTTTGCCAGTCGGACCAAACGGCGGAATCGAACTGCTGTTGATCCAGAGTGTTGAGCACTTGGGAACACACGGCGATGTAGTCGAAGTCAAACCAGGCTTCGCCTACAACTACCTGATTCCTCAGGGGTTGGCGACTGTGGCCACCGACCATCACAAACGAATGGTCGAAAAGCACAAGGAAAAGCTGGCCGAAATTTCTCGCCTGAAGTTGAAGCAGTATGCCGATCAAGCTGCCGACATCGAGAAGCTAAGTCTGACGATCGAAGCCAACGCCAACGACGATGGCCACCTGTACGGTAGTGTCGGTGCAGCGGAAATCGTTGCGGCTTTGAAGCAAGCCAATGTCAATGTAGGTGCCGATCGCATCAAGATGGACGGCGTGCTGAAAGAACTCGGCCTGTACACGGTCAAGGTTCGATTGCATTCCGATGTTCAGGCGGATTTGAAAGTCTGGGTCGTCCCTTCCGTCGAAGGCGAAGAACCAAAGACCGGGGTCACTTCGGACGCCGCTGCAGAATAAGTATCAACGCCAGTGAACGCTGGATGAACGCCTTTTCCCGGTGAGTGGAAATTCGAGCGTGCTGCAGATGTTCGCAACTGGTTTTTGAGACCAGAATCATAGACACTTAAAACGGTTGTGCTGCTAAAAACGCAGTGCAGCCGTTTTGTATGCAGGGTGGTCGGTCAGGCCAGAATTCGAATCGCGACTGGTTCGAATAAAAGTTTATGGAGGAAAGACTGTGGATACGGATAAGCAATACGGAAAGAATGGTCGTCGCCAATTCGGCAAGAACTTTCAAAGAAAAGACGACAAGCCTCAGATTGCTGCCCTGCTGGATCGCCAGCCTCCGTACAGTCAGGATTCCGAAGTTGGTGTTCTGGGCAGCATGATGTTGATGCCAACCAACATCGATGATGTTGCCGTCGATCTGCGGGCGGAAGACTTCTACTTCGAGGCCAACAAGGTCTTGTTTCAAACGCTTGTCGACATGCGGAACGAAGGCAAGACGATCGACCCGACGTTGATCGTCGAGCGGCTGAAGGACAAAGGCCAATTCGAATTGATCGGTGGCGCGTCGTATATTGCCGACGTGTTCACGAAAGTTCCCAACGCGGCCAACGCCCGGTTCTACGCCAGCATCGTTCGTGAAAAGTCTTTGATTCGCAGCGTCATCGAATCGACGACCGACATTCTGCGTGATGCTTATGAAGTCGAGCAGGACGGTGCCGAAAAACTTCTCTCGGAAGCGGAGCAAAAGATTTTCGCGATTGGCGAAACCAACAACGTCTCGTCCGTGACCGAAGACGTTAAAGAGATTTTCTTGATGGCTCTGGATCGCCTGGACGCCAGAATGCGTGGCGAGAACCCCGAGGGAGCCGTCGAAACCGGATTTTCTGACCTGGATAGTTTGACCGGTGGTTTGCATGCTTCGGAGCTGATCATTCTGGCCGCTCGTCCCGCGATGGGTAAGACGGCGGCCGCGATGAACATTGCCGAACATGTCGTGCGGTACAACGATGTCCCGGTGCTGTTCGTTAGTCTTGAGATGGCGGCGATCGAATTGATCGAACGATTGCTGTGTTCGGTTTCGCGAGTCGACAGTCGCCGGTTGAAGAACGGTAGTGTTTCCAAAGAGGAAAGAACCCGACTTCGCGAAAAGGCATCGGAACTGAGTACCGTGCCGTTGTTCATCGACGATTCGCCGAGTCGTTCCGTGGCCGAGATCGCATCAACGGCTCGTCGCATCAAGCGGCGTCGTGGCGAACTTGGAATGATCGTCGTCGATTATTTGCAGTTGATTGAACCCGAACGAGCTTCGGATCCCAGACAGGAACAGGTCGCCAAGATCGCTCGTCAACTGAAGGGGCTGGCCCGTGAATTGAAGGTGCCGATTCTTTGTCTGTCACAATTGAATCGTCAGGCTGAAGACAGTCGGGATCATCGACCGCGAATGAGTCACCTGCGTGAATCGGGTGCGATCGAGCAGGATGCGGATGTCGTAATGTTTGTGCATCGTGAAGAGTATTACTTGCGAGGCGAAGCACAAGCGGAAGTCGCCGGACAAGCTCAGATCATTATCGAAAAGCAACGTAGCGGTCCAACGGGCGACGTCGATTTGACGTGGGTGAAAGAGTTCACGCGATTTGAGGATCGGGCCGCCGCTCGGCACGACGAATTCGATGGCGCCGCGGGTGGCGAGTACGAATTCTGATCAGGATTTCAAACGATTTGCAACACAAGCAAGGCAAAATGCGGGCCTGCCGCACAAAAAACCTGGAATCGCTTTACGGGTGGCCGCCGTATGCAAATAATGAACTGTTGGTTAATCGCAACCTGGCCTCGTTATGAACACTCTGCCAAAATTTCAAGACGTCACCGTCTACGACGAGCTGGAACCTTGTCCGTATCTGAAGGACCGAACCGCGCGTCTGCCTTTGCAGGTTCCCAGCCAGCGAGTGACTCCCCTGGAAACCGATCAACGGTTGGCATTGGGACAGCGTCGCACCGGCGAATTCGTCTATTCAACTCATTGCCCTCAGTGCAAAGCCTGCTCGCCCATTCGCTTGCGTCCAGATCGCGTCAAACTGTCGAGGTCTCATCGAAGGAACCTGCGCAAAAATGATCAGCGACTGGAGGTGTATCATGGACCAGTCCTGGTAGACCCGCAGCGAATCGAAATGTTCAACCAGCATCGTAACAATCGCGGACTGGGTCGTGGCGAATCGCGAATCGATTCCGACGAGTATGCCTGGGCATTTCAGCGGAGTTGTTTTGATACTTTTGAAATCGCTTACTCGCTGGATGGCAAACTCGTTTGCGTCTCGATTTGCGATCGGGGGTTTACCAGTCTGTCGGCGGTTTACACGTATTACGATACGGACTACCAGGAATTCGGCTTGGGCACGTACTCTATCTTGAAACAGATTGAGTTGTGTCGTGCGAGCGGCTACGAGTTTCTCTACCTGGGGTTCTATATCGCCCAGTCGGCAAACATGTCTTACAAGGCAAGATTTCAGCCGAACGAGCGGCTTGAGGATGGCCAGTGGACTGAGTTCGCGTAGTTAATTTGCTTTCAATTTGTTGTCGTTGGTGGTGTGGGCAAATTGCATGATTGATAGTTTCAACAACAAGCTGCTTGCCAGGTTCCTGTCCGGTCTGATTGGCGTCGCGA
>CAZPOL010000082.1:0-23224 GCA_964588195.1 uncultured Pirellulaceae bacterium | reverse complement strand
CATTCCGGGAAAATAAAGAGGTCAACAATGCGTACCTACCTGATCATCCTGATCGCTCTGCTGGTCTCGTCCTACGGCTGTAGTGACGGCAAGAAGGCAGCGAGTCGAACTACAGACGAAGTCGCACAAAACCAGGGAACCGGCACCCTTCAAACCCCGGGCATAAGCGATGAAATGAAGAAGCGCATGGATGAGGAAAAGGCCAAACGAGAAGGCGAAAAAGATGAGTCCATGGACGAAGAGAAGGACATGGATGATGACAAGGCCATGGAAGAAGAGAAGGACATGGATGATGACAAGGCCATGGATGATGAGCCTGAAGAAAGAGAACAAGCCAGACGTGCTCCGACCAGAAACCGTGGCGGCGTCAATCGTCGTCGGCGAGTCGAAAACCCATCCATGGCCGGTGGCGGGCTGGAAGCTGAAAGGAAAAGACGAGAAGCGGAAGCAGCAAACCGAAACCAGAATCAGGGTCAAAACACCCCTCCGCCGCGTGATCGAGACGAACCGGATGAGGAAGAACGACAAGTCAAACTTCCATCTCTGATGGAGCGGGCTGAACGAGCCTTCGCGATGAAACATGATCCGGAAGCATTCCAGTACCTGTACGCTCACTTCCTGACGGACGACGACGCCATCGAATCATTCCAGCCAAGTTGGTTCACCGGAATCAACGAGCCGCGAATCAGTTTGCGATGGGGTGTGGCCGTCAACTACATGCCCAAGGGCTTCGAAGGCGATCCACCAAAAATTGGAGATGCCGTTGAAACATCAGACAACACACGTGGTAACAACCGCCGGGGCGGCAATCGTCGCGGTGGTGGTGGCGATCTCGGTGGCGCTGGTGGAGCCACTGGTGGCAGCTTCGGAATTTCCGGCGGTCGCAGCCAACGTGAGCGTCAACGTCGAGGTCTGACCAACAACAATAACAATAACCGTAACCGTAACGGAAACAGTTCCGGAAGAAGCCCCAGTGAGTCATTGACTTATTACACCGGTGATTTTGGTGAGAGCTTTGTCGATCGATACGAGATGCGCCGTCTACACAACGACGCATTCTACGGTTCGATCATGAAGGAAATTAAGAATGAAATTGCCGATGAGCCTGAAGAGCAACCTCAACAGCGTCAACGAGCACGTCGTGGCGGCGGTGATCTCGGATCGTTTGGTGGTGGCAGTCAGGATGTCCAACGGCGCGAACGCGACCGGAATCAAGGCGGTGGAGACTCAGAGTCAGAATACGAAGCTGAACAAACCGCTCTGGCACCCGGACTGATGTACCTCGGTGAAGGTTCCAAGAACAAAATGCTGAGCCACGCCAAAGCGTACAACATTGATGTGCTGGTTGTTTTCGATGTGGAAATCAAGCATACCGAACAACGAAACGGTGATACGGACACAGTTTCGAGAACGGCCATCAAGCTCTATTCTGTCAAAACTGGCAAGGAATTGGTCGGTACGCGAAAACTTAGCCACAAAAAGGTTGCTAACGATCGCAGACGTGATGCACAAGATGATCCGGTTCAAATCGAATTGGACAGAGTCTTCTCCAAAACGGCTAAAGCCGAGAGTTTCCCGGGTGCCGACACCGTCTTTAAGGCAAAAGAGATGCCCGCTGCCAACCCAAGTGCTTTTGTAAAGCGTTACAACAATCTGTTGAATGAGGATTATGCCAATCCGCTGCCGATACTTGTTGAGATCAAGCACTATTACAAAGTCGGACACATCACTCAGAACGACTATGTTGCTGCCTGCCAGAAATTGCTCGGCGATGTTGCCGCTCAGGACCTGATTGATGGCGACATGAAGAGGCGAGAATCAGCCATCAAGAAGTACTTGCCTGGTCAGTACGAAGTTGACACCGACGGCGAAGAATTCCGTTAAACCTGAATCTACTCTCTAAATAAACATCAAGACTCGCGAGCCACATGGTTCGCGAGTCTTTTTTTTGTTCGTTTGTCTGTCATTGCTAACCGAGCGAATTCAGGTACCGAATCATCGTCACGGCATTGGCCAATCGCCTTCCGCCACGACCTGCATGATTGGTTTTAGCGACCTCGCAGGAGCGGGCTTCGAAGAACTCCTGCTGAGTTCGGAACTCGCCATGCGGATCATGATTGATCGACTTCAACACCTCAAACCTCTGCGGTGCACAGCCCGCATTTCGCAGCAACCGAATGATGTTGTGACTGTGAGCAACCAACGTATCAGCGGGCTGCAAAAAATCCTGCCACTGTTGTTGGAATTGTTCGACACTGATGGCGTCAGCAAAATCTTCCGCGGTCAACTGCATATAGTTCAACGATTTTGCAGAAAGCTGAGTAGCCGGCTGTAGCGTGGCCGAAAACAAATGCGAGATACCCCCCTGTGCTGACAAACGCTCGGCAACCCAGTAGACCGGCGGGTATTTTCCGACAACCCGTTTTTGCTGCTGCAATTCATCCCACGTCGCACCAGATCCGTAGTCGACTGGCATCGTCTCGCCATACACCGCCACCACATTCGCAAGGTCACCTTTAAGCGAATACGGAACATTCAAATTGTAATGCTTCGGCTTCGGTTCATCGCTTCCATAATTTGCCAGCGGGTGAGCCAGTTGCTGGTCGACCATCACCTTGAAGGCGTTCAACAATTTGTCGAAGCCTTCGGTTTCCGGTTCAAGCTGCTGCAATGCCTGGACGGTCGCTTCCAACGTCGACAACGAGGTCGGCGTTGGCTCAAGGCGAATTCGAAACTGACCAGGCGTCGAGGGAGCCAAACGGTAGCGTGGCAGGGCTTTCAATTGCGGAATATCGCGATACAGAGTCTTGGCCTGATGCCAGGTTCCATCCAGCACCACCAATTGCGAGGGCCGCGATTCAGGGGACAAATCGGACAACAGCACCGCATCATTGCTGGGGTAAAGCAAACCAGCCTTTTCGACCAGTGGCAACTGGCGTGCGGCAAAACAATCGTTCCGGTCATGGATCAACTGACAACGCTGCAGTGCCTGGCTAACGATACGTGCCGTGTTGAACGGATGAGTTCGCTCGCGGCGATGCTGCAGTATCAAGACCTCAGTCCTGTTTTGCACCGTTGGAATCGCATCACAAAAACAGCGATCGAACGGTCGGTAACAGACATAGCAACGTTGGCGGTATTGCCCAGCCGGCAAACTGCGGTGACGTCTTTGAACTTTGATCCTGCTCGGTTTCTTCATTGGCGACATTCACACAGCATTCAGGCTCGAATATCCAGGCATCTCAGCCTGCTACGATCTCGTGCCTCCTTCTTTTCACTCCGGCTTCCGGGCCAATGTAGCAATGAACGGATCGATGTACTTCGACAGCAGACCATACGGGTTTTCGTCACACTCATCTTCAAAAAAGTCGACCAAATGAAAACCGGCTCGCAACTGACCACCGATCTGGTCGGTCAAAGTATGGCCGTATTCCAGCGGCTCGCCCTGATCGATCAGCTCTTGTAATTTCTCCTTGTCCAGTTGTTCGCAATCCGCAAACGGCAACGAATACTTCACCACCAGGTTGCCCTTTTCCATCTCCCAAAAGTCGAACAGGAAAAACAGCGAGCTAATAAACCCGGTCATCAAACGTCCACCGGGCTTCAGCACTCGAAATGCTTCTTGCCAAACCGGATTCACGTCTGGAATGAATCCGTTGGAACATGGATGTACGATCAAATCAAACGTGGCATCACCAAGCTGGCTGAGGTCACGCATATCGCCTTGTACCGTTTCAATTTCCAACCCGTCACGCTTTGCAACCGCTTCATCCTGTTTCAATTGTTGAGGCGAGTTATCGAAAACAGTTACGTTGGCGCCAGCGGCGGATAGTGTTGGCCCTTGCTGTCCGCCTCCACCAGCAAGGCACAATACCGCGGCGTCTTGCAAATCGCCGAACCATTCCCTGGGGACCGGTTTTTCAGGCGTCAACACAATGCTCCATTCACCTTTGCGAGCCCGCTGGACCACCTCACTGGAAATCGGCCTGGTCCACTGGTTTCCAGCTTGAACCAGCCCATCCCAAGCTTGGCGATTGTAATTGACGATGTCCATTTTTCAGGTCCTTGAACTTGGCAGTTCAAAATTCCCATGTGGTTCAAAAAATCAGTTCGATCGAAACAAAGCGATGCTGGAAGTAAAACCGTGTAGAAAGTTCTTACCGCCCACTGGCCCCAGTTCGCCAGCCGCAAAAAATCCTGACGCGGGAATCGACCCTACGATCTCGTGAAGCAGGCTGGTGTCATGATGCTCGCCCGGAAACAACCGAGTCCCACGGCCATTGCAATTGAACATCAAGGCCGCCTGGTAACGTGAAGGCGACTCCGACACCGTTTGACTCAAAAGGTACTTCAATTCGGCATGAGCCGATTCGTGATCACGAATCTGAAACTGGATCGTCTGACCAGCTCGCACGTAATCCGCGATGACGATCGATCCGGTCTCTTCCACAATCTGAACCACATTGCGAATCAGGAAATCACCCTGCTTGGGATGATCAATGTACTCACTGACAACTCGCCCGACATACAGACCTTGATTCATCATCTGTTGTTCGCGTGTCGGCAGCGACTTAAAGATATCTTGCACCTGCTGCAAGGCGGGCAGGCCGCCCAATTCCTGGATCTCATTTCGCTCCGCCCTGGTAATTACCAATGGTGAACCGATTGGCCGACACCCCTGGGAGACGACCCCGTCAACATGCAAATTGCCACTGACTCGAATCAACACCGCCCCCGAATCGTAAACGTCTCTACCTTTTATCAAACGAGCCTCGCCAGGTTGCGACACCCCACTGGCCATCCCGCCCAGCACCGGGATCGATTGGCGGTCCTCGTTCATCCGATCGAGAAAAACATCCATCGGAAAACTGAAGGGGTCGGCGAACGAAAAGATGGTTGAGCCATCAGGCCAGGTGCCAGCAAACGCGTCCGTCCAGCCATCAAATACCGAGTCGTCGCCAAGGCTGCGATATTCCAGGTGACAACAATCCAGCTGGACCGAGGGCAGATGTCCGGCCCAAATGGAAATGGCTGGCTGCCACTGCAGCTCGTACTGATTGGCAACAATCGACTCGCCACAACAACCGATGACTTTCTCGGTGCCCAGACGAGCTATCAACTGTTCCGCCAAATCCTCGATTGACATTCCAGCGGCCGAAGCATTCGTAATATATTCGACGGAGAAGAACACAAACGCAATGTCGACCGATGCGTCAATTTCGTCTACCACGGCACCACAAGCTTCATCCATCGCCATGCGTAAATCCGAGTTGGTAGAAAATGCCGATGCAAAACGCACTGTTTACACGCCCGTTACAAAAATCCCCTTAAATCAGGCGAAGATATACCTTGTCTGCGCCGCAACACCCAAGCCTTGATAATACACTTTGCAGGCGACTTGCGATAGCAAACCAACGACAATCCAATCAGTAATACGCCGGCCAGTCCATCTGACGAATTCTGAAACGACCGAACAACGAACAAGGATCATTGCCATGAACTCGCAACCGCATCGCTCGTCGCCACTCGACTCCAAAAAAGCTCCACGTTTGGCAGTGTTGGTATTTGTTGCGAGTTGCATCGCGGGGTGCCTGCCATCCTGGGCACAAACGGCTCAACAATATCAGGAGCACATTGATTCCGTTCGTAGCGAACTGCCAGAAGGGAATTTCACCATTCGCATTGAGACACCGTTTGTCGTAATTGGTGACGAATCACCTGAGATGCTGAAGCGCCGTTGCCGCAGTATTCGTTGGGCCGTTGATCGCTTGAAGGATCGGTATTTCGCGCATGATCCGGATCACATCATCAACATCTGGCTGTTCAAAGACAAGCAAAGCTACGAAACGAATGTGAAGGAGTTGTTTGGCGAGGCGCCGGGAACTCCTTATGGATACTATTCTTCGCGCGATCGCGCATTGGTAATGAACATCAGCACAGGAGGCGGGACTCTGGTCCACGAGATCGTGCACCCGTTCATTGAACGCAACTTTCCCGAATGCCCTTCCTGGTTTAATGAAGGGCTGGCCTCGCTGTACGAACAGTCGGGTGATCTGGAGGGTAAGATTGTTGGCTATACCAATTGGCGACTAGCCGGGCTGCAACGTTCCATTCAAGGCGACGCCGTGCCGACCTTTCGTGAACTCTGCGGAACCAGCCGGCGAGAATTCTACGACGAAGACCGTGGCACCAATTACGCTCAGGCAAGATACCTTTGCTACTACCTGCAGCAGAAAGGGAAACTTCACAAGTTTTATCACGATTTCGTCGCCAATGTGGAAGAGGACCCGTCCGGATACACGACACTCAGCAATGTTTTGGAAAATCCGGACATGGGTGAATTCCAACAGCAATGGCAAGACTTTGTCTCCCAACTACGTTTCAACTAATTCCGGCATTCACGCGACCTCAACTTTTTGGCCCGCGCTGATTCCGCTAAATTAGACCGCTGTATGTTTTTCTGCGTTGGTTGTACCGTTGACCGAAGCTGAATCAACAATAGCAACTGACGAATTCGAGATCGAGGAGCGGAAGCGAAGCATGGAATCGGAATATCAAGTATTGTCGCAAGTCATTCATCAACGCAAAACGGACAAGGTACTGGGAGATCCGGCCAATGCTGTGGCATACACCCCTGAACAACTGGCAGAGGGCGACGCTCTGGTCAAACAGGCGATTCGGGACAGTGGAATGGCTCCGTTTCATTACGATCGAAAAATTTCCGGGATGGCCGAACCATGGCGAGTCTACTGGCTGGACTGCGCCAGTTGCCGGCGAATGGCCAAAGCACTTCCGAATGTGATTCCGGACTTGAAACCTAACAACAAAATGCCTGGCTTGCTGGCCGGATGTGGCAGTCTGGCACTCTACACATGGCTGCCGCAGTCTCCCGAAGCTGCCGCAGATTCAAAACAGTTTGCACGTGTCAATCGCGAGCACCTGGCGGCATCGGCCGCAGCCGTACAAAACCTCCTGCTGTTGTTGACATCGGCCGGCTATAGAAACTACTGGGCCAGCGGCACACTGATCGCAGACCATCTTTTCGATCACCTGGGCATTTCCGGGGACGAAGTTTTAATGGCTGCCGTGTTCGTCCATTATCCAGAAGGGCAGGGCGATTTCCAGATTCTGGCTGGCAAGCACCGGGAAAACCGTTCGACCACTTTCGACTGGCTGAGCGAAATTGAATTCAAGCAAGCCTGATGGTTTGTGATTTTGGCTAACGGTTTTGGCTAACGGTCGCAATCAAAAAAAAGGCGTCTGAATATTCAGACGCCTTTGATGACTGGTTTGATGATTGTTGGGCTTACAATGTTTCCCGATTCAATACACATCGCCCTTCGAACACTGCGTTTTCATTGAACAACAATCCGATCAGCGAGTTTTCTCGCATTGAAACTGAAATCCTTACGCTCACCGTATCAGTTTCATCGTCAATAACATCCGGATCTACTTCCAAATCGAAAACTCTAACCCCGATGGTTGAAAGGAAGAACTCCGCAGTATCCCGGGCTTCGTCAACGGTTGCACCCGGAACGATCACGACACGTGCTGCTTCATAAGCGGCGGCCTGTGCCGAATGCCGTATCATATTTGCACGACCAAATTCATAGCATGCAAACAACAGTAAAAACAAGATTGGCAATGTCAGTGCCATTTCTACAACAGCAACGCCTTCGCGATGATCTCGACGACGAGTAGTCTGTTTTTTTGCTCGTTGGTTTCTCATTATGTCTCTCGTGTATTGATGGTTGGTTCTTTCCAATGGTTGCCGATTGCGGGTCGTCGTTTACTGAATTGTGACGACGGCAATCGTTCGAGCTATTGCTCTGAACGCTTCAACCAAACCAACGCCATCATCGGCATGAACATGAATTCCGCTTGCCAAGTCGGCGACCTGACGCATCAGGACCTGATTGGCCCCATCACTAAACGTAATGGTATGGACGGTCTGCCCACGGTCGATTGCGGTCGTGACAGCGACTTCCGGACCAATGTCGGTGTTCTGGCGACCATCGGTCAAAACAACAATGGTCTTTGCGGCGAACGGTCGAACATTGACGTCATCCACCAATGAATCGCTACCAGTTAGCAACCCTAAACCGATCGCGGTGCGGCCATTCGCACCTAGTGTGTCAACAATCGTACGAACTGTATTCAAATTCGGAGTAAGCTCGAGTATTTGTTGTGAAGTGGTGGAATAGACAGACACTGACATTTGAGTGTTAGGACTGCTGGCTTCGATTTCGTCGACAAATACGTTGACTGCTGTTTTGAGTGCTTCGATTCGAGTGACTCCACCACCTGCAGGTCGACCCATAGAACCGGAGACATCCAGGACCAGGGCAATATCGCGAGTGGTTGCCGATGAGGCAGCTTGCACCACAGGCTGAAAGTTACTGACTCCGAATAGCGGACCGAAGAACAATGGAACGGCACCCGATGCGGAACCTTCCAAACGGCTTCCAACGACTTGTACCGTATCAGGAGCCAAGCCACCTTCCTGGAATGTAAACCTATCGGTTCCCTGGCGATCGCTGGTGCCGATTCGAATATCTTCCGGTCGCAAGATCAATCGCTCTCCACCTACAAAGTTTTGAGCTGCCACATCGATTGCTGCCTGAATCGCGGCATCACGATCCTGGGTACGCCCCAGAGCTTCAGCTCCGGCACGCGAGGCAGCGTCTGTTGCCGTTCTCAATTCGGCGCGAGTCGAGTGAATGTATGCGATATCAATCGCAAACGCGGCTCCGATGAAAAGGATAACCAGACAAACAAGGACCATTATCACCATCGCACCGCGACGCTGTTGATGACCTTGGTTGGACAATCGGTTGTAATGTTTGGCGAGCTTCATGATTAGATATTCCTGTAAAGATCTGCTGCTTTGAATCAAAAAAAGAGCGAATGTTACTGATTGGCTGTGGTCTATTCCTTAACCATTACGGCCTGGACAGACAAATTTCTTCCTTGAAACGGGCCAATCGGAAAGACGCTGTTGGCATCACCTGGTGCGGAAATCCGAACCAGAATGGGTGTGCCCGCATCAACATCCGAGAAATTGCTCGGTAAAATCTCAACGGTTGCCCCTTCCAACAGGCGGCCATCTAAAACGGCTTGCGTTGCTGCCAGCACGTCGTCTTCCGTCGCGTTGTCCGTCACTGCAACCTTGATACCCTCGTAGGCCGAGGCAACCAAAGCTTGCTTGGTGAAGATCATGCTGGCGCCTTCGATACCGCCGAACGTCACAAGCAGGATCAATGGCAAACAAATTGCCAATTCAACAGTAGCGATACCACTTCGATTCTTTTTTTGTTTTCGTTTAATCATGTCTCTATTCATTACAACTGGAATGGTTGCGGATCTCTCCCGCTGGAGAGAATGTGGGTTGGACTAAACAGAGGTTGTCGATTCGAAGGCTGACAGTTTCTCTTTCAATTCGTTGATTTCGGTTTCCTGCTCCTGAACGCGAGCTGTGACCGAATTGAATTCGTCGGCAACATCGGCCCAAAAGTCGTTGTCGCGGAAGGCCAGCGTTCCGATTTCCTTGCCTTCGGACAACTCGCGCATAAAGCGTCGCAAGCGAGCGATAGGCCCGACGAATCGATTGCTGAAACGAATCGTGTCGAGTGCAAATGCAGGGAACAAAGCCAGCATGATCACACCGACCAGGATTAACCCTGAACCAGGCTGAGTAATTCGTTCGGTAATCGTTTTGTTGGGATCGCCCAACAGCAATTGCATTACCGACACACACATTAGTGTGACGACGAAAAACGCGCACCAGTGAAAAAGAATCCGTCGAACCAAAGTTCCTTGAACTTGTGAATCGACCCAATGTTGACGTCGCAATTTCTTGGACATTGAAAAACCTCTCTATTGCTTGCAGCACATACTTCACGCCCAGACCAACCGGAACACTTCTCCGGTTTGCCAGTTCTGGACGTTTACAGGTACTGAAAAGGTAGGTCATCATTTAGCCCAAGACTCGTTTTCGATGATGAAAATCGATTTTCACTGTGGCGTGGGTAATTGCACCAAGGCAATGCCCATAACCGGCACGATGTGAAAAACCGATCCATCGGTACTCTCGCTAAGAATCACACGGTCATGTTGTGCTCCTTTTGCGAACAGAGGCCAACAATGCAAACGGCGTGCGCAAAGTCGCTGCCGTACCACTTGGCAGATTGGGTTTTGCGGGTAGCGCACAAAAAAACGGCCCTGCCAGTATCAAGGCAGGACCGCTATTGATTTGTGTTTAGACCGCTCAACGGGTCGTCTAGACGCCGTGAATATCGCTGATCTCTTACCTCTGTTCGCGAACCAGATCGCGAAGGTTACCGAGCCATTTTGCGGGCACGCAGATTACGGCGCTCGGCACGTAAACGAGCTCTTCGCTTGGTTTCACTCGGCTTTTCGTAGAATTCGCGTCGTCGCATCTCTTTCTTGATTCCGCTTCGCTCAACGATTTTTCGGAACCGACGCACGGCTTCCTGGATGGATTCTTTTTCTCTTACTTGCAACTTTACCATGGTTTCTCCGAGTATGTTCCTCCTGTATCAGAGGGTCTTTTCAGGCATCGTCAGGTTTGACGGTTGCCTAAATTAAAAAATCAAAAAATCTTGCCAAGGCACTTCATCCGCCGCTGGCAAGCCCGAGATTGTAGTATTTTATCATCAACAATGTCCAGACAATTGATGGAATTTAAGCACATTTCGGTGGAATCAGCGACATCGGCAATGGAAGGTTGGCAGCCAAACGCTGGCGATTCAGCCAACAATCGCCCCTATAACCCTCTCATTCGAAATTCTCGGCACCAGAATCAGCCGTGCCTTGACCAGTGTTTGCCTATTTCAACCATTTGCCGTGACTGGACCTTTCCAGAGTTTGCCGTAACCGAGGGTTGTAATCTTCCGAATTTGATAAAGGAAGCCGCCTCAATTACCCCTAATTGCCCATCGGGGCCCTGCGTGCTGCTTCTGCTACCACGCATCAGTCTTCATCCATTCAAGCAAACTTGATGAATCCTGCCGAACAAAACCTCACGCTCAAGCGGATCGACCAACGCCAGGACCTGATCCTGGAAGATTTAGACCGCTTGAATCAGCAGATCACGAACATCATAGAACTCTATTCTGCCAGTCGCACCGAGTCAGACATGGGCGACGAGACACCGGCCGCAGATCGTAAACCTGCCAACCGCGATGCCGCCGCCTGAGAACTTCGACTTGAGTATGCTCACGCAAGCGTGAGCTGCCATCGATAAACAGATCGAGACGATCGAACTTCTTTCTTGGGCCCCGGCCGGTTTCGCGCTACGAATCGCGTTGATCCAGATTTCCCGATCGGCGAATCGCAATGAATAGCCGCAGCCCCAAAAAGATGCTGGCGATACACCCACACAGTCCCAACATCGACAGTCGTTCCACGCCCAACCAAGGCTCGTTAGCGAACAACAGCGGCGGCACTTCCGCGCTCAACATCTGCGAAGACCCCAGGAAAAGAGCACTGGTCATTAGCCCTAACACCAACCGGTTCACCGAGGGGCCAAGTCGCCGATGCACAAGGTGAACGTCAAACTTGCCGCGACGCATCTGCTCCAGAATACTAGCGACCGTACCGGGCAATGATTCGCCAATCTGTTCCACCTGCATCATCAGTCGTCGCATTTTCCTGGCCTGCCGAGCCGGACTTAGCCGACGCATAATCAGCTTGCGGTGAAACGGCTTCATGATTTCCATCAAGCTGAATTGTGGATCCAGCAAACGTCCCGTTCCCTCCAGTTGAATCAGCACCTTGATCAACATCGCCGCTTCGCCGGGCAGCGTGATCTGGAATCTGCGCACGATTGCCACGAACTCGTTGAGCGCACCACTCATATCGAAATTCGCCATCGATTGACTAGCGAAATGACCCACAAAGTCAGCGATCTCGTTGCTCAAGCGGGCTTCGTCCAGATCCAAAGGACACGAACCGACTCGCTTGACCAACGTCACCAACAGTGGCACATCACTATTCACAATCGAGACCAACATCGATTCGATGTCCTCCCTCAATTGCTCGCTGATCCTGCCGACCATTCCAAAATCGAGTAAGCCAATTCGCCCGTCTGGCATAATCATCATGTTGCCGGGGTGCGGGTCCGCATGGTACATCCCGTGATCGAAGATCATAGTCAGGTACAGGTTGGCGCCATTCTTTGCGATTTCCGACAACGATATTTCCTGGTCGTCGCCGGGAATTTTGCCGTCATGATTTTTGTCGAGGTGATTTAATTTGAACCCATCCATCAACTCCATCGTCAACATTTTTTCCGTGGAGAGTTCCGGATAGACTTTCGGAATCTTTACCGTGCTGGATTTTTCGAATCGGCTGGCAAATTGCTGGAGATTGCGTAACTCCAGGCGAAAGTCCAGTTCACGCGGCATGGTTCGCGACATCTCGGAAACCAGAGCACGCGGTTGGTAGGGTCGAAACTCGTCAATCCGTTCCGCCAATTGCGCGAGGCCCGTCAGGATGTCGAGATCCGTTTCCACCGAACGTTCAATCCCGCAATGCCGGACTTTGACGATAACGTCCTGCCCATCATGCAACTTTGCCAAATGCACCTGGCCGATCGACGCCGACGCCAGAGGCTCGGGGTTCAAACTCAGAAAGACCTCTTCGACGGGGCGACCTTGCTCCTCTTCAATCGCATCCCTGATCTCTTCGAACGAATCCGCACGTACATCGGCCTGCAAACGCGATAACTCATCCGCCAATTCCAACCCGACAAGGTCAGGTCGAGTGCTTAACATCTGTCCAAACTTGATGAACGTCGGGCCCAGGCACCCCAGAGCCATCCGAATTCGCTCGGGTTGAGTTAATCGAGCAAGTACCTCGCCATCCTCCGACTTCAACTGGTTCTTGACGAAGTCGATGTTCAAACGACTCAGCCAATCCGCCAAGCCGAACTTACTCAACACGCCCAGGATCTCGGTCCAGCGACGCATGTTGCGATAGAGATGCGGGATGGATGGTAGAGAACGCTTCACTTGAATTGCACCAGATATGCTGACGTTTGCCGTTGGTTAATCATGTATGACCAGGAATTGTTGGTGTCGATTAATGCGACAGCACTGGACCGTTAATCCGCACACCAAACATTACTCCATTCTAACTGTTGTTGATTCACCGAATCACAACAATCCCCGGTTTCCCACGATTTGGTTTGGTCATTCAGGGAACCTAATCCGAAAAATCCAACCCGCCCCAAGCCCCGAATTCGGCACCGTTTCGAGGATACTCTATACTGGCAGGGTCGTTTCAATCACCGCACTCAATCGATGGCTAAAGAATATTATGCTCCGGCTTTCTATTATTTTCACTGTGGCAATTTGCGTTTTTGGCAATGGACATTTGTTGGCGCAAGAGACCGAACAGGATCGCCTGACCTACGCCCTGGCAATTCACGGCGGAGCTGGCTCGTCCCCGGACATGTTTACTGACGAGCAAAACCAACAGCGATTCGATTCGATGGAGAAAGCACTCGCTGCCGGAAAAAAAATCCTGGCCGAAGGCGGCACCAGTCTGGATGCCGTTGAACTGGTCGTCCGCATGCTGGAAGACGACCCGCAATTCAACGCGGGAAAAGGCGCCGTCTTCAACGCTGCCAGCGGGCACGAACTGGATGCCTCGATCATGGACGGCAGCAACCTGGCTTGCGGAGCAGTGGCGGGTGTCAAGACGATCAAGAATCCAATCTCGCTGGCACGACTGGTGATGACGGAAACGCCGCATGTGTTGCTGTCCAGCGACGGCGCGGATCAGTTTGGAAAATCCCAAGGCGTTCAACAAGTCGAGAACAATTACTTTGATACACCGGCCACTGAAAAACGCTGGAAGGAATTCCAACAGAAACTCAAAGAACGCAAAGACCAACCAGACCAGGCCAGCACCGACCGAGGCACCCGTAACGCTCTGGAATTTGCCAGCCTTGATACTGGTTCCTACATGGGCACCGTTGGATGTGTGGCACTCGATTCACACGGCAATCTGGCTGCGGCGACATCCACCGGCGGAATGACCAACAAGCAATTTGGACGCGTTGGAGACTCTCCAATCATTGCCGCAGGAACCTACGCCGACAACGAAACCTGTGCTGTGTCGTGTACCGGGCATGGTGAAGAATACATTCGTCATGTCGTGGCCTACGATGTCGCTGCAAGAATGAAATACAAACAATCCAGCGTGGGCCAGGCGGTCACGGATATTCTGACCAACGAGTTGCCGAAAGCTGCCGGCGGAATCATTGCCGTCGACAAGTCAGGAAACATATCGATGGAATTCAGCACCGGTGGTATGGCTCGGGCAGCCGCCGATTCCAGCGGTCGCTTCGAAGTACTCTGGCACAAACCGGCAACGGCGGCCTCCAAATAGACAGACAGTTCCGCACCGGTTAATTGCTGATATAGCAAACTCCGGCCGACTACAGTTGCCCACGCAATCGTAACAGCAGACTGTGCATGTCTTCGTGAACTCGTTGAGTCGCACGCACGACCAGGATTCGCAGAGGCTGATAGTAATACGCGCGACCCGGTCCGCCATTCACTTGCCAAAAATCGGGATGGATAATGGTCCGAACCAGATTCAGTAGCTCGTCGCCATTGTCACCGGTCAGCCCACCAAAGCGACCACGATAAAAATGCCCGCTGGTCCCGTGCATTCCGCTACCGTAATACATCGAAGGAGCAGTGCCCCCGGTGATGTGCGAGAGCATCAGCCATTGCTTATCGATGATGGCAGACTCGATATTCCGGTGCGCCTGTCGATCAGCCATCTCATCCGTTGATTCTGAACTGGTCGAGTGGCGTGACCTGGAAGAGGACTTGTTCGCCTGCCGTTCCTGTTTTCTGGCTTCGGTCGCCGCCTTACGCTTGAGTTTCTGAATGTCATTGCGTGCCGCCTGCAACTTGGCAGCGATCTGTCCACGGTTCCCTTGTAGAGTCTCGGAACGCGAGAACCGCGAATCACCAACGACTCGCAGGTACAAATAACAAAGATCCACCACCGCATCGGTACGTTCAACATCCGTGCTGGCCTGATTGAAACGTTTCGTGAAGGCTTTGATATCGCCTTTCGTCTCATACAAACTGGACTGACCCAACGCCCGCGCTTTTCGTTGTGATTTTTGCTTTGACTTCTGTTGAGCAAAAATCTGATTGCCCGACAACAAGCTCAAGCAAAGCAAGGCGGCAAAACCACCGACAAGCGTTTTGGAATAGATATTTTTCGACGCAAGCATTTCAGGTCATCCTTTTCACCAGTGCCCCCGGTGCACCTCGATCTTAGCGGAGCATCCAAATTGCTGCAACAAAAAGCCTAACCTGTGCTAACCCGTTCGATGGCGCTGGCTATCTGTAGAGACTGGTAAAGAACCGATGCCAGCGTGGTTGCCAGCCATTTGGCTTGTCGAACGAAACAATGACAGAACCAGCACGGCCAACCACCATTTCACGGTCGACGGCACCAAAATTTCTTGAGTCATAACTGTTGTCGCGACTGTCCCCGATCACAAACAGCTTTCCAGGCGGCACCCTGGTTTTGGCAAAGTCACTGCGCGCCAAGCCAAGCCGCGGAAGATACATCACCCAATGCGTGACTCCTGACATTTCCTCCTCGGCAAATTCAGCTTCCCGACGAAACACTGGTGACAAGTCTTTGCCGATCGCCTGAGTCTTTGGTTGATATTGCAACGGCTGCCCATTGATGAACAGGACATTGTCCTTCATCTCGATCTCGTCTCCCGGTCTACCAGCCACTCGCTTGACCAGTCGTTTCCCATCCTCAGGAGAGAACACGACCACGATGTCGCCAATTTCCGGCTCAGCCCAGCGGGTAATTCGCAACATTGTCAGCGGGAAACGCAAGTCGTAGGCCGCTTTGTTTACAAAGACCATGTCACCTTCAATGATCGTTGGATTCATTGAGCCGGTCGGTACCCAATTCCAGTCAGCCAAACTGGACTTTACCGGGATCAATACGAAGAAGACGAACAAGATAAACCAACGCCAATCCTTCCATTGCTTGACCAGGAATTGACGTGAGCAAAAACGTGACCGAGATCCGAATTCGTCTTCCGGATGAGCAGGTTCGGGGTTGGCCTGGCTTGGCTGGTCGGGATTGGCTGCAGTATTCATCGGCGATATCCGAGTTTGAAACAGGAGAACATCAAGTCGTTGACAGGATCTAAGCGCCCGCGACGAGATGGTTACACCTTTTTTCAAAATATTTCCGCTCCGTTGCCAGCAAAACTCTGACCCGGAATTCACTCAAGATGCTCGCGGCCTGAACCCGCTATCGACCTGGCGTGCCGCCTGACCTTCGCCGACCAGGAAACAGGCTGGGCGTGTCTTCGACCTCTTCACGAACCGGTTCACCGAGCTCAACCTCGACCGTTTCTTCCTTGTCATCTCGTTTGTAGACGACGTCAACCTTGTCGCCCGCGTACATTTTGGCGAGCACGTTTCTCAGCTCGGCGAGGTTGGGAATATCCGTTCCATCAACTTTCAGAATGATGTCGCCTGTCTTGAATTCCGCTTTCTCTGCTGCAGTACCCGCGACAACGTTGGTGATCCGAATGCCATCGGCGTCTTCGATATCTTCGGTTTGCACTCCCAAAAAAGCTCGTTTGATGTGGCGACCTTCCTTCATCCGCTCAATCAATGTTTCGTTGCCAACCACTGGAATGCAAAACCCGATCCCCGAGTCGTACCATTCGACGCCACTGGCAAGTGATTGCGAGTCAGCCGACATGGGTACGCAAATCCCGATTACCTTGCCATGGATATCCAGCAGCGGACCGCCATAGTTTGCCGGGCTGATATTGGCATCGGTTTGAATAGCGCGGCCACCGACTCGTTCCTTGGCACTGATGATACCCATTGAAATGGCCGGGTTGGAATCCCCATAACCAACACCAACCGAAACGGCCCACTGACCGACGCGAACCTTTTCCGGCGAGAGGAATTCAGGAACCTGAAATTCAGGCAAGGGGTCTGTGGCAGACTCGCGAATCTTCAACAAACAGATCCGACGAGTATCATCACGCCCCTTCAATTCGGCAACGCGACGCACTCCGTCACTGGTCAAGACGGTGATCGTTGTTGGTTGTTCAATAAAGTTGAACGCACTAGTGATGATGTAACCGTCCGTTGAAATCATGACGCCCGTTGTATTACCTTCGCCTTGTTGACGGATCCCGCCAATCTTGCCGGCGGCCGTGCTACTGCCTCCAAAGGATTCGATCGTGACTAAAGATTCCTTGACGCCAGCGACAGCGACGCGGAATGCTCGTGGAGTCAAACGCAAACCTTCGATCAACGATTTTTCGCTCTCAGTATCCTGTTGCGAATCGGTCGACTGTGCGGCAAGTGGCTGCTGGTTGAGCAATTGCGTGCCTGCAAAAACTGAGACACCCAGCACCAACGTTGTAAGGAAAGATTTCATGACTTGATTTGCTGCAAAATGAAACTGAAAGAACTTGCCTACTTCTTTTTCACTGCTGTGATCGGGATGCGAATAAGATTAGTTCTTCGCTTCACAATAATGATCACTTCCTGATCAGGCTCGACCTGGTCCATCGCCGCCTGAAACGATTCCACCGTTGCTATCTTCTCTCCATTCATTGAGATCACCAAATCATCGGGTCTCAATTCTGCCTTGGCGGCCGGAGAGTCGCGAATCACTCGATCGATATAAGCAGGCTGACCTCGCCCACCCAACGTAAATAAGCGAATGCCGAGATCGGCAGGTACGGCACTCTTGGCGACAGCTGACCTTTCCGGCTCCTTCAACGTGCCCTCCACGAACTGTTTAAGTAGAGAACTCGGCACCGCGTAATTCAGTCGCGTATTGGTTTCAGAACTGTTGATCACACGTCCAATTGACCCGACCAGCTCTCCGTCCACCGTAACCACCGCACCGCCACCAGCGCCCGGGTTACTGGTGATCGCATCGATCAGAACCAGCTTGCCAGAATAGGCAGTATCGCGTGGGCCAATTTTGGCATCGATATTGGTCCGCAACGAGACGATCCCCAGGTTCACCGACATTGGTTCGACGCCATTGGCGACTTTGAATGCGTTGCTGAGGGTCACAACCCAATCGCCTTTCTTGCCGACTTCGCCGTCCGAAAGCTTGAAGTGGTCAGGAGTGGGCGTGTCGATTTTCAGCAGCGCCAGTTGCAACGAACGATGACGCCGCAACACAGTCGCCTGATGCTCGGCACCATCATGCATCACGATGCGAGTGTTGTTGCCGTCAAGGTACACACCTTGCATCGTCACTATCAAACCATCTGCCGAAACGATGACGCCGGATGAGTAGCCGTCAACCCGACCGGCCGTCGCGCCATAAATCTTGACCATTCGCTTGTTGGAGCTGGCGATTGCTTCCTTGAACGCACCATTCAGGTTCTGCGCCGACAATTGCCCTGACGCAAAAGTGCTTGCGGCGACGACCAAAACGGCAACAACCCGTCGCCAAGGTGTTTTTCCAGATTGCATTTTCATCATTCGTCGGCATCTTTCGTTGCAGTAAACATCGACTCGTCCAATTCGGCCAGCGGTTCCACGGATTGTGTGATGGCCGACCAGACGACGTTTTCGTTTAGTCCTCGAACCAGTTTCTTTTGCCATGGCACCATCAACCCGTCCACTTCTCGGTAGTCGCCAAAAGTGATTCCGTGCGTGCTACCGGAGCAATCTCGATCACTGGAAACCTTCATCAATTGCATCTGTTCGTTGCCCTGATCGTCATAGAGACTCAGCCAGCCATAGAACCAGTCATCATCTTCGTCCAGCCACATCATTCGGCTGGTCACGACCCCTTGTGATTTGTCGCCACCGTCCAGAATCGATCGGCCAAACACACGAAACGGTTTGTCCTGTAAAGGAGCCACTAAAGCGAGCCCTTGAGTCACGACCGGCTGGATTTTCGCTTCGACCAGATCGAGTTCGCTGGCTTTGCCTGATTCATTGTCGATTTCCCAGAACTTTTCGCCGTCGAACATGAATTGCGATTGCTCGTCATTCAGTTGATGCGAGACATGAAAGCGTCCATCGGTTGCTACGGTGATCGCTTGTTGACCAACGACCTTTTCGCCTTCGCGAATCTCGTCGGTAAACTTGAATGCCTTGGCGGCACTCTCGTTTATGACTGAGAATTTTCGCCACTTGTTGACAAGGTAATCGACGCTGGCCGCATTGACCTGATAGTCGACGACCACACCCGGTTCGCTCAACAGGTACTTCTTCAACTCGGCATTATCAGCCTGCCTGCCTGGCGGACGGCGACCATCCGGCCTCTCTTCTTCGTCGTCATCGTCTCCTTCATCCGAGTCATCTTCCGAATCCTCGTCTTCCGGAACCTCCGGTTCTTCTTCATCGGGCTGGAAATTGTATGGCAAGCCAAACATACGCACGTTGATGGTCAGCTCTTTGCCGTCCTCCTTGCGAATTTTCAAATTGGCGGGCCAATCTTCCGGGTAGGTGCAAATCAAGTTCTTGAATTGATTGGCGAAGGTGATCGACCGTCCTTCAAATTCCAGCAATTCGTCGCCCAGTTCCAAACCAGCCTGCGCGGCCGGTGAGTCCAGATCGATCGTCGAGCAAACGACCTTTCCTTCACGATTCGAAAACGCGGCATCCAGCGTTCCATGTTCCACGATTTTGGTAGCCAACAGGTCCGGCAAGAAATTCTTGATCTGATTGGAACTAATCGCATAGCCCAAACCAACGTTCACTCGACCGCGATCGCGAAAACTTCCTCGTCCATTGATCCCGATCACTTCGCCGTCCATGTTGAACAACGGGCCACCCGAGTTGCCTGGGTTGATTGAACTGTCGACCTGGATGCAATTTCCGTAAACAAGCTGAGCGCCCATTCCTTCCTGAAATCGCTCGACTCCGCTTACCACTCCCAGCGTAACCGTCGGCACCTGGTCATGAGCCAGCAAGAACGGGTTGCCCATCGCCAGTGCCCAGTCGCCGACTTTTACCAAATCGGAGTCTGCCAATTTAGAGAAAGGAAAATCGTCTCTGCCCTTCATCTTGATGATCGCCACGTCGCCACCGGGGTCGGTTCCGATCAAATCCCAGTCGTAAAGCTCGCCATCATCCAGACCTCCGAAGCCTTTCATGCCGGCCCCTTCGATCACGTGATGATTCGTCAAAGCGATTCCGCTGGGATCGATGATCACTCCAGATCCTCCGCCCTGACGAGACGGGCCATAGACAGCGATCACGCTTCCTACGACCTTTTCGATGACTTCGATCCTCTTGTCTTCAACCTGCCGGATCAAATCCATTTCGGCTTCGGAAATGGTTTCCGCTTCCTCTTGCGCGAAAGCTGATTGGCCATTGATCATCGCCACCAGGGCGACAGCCACAAACCAACAGAGAAACAGGCGGCTATTTTTCGAAAGTGACATGCACGTTGCTCCGTAATCTTTGTTCTTGTTCGCGTGTTCCTGTTCCTGCCGGACGACAATCTACTCGCCGGACGAATCTCCGGTTTTCAGAAAACGGGCGTCGGCCCAATCAACATGATCCCCGAGATCCAGATACTTTCCGTTTCGCACAACCAGGGCGATTGTTTTCATTCCCTTGATCGGCACGTCAACTTTTTGCGGTTCTCCCTCACCCGTGATGTTGGCAGACCATAACTGAATTCCATCTGCCCACAGACTGACCTCGCAATCGCCATTGCCTTGTGTTTCCGCGTCGATTCCAACAACAGCTGCAAAGCGATCAAAATCGTCGGCATTCTCAAACTCCAAACGACTGGCCGAATGGACACCGATCCCTTTTGCGTACTCAGTTGTCTTTCCAGACTCAAAAGAATACAGGCGGATTGGATTCAATTGCACGCTGAGGTCACGCTGCCAGGCGAACTCAATTGTCGCCAACGCATTTTGCGAACTATTGGTCGGGTCCAAATCGGACAAGTAAGCAACGCGGTCTGACTGCAACGAGATTGCCGAGACTGCAGACAAAGACAACTCAATCGTGGCGTCGCCCGGTAACACGAGTTGCAACTTGCCGGACTGCAGACCAACGATGCCGCCCGTGACCGTGGAGCCATTGGTTAGTTTCAAATTAACGATCTGCCCCTTCGGTTTGGCAGGCTTCAGGTCAGCCGGCACGATCCCGACAATTTTGTTCAGCGAAATCGGACGTGACTTGCCATCGAATTCCAGCAACAACTTCGATTCGTTAATGGACTCGATCAATCCACCGACAACACGTTGTCCACTTGACCCCAGAGCGATAACGGAGTCTTTCTCAACCGATCGATTCTTCAGAGCTCGATCGAATCGGGAACGGTCTGCCTCCACATCCATCAGAATTGCCTTGATCGAATCGGGAGGAACACTGAACTGGCCCACCGGCGTCTGCAAAGAGAAATTTTCGCCATCGAACGTGACCTGACTGGCACCGATTTGGCCGCCACCAGAAAGCATGA
The DNA here is from genome assembly GCA_964588195.1 of uncultured Pirellulaceae bacterium. GTDB lineage: Bacteria > Planctomycetota > Planctomycetia > Pirellulales > Pirellulaceae > CAJQPP01. The sequence goes on along the minus strand of CAZPOL010000082.1, from coordinate 1,720 downwards.
CTAAAAGAGCCTGCCGTTCCGGGACAATACTTTTGTCCGTTTGAATCATCAACAAGTCACTCAAGCTGATCTTTTCAGACCCTCCCTGCACCACACCATCGACGATCGATTCCAGATCCATTTCAATCTGTTGCCCGGTGATCGTCGTCATCGTGACGGAGTCCTGGGCAAGCAGTGAGAACGGCAACCCGGCAAGCATGCCGATCGCCAAACAGAAAATTGTTCGTTGAGTAAGTTTCATGGCCATATCCGTTAAACGGCTTTCCTGGTTCAAAGTTTCGGGGCATGAAAAAAAGGCACTCAATTCAAATCGAATCGAGTGCCTCTATTATCTCGTATCAGTCGGTTCAAAGACAGGGTTTGAACCTGATTTTTACTTATCTTCCTCGTTTCCTGAGGTCTTGCCGTAGTACTCTTCTACGACAGGTTTGTAACGAGCTGGCAATTTCTCCTTGACCGCGTTGTTGGCGGCGTCACGAGTTCGGTCACGCAACTGGCTCCACGGACTGGCTGGGCCATCATCGTAGGTACGCTTCACGACACCGTTAGGATTGTTGCTGGTACCACCGGCGTTGGACTTGCCTTGGCCTTCGCCTTCGCCCTTGCCTTTTCCTTTAGCTTCCTGATCGCCCTGGTTCTCGCAGTTCTTCTTGCTGTTGCAGCTACTGCACTCTTTCTTTTCCTGATCCTTGATCAACTTGCCCAGCATGCCGACGATCTTGTCTTGCTGTTCCTGAGTGTCGTCGTTGGTGTTTTCGATTTCCAGACGGCGACGGGAATAATCCATACGTTGCAACACGTCGGTCATTCCGCCTTCCTCGATACCACGAATCGCCTGAATTTGACGAAACGCTGCAACTCGCAAACGCTCAGGAGCCGATTCGTAATTGTTCAGGAATTCGTTGAACGAAGTGATCGCTCGCTGATTCTCCAAAAGGCTCGCCTGGGCAACGCCGCTGAAGTAAACAGCAGGGCCAGCGTGCAACGAGTACCCGTTCAGGTCACCGGCCAAATTGTCCAGCATTGGCAACGCTTCTTCAAAACGTTGCTCGGTCATCAGAGTTCGAGCGAGGAAGAACGATGCGTCCGCCGCCAGGAACTTGTCTTCTGATTCCAGGTAAGGAGTAAGTTGAGTCACCGCGGCACTCAGGTCAGTACCCTGAGTAGAGATCAGAGCCTTTTCGTATTCAGGATAGATCTTTGTCAGACCAGCCGTAACGGCTTCCATCTGTGAATACTCGTCGGCTCGCAACTCTTCGACCATTGCCTTGATCTCTTTCTTGGCAGCGTCGTCGAGCGAATCCAGTGAATCAATATGTGCGACGAAATCGGTAACGACCTCATCGGCACTCTTAACGTCTTCGGCTGACACAACACTGGTCATGCAAAGCATCGCCAGCACCGTCAGATGCATTATTGTTCTTGAAACGAATTTCATGGCAGGTACCTGTTCCGGAATGTAAATGGGGTTTGAGAAGTGAACAACGAATCCGTTATTCCTTCTCCATAATTCGGACCATCATCTCGACTATGTCTGCCTGACGGACTCGGATGTTTTCCAACTCCGCTCGGAGCGCTTCTCCAAGTTTACCGTCAGGACGGATCAAGTCAAACTGTTTCGTCACTCGATTAACACGCAATTGGGCGGCTCTCAGCATCTTAAGTTCCGCGGATTTCTGCAATAGCGGCTGGTTTCCACCACCTCCGCCACCGCCTCCGC
>CAZPOL010000081.1:11760-23836 GCA_964588195.1 uncultured Pirellulaceae bacterium | reverse complement strand
CGGCGTACCACCAACGGTAACATCTTCGCCTTCGTCACCAAACTGACCATCAAGAAAGGTGATCGCATTTCCAAAGCCTCCGAGGTTGGCACTAAACCAACCACGATTTCCACCTGCGACGAAACCGACGAAAACCGTTCCGGTTTGCGATTCGGTGAAAATGACACTACTAAATCCGTTAAATCCGGAAGTCAAAACGTCACCATATGCGACGGAAAGCACGCTGGACAGAGCGCCATCCGAAACGGTCTTCCCGATGCTATCATTCCACTGCGAGAACCCGAATCCGAGTTGATCAATCACAACAGGCTGAACGGCGGTAAGGCTCCAAGCTACCGAACCAGGTGAGAATGTCAGGTCAACGATATCAGCATTTAGCTCCGGCGCTGCATGCAATGTGGTAAGAGCCGCACCAAAAGAGGCTGCGGCCAACTTGGTCTTGGTGAGTTTCATCGGTGACTCCAAATGCGTGATAGGGAAGTGTTGGCTCGAGAGTATTCCCCCAAAAGAGCGGGAGGCAAGCTGGAACAAGGAGAAAAAAGGCGGAAAACCCGAATATCCTTGACTCAAAGTGTAATTTTCCACCCAATGCAAAAAACCCGCAACTTGTGCGCTGCCTATCTTGCGCGGCAAGCCCGCCTCGATTCCCGGCAGTTCCATAGCCAGCAGCCAAGCGACGCAACAACAAGCGCAAAAAAAGCAGGCCAGGCTCGATAGAGCCTGCCTGCTTTATTGATTTCAATTCAGGGAGCACAAAAAACTATGCGACCTTGCGGCGGCGGCGAAGTGCAACGGCGCCCATCGCTAATGCGGACAAGCCAAATCCAGTCGGTTCAGGGACCGGCGTACCACCAACGGTAACATCTTCGCCTTCGTCACCAAACTGACCATCAAGATAGGTGATCGCGTTGCCAGCGCCTCCGAGATTGGCACTAAACCAACCACGATTACCGTTTACTACGAATCCAATGTAAACCGTTCCAGTTGCTGCCGTAGAGAAAAACGTACTAGAGAATCCGGCAAATCCAGAGGTCAAAACGTCACCATATTGGACTTCAAGCACGCTGACTAAATCAACAGCCGTCAGCGTCTTGCCAATACTATCGTTCCATTGCGAGAATCCGAATCCGAGCTGATCAATAACAATGTTCTGTTGCCCGCCAAAAGCAACCGAACCAGGTGAGAATGTCAGGTCAACGATATCAGCATTTAGCTCCGGCGCTGCATGCAATGTGGTAAGAGCCGCACCAAAAGAGGCGACGGCCAACTTAGTCTTGGTGAGTTTCATAGGTGACTCCAACAGCGATGATAGTAGGAAGTTGTTACGCATATGATATTTAGCTAAAGGCCGCTTACAAGCAGGTAAAGGACGAAAATTGTCATCCGATGCAAAAGACCTGCGATTTGTGAAAATCTCCTCGATTCCACGCAGTCCATTGCCAGCCAAGTGATGCAAGAAACAAGCGCAAAAAAACAGGCAAGCTCGATCGAGCCTGCCTGCTTTATTGATTTCAATTCAGGGAGCGTTAACTAAGCTACCTTGCGTCGGCGGCGAAGTGCAACGGCGCCCATTGCTAGTGCAGCCAAACCAAATCCTGATGGCTCAGGAATCTCTGCGGTACCACCAACAGTAACATCTTCGCCTTCATCACCAAACTCACCATCAAGGTAAGTGATTGGGTTGCCGAAGCCTCCGAGCTCAAGACTAAACCAACCACGGAAACCGTTTGCGACGAATCCGACGAAAACCGTTCCGGTTTGCGATTCGGTGAAAACGACAGCACCGCCTCCAGAAAAACCGCTGGTCAACACATCACCGTATGCGACGGAAAGCACGCTGGACAGAGCGCCACCGGAAACTGTCTTCCCGATACTATCGTTCCATTGTGAGAACCCGAATCCGAGTTGATCAATCACAACATTTTGGATAGAGCCAAGGCTCCAACCTACCGAACCAGGTGAGAATGTCAGGTCAACGATATCAGCATTTAGCTCCGGCGCTGCATGCAATGTGGTAAGAGCCGCACCAAAAGAGGCGGCGGCCAACTTAGTCTTAGTGAGTTTCATAGGTGACTCCAACAGGGATGATAGTAGGAAGTTGTTACGCATATGTTATTTAGCTAAAGGCCGCTTGCAAGCAGGCACCCCCGATTAGTTGCTGAAAATTGAGATTTTTTTTAATAAATTTGTAATTTCCAGAGTCTGGCAAATACTCCCCAATTTGTGGGCAATTCTAGCCAATTCAATGGCCTTCCAAAGCCAACTCAAGGGCAATGCAAGGGCAATTGAATGTCTGGCCATGAAAACCTCACAAACTGATAGCAAATTGCCGCCCTAACAAGGATGGGAACCAAACCGCTTTTTGGATGGGATGTATGGGCAGAAAATCAGATCCACCAATACGAAAAAAGGCCCGTTGAATATTTCAACGGGCCTGTTGGTTTCCAAGATTTGACAAGCGATTTAGCCGTCAGAGGATTTTGGTCGCTGCGGACGCTCGGGACGAGAATCCCCGCCGCCGCCACGCTGACCTCCGCCGCCGCGTCGGGCACCACCGCCGCGATTACCGCCGCCACGCATCAGTGCGCCGATGCCGCTATCGAACTCTTCCTTGGAGATCACTTTGTCATCGTCTTTGTCCAGAGTCATCAGACGTTCTGCTGCCTGATTTCCTTCCAGTTCGGCCTCGGTAATATTGCCGTCGCTGTCAGCGTCGATTCGGTTGAAAAACGCAGATGGATCACCACCCCGTTGACCACCCCGTTGACCACCACGCTGACCTCCGCCACCGCGTCGGCCTCCGGCTCCGTCACCAGCTTCGTCTTCAGGTTCGCTCATGTCGCCTTCGGCCGCTTTGATGTCGTCCGGTGAGACGGTTTCGCCCTTGTCGGTCACGCAATACAAATGCTTGTCGCTTCGCAGCAACATCATTCCGCTTGCGATGGCCGGTGAGCCCCAGAAGATTTCCTTTTCGTTTGTCACTTGATTGATGGCAACCTGTTTCAACTCTTCGCCACCAAGTTCGAAAACGAACATCTGGCCACTACCGTTCATATAGAACATGTTGTCACCAACAACGACTGGTGAAGGGTAGTCCAGTGAACCGAAACGGCCACCAGTTTGCTTGGTTCCTTTCAGACGGAGCCGATCAAGTCGCTCGCCCGTTTCTGCATTCACGCGGGTCAATACACCGCCAGCCACCACGTAAAGCTTGTCTTCGTGCTTGACGGGCGAAGCGAAACTAGCCGCGTCTCTACCTGTCCAAACGGTATGACTTTCACTCACATCGCCGGATCCTCCGACATTGATAGCGATACTTCCACCACCTCGGCCGGTAAACGCAAAGGCTTTCGTGCCATCCAAAACCATACTTGTGTAAGCATGTCTTGAATCTGTCGCACTGGCATGCCATCGCAGGCTGCCGTCGGCAGGGTTAAGTCCCCACATCTCTTTAGCAACACAAAATACCAGGTCAGTTCGATCGTCATCGACTTTTACGATCGATGGAGTTCCCCACATACCGTCCAGGCCAGCAGCCTCTTGTCGCCAGACTTCTTTGCCGCTGATTTTGTCAAACGCGATGATTGACTGGCTTTCTGCCGAGGCAGTAATAATCACCAGGTTCTCATGCAAAATCGGGCTGGACGAAGAACCCCATCTGGTTGGATCAGATTCCTTACCAACATCCGCTTGCCAAACTTCCTTGCCATCCATGTCGAATGCGTGAACACCGCTCTTGCCAAAGAAAGCATAGATGTGCTGGCCGTCTGTGACCGGGGTGTGCGAAGCGTAGCCATGAGCGGGAACGCCGGCACCCGTGTAAGGGTCTTCAGGTTGAGCGGCAGGAACGTCCTTCTGCCAAAGCACCTTGCCAGATTTCAAATTCAGGCAAACCAAATGGCGCATCAAGTCTTCGATCTCGCCAGGGCTTTCCTGGCTTAAGCCATAGCCGGAATAACAAGTGATAAATGCCTTGTCACCAACAATAATCGGGCTGGAAGCACCAGGCCCTGGCATCTCAGTCTTCCATGCCAGGTTGGCATTGGGAGACCATTGAGTCGGAATGGAATCGGCATTGGCGGCAACGCCCGACCCTTCCGGACCTCGGAATTGCGGCCAGTCCTGCGCGTCTGCCGACGCCACAGCAAAGACCAAACTTAGAATACATAGTAGCGGTCGAATCATTATTCACCTCGGGGCCAACGTGTTTTTTTTGTTTTTACAGCCCGGAAGTTTACCACAATTCGTCAGGCAAGTTCGCCAAACGTCCGCCAATGTCGTTTGAGCTAGCGTTTTGTTGGTTTTTTAACTGTTGGCGACTGTTGGCAACTGTTGGCTTTGGGTGACGATAGTTCTTGGGTGCCAATCGTTTTGGGAGCCAACAACTAGCCAGAGCCGCCGCCAACGACGACCTCATCACCGACGACCTTGACCTCACCACGAGCGATAAAGCCAATTACCTTGGGATACAAATCGCATTCCGCAAGAAACACCAATTGCTGAAGTTGTTCGGCTGTCGAGTCGCCTACTGAAACGCTCTCCTGAGCGATGATTGGGCCATGGTCGAATTGATTGTCGACGAAGTGCACGGTGCAGCCGCTTACCGGCGATCCTTTTTCCACGACCGCCCGATGGACTCGCATCCCATACATTCCCTTGCCGCAGAATGCCGGTATCAGGCTGGGGTGAATGTTGACGACGCGGTTGGCAAAGTCATCAGGGATCACGACCTTGCGCAGAAATCCTCCCATGACGACCAGGTCGATCTGTGCGTCACGACAAGCAGCAAAGATTCGTTCGCTGATCGCTTCCGGTTTATTGAATTCCTGGTGATCAAAGACCTCGAAATCGATTGCGGCTTGCCTTGCGAATTGCAGTCCGCCGGCATCTGGTTTACTGGATATTACCATAGCGATATCGACGTCCAGTAAACCGGCGTCTCTTTTTTCGATCAGGTTGCGCAGGGTCGTGCCGCCACCGGAAATCAGCACCGCGATTTTGAATTTGGGATGTTTTGTCATTGCCTGTCGTTACTGGGGATTCGTCGCACGAACCGACGGCTAGTTGTCGATCATATACTTGTAAGAACCGACGGCTAGCGCCTTGTCGCTCACTAATTTGGACGAGCCGACGGCTAGCGCCTTTCGCTCACTATTTTCAATTGCGCATTTAGACTGTTGGTGAACCTTTGGCGACTACGACGTAGATCGTCAATTTGGCGTCGCCGACTTCTCGTTCTGCGGCCTCGGCCCCGTCGACGGCCGCGGGGCCCAATTCGATGGCCAACGTCTCGCTCTTGATGTAATCCGAGTTCTCTTTGATCGCCGTTTGTAACTCGTCCGAATCTGTCACCAAACCAAGTTCAATCCGATCGGTGAATTGCAGATCAAGTTCCTTGCGTCGGTCCTGAACCAGTCGCACAACATCGCGGGCCATTCCTTCGCGAATCAACTCGGGAGTCAATTCGGTCGACAAGACACAAACGCAATTGGTCCCTTGCGAGGCCGCCCAACCTTCTTTGGCTTTCAGGCGAACTTGCACGTCTTCGTTGTCCAATTCCACGGATTCGCCACCTTCCAGATCCAGGCTGACCTTGCCGCTCTCGGCCAACTGAGCCAGCAACTGGCTACCGTCCGCCTCGCCCAACGCCTTTTTCACCAGAGGCATCAGCTTGCCGACCCGTTTGCCCAACGCCTTGAAGTTTGGCTGGACCTGATAGGTAACAAATTGATCAGCGTCGGCAGTGTAAGTCACTTGCTTCACGTTCAACTCGTCACGCAAGATCTTGTCGTGCGTTTCCAGCCATGATTGGTGCCTGGCATCGTTCAAGACCACCGTCACGCCGGACAACGGCTGCCGCACCTTCAATTTCGCTTCCATCCGCGCCGACCGACCCAATGAAGCGATTTCCTGCAACAGACTCATCTGCTCAGACAATTCGCCATCGACCAAAGTCTCATTGCCGGTTGGAAAATCGCACAAGTGGACACTCTCGGTCACTCGATCACCGAACACACCGGTCAGATTCTGCCACAACGACTCGGACAGGAACGGCACAAACGGAGCCACCATCTTGCTGGTCGAAATCAAGCATTCGTACAGCGTCCAATAGGCATCCAGTTTGTCCTGGTCTTGTTTGTCACTACTCCAGAAACGATCTCGACTGCGGCGGACGTACCAATTACTAACGGCGTCGACAAAACGATTGATCCTCTGACAGGCGCCATAATTGTCGTAGGCGTCCATTCGCTCGGTGACGAACGCCAGCGTCTGATTCAATTCGCTTAACAACCAACGATCCAGTTCACCGCGTTCGTTGACGGGGCGGCATGAATCTGCCTTGGCCAGGTCATCCGAATTCAGTTGCCCAACGTTGCCAGCCAGTTGGTTGGACGGATCAAATTCGTCAGTATTTCCGTACAAAACGAAGAAACTGTAGACGTTCCACAGTCGCAGCAGGAATTCCGGAATGCTGTCCTTGATCTGCTGTTCGCTGTAGCGGATGGAGGTCCATGGCGGTTGTTGAGCGAAGAAGTACCAACGCAATGCATCCGCGCCGAATTTGTCAAAGATCTCCGACGGTGCAAGATAGTTCCGCTTGCTCTTCGACATCTTGCCGACGTAGTGCGTATGCTTGCCTTTGCCGAAATCTTTTTCGGCATCGTCTCGATTGAGCCGCAACTGCTTTGAGTCCTCTTTGGACTCGTACCATTCGCTCAACATCAACCCCAGCACGATGCAGTTGCGATACGGGTGAGGCCAGCCTTCCGCCTTGTGCTCCGCGTCGCCACTTTCGCCGAACAACATCGTGCTGATCGAAAGCAAGCTGTAGAACCAACCACGCGTCTGGTCGAGTGCTTCACTGATAAAGTCAGCCGGGAACTGGCTCTGAAATTTGTCTTTGTTTTGATGTGGGTAGCCCCATTGAGCGAACGGCATCGCACCGCTGTCGTACCAGCAATCGATCACCTCGGTGACGCGTTGCATACGCGCACCATCGGCGAACGGCGAGTCGTAAGTCACATGATCGATGTACGGCTTGTGAACTCGCAGGTCGTCCGGCAGTTCCGGATTGTCGGCTTTGGCCTTGTCCCACACCTCCGTTCCTTGCACACCCGGCTTGGCCAGCAACTGATCGTAACAGTCAACGGCTTCGCTCTTGCCAGTTTCCTGACAGACCCAAACCGGCAGCGGCGTACCCCAGTAACGTTCGCGGGAGAGCGCCCAATCGACATTGCTGCCCAGGAAATTCCCGAAGCGTCCGTCGCGGATATGTTCGGGCAACCAATTGATCTGCTGGTTATTCGCCAGCATGTCATCCTTGAATTGAGTCGTCTTGATGAACCAGCTTTTGCGAGGATATTGGATCAGCGGATCCTGATCGGCTCGCCAACAAAACGGATACTCGTGTTCGTATTGTTCCTTCAGGTAAAGCTTACCTTCGTCTTTCAAGCGGCGTTCGATCGCCTTGTCGGCATCCTTTACCCACTGGCCTGCGTAGTCCGGTGCCTCGTCGGTGAACTTTCCGTTGGGACCGACGGCACAAATCATTTGCGGACCTTCGCCGTCTGCGAATCTGGCTTGTTCGTCCATCAACAACTCGTAGTCGACTTCACCGAACGCGGGCGCCTCGTGAACCAGCCCGGAACCGCTGTCGGTTGTGACGAAATCCGCCGAGGTCACTCGCCAGGCAACATGTTGCTGGCCACCAGCCTTTAGCGTGCCGGTTTTGTCGCCTGACGTTTTGTAATAGTAATCGAAGGGTGGCGTGTAACGCTTGCCAACCAGGTCGACCCCCTGATACGTCTCGACGACGTTTACTTCGGGTGCTTCGCCAGCCTTGAACGCTTTTTCCACGATCTTCTCAGCCAGGTCGGCCGCCACGATCAGAAACTTGCCTTCCGCTTTTGGATCGTCGATTTTGACGTAGGACAACTTTTCATTGACCGCCGCAAACTGGTTGCTTGGCAGAGTCCACGGCGTGGTGGTCCAGACCAACAGCGACGTATCCGGATCGTCAACCAGCGGGAATCGCACGAATACGCTGGGGTCTTTGACCGTCTTGTATCCTTGCCCGACTTCGCCGGCACTAAGCGCCGTTCCACCTTGAGCCCACCACCAAACGATCTTGTGGCCCTGGTAAAGCAAGCCGCGATCAAACAGATTCTTCAGCGACCACCAAACGGATTCGACGTAACTCTGGTGATAAGTCACGTAGGCTTCGTCAAGTTTCAACCAGAACCCGAGTCGTTCCGTCAACCGCTCCCATTCCTGCATGTACCGCCAGACCGATTTTTGGCAGAGCTGGATAAAGGGCTCGACGCCGTATTCTTCGATGTCTTCCTTGGAGTGAATTCCGAGTTCCTTGCAGACCTCGACCTCCACCGGCAATCCGTGAGTATCCCAGCCGGCTTTACGAGTGCACAATTTGCCTCGCATCGTTTGGTAGCGAGGGAACAGATCCTTGATCGCCCGAGTCAAACAGTGGCCGGGGTGAGGCAGTCCGTTGGCCGTCGGTGGGCCTTCGAAGAACACGAAGCTTTCCGCGCCCTCGCGCTGTTGTAGAGACTTGTCGTAAATTTGCCGGTCTTTCCAGAACTTGAGGATTTCTTCCTCTTGTTTGGGAAAGCTGTGATTTCGGTCTACCGGCTTGAACATAAGTCGATCCTGCAATTGTCTGAACTATCGAAGCACGTCAATGCACTCCGCAAGAATACCGCGCAACGGTTGCGCGGCATCATTGTGACATTTCACTTCCAGATGGACAATTGCGGATCGAAGATGTTCGGAGCCAGCTATTCGTCGTCCCGATATTTCTCCAAGCCCTCGATTTCGAAATCCACGATATCCAGCAACGCCCGAGCGTACTCGTCGTCATCCAATTCGTACTCGCCGGGAACCTCCGGCTCCAGGTCATCGTCGAATTCATGATCAAAATCGTTCGGATCCAGATTCTCCAGATCCAACGGGGTCGGCTGCAACGGGTCCGCCGACTGCAATTCCGCCGATGGCACTGCGTCCAGCCAATCGTTCGTTGGACTGTCTGCTGGATCAGGATTCTGCCGTGGATCAGTCGCCTGATCGTAACCAGAGCTCGCGACGGTCGGTTCCCGTGCGGGCTGCTCGAGTGCTGAATCTATCACGTTATCAAATTCCGCGCTGGCCGCGGCCGCCTTTTCTCTACTGGATGAATCCATCTTGCGATACTTCACCAAAAAAGATGTGCGAATTTCAGGGAGCAAAGTCAGCGTATTAATCGGGAATCGTTTGTCAAGATCATTGTGATTCCAACACAACATCTTGTGATGCCAGCCAATAAACTGATAGATTTCCGGGCAGCCACGATTCCCCATTACGAATTAGATGTAGCCCGACCAATGAGCGACTCGATGAAAATAGCCGGCGTCCAGTGCGACATAAAACTGAACGACATCCCGGCTAACCTGGCAACGCTGAAACGCCATCTCGATCAATTGGCCGACGAAGAACTTTTTTTGCTGGCCTTTCCCGAGTGCTTTCTGCAGGGCTACTGCTACGAATCGTTGGAAGAGGCCAGCGCGGCGGCGATCGAAAAAGACGACGCCGCTTTGCAACAGGTCCTGGATTACGCAAAAGAATACGACACGCATATCGTATTCGGATTTCTGGAACGCGATGGGGAATCGGTTTACAACGCTTGTGGATTGGCGACGCGGCAAGGCACGCTACATCGATACCACAAGGTGCACCTTCCCAAGCTGGGCGTTGATCAATTCACGACGCCGGGTGATACCTTCCAACCAGTGATCGTGGATGGCGTTTCGATTGGACTGAATGTCTGCTACGACTGTTCGTTCCCCGAGCCAGCCAGACTATTGGCGTTGCAGGACGTCGACCTGATCGTATTGCCGACCAACTGGCCTCCGGGAGCCGGCAGCACCGCGGACTTTATTCCCAACGCTCGCGCCCTGGAGAACAACATTTACTACATGGCGATCAATCGAATCGGGCTGGAACGCGGTTTTAACTTCATTGGCAAGAGCAAGATCTGTCACCCCGATGGCTACGACTTGTCGTTCGCCGATCACGAGAACGAAGCGGTATTGATCGCTGATTTTGATCCCGCAGTCGCTCGCAAAAAGCACCTGGTTCGTGTGCCCGACAAACACGAGATCCATCGCTTTGCCGATCGCCGGCCCGAGTTCTACAAAGACATTTCGGAAAACATCAAGACGGAACGGAATTGAACGTCCATGCACTTCGTGAGCAAAACAACCAATTTGCTTTGTCTGCTATTGATGATCGCCGTCGCGTGTCTGATCTGCGTCAAGGCGCCGTACTGGTTTCCAGTAAACACGGGCGACACGCTGAATGATATTCAGCGGCAGGCGATCCTGCACAACAAAGCCGACTGGGGATACTGGGGCACTAACCCGGAAGTATTCACGGAATGGGACAGCCATTCCAATCGGCTGATTCCGATTTACACGTTCGGAATCGATCTGGACCAATATCAAAACGAAAACAGCATCTACCGCGACCTGGACCGAATCAATCAACTGTACGGACGCCAAACACATGCCACCGTGCATGCCGCGGCCGATTACATCGATCAAACCGACATCTATCGGTTGCAACAAGACGCCGTAGAACAAGGGAAGAAGTACATTTTCCTGGTCGTCTTCGACGGAATGGATTGGCAGACGACTCGGGCCGCCGCGATCTATCGCAGTCAACAAGTCAATTACAGCGAAGGGCGTGGAAACGGCCTGGCGTTTCAGGATTACGACAAGACAACGACGGATTTCGGATTCCATGCCTGCAGCCCGTTCAATGACTCGACAACATTCGACATCGACGCACAAATCGTAACGGGGAGGAACGAGCGGCTTTATGGAGGCTACAACCCGTTGGTCGGAGGCTTTCATCCATGGGATAAACCGGCCAGCTATCCGTACTTGATTGGAAAAGACCTGGCCAACCCACACGCCTACACCGACTCGGCCGCTTCCGCCACCTCGATGACCTGCGGTATCAAAACCTACAACGGCGCAATTAACGTCGACCCCGATGGTCAGCACGTCACGCCAATCGCTCGTGAATTGCAAGCCAAAGGCTTTCTGGTTGGCGCTGTAACCAGCGTTCCGTTTTCCCACGCGACTCCCGCCTGTACCTACGGCAATAACGTCGAGCGGGGAGATTACCAGGACATATCGCGCGACCTGCTGGGGATCTCATCGATTGCCAATCGCCAGCCACTTTCCGGCATGGATGTTCTGATCGGCTGCGGATGGGGCGTCGAACCGGAGACAAAAGAGGATTTTGAAACCGTCAAAGAGGAGCAGGGAATCAACTTTGTCGTTGGCAACAAATACCTGGCAGAGGAAGACCTTGCCAAAATCAATTACACCAACGGTGGCCGCTACGAGGTCGCGATTCGCACCACCGGTGTTTCAGGAAAGCAAGCCCTGGACTCGGCGACCAACGCCTGCCTGGAAAAAGGGCTGCGGCTGTTCGGGATGTTCGGCACCAAGGAAGCTCATTTACCGTACGCTACCGCCAATGGCGACTTCGTGCCGACAGCGGGCAGAACGGAGCACGAGGTCTACACGAAGGGCGACCTTTTCGAAAATCCGACATTGGCCGACATGACGGAATCTGCCTTGAAGGTACTCGAAAAAAACGAGGCCGGGTTTTGGTTGCTGGTCGAAGCCGGTGACGTTGACTGGGCCAACCACCAAAACAGTATCGACAATTCGATTGGTGCCGTATTCAGTGGAGAAGCTGCCTTCAACAAGATCACTGAGTGGATCGAACGAAACGATTGCTGGGACGAGTCGGCGGTCATCGTAACGGCTGACCACGGGCATTTGTTCGTTATGGAACGACCTGAAGCGCTCATTCCAGAATAGTCTGAGACGTACCGGTCGTATTTGTTTTTGATGACGGCCGGGACGGCCGTGGTACTATTTAAACCGCGGCACTATCAAACAATCGGCAACATATACAGCGAAAGCGAGCGGATGAATTACTCACCACGAAAAATTGCAGCCTTGTTGATCGCGATTTCGATTCAACTCTCTTTGCAACTCTCTTT
>CAZPOL010000081.1:0-11660 GCA_964588195.1 uncultured Pirellulaceae bacterium | reverse complement strand
CAACTCTCTTTGCAACTCTCTTTTGCCAACCATGTTTGGGCTCAAGAAGACACAGCGGTCACAACCATCTATATCGTGCGGCACGCTGACCGTGATGGCGAAAACGATGCGCTTACCGACGTCGGAGATCAACGGGCCCAACAGGTCGCCGACTTGATGAAAGTCCTGCGTCCCAAAGCGGTTTACTCGACCGACACCCAGCGGACCAGAAACACCGCAGGGCCAAGCGTCGCCGCGTTAGGTTTGGAGCTGAAAATTTATGGCCGACTGACCGACGAATGGATCAATGGGCTGAAGCGTGACCATCGTGGCGAATCGATATTGATCGTTGGCCATTCCAACACCTCCGGGAAGATCGCCAGCCTGCTAAGTGGCAATGGCGAATTCGAAATTGACGAAGACGAATACGATCGAATGTTCGTGGTCACGTTGCGTGGCGACGAGGCAAGTGCCGTGGCGATTCAATTCGGCGAGCCGACCGGGCCAAATCGGTAGCGTTCGTTTCGCCTCGTGCGCAGTCTGCAATCTCCAACCTGTCCTGGGCGCACAAAAAACGTGCTGTTCACCAATTGGTAATCAGCACGCTTGTTCGATTGGGTAAAAGTCACTTTCGTGATTTCACCTTTTTCGTAGATGGTAGAAGTGATGGACCAGCTACAATAAAATCAAAATTGCTAATGCGAGGCCTCCGGTCGCGCCAAAAACGTTTCGGCAGATAAATGGCCAGGGGCAAGGCAACCATTTAAATATCAACGCCTGAGACCTCACGGTCAGTGACAAGTCTGACAATTGCCAGGCTTGTCACTGATTTCTCTTTAAGCAGGCGGCGTGCCACATCGACTCGAATTTCGAAATTCGGTGGTTATTCCAGTATTCGCTTGTGATTCGCTATTTGCCGTGATCGCGATCCTGTCACAATCGTTGAGCGATCCTGATGCAGGCTGTTGAATTCCGATACAACTGATCTGATTCAACGCCCCGGAATCGAACAATCGAGGCAACGATCGGATCAAAAGACGCTATATTCAGGGCTCAAACACCATTCTGATCATTTGCTGCATACAGCACTGGCGACCCACCTGAATCAAGAACGACCAATCTATCAGACAATGAATCAGCCAGTTTCCGTATCCGATCGACGACATGTTGTTATCGCAGTGAATCCGAACGCGGGCTCGTCCGAGACTGGTCGAGTTGCCGAGGAGCTGTCCAACGAACTGAGCCGCCTGGGATACAGGGTAGAAGTCGAATCAGATTTGGCCCGATTGGAAGAAATAGTAAAAACTCGCTCGGAATTACGCACAGTTGTGGCGGCAGGCGGCGACGGCACGATTGGATTGCTGGTCAACAAAATGCCTGCTGGAACACCGTTTTCGATCTTGCCGCAAGGCACGGAAAACCTGTTGGCGAAGCACCTGGATGTGCCTTTCGACCCAAAAAAGTCCGCCGAAATGATCGACAAGGGAATCTTTGTCCGTCTGGATGCGGGTCGAGCGAACGGCCAGCTATTCCTGGTGATGGCCAGCTGTGGATTCGATGCCCAGGTAGTTCACCAGGTTCACAAGGCTCGTCGGGGGCACATCAGCCACTGGACTTATGCCAAACCAATTCTCGATTCGATACGTAAATACAAATATCCGACGCTCTCGATTTACTGTGACGATGAAAAGAAACCGATCCGTGCAAAATGGTCTTTTGTGTTCAACGCACCAAGGTACGCTATGGGTCTGCCAATCGCAGATCAAGCGGACGCCATGGATGGGAAGCTGGATCTTTGTGCATTTCGAGGCGGTAACCTGATGAATGGACTGCTGTATCTGACCGGCGTTTTGCTGCGGCGTCACAGACGCTGGAAAGACACTCGAATAGCGGTTGCCCGGAAAATCCGTATCGAGGCGGAAGACGAGGTTCCTTATCAATTGGACGGCGATCCCGGCGGGTTCTTGCCGCTGAATATTGAGATCGTGCCGCAGCGACTTTGTATCAATGTTCCCGTCAATTGGGCCAAACAACACAACATCGAAATTCCTGCCAATCTCATTTAACCCGTTTCCCAGGATCGTATGTCTTCAGCCGTTGCCAAGATTTCAGATATTCAATGTGGGCCCAATCATCCGCTGACACTGATCGCTGGACCCTGTGTGATTGAGAACGAATCGCTGACTTTGGAAATCGCCGAGCGTGTTAAGTCGATCTGTGCGACCAAAGATATTTCGCTGATCTTCAAAGCTTCGTTCGACAAAGCGAATCGCACCAGCCTTGCTTCTTATCGCGGACCGGGTTTGGAAGAAGGGTTGGCAATTCTGGAAAAGGCAGCCCGCGAACTTTCACTGCCGGTAACGACCGATATTCACGAGGCATCTCAAGCCAAGGCCGTTGGCCAGGTTTGCGACTTGTTGCAGATCCCCGCATTCCTCGCTCGGCAAACCGATCTGTTGGTCGCTGCCGCCACTACGAATAAGCCGGTCAACGTCAAGAAAGGCCAGTTCATGGCCCCGACAGATATGAAGTTTGTCGTTGAGAAACTCCAAGGGTCTGGTTGCCAAAATGTTTTGTTAACAGAGCGTGGTACCTTTTTCGGGTATGGCAAACTGGTTAACGATTTCACTGGTCTGTTGACGATGCAGGGCCTTGGTGTGCCCGTCGTGTTTGATGCAACACACAGTGTGCAACAACCGGGAAGTGCGTCGGGAATTACTTTGGGCAACCGTGAAATGGTCGCTCCGTTGGCTAAAGCGGCTGTGGCAGTCGGTGTCGACGCGATATTTCTGGAAACTCACCCTCAGCCGGATACCTCACCTAGCGATGCAGCTAACATTTTCCCGCTTGAACAATTGGATGATTTGTTAAATTCTCTGATAGAGATCCGAAACTGTGTCTCCACCAATTTGCAAACTGGCTAGTTCAGTTCAAAATGTATGTCGCGGACCAGTATCCAGCGTACAATCAAATCAAACTTGCTTTCAGCCTCAAACGTCGAAACCAAAAATCGAAATGAAATATCTCGCAAACTTGACTCGAGTTCGTCGTCCATTCCTGTTGGCCATCGCGACTTGCCTGATCGCACTGCCCATGATCGGCTGTTCCAATTCTTCGATCAGCGAAATCGAGGATTTGGAAACGGTTTCGCTGTATTCCAACACCGACCAATTGGCACAGACTCTGGAATATGTGCGCAGCCTGAATCGTTACGAGATGACCAATTTTCGTGACAAAGTGAATTCAGGTTTGAATCGATGGGCGGACAGTGTCGATTCGATGGCACCGGATTGGAAACAAACCGAAATGATCAGCGACTTGCCGCCGGCGATTCAGGACGGCACGATCATTTCCAACCTGGACAACTCCACGTTCTTCTCAAACGACGCCGATTATGTGCAGCAAATCTTTTGGATGAAAAAAATCGCTGAAAGGATTGCCCCATCGAACTTCATCTTCCACCAGGAGTACCTGTTCCAGACGGCTCGGAAAATGGCCGACCAGGCGACGCTCGATCGCTGGGCAGAAGAATCCGATGATCTGTTGCTGGATGGTCTGCGATTGATTCATGATGAATTGACCGATGAAGACGATGCCCGCATCAAGGCACTGGCTCAAACCATCAAGCTTTTCGATTGGACCGTTCGTAATGTTCACCTGATCGAAGCCAGACCATGGCCGACCCCCGAGATC
The DNA here is from genome assembly GCA_964588195.1 of uncultured Pirellulaceae bacterium. Classification (GTDB taxonomy): domain Bacteria; phylum Planctomycetota; class Planctomycetia; order Pirellulales; family Pirellulaceae; genus CAJQPP01. The sequence continues at coordinate 7,988 of CAZPOL010000081.1, read as the reverse complement.
GTCAAGACCGAGGCGATGAACATCTCTGCAGACCCAAATTCGTTTCCTCCTGCTGCCGGAGCCGCGGGACCGGGTTACATTCGCAACCCGTGGCAAGTCTTTACGTACGCCAAAGGCGATTACCTGGAACGTGCACGAGTGTTTGCCGGACTCTGTCACCAAATCAATGTACCGATGGCCGTTCTTGCCAACCCAATTGAATCCGCATCAGAAGATGAATCCAAAACGGCTCGCCCTTACCAGGAGTGGCTGTGCGGTGTCGCAATCGGAGGAGAAATCTATCTGTTCGATCCAAAACTCGGCATGCCAATTCATGGTAAGCGACCAGGGTCGATCGCCACTCTGAAAGAGGTAAAGGCGAACCCCGAATTGCTAACGGACCTGGGACTTTCGGTCGACGAGTCGATTGAGAAGATCGATTACCGCATTTCGGCAGACCAATTGGACGACCTGATTGCATTGGTGGTCGCTCCTCCCGAATCACTATCTCGCCGCATGGAGGGGATGGAAAACAATCTTACCGGAGATTCCCGACTGAAACTGACGATGGACCCGAGCAAAATCGCTGACACATTCAATGCGATTGACGGTATCAAAGACACGAAACTCTGGCACGCCCCGTTCTCTAACGCCTTGTTCCGCGAGCAAGTCGCCTACGCCAGTGCGACTCGATTCGATGCCGAAGTTCGCAGTCGACTTCTTTGGCTCGACCAGGAGGAAAAGTACATCGACCTTTTCGTTCAATTCAGAACGGCAAGAAATTGTTTCCTGCAGGGTGTATTTCGATCCGACAAGGAAAAAGACATCCGAAGTGCTTTGTCGTACTACTACTCATTCATGTATACCGATGCTGAAATCGATTTCATTGAACGTGATGAACTGAAGCAACGAAGTCTGGGTATCCTGCGAGACGTTAACCAGTCGTTCGCCGAGTGGCAGGAACAACTGCTGTATATGAAAACGAGCATGGGCGTCATCCGCGCCGATGCCGCATTCTTCCTTTCAATGTGCAACTACGAAAACAACATGCCACCCACGTCGTTAAAATGGCTGAAACGAATCAGCAATTACGACGATGAAAAACGTTGGAGCGATTACAGCCCATACCATCTCGGACGAGCCTACGAGTCATCCGGTGAATACGCCGAAGCGGCCAAGGCCTACGCCGCAGACACGTCGCCACAGAAACAAGGCTCGATCATTCGCAAACGCTGGATGGAAAAGTTGCAGTCCGAAACATCGTCCAAACCGTAACACGCCCGTACGAGTGCGCATAAAAAAACGGCCGCCAGTGACCTAAAAGTCAATGGCGTGCCGGTCGTTTGCCTCAACAGTTTCAGCAGCGAACGTTGGCCTGCCTGGTCCAGTTTAGGCCCACTGAAACTTCTGCTTGGTTAACATCTCGTAAGCGTCGATGTATTTCTGCCGAGTCCGCTGAACAATGTCGGCGGGCAATTCAGGTGCCGGGCTGTCCTTATCCCAATCCGTCGTTTCCAACCACTCGCGAACGAATTGCTTGTCGAACGAGGGTTGGTTCTGGCCTTCCTGATATTGATCGGCAGGCCAGTACCGCGAACTGTCTGGCGTCAAGACTTCGTCAATCAGAATGAGCTCGCCATCATGCCATCCCCATTCGAACTTGGTATCCGCCAGGATCAAACCTTGCTCCTTGGCATACTCGCGGCCATGGCTGTAGATCTCGATGCTTTTGTCACGCAACGTTGTGGCGGTGTCAATCCCGACGACATCAACCATTTTCTCGAATGAAATATTCTCGTCGTGGCCACTCTCTGCCTTGGTGGCAGGCGTGAAAATTGGCTCGTCGAATCGGGCACAGTTTTGCAAGCCCTCGTCCAGCTTGATGCCGCATACGCTTCCACTGCGTTGGTAATCCTTCCAGCCGGATCCGACCAGGTAGCCGCGAACGACACACTCGATCGGCACCACGTCGCACTTCTTCACGATCACGCTGCGACCATCCAACCAATCTCGATCCAACCCGTTTGGCACATCGATATCCGACACGTCCGACGACACGACATGGTTTGGAATCGGCAATCGATTGAACCAGAACAGGCTGATCATGTTCAGCACTCGTCCCTTGTCGGTAATTTCAGAAGGCAAGATCCAGTCGAAAGCACTGATTCGATCCGTGGCGACCATCAGGTAATGGTCTCCCATATCGTAAACGTTGCGAACTTTCCCTTGACGAACGAGCGTATTGGTCATGATAGATTCCGTATTTCGGCTGCCTGGTGCATACAATCGGGAACCAGCCAAAAGAAAACTGAACGCGGCTCCCTTGAATTCAAATTCAATGAGGGAAGTTTATGACAGTTTTTCGTGATGGAAAAGTAGGAAAGCAGAAGAGATTTGAAGGGTGACCATTCATAAATGATGGGAAAAAGCCGATGGAAAAGGGTATACAGAACCGCTTTGGTGGTTCACTGTTTCCAAAATCGGACTACGATTTACAATTGCGCCGCTGTCGGTAGCGGCCACCAAGAAGACTGACAACTGGATTCTCATGGGACAGTATCGATTTGCGATTCCAAACAGCGAACGCTTCGCGACCGATTCGCTAATTGCCGCGCAGATTGTTGGGCTGGATGGCATTCCTTATCCGTGCAAAACGGTTCAACACGAAAATTTGTTACTGCTCAATCGTAACACTGACCTGTCCGGCCGCCTGCTGTTGCCATACACAACCACGACACACGGCGAACTGGCGATCTGCACCGGTACGCTGCCCGAATCTGAAACGCCGTATTTGCTGGATGTGGAATTGGCGCGTGGCTGTCTTAACCGCCTGCGGAACCAGGTGTCGATTTGGGACGAAGGTGGATTAAGAATTAACGATGATTTTCACCAGCGACTTAGTCGTATCATCGGGGACTTTGCTTCTGTCGTATTCCAAAAAGGGGATCCCAAACGGATTCCGGCCTGCGAGCGGGTCCTGGACGAGACCGTTGAGTTGATGTTTGAGATCACTGACGAATTCAGTGCTCAAATAGCTGCGCTTCACAACGCTCAACCAAAGAATATTCCGGTGATCGCAGGCAGCGTGTTTGACGGCCAAGTATCCGCCACACGTCGCGCTTCGCAATCTGCTGCGTCCGTCCAACGAATGACCCAACCGGAGTCGCTGACTGGTGAAAATGGCGAAGCCAAATTTGATCTGTCGCAAACCACCGATGTCATCAATTGGCTAAATGATCCCGCCGCACCCACCGTTCGCATCGTGGGGCCGTTGCTGCAATTCGACAACACGGCGTTACCAGATTGGATGCCTGAGGAAGGTGGCTTCGATGCAAGACTGGATGCCGCCAAGCAGATGTGCCGAAAATTTGGTGCCGAATACCAGAAACGAATCAAAATCCTGCATATCACGTCCGGACTAAGCGGTGTTGGCCATCAGCATTTCAATTACCCCCAACAACTTCAAATGACTTTGGAGATGTTGGAAACGCTAGACCAGGTGATGCCCAACACTTCGATGATGGTCAGCTTTGACCAACCATGGGGCGAGCGTCTTTCGATGGCCACCGGCGGAGTGCAGGCGATGGAGATCGCTGATTCGCTGTTGAGATATGGCGCCCGGATCTCGGCATTCGGGCTCGAATTCAACCTGGACTATTGGCCACACGGCACACTGATGCGTGACCCGTTACAGTGGGTAGACATGATCGATCGCTGGTCACAATTCGGATTACCACTGGCCGCCTACCTGACCGCACCGACCTCCGCCAACGGAAAAGCGAAGGAGTCAATCACCGGACGTTTTGCAAAAACGATTCGAGGCAGCACCGAAAGTGCCAGGCATCAACAGTATCTCACCACCGTTTTCAATTTCCTGGTACGCCGTCCGGCAGTGAACGTCGTCGCATGGCGAAGATCGATGGACAACGACAACCTGCGTTTTCCATTGTCCGGCCTGTTCGATGATCAAGGCGATGAAAAAGAAGCCTTCGACTGGTTCTGCGACCTGGTGCAAAACATCAAAGAAACCCAGGAGCGTTCGACAGAAGATACGCTACCACCCTATTAGGCAACAGACGCGAAAAGCAGGGCGGACGCCTCGTGGAATACGCCTTTGCCAATTCCAACTCATCACCGTCGCATCACTCACTCATCGTCGCGGCGGAAGCAAACCAAACAGACGTCGTCGTCCTGCTTGTTTCCATTCAAGTGTTGCCGCACTCCGGCAATCAGCGAATTCCCAAATTCCGTGGGCGACTGCCACGTCTTCTCTCCCAGTTGATCGATCACTCTTTGGTTTCCGTACAGTTGGCCCTGTAGATCCTGAGCTTCGTTGACTCCGTCGGTGTACAGAACCACCATATCGCCCGGCGATAGATCAATTGTGAACTCTTCGTATTCGTAGTCCGACATGATCCCGACTGGCAAACCCGATTGTTCCGTACTCAGTGCTTTGGCGGAACCATCGGCACATCCAACGACTGGTGGCAAATGCCCCGCGTTGACGATGGTCAACTTGTTCTCGCTTCGATCCAGTAATGCCAGTACGATCGTGATGAATCGATCCAGTCCCAGATTGCTGATCGCGTGATTCAACTGGCTCATTGAATCAGCCGCACTCTGATTGCTGGCCAGAGCGAACCGAGCCTCCGCAGAGACTTTCGCCATCAACAGAGCCGCTGCAATCCCGTGCCCAACGACATCGCCAACCAGAATCGCCAGCCGGTCCTCGCCCAGCGGAATGTAGTCGTAGTAGTCACCGCCGACCTGTTCGGCTGGCCGGTAATAATCGAAGACTTCGTATCCGTCGAAGTCCGGTACGACATTGGGCAACAACCGATGCTGGATCTCGTTGGCCAATTCCAGATCGCGACCCAGTTCCTGTTGCCGCAACTCAATTTCGTACAACTTGGCCTTGTCGATCGCCGAACTGGCTTGCAGTGCAACGGTCGCCAGGATGTCCATGTCTTCGTTTTGGAAGCTGACAGCGTTGCTCAACGAATCCAGCTGGATCACTCCGATTGAATTCCCCTCCGTGTCAAACAGCGGAGCACACATCATCGATCGAATTCGAAAGTCCGTAATGCTCTGACTCAAATCGAAACGCTCATCACTGGCCGCATCGGTAGAAATAATCGCTTGCCGATTCTCCAGCACATGTCGAACGATCGTACGGCTGACCCGGATCGTCGATTCGTCATCCTCGCGACGCAGCTTCATCGCCAGGGGCTTCAAATTACCGTCCACGTCGGCCATCACGATAAAACCGCGGTCTGACTGCTTGAACAAATCGAACAGGCAATCCAGCACCGTTGGCAACACCTTGTCCAACGCGATCGTGCGTCCCAACGCCTTGGTGATTTCCATCAACGCATTCAAACGCGCCTCCGGACTTGCCACTACTTCCTTGTGATGGCTGGATACATCCATTTTGGACATGATCGACGAAAGATCACCTGCACCGGCCATATCGTCCAGCAAGATCGAACTTTCCAAATCGACCGCCGACGGATTTTCTTGAGTTCGTCGCGGCGACGGAGCATGCACCGACTCGTCCAGGAAAAACGTAAACACGGCATCGCAAATTCGGATTTGATCGCCATTAAGCAACCTGGTCGATTGCTGAATCATCCTGCGATTCAGGTACGTCCCGTTGCGACTCTTCAAGTCTTCCAACAGGAACTTGCCCTTTTTCTCAACGATTTGCGCATGTCGACGACTGACCGACGGATCGTCGACCACCACGGAACAATCTGGATGCCGACCCATGACAATTACGTCATCGGTTAGGTTGATCCGTTGCTCGACGTCACCTTCTGACTGGGACAACAAAAATGGCATTAAACGTGACTGCAACGGCCGATCAAACCGGCTCTTGAAACCAAACTGACTAGAGAAGAACCCGATTCTAGCTTGTCGGATTTTGAGTGGTCAACGATTGAAAATTGAAATCTCCGATTAACTTCAAGATTGATCAGCGATCTGGAATTTTTTTGCCAAAGCAGTCACTCAGAAGCCGTCAAAGACGTCATTCGGCCAGTCCTGCTGGTCACCCAGCGACCCGATTCTCCGCCGGTCGGCAGAGCGTACCGGCGGGCAGCGAGAATCCTGAAATTAAAAACTTGCGGTAATCTGTGAGGGTTATCAACCGTAGGACAAGCGAATTTGCACGAGTCGAAAATTGTTTTCAATCCCCTGCGCTGAAACGCTTGTCAGCCCAATTTTGAAGGTGTAACTTATCCGCTCCCGCCCCCTCGTATGCGATATTGTTGCGCAGTTTTTGCGTCTAAAAGGAGTTACAAATGACGTTTGGATCGGATTCACCCCGCAAAGGCCTGTTCATTACCATCGACGCCAACATCGGCGCCGGAAAGACCAACGCCTGTCACGCAATCGCTTCTGCCGCAACCGCTTCCGGCCGACCAGCTCGAGTTCTGGAAGAACCAACACATCACCCCAAGTTCAATCATTTCCTGGAACGTTATTACGAGGACCTAACGACGGGAAAGAACACCGGCGGCGGGTTCGCAATGCAGATGTTTATGCTCTGCCAGCGATACGAACAACACCGCTTGGCCGTTGAGACGGCTTGGGGAGACCAGGGCCAGATTATCGTTCAGGACCGTCCGATTTACGGCGACACGGTTTTCGCGACAACGGCCATGGAACGCGGATTCATGACACCGGAAGAATACCACCTTTACGTGGACGTCTACCGAAACATGAGTCGCGACGTGATGCCTCCCGACATTTTCGTGTTCCTGGACGTCTCGCCGGAAGAGTGCCATGATCGCATGCACTCGCGAGGACGCAGCCAGGAAGAGGGTGTACCACTGGACTACCTGAAACAACTTTATGACAATTATCAAAAGTTGATTGGCGAGATGCGACGTCGCGGCGTCAAAGTCCTGACCGTCGACTGGAGTGGATTCGGACCGCCGGTTGAAATCTGGAAGAACATTCTGGCGTTAGTCGGTTCTGAAGATTCCTGGTACGAAAGCCTGTCTTTCTCATTGGCCAAAGAACCGCGCGTTCCTATCCTTCCTACTGAGTGATCAACGGATGAGGTTTCCCGTCTAATCTCAAAGGGTTTTACCATGCAAGTTTGCTGCAAGTACTGTTGGCTGGCTGGACTAGTTCTGGTGCTGTTTGCATCGTCTGGCTGCACTAGCATCAACTCCGCAGATCGATTGACTCGCGGCCAGCTTGATCTGATGAATCAGGTGGCAAACGCTTTTGAGAACAACGCCTCTGAGGATGTGCTCGAGAAGTTAAGAGCGAAGATGGAAGCGAATGCAAAACAGATGAACAAGCTTGAACTTTCGGAAGAGGAGATTGCGGCGCTTGCTGAAAGGTATGGCGAACAATTTATTGAAGCCAGCGCCCGGATCGAGGACGCGAAACTCAATAGCTTCCTCGATGAATCCATCGACCGTGATCTCCCGGTGGGCATGCCCGGGTTGGGCCAATAGTCCAGATCCCAAATCCTCGAATAGGATTGCAATTGGATTGCGATGGTTTGCCATAGCGATCAAGGCTTGGTCCGATTAAGTTGACGGAATGACTATTTCAACCGAATCAGAATTCCGCGCTACGTATCCCGCGATCGTTTCCATACCCGTTCATTGGGGCGAACAAGATGGTTTTGGCCACGTGAACAATGCTGTCTTCATTCGCTGGTTCGAATCGGCGCGAATCGAACACATGAATTTGATCGAAGTCGAACTGACGACGGAAGGTGTCGGACCAATTCTGGCAGCGGTCAGCTGTGACTTTCGCCTGCAAGTAAAATACCCCGACACCGTTTTGTCGGGCGCGAGAATCGTCCGCATCGGCAACAGCAGCCTGAAAATCGAACACGCTATTTTCAGCACGGCACAGTCAGCGGTCGTCGCAGAAGGTGATTCAACTGTGGTCATGTTCGACTACGAGAAACAAAAGAGCAGTCCGATCTGCGACGAAAAACGCGGCTTGATCGAACGCGTTTCAGCAGGCGAGTGATCGATTCA
>CAZPOL010000080.1:22729-24510 GCA_964588195.1 uncultured Pirellulaceae bacterium | reverse complement strand
TGGGCCAGCAAACGGTTGCTCGGATCGCGTTCAACCAGGTCCCTCCTGACCGCTGCCTTCTGTTTGTACGTATTACTGGTGACGATCAAACGAGTAATGTGCTTGCGATCCCAGTCGTCTTGAAATTCGCTGGCCAGCCAATCGAGCAGTTCCGGATGACTCGGCCATTCGCCCTGATTCCCAAGGTCGTCCAGCACGTTTGAAAGTCCGTTGCCAAAGAAGTGCTTCCAGGTCCGATTGACGTAGTGGCGAGCCGTTAGCGGATTCTGCTTCGAGGTCAGCCAATCGGCCAGGTCCAGTCGTGTCAGGCGTTGTTTTGGATTCTTTTGATAGCCAGTCAAAAAGTGCGGCGTGTTGGGCGTGACGATCGCTCCCGTTTCATCTTGCCAATCGCCACGTGGCAAAACTCGAGCCTGCCGAATCTTCTGCTGCTCGATCGGTTGAGCAATCATCGACATGGCAAACCCCGAATGGCACTCTGCAATCGCTTTGCTAAGCCGCTTGGCCTCGTCGGGATACTTGCTGAACGGTGTTGTGTATTGCGCGTAGGCCGCACGCAAAGCGGATGTCGTGACACCAACCGCGCCAGCTTTATTGCCATCGTCCAGCAATGATGCGAGTGCCGCGATTTGTCCTGTCAGACTTTCGCTGCCAGCCGAATCGTCAATCACGGGCCGCGAAACCGGCGAGACAGAAAAACGGACTCGCCCAATATCCTTACTGGTGATCTTGATCTTCAAACGGTCGCCAGGTTTCACCGTGATTGATTGATCAAGTTGATAGACCGCCGTATGAGGCTGCTTCATTTCATCGAACGGCATTTGCCACCTGGCGGGACCGGACTGCCAGGCTCCTTCAATGAAAGGAGAAGGGCGACCACTGGAATACCGTGGTGCCGTGAATCGATCCGCCTGCACAAAAGCGATCTTCACCGGCCGCAGCAAGTCAAATTCGGATACGCTCTGCGGAATCGCCGCTTCAGTACTTGGCATTGGCAACGCCGGGGTCGCCGTGAATATTTCGTTGCGGTCCTCGTCCAGCAACACCAATCGGAATCCGTTCAATCGAGGCGAATAATTCCCGTCCGTACGATTCCAAACGACGATGCGGTCCAGCTGTTGGGCTGTGCCCAGATCGAGTTCCCACCATGGATTGTTTTGGTTGTTGGTATGAGTCGTCGATTCGTCGGCATAATCGCCGCTGGTGTTTCCATCGTTCGCCAGGTTTGCGGTGCCAGTCTTATAAACCGAGGACTGCGTTGCCTTGCCGTCGCTGGCGATGTTCTCCCCATCAACGAATACTTCCACCTCGGCCAGCGATAGAATCTTTCGTCCGGCTAGTTCAATGCGAACGTAGCGCGGTTTGACCGGAATCTGCTTAACGGGATTGTCAGCAGTTCGATCAACGTCTGGCAAATGTGTGGCGGTAAGCGTTGCGGAGAAGCGGCCATCTTTTGACCTGCCAACATTGCCATTGTGCAAGTCGGAGGGCAAGACCTCCATTCTGATCGAACGAACGATCGTCGGTTGGTCGACTTGCAATTGAATGTTAAACGATTCCGGTGTGGCGTCGGAAAAAACGAGACTGCCATCCTCTAGTTCCTTCGCATCGTCGGGAGCGGCACGCACTTTCGTTGGCAACCAAAGATTGGGGGACTGTTGCCATGCTTGGCGAATTTGCCCGAACCATTCCTTGAATTTGGCCTGACTGGTGGCTCGGTCGGCAACCTGCGCGGCCATTTTTTGTTCTAACCGACGTTCGAGGAAGTCGATCTGAGACTT
>CAZPOL010000080.1:18897-22629 GCA_964588195.1 uncultured Pirellulaceae bacterium | reverse complement strand
ATCAAGCCGGTGGCGACCAATTGTTCGTCCGTCGGGTTTTCCAACAAGTCACCGGCCAACTGTTGTTTGGTGAATTCGTCAAACGGTTGGTTGTCGTTGATTGATCGAATGACGTAGTCGCGGTACGGAAAGATCCGCTGATTCTGATCGCCGTGAAATCCAACGGTGTCACTGAAGCGAACGATATCCAGCCAGCGCGGCGCCATCCGCTCGCCATATTTCGGCGAAGCCAACAGTCGATCGACGACTCGCTCGTACGCATCCGCCGAATCGTCGCTCAGGAACAACTGCAATTCAGCAGGGTTCGGCGGCAAACCGATCAAGTCCAGGTAAAGCCTTCTTAGCAGTGTCGCCTTTTCGGCTAACTCCGTCGGTTCGATGCCATCGGTTTCCAACCTGCGAAGTACAAACGCGTCGATTGGATTGGCAACTCGCTCAGCACGCTCAACCGTTGGCACGTCGGGGCGTTTGACGGGAGTGTACGACCAGTGCTGTTGGTATTTGGCTCCTTGATCAATCCATTTTTTGAACAACGCCTTTTCATAGTCGCTCAACTGGTGCAAAAATTCTGCGGGCGGCATCGGATCGTCGGAATCGACCAGCCGTTGGTAGACCGGCGAGTTCGCTGAATCACCAGGAATGATTGCCTGGCCCTGATTAACGGCTGCTTCGAACGAATCCAGCCGCAGCCCACTCTCATTGACCGTCTCGTCAGGTCCGTGACAGGCGAAACAGGTGTTCGACATAATCGGTCGAATGTGCGCGTTGAATGTGACTTCCGAAGGCAATTCAGTTCGCGACTCAGAAACCAATTCGGTGACATACTCGGTGACAGATTTTGATTCTTTTGGCTCTTTCGATTCTTGAAGCCCGAAACCACTCTGTACCACCGGCGTCTGCGTCTCGCTGCCGCATCCGATCAAGGTGCCAGAAACCAACAGAACAAAAAACCCGAACACAAAGATCTGATTCGTTGGGAGTTTATCCATCATGTTCTTTATTGTAGCGTCAGATACGCTGATCATGGCCTCCAAATCAAACACTCGTTTCACCTGGCGAATGACCGGCTTTTGTTGAAACCGGATTTTTGTTTGACCGGAATTGCACGACCATTGACTATATTTACCTGCATCAACCGCTGTTCAGCATTCAATCAACAGACAAACCACCGACATGAATACGGCCGCCGAAGACCCGATAAAAAATCACTCGACACAACGAGTGCCAGTCGGTGGTGCGGATAGCCCGGAACCGGTCGCTGCTACGGATCAATCGCAAACCTTCCGTGACAGTACCCAGGAACCCGGGCAAGACCTGGCTGAGAATCCGGTGAAGCAGCGCAGCCGCCTGATGCGTTTCGGATTGATCGTGTTGGGAATTTTGTTTGTGATTCTCGCGGTTGTCGGAGTCTTCCTGCCGGGATTACCGGCGACGGGCCCATTAATCCTGGCTTCATTGTGCCTGGCCAAGAGCTCCCCGGAATTGGAGCGGCGTTTGGTTCGCAGCCGCTTCTTTGCTCCGTTCCATCAGTACCTGGACGGCAAGGCCACTATGCCGCTTCGCGCGAAGGTAATTGCCATGCTAATGATGTGGACTTGCATTATTGTCAGCTCGATCATGATTTTCCGAACCGAGGGCGCGGGCCACTGGATCATCGCCGTGATGGTGATCGCCGGACTGGTCGGCACTTTCGTCATTGCGCGATTTGGAAGAAATAGAGGCAGCGAATAGCCCATCTTTCAGCTACAAGCCAGAATGAAAAAACAGCCCGGAATATTTACCGGGCTGTTTTCGTTTAGGCTGTCACTCCATCATTTCCAGGCCAGATCAGATGATCTGTTGACTGGAACTAGTGACAGGATCGTTTTCTTCTTCAATTATCTTGTCCTTGCGATCCTGGATTCGTCGCAGTTCCTTACGTAGCTGACGCATCTCTTCCCGCAACTGCTCGATCTCCTGATCGCGTCCACGAAGCGAATCGCGTTCCTCTTTCAATTCTTCGAACAGCCTTCGCATGACATCCGAAGTGTCATCTCCAGCCCTGGATTCGTCCTTGCTGGATTTTTCACGGTTTGAATTTTGAGCTCGTTCCGCGCGTCGCATATAACTTTCCACCAGGCGAGCCACCCGTTCGGCTTCGCGAGCCGTCCGTTCGGCTTCCTGTTCCGTGCGTCTTACATCACGTTCGGCTTCGCGAGCCATCCGCTCGGCTTCCTGTTTGGCTCCATCCAGTTCGCGGCGAATTCGATCCGCATCCGATTCCTCATCGTCATCTGAATCAGCGTGTTCCTGTTGCTCGATTTCGTCGCGGTCTCTGTCGTTGTCACGGTTTCGCTGCCCTCGTTGACTGCGAGCTTCACGTTTAGCGCGTTCTCGTGCCCGCTCAAGTTGCTCGACGGCCTGACGATACGAATCTTCGGCCTGGCGGCGACTCTCGAAATCCTGCGATTCACCACGAGCTTCGCGCGCCCGCTGATATTCTTCCAGCTTTTCGTGATAAGACTGCATTTCCTCATCAGCCTTGCGTTTTGTCTGGCGACTGCGCTCGTCCATTCCAGACTGCAACTTGTCAATCGCAGCTTGCATCCGGTCGATACGACTCAACAATTCTCGCTGAGGCAACTCCTGTAAGGTTTCGAGATCCAAACCTTCAATTTCCAGCAAAGCACGCTCGATCGATTCGCCCATGATGCCTTGCAAGTCTTCCAGAGATTCCCAGGGAGCATCATTCAGGTTCATACCATTTTCGGCCAACTGTTCCACCAATTGCCCGAGTGGCATGTCACCGATCATGTCGAGATTGCGATCGATCATCAGACGAATTTTCTTTGGGTCGATATCGCCTTCGCTAAGTTCTTCTCCCCAGACTTCCCACCGTTCAGCATATTTGTTGGCCCAATCCGCCCAGACGACTTCCTGATCTTCGGCCCAGCTTTCCCAACGACTTTCGAATTGTTTCGCCCAGGCTTCCCAGCGATCCGAATGCGCCTCGGCCCAACGTTCCATTTCCTGGCCGTTCTCTTCGGCCCAACGCTCGGCCGCTCGAGCCGCCTGTTCGACTCGCTCTTCCAGATGTTCCAATTCTTCTTCTTTATCTTGAGCAAAGCAAAACGACGGAATCGTCAGCAAAGCAAAGAAGACGTGCCAAATCAAAATGTTCTTATATTTCATGGAAAACTCCACAGGGTTTTAGGGGACTCTATTCCGGGTCAGGGTCTCGTTCAAATCTTGCCATCGACCGAAATCGAATAACGCGATTCTAAAATTTGTGTTTCAAAAATAGCAGGACCAAAGTCTCTAGGGATTCAGATAACTCGCACCCAGCAATCGGACTCGCTTTTCAATCTCTTCAACTTTCGCCTTGATCAAAGCAACCTGTTCAGGTGAAGCATCGCAGCTTACCAACATCAGCTTCAACGTCCTCAGTTCCTGGTCCAGCGCCCGCGTTTTTGATGCTTGTAAACTTCGAGTCTGTTCGTGCAAAATCGTGGCACGCTCGGCCGGCAAAGCAAAGTCGGCAATCGGCACCAAGGCCGGTAGCGGTTCAAGCGAGGGCGGAGTCAGTAACGCTGCCAATCCGGCGGCTGTCGCAACCAACATTCCACCAGCCAGAAAATTTCTGCCAAAGCCGGACTCGTTTCCTGAATCCCGCCCACCAGATTGCGATGCAGCCGTTGGTTTGTCAGCCTTCGCATGACCATTGACGACCAAGCCGTTATTCGAATTTCCATC
>CAZPOL010000080.1:9909-18797 GCA_964588195.1 uncultured Pirellulaceae bacterium | reverse complement strand
CACTGTTCGACGTGCGATTCCAGGACCTCGAATTCACCAGGTTCCAGCTCGCCATCGATTGCGGCGCTGATCAGAATTTCAAAATCGGTGCAGTCTTTGTCTATCATGTCTGTATTTCCAGCCAACCATTTCTGGTCAGTTCTTTGGCGAGTTGTTTTCGGGCTCGAAAAATCCAGGTTCTGACTTGTGCCTTGGTACAATCCAAAACTTTGGCGATATCTTCGTACGACAAGTCGCCGGCTATCTTCAGCTTCAACGCTTCGGCCCAGTGATCTGGCAATTCATCCATCAGCCGACTAATTTGACCGTTCAACTGTGCGAGTGAGGCGGCTTCGTGATTTGTTGCCACCGGCTCACCAACGGAAGTCAATGAAACATCCTTGCGACGCCCCTTCTTTCGCAGTAAATCGATCGACAAGTTTCTTACGGTTGTAAACAACAGCCCGGCAAAACGTTTTTCACTTTGATCATCGGGAACTTCCGCTTGTGTCGTTTCGATGTCAGCAGACGAAGTATTGGAAATCGGCTGGTCGGTGCCCGGCGTTCCCTCGCTATTGGTTGCTTGCGTGTCCGCTGTTTGCTGTCGCTTGGCCAGCCGCAGAAATGCTTCCTGCACCAATTCTTCCGCATCACTTTCGTTGCCTACCAACCAGCGAGCGTACCGACAGGCCCGCTGACGATGTTCAAGGAACAGCGTCTCCATCATTAAGTCTGATCGTGAGTACACTTGGGCGGACGACATGTATTGGTTTTTTGGTCGTGAGTGTTCGAATTCAGGTGTGGGCAGGTCGCTTGCCTGCATTCTGCCAAAACAGCCTGCTGGACTTAAATACGCGTGGCGAAGAATTAGTCGCAGCCAAATTCGGTGCCAAAAGGATTTATTCGAATTGAACCCGCTTTATTCGAGCGAATCTGCCAAACACGGGCATTTTTGGTCGTTTTTTACCGAAAATCCGGTCCCCCTCCTGGAATTCTGCCAGAGCCGTCTGGGAATTCGCCTTTGGATTCCTGTAAAAACGAGTTTGCAACGAATAGAGGGTAGAGAGACGAATAGCGGGTTCGGCAAGCAACCGCTTGCCCCGCCAACCCGACGGACGGAGAAACAGGAGTAGATGAAGGACAAACAATTAACTCGAAAACTGGACCACGCATTGGCCGCCCCAATGTTCTGGCTGTCGATGTTCGTCCTTGCCCTGTTCGCCACTCTTATCAACTTGAACGAACTGCAAACGGGCGGCTACATCGTCAAGTGGTGCTTGATCTTGCTGGCCATCGTTTACCCTCTGTTCTGGCTGGAAACGGCCATTCACATCTACGCCAAAAGCAGGTTCCTGAAGCAACACATCTGGTTCTGCCTGCTGCCCATCACGCGCATCGGGGCACGTGACCACGAAACTGGTCAGGAAATTTGGCTGCCAAAACTGAAATGGCGAGAGGTCAATCGACCGCTGGAAAGGATGCTGGCCAAACGTTTTGGCATTCCGATGATTGTCATCGCCTTGATGGTATTGCCGCTGATTGTCACTGAGTTCTTCTACAAGGAATTCATCCATTCCAACGATGGCTGGCGTATGGCGATGAAGATCGCAGAGGCGTTTATTTGGGGCGCGTTTACGTTTGAGTTCATTTTGATGTTGTCAGTCGTAAAGTATCCACTCGGTTACGCGAAAAAGCACTGGTTGGACCTGGCGATTATTTTGTTGCCCACCATGGCGTTTATGCGAGCCATGCGTCTGGCATCGATCGGTCGATTGAACCAGTTGTCTCGAACCGCTCGCATCTTCCGTTTGCGTGGCATGGGGATGCGGATGTGGCGTGCCTTTGTGGCTCTGGAAGTGATTGAAATGCTACTCAGCCGCAACCCGGAACGACGTTTGGAAAAGCTGGAGATGCAACTGGAAGACAAAGAGGAAGAGATCGACTTGCTCAAGAAAGACATCCAGCGACTCAAGCGCCGCGTAGAAAAGAAAAAGGCAAGCGAACTAGCCAAGCTTGAATCGACCGAGTCAGAAACGTCGGACGAGCCGGACGAGGAGACTGAGCAACAGGAAACAACAGAAAAAGATGCTGCGGCGGACAGCAAAGCTGACTCAACCGACGATCAGATCGCCAGTGAATCAGACGAAGTATCGCAGCCGTTGCAGACTAAACCGTCTTGAAATTGCTTTGGTTCTCTGCTTGCCGGACTTTACTTTGATGAACAGACAGGGAGTGTTCATGAAATTCTGCCCAACATGACTGGAAGGCCTGAACGACGACCGGATCAAAATGACGGCCTGATTCCGACAAAATAATCTCTCGCGCGTCCTCGGGATCGATCGTTGACTTGTATGGTCGCTGCGACGTCAACGCGTCAAACACATCGGCGACCGCTACGATCCTGGCCGACAACGGAATGTCCTGACCCCGCAGCCCCTCGAGATAGCCGGTGCCATCAAATCTTTCATGATGGTAGCGAGCAATTTCCGCAGCCAGTTTAAGGAATCCGCAACACGACGAATACTGCATCGCTTGGTCCAACGCGTCGGCACCAACGCTAACGTGTTGTTTCATCTCGTTGAATTCGTCTGGTGTCAAACGCCCCGGCTTCAGCAGAATCTGGTCGGATACACCAACCTTGCCAATGTCGTGCAACAAACTGGAAATCGAAATTTTCTGAGCCAGTTTTTCGGTCAACTGATCCTGATAAGGTCCGTTGTTAGCAAGCCACGTGCCCAGCAGACCAGTGTAAACCTGAATCCGCTCCAGATGCTCTCCTGTACTTTTGTCTCGTGATTCTGCCAGGTTGGCCAACGAAAAGAACACCAGGCCACGGGTCTTTTTCATTTCCATCGTTCGCTGCTCGACCAGCCGTTCCAATTCCTCTTGTTTCAGATTAGCCAGCGTCGCCAATCTGCGACGTTCCGATTGGGCATGAGCCAGCTGACGCAGTTCAAGGTTGTCAAATGGCTTCTTCAGAATCAACAATTGCTCGCTTCGATTTAGCTGTTCAGAAATTTCATCCCACGAGTAATCGGTGTAGGCGGTGCACAAGACGATCGGCAAGTCCGGATCGACCTCCCAGATTTTTTGCGCCGTTTCGATTCCATTCCAGCCAGGTGGCATCCGCACATCGATAAAGGCAACAGAATACGGTTGATCGTTGTCGATCGATTTCTTGACCTTTTCCAGGCCTTGCTGACCTTGAAACGCTGAATCGATATCGAAACCCTCGCCACCGAAGGCAACCTTCTTTTTGCGTGGCTCATCTTCATCACCGAAGAACGCCGCAGCTGCAGAATCGAGCTCATCGGAATTCGATAACGATCGCTGCGCGGCACCAAGCACCTTGCGGTAGTCCTCGTGAATTGATGGATTGTCATCAATCGTCAAGACTCGTCGATTTTCTGGAATTAGGTTCACGGGATTAGTCACTTGCTGGACGGAAGGGTAGTTCAATCGTAAATGTGGCACCACAACCAACTCCATCACTGGCTGCATACAAATCGCCGCCCATTTCGCGAGTAGCATTTGCACAACTATGCAGGCCAAATCCGTGGCCATCGACTTTGGTGGTGAATCCGTGCGAGAAGATCTTGATAAGGTTTTCTTTTGCAATCCCGGAACCGTTGTCCTGGAATTCAATCATGAGTCTGTCGTCCTGAATTCGTTTGGTGCGGATGATCAACTGCCGGCCATCCTCGCGTCCCTGGACCATCGAATCCTTGGCGTTTTTCAGTAGATTTACCAGGACCTGAAGTACTTTCTGCTTCTCCAACAGCAGCATCGGCAAATCCTCATATTCACGCACCACCTGAATGTCGTGACGTGCCAATGACGAGGCGATCAACAGGCTGGCGTCATCGAACAGTTCAGGCAACGACACTTCCTCGAATAGTGCGGATACTCCGGCGTACGACTGTTGCATGGCGACGACGGTTTTCACGTGAGTCAAATGTTTGTTCAGAGTCTTCAGTTCTGTCAAAGCGGTACTCTGTTCGGTGAGCAGTTTTTCAGCCAGCTTTGACAGGTAGTCTGTAAATGCCTTGCCTCGTTTGTCTTCGGTCAGGAATTGAGTCAAGTCGTCCTGCTCCGCCAACAGGTCAGCGGCCTTTTTCAGTGACGACAGGTGAGAAAGGCGGTGTGTCTCTTCAATCAGATTGGCAGAAACATTAAGACTGTTCAAAATGTTGCCAACATTGTGCAAAACGCCAGTGGCGACCTCTGCTTTTCCAGCCTGGTGCGAGAGTTCAACCAATCGCTGGCTGATTTGCTCCCGTTCTTCTATCTGAAGCTTCAATTGCTCATTGGCCAATTCCAATTCAGTCGCCGTGGCCTTTAATTCCTGATTCGCGTTCTTTACCGACGCCGCATCCCAGCGACGTTGCAAGGCGGTCGAAATGTGACGCGAAATAAACGTCATCAACTCGACTTCGTTATCCGTGTACCTGAACCCGACTTGATAACTTTGGATGCAGAACACCCCGATCGGTTTACCATCCCGGCATAATGGAATTCCCAACCAGTCTTGCGAACTCTTGCCAATCGACGAAATGGGACTGGATGCCGGATCGATGATCCTTATGACCTGGTTGGTTCGAATCACTCGGTACGTTAGTGATTCCAAACAATCCTCAAGCGGAATCATCTCACGGTTTTTCAGTGGCTGTTTATCAGACTGACAGTCGTCGTAGTGATCCTCGTAGTAAGGAAAACTGATCGCCTGCTCCGCCTCGTGATACAACGCAATGAAGAATGCGTCCGTCGAGGTCAACTCGGTGACAATCTCGTGCAGCGCCGAGTAGAACGCGTCCATGTCCTCAGCGCCAGTCGTAATATCTGCGATTCGATATAGCGCACGTTGAGTCTGCCGATCGCGTTCGTTAATCGCGATCTGGGATGTCAATTGCTCGATCTTCTCCAGCAACTGCTCTGGTTCCGAATGCGCGTTGATCGCAATTCCCGAATCCAGTGATGGTTGATCGGTTTTATAGTTCATTTCAAAATACTGTTGACGAATGTCAGGCGTTGGATCGTTGTGTTAAACGATCCAACTGGCAGAAAATGCTGGTTTTGATGCACTGAAAACGAACGTTTTGTGCATTGGCTTTATGTGTGTTGGCAGACGCTGTTTCGGCGTCCATGAAAACGCTACATTACGGTTGCTGGAAGCGATTGGTAACTGCTCACGTTTCTCAGGCAGAACCATTTAAACGATTCAATTCGGAGTGTTCATACCGATTCATACCGGCAAAACCTGAATTGGCGGTTATCCCTATTGAGACGGATGGTAGTTTTGCAACTACATTTTGCGGCGATGTTGGGCGGCTACGTCGGCGGCAACTTCGCGAGGCTACCAAAATGAGCGTTTCACAGTTCGCGGCTGATTCCGCTCGTCGAACCATCCATTCACGATTTTTCTCACTCAATCAACATTGAACACCAACTCAAAACATACCCGTTGGTGGATGCTGTTGTTGCTGGCCATCGCAGAGTGTCTGGCGATCAGCCTGTGGATGACTGCCAGTTCGGTAACCGGCCAACTGTCAGAACTTTGGACGCTCAGCACGTTCGAAACCGGTATGTTGACGACCATTGTTCAACTGGGGTTTGTGGCCGGTGCGGCGATTTTTGCTCTCACCAACGTCACGGACATTTGCGAGAACCGAAAGCTGTTTGCAATTTGCGCCATCCTTGCCGCAATCAGTAACTACTGCCTCTGTTATTGCAACGGGTTTGCCACGGCGATGGTTTGTAGATTCCTGACCGGGTTGTTCCTGGCGGGAGTCTATCCGCCAGGCATGAAGATGATTTCGACCTGGTTCACCAACTTTCGCGGCCTGGCAATCGGAACGTTGGTGGGTGCCTTAACCTTGGGAAAGGCAGCACCTTACTTTTTGAAATGGATTGGTGGTGGTGATTGGCAAGACGTCGTCAGCTGGTCGAGTGCCGGTGCGATTGCCGCTGGAATTCTGGTGGCTGCCCTCTACCGAAGTGGACCTAACGTATTCGCCAAGAGACCTTTCAATCTCTCGCTGGTAAGCGAAGTGCTGAAGCATCGCGAAACCCGGCTGGCCACATTTGGATATCTCGGGCACATGTGGGAACTGTATGCAATGTGGACATGGGTTCCCGTTTTCCTGGCGGCCTCGGCGGCTCAGTCTGGAAACGTGCCGTCATCCGCCGTCGATCTGGTGGCGTTCGCAACGATTGCGGCCGGTGCCGTTGGCTGTATCGCCGGTGGGTTTCTGGCGGATCGAGTCGGTCGCGGACTGATCGTCAACGCAGCGATGTTGATAAGCGGAATTTGTTGTGTACTGGCGGGCTTCGTTTTTGGCAGTCCGTTTTGGCTGGTGGCGATCGTGACCATCGTTTGGGGGATCTTTGTGGTCGCCGACTCCGCACAATTCAGTGCGATGGTCACGGAAGTAGCTCCACAGCACGCCGTCGGCACGGCCCTTTCCGTTCAAACTTCACTCGGGTTCCTGTTAACAACCGTATCGATCCAGGTTATTCCGTTCCTCGAACAAACCGTCGGTTGGAGATTTACCTTCGGCATTCTGATGTTCGGACCGGCGTTTGGAATCTGGGCCATCCGACGTTTGAAATGAACACCTTCTCCCGGCGTTTACATTTGCATCGATCGCACTGGAAGCGAAGACGTTTTCTTATTACAACCAGATTCCAACAACCTGGCCCCGGAATCGATTTCAGAATCAAAAACAGGCAGTTTCGTGCAGCATCCTTTTGAAAATGTGCCCCTGCTATTGGCAACTGGCCAAGGTCGATCCGGGACCACGGTATTAACCAAAGCAATCGCTCAACACCCCGGCGTGCATTCGAACATGGTTGAGAGCAACGTCATGAAAGACGTGCTGTTGGCCGGCCGCTCCAGCAGCACGATGCCCTCACGTATCAACCAAATGGTGCTACCTCGTACGCAGCACGACCTGGTATTCCGATCGATGCTTTTGCACCTGTTGTTTCCAGCCGATCCCTCCGGCAACCAAACACTGCCCAAGGCGCTTTCCACTTTCTCAGCAATGAATCCCGAGGCCGCCGAGTTCGCCGTTTGCGCCTTCCCGCACATCCATTTCGCCAACATCGTGCGGCATGGGGTAGAGGTCGTGGCCTCCCGGATGGTTCATCGAGCCCTGGGAAAACACTCCTTCGAAGAGCATTGTCACGCGTGGGCTGCCTCGCAAGAGATGGCGGAATGGGGCCAGGCACGCAATGACTTCACTTTGATTCGCCACGAGTCCTTGTTGCATGAACCGACTTGCCGAGAGACCTTCGACCGGCTGTTTCAAGATTGTTCGTTGCCGACCAGTAACGCGGTTGCCGAATACGTCATGAACAAGAAATTCAACCAAACGACGTATGCCGAAGAAGACGACACAGGGCAGACCGACCTGACCAAACGCACTGACCGATGGAATCTTTGGTCGTCGGAACAACAGGGCATATTCGTCGAAATCTGTGGTTCGACGATGGAGTTTTTTGGTTACGACCTGCCAGCTTAGGACGCAGCCCACACCGAGCCAAAAAAATGCCCGAAGCAAATCGTTGCCCGGGCATTCATTGTTTATCAAATGTTTTGCGACGCGTCCTAGTTCGTACGCTTCTTGGCGGCCATCGCCTTTTCACTCGGCGTGCGAAGATTCCAAACCAAACCTACCATGCTCATCGCCTTGATGATCAACCAGCTGGAATCGAACTGCCACCACTTCAGACCGTGGCGAGCCGATGTTGGAAACGCGTGATGATTGTTGTGCCAACCTTCGCCGTGACTGAGAATCCCAAAGATTGCGTTGTTACGCGAGTCGTCATCGGAATGGAAATCGCGGCTGCCAAAGATATGGCAAATGGAATTGATCGACCAGGTGACATGATGAGTCAAAAAGACTCGTGCCAATCCGCCCCACAGGAATCCAAGGAAGGCACCAAACCAGGACATGGTGATCAGACCAGCGATGATGGCCGGCAATGTCAGGCTGGCAATCACCCACCACAGGTAGTTTCGACTGATCGATTCCATCCCTTTGACCTTCATCAAATCTGGAACGTACTTCTCAATCAATTCGCGATCCCAACTGCGGTTAAACAACCAACCGGTATGAGCGTGCCAGAATCCCTGGATCGCGCCCTTCCAACCATCGCCATGCAAATGCGGCGAGTGCGGATCGCCTTCATGATCACTGTGTTGATGATGTTTACGGTGAACTGCACACCAAGCCAAAGGTGGACCTTCGATCGCCAGTGAACCAAGCCCGGCCCAAAACAACCGGACACCGTCGTAGGTATCGAACGAGCGATGCGTCAACATACGATGAAAGCCAATCGTGATTCCAATGCCGGTTAAGAACCAGCCAATCACCAACATGCTGATGTACAGCGGGCTGACCCAGCCAAATTGCCAAGCGAATGCGATCGCGGCGACAAAGCCAAGAAACGGTGCAACGACGGCGACCAGCATGACCACCTTATGTTGCATAGATGCTTCCAACTCGTGGTCGTGTTCTTTGGCGCCAGAATGTGTGTCATGAGCCAGCGAACCCTCGGCGACAACCGTTGGTTTGGCGGACTCAGTTTTCTTTTTGCGGCCGGGGCGATTGCCACGTGGTGGGCGGGATATAGTCGACATGAAATACTTTCGAGATTTAAATTTGCGATACCGATTTCTGGCGAGCAAAAACCTGGTTCTGTTCAAGTCGGGAATTGTAGGCATGATCGACGATTGTGAAGCCGCCACTGTGTCTGACGCGTGTAAAACTTGTGTAATGATACATAACCCGCCTGCTTCGCCCCGTAAAAACCGAGGTTTCAGAAGTGTTGCCCTTGAGTCCATTCGATTCAAAAAGTTTCCGATTGAAAAAACAGATGCCGGAAATGTGACCTTGACCGCCCGA
>CAZPOL010000080.1:7476-9809 GCA_964588195.1 uncultured Pirellulaceae bacterium | reverse complement strand
GACTCAGAGACTCGATTGGCGTGGCACGCCGAGCATTTGAAAATGCGTGAGGATTCTTCACTCTCGGCCAGGTGGCGTTTCATCGGGCCGGAATTGATGAGCGGGCGAGTCACCGATATCGCAGTCCCGGTCGAACAGCCGTTTACGTTTTACATTGCAACGGCCTCTGGCGGCGTTTGGAAAACCGTCAACGAAGGCACGACCTGGCAACCAATCTTCGACGACGCCCCATCGGGATCGGTCGGAGCAATCGCCTGCTGTCCAACTCGCCCCGATACCGTTTGGGTTGGTATGGGCGAGTGCAATATTTTTCGTAGCAGCATGTCTGGCACTGGAGTTTATCGATCAGAAGACGCTGGCGAGACCTGGCAGCATTTGGGACTGCCCGATACGCACCACATCGCGCGAATTGTCGTTCACCCAACCAACCCGGACATAGTTTACGTCGCCGCATCGGGCAAGGAATACTCGACCAACGAGGAACGCGGGATCTACTGCACCAAGGATGGCGGCAAGACCTGGAAGAAACAGCTTTACATTAACCCCGCCGTGGCTGCGATCGATTTGGTGATGAGTCCCGACGACCCGCAGACTCTTTACGCTTCGATGTGGAACCGAACCCGTCACGCCTGGAGCGATCCAGTGCCCGGACCAGACGATGGAATTTTCAAATCGACCGATGGCGGTGAAACATGGGCTCAATTGACCGAAGGTTTACCGCCCGCCGCCGAAACGGGTCGCATTGGCCTGGCTCTTTCAGCAAGCAACCCCGAAGTCATCTACGCGATCATGGACAACCATGAAGTCGCTCGCCAAGCCAACGAAGGCGAACGCGACAATTACGGGCGAGCACGCCGTAACGTCAAGAAAGGCGCGGAAGTCTATCGTTCGGACGACGCCGGAAAATCCTGGACGTTGATGAGTGGCGATGACCGAAGCACCAAACGAATGTTCTCGACCTACGGCTGGGTCTTTGGACAAATTCGTGTCGACCCGAACGACGAAGACACGATTTACACGATGGGAATTCCATTGCTGAAGTCCACTGATGGCGGCAAGTCATTCACCAATCTCGGCTACCGAGGCCTGCATGCTGACCATCACGCGATGTGGATCAATCCCGCGAACTCAAAACACATCATCAACGGCAACGATGGTGGAATCAACATTTCTTATGACGGTGGTGCAACCTGGAAGAACCTGGAGAACCTGCCGCTCGTCCAGTTCTACAATGTGGAAGTCGACAACGCCGTACCATTTAACGTTTACGGGTCGATTCAGGACAACAACAGTTGGAGCGGCCCGTCGAATTACCGGCCCGGTCGCAGCCCACTGAACGCATGGACTCGAATTCCCGGCGGCGAAGCCAGCACAATGGCAGTCGACCCATCCGACGAGAATACTTTTTACTCGGCAGGTTTTTATGGAAGCATCCAACGCTCGACTCTTAAACCCCGCCAAACCAAAAGCATCATGCCCAAGATGGGCGAAGGCGAACCGAGGCTTCGCGGGCAATGGCTGGCACCGTTCATCCTTTCACCTCACAACCCAAGGATCATCTACCACGGAATGCAATACGTTTTCCGTTCCCTGGATCAAGGCGAAACCTGGGAACGCATCAGCGACGACCTGACTTTCAACGACCCTGAGAAACAAGGCAACATTTCCTACGCGACGTTGACTTCGTTATCCGAGTCGCCTGTTAAATTCGGAGTCATTTATGCCGGCACCGATGACGGTCGCATTCATGTGACTCGCAATGGCGGCACGGAGTGGACCGAGATCAACAACGGCATCCCTTACCAATGGGTCTCGCGAGTCGTCGCCTCGAAATACGACGAGGGCACCGTTTACCTGACGATGAATGGGAAACGCGACAACGACTTCCAGGTCTACGTTTATCGCTCGACCAACTTTGGTGAAACTTGGGAAGATGTCAGCGAAGGTATCCCCGGCGGTCCAGTGAATGTGATTTTTGAAGATCCAAAATGGCCCGGCTTGCTGTACGTCGGCACTGACATGGGTGTCTATGCAACGCTGGACAACTGCAAAACCTGGCAAGTCCTGGGAACCGATCTTCCCATCACCTTTGTTCACGACCTGGCTCTGCAACAGCGGGACGAAGTACTAGTCGCCGCGACGCATGGACGCGGAATGTATACAATCCGCTTACGTTCCGTTTATTCGGCGTACAGAAAAGCCAACGGCATCGAGGAAGTAGAAGAAGAGACTGAGGATGAACAGGAACAACCGCAACGCCGACGACGACGTAGACGCCCGAACGATGACGGAAACCAGTAACCGATTCCGCGATTCGCGACGGCGGTTGTGGA
>CAZPOL010000080.1:0-7376 GCA_964588195.1 uncultured Pirellulaceae bacterium | reverse complement strand
GAAGACTACGATTCTGGCAGCGATCCTGTTGGCGATTGTGCCAGGCTGTGATCGCGACAAGGACACGAAGAAGAAGCCCGTCTTTGGCCAGCCAGGTCAGTCAGCCGGGCCTCCGACCATTGCGATTTCCAATTACCCTTTGATGTTTTTCGCCGAGCAAATCGCTGGCGAGCACATTCAGGTTCGCTTTCCGTTCGCGGAACAGCAATCCGCGACCGCAGACGAAAAACAGACCAGCCCAGCGTCGTGGACTCCCTCCGGCAAGGCGATCGCCGCCATGCAGAGTGCCGACAAGGTGATCGTGGTTGGTGCCGGGTACGAACCGTGGCTGCAATTCATCACGCTCTCGGAATCGTCGATCGTCCGCACGTCTGACGCTTTCAAGTCAAAGTGGATCAAGCTCGACGACCAGGTCGCTCACCAACACGGACCGGATGGTCAAGTCGATGAGGGAGCCAATGTCGCTTCCAAAACGTGGCTGGACCTGAGCCTGGCAACTCAACAGGCTCAGGGAATCCGCGACGCTTGTTCTGACTTGGTGCCGAAACACAAAGCTGAATTCGAGGCCAATTTCCAGACGCTCTCCCAGCAATTGGCCGACTTGCAAAAACAATTCGACGCGCTGGCAGCGGATTTGAATGGAGCGAGCGTGATGGTGTTACAACCATCCCTTAAATACTTCGCCGCAAACCTGAACCTCGAAAACCTGCCAACCTTTAATTTCGAATCCAACCAGCAACCTGACGAAAAGACCTGGCAACGATTCGACGAAATGATTCAACAACAGTCCATTCGAATCGTTCTGTGCACGCCGGAGACTGACCCGGAAATACGAAAACGAATTCAGGCAAGCGGCGTCGCCGTCATTCCGATTGCAACACTGGACGCCCCTCCTGCAACGGGCGACCTGCTTTCACACATGCGAATGAACATCGAAAATTTCAAGACGGATATACCAAAGCAATAACCGTTTAGGTTTTGTCAAAGCACGGACCAAAGCACTATCAAACTACCAAATGCCCGGTAACAGACGCCAACGCACGGCCGATCGATATTGTTGATAAGCGGCTTGAGTGCTCAACAGACTCTCTTCAATCCAGATCCGAATCGCGATCGCTACGACAGCAAACACCAGGGACAAAACGATCTTCCAGTGATCGATGGCCCAGTCGCTGGCCATGGCACAGACGACCACCAAACCAAGTTCGCCCAGGTAGGCCGGATGTCGAATCCACCGAAACGGACCTCGGTTCACGATCGATCGTAGCGAAGGAAAGACGGCGAAACTTCGCCCCAGAGAACTCAGCGAAACGATAGTCCAGACCGTACAGCCCAGAAACAGCCAAACCAGCAAGCCCGGCCATTGGTCTGTGGGGCCTGCCAGGTGAAACGCCAAGCCGGCGGAGATTACGGCGGGAACACAAAAAAGCAAATCCAGATTGCTGACGAACAACCTGCCCGCGCGTCGATTAATGATCAGCACTCCCGCCGTGACATGCAACGCAGCAATGCACCATCGCACAACCGAACCGGCGTCCTCCGGTTGAGTCAGCCCCAGGACTGCCCAGGAAAAGAACGAAAGCCCAAAGGCCAGGTTGGCGATTCGCTCCGGACCGCGTATCGGAAGAAAGTACGTAGATTCAGCGTCTGGCATTTTTGCGAACTACTCCATTCAGCGAGCGACGTTTCGAATAAGCCGCTCGCCTGGCACGACCGTTCACAGGATTAAAAGAACCAGAAACCCCAATTGAACAAGTAGCTGCACAAATTGATCCCTCCAAAGATCAACAGAGTAACCAACAATCCTCCAACTCCACGTCGCTCTGACATTTGTGCGTGCCTTTCGTTAGTTCGACGAAGATGTTTAGTTCGACGTCAGATCCTTGAACTGAAAATTCAATTCGATATTCTCTTTGCCCAGCGGTTTGCCGTCAACTTCGACATAAGGATAAACGAAGTAGTTCAATGGATCGCCATCTTGTTTCGGCTCCAGGATTAAATCGCGGCCCTTGGTAAAGCTGACACGATCTTCCGTCAGATTGCCGAAATAATACTGCTTCAACTCAGGGTGCTTATCCGCTTCGGAAATATCGACCGGCACCCAACCCCGCTCCTTGACGAAGAACTTTGCCCAGCAGTGGTAGCCACCAATCTTTCCTTCCCTGGCATCACGAGGGATAGGAAAGCCGATTTCAAAGTGAGCAGGAATCTTGCGGCTACGGGCAAACGAAATGAACAGGCTGTGAAAGTCAGTGCAGTTTCCGAATTGGCTGTCGCAAGCCCACAACACATCACCGTTTCCGTAACCCGGCTTCGATTTGTCGTACTCCATGTGACCATCGACTCGCTCATAAAGTGCTCGCGCGGCTTCCAGATCCGACTCGGGCAATTCAACGCCTTGCAACAATTCGAGTGGCTTGCCGTCGATCGGCACCATCCGATTCGCTTCAATGTAACGGGCTTGCTCGGCATCCGTTAACGTCGCCGACGATTCACGATTCAGGCTATTGATTTCGCTACGTTCGATCTGATACTTGACCTCGAACGGGAATTCGTCACTGTCGCCAACGCTGAACTCAAAGTACTTCATCTTGTTGCCGTGGACGGATTCGGCCGTTTCCTTGACGTCTTCAGGCAATACGGAATCCACAATCGTGACCTTTTGTTCTGAGGTCGTTTGCGCCACCGGCAACCAGACTCGCACCTTGGAATCTTTGGTCAGGCCCTTGATCTTGCCGCCATAAACCAATTCGAAATTTCGGGAGGCGGCTGTGTCATCAGCCGACGGCAGCCCCGGTTTCTCGGTGCCTGTTTCCTGAGCTTGCGTGCAGGAGCAAAAAATAGTGAGCGAAAAAACGAGCAACCAGCTGAAGCTGACAAAAGCAATTCGGTTCATTTCGATAGTCGATTTCTTGAATGTTGAGGCGTCAAAACGAGTTCACATGATATTGGGAAACGGACGCAGGTCAAAGTGTCCGTGGCCGATTTGGTTTGCCGTCCGACACTTGTTCCGATTCGGGTTTGTCCAGACCGCGAGACAGGGATAAACTTTGTTGAGATATTACAGGCTTTGGAATCCGTCATGCCCGAAACAACCCCGGTCGCTCCGCCCGCTAAACCGGACGTAAAACCCGACTCCGCTCCACAGGACACTCCTGGCCGAGCCCCAAAGCCTTCGCCCTTCGAGCCGGATTGGCCCGAGACCCGTCCGACGCCTCAACCCAAAGCGCACCTTTGAACGGCCCATCGGAGCAAGGAGATCAAACGGATCGCCGGGACCAACTGAACAAACGCTTTTCACTGAACCTTTTGATTCAGGGAGCCGCTTCACACACCTATTTGACGGCTCACCACCTGGTCAAAGACCAATTGAACGAGATCGAACCGGGCTTCGTACCGCTTTACGACAAGATGTCCCTTAGCGTTCAGCTGGCACAATGGATCGGAGACCTGATGCTGGCCGTCGGTCAGCCCGAACAATATTGGAATTCGATCACCGAGCCCGCTCATCCTTTTTCCGGGCATCCGTTCCTGGTCAAACACGGGCAATTCCTTTCCATCGAATCGCGAAAACATATTGAACAGCGTGCGCGGTCGAAAGATGTGCTGGTGGAACCGGAGCACCAATACCCGCAGACGTTTTGGCTGTTGGGGCGCACGGTGATGAAAGAGCAACGACACCGCCAGGCCCTTGCCGAAACGGCTCGCCTGGCAACTACAATGATCTGGGGCATCGACATCAATAAATTGACGGGACAGATTACGGGAGACGTCGAGTTCGGAAAACTTCAAAAACCGATTTCGCAAACCGGAAGGATTCTGCGTGCCGCCGCAGCCGGTTACGGTGGAGTCAGCCGCGTCGATGGAAAACTGGGTGTCGAAGCCCGTGCCTGGGTTTGGCCTTTGCTGGTTCACGAACTAACCAAGGGAACCGCGGAACTTATCTGCCTGCACGGCCTGAACAAACTCGATGCCGCCACCTACGACTACGTGACGTACATCGCCGACAAAATCGAACATGAGATCTGGATGATGCAGGCCGGTGGCGAATTGTGGCGACGCTTTCTGGCCGCCATCCCCGCACCAAACTTGTTGGCCGAATCGCTAATGCACGTCGCTCAAATGTCACCGGCAACGTTGGAACAATGGTTGACCGACCTGGTCGAACATCCTTTAACGGCCAAAGCGACGATCGCCGATTTCTTTGACGAAGTTTGACCAGCAAAACGGCCGGGAATGTTGTTCTGCTAATTGGTTCCAGCCAACAAGTCTGCAAAACCATGATCGAATTGGCCACGAGTCAACACTTTGTCAAAGCCAGCGGTCTTCGCTGAATCGATCAGGTCAGTCATCACATGTTGGGCATAACCAACCAGCGGCAACTCACCCGGTTGCTGGCGGACTGATTCGGCGAGCTCACCGACGTCCAACATCTTGAACTGCAAGTCAACGACGACTTGCTGCACGTCCCCGGATTGAAGAGCGTCTTCAAATTTCTGCAGACTCGATGCGCTCTTGTACGCCACATCATTCGCCTTGGCCCAAGCCGAGACCTTGCCGACCAACATCAAATCCTTACACAGATGCAAAATCACTTATGCACTCGCTTTCAAAAAATCGCTTTTAGATCGCATTTAGATCGCGCTCTTACCTCGCGTCTCCGGGCTGAACTGAACCGCCTCGTCCATCGGCAACACAAACACTTTTCCATCACCGTCGTTTCCGCGATGGCCTGTACGAGCCACATTGATGATCGTATCAACTGTCGCCTGCAGGAAATCGTCATTCACGGCGATCTCCAACGCAACCTTCCGGAAGACCGTTGTCGCCGGACTGTTGCCACGATAGACCGGCAGTTTGTCCTCGCGTTTGGCAAATTCCTGCGCGTCACAAATCGTAACACGCTCGACGCCGACTCGCGTCAAGGCTTCCTGAACGGCGCGCAAGCGAGTAGGCTGAATCACCGCGATAATCATCTTCATAGCGTGCCGTCGCCTGTATTTTTAAGTTTTTTAGTTTCGGATAAGTTCGAACAAGTTTCGTATTGCCAAGGTCTTTGCGTTGAACGTCAGCGTCACCAACGAAGTCATCCAACAACATTACCGGCATCAGTTCGGCGTGGACAGTCCACACATCGAATCGCTGAACTCAGCCGGCGGTTTTAGTGGCGCAGAATTCTGGCGAATTGCGGACTTCGACGAACACGGAGCACAAACGCTTTACTGTTTGCGAAAATGGCCCCGTTCCTCCTCGATTCAGGCGGAATCCAAAGACGAATCGCGGCTGAATTGGATCCACCGGCAACTCGCTCGAGCCCACAGCGGCGGTTGCGACTTCGTGCCGGTCCCGCTGCCCGACCTCGATGGCCAAACGCTGGTCAGTCACGGCCAACATCTTTGGCAACTGGAACCCTGGATGCCGGGGCAAGCGTCCTATCGATCCGCCCCCTCCGAAACCCGGCTGGTTGCCGCCATGCAGGCTCTCGCTCGTTTCCATCAGGCTGTTCGCACTTCGAAATGCCGACGCGAACCTTCCCCAGGTATCTTGATGCGAGTCCAACGGTTGGGGGAATTGTATGACGGAAAGTCACTGACTGCTCAGTTTCATCAGATCCAATCGGCGGCTGCTGATGTGCGGCAAAACAAGGAAATCAGGGACCTGGGCAGCAATATTTGTCAGAGATTTGCCGCACTCGCTCCCTCCATTCAAAAACAACTGAACCAATCTGCCAGCATCGACGTAGAAATCCAGACCATCATCGGCGACATATGG
Source organism: uncultured Pirellulaceae bacterium (assembly GCA_964588195.1). Lineage (GTDB taxonomy): Bacteria > Planctomycetota > Planctomycetia > Pirellulales > Pirellulaceae > CAJQPP01. The sequence goes on along the minus strand of CAZPOL010000080.1, from coordinate 1,604 downwards.
CACGATCACGTGCTGTTCACTGACGATCAGGTCACGGGGATTGTTGACTATGGCGCGATGCGGATGGACACGCCGGCTGCCGATCTGGCCCGTCTTTTGGGCAGTCTGGCTGGCGAGAGCATCGATTTGCCGATTGCCGGGCTGAATGCCTACCAGGCCGCCACTACCAACGTCTCTTGGGCTGATAATAGAATCATCGAATGCTACGACAGCAGCACGACGGTTATTTCAGGCATGAATTGGCTGCAATGGATCTGCGTGGAGGGCCGTGTTTTCGGGGATTTACAGCCCGTTGTGGAACGAATGAAAATGATTTCGCGAAGAATGGATTTCCTGACATCTTGCTTGTAAGTTATTGGAGGTTCGAAACGTCACACAGCATGGAGAAATAGCACTTGATAGCATCCACGGACCGGATAGTGACATTGAGACTAGAGTGCGATTCCTGGTACTTTCCGGTCGAAACCTAACGAATCAACAAGGTTTTTGAGAAGCCTTTTTGACAAGCCTCTAACGGAATAGAACCATGAACAAAACAATTTTGTTAAGCGTCGCCGCACTTTTCTTCGCCCTCTTCTTGACGGAAGGTGCCGTCGCCCAGGACGATTTCGCTATCACTGGAACCTATCAGATCGAAAAAGGCCAACGGCATGGCTGGCTGATCCTGAATGTTACGATTCCGGAAGGCCATCATATTTACGCTTTAACGCAGAAAGGCACGCCGCCGCCAACTAAAATCAAGCTGGCCGATTCCAAACAATTCAAGTTGATAAAGAAGTTCACCTCGAACAAAAAGCCAAAGGTGATCGAGCATGACCCGATTTTCAAGCAACGCATGGAGGAGTACGAGGGCAAGGTTGCTCTGATGGCACCTATCAGCGTCGCCGAAGGTGTTGATCTGGATTCCGTGGCGTTCGATTTGAAGATTACGGGTCAGGTCTGCAGCGACAGTGGATGCATGCCATTCACCGACAAGGCGATCGAAATTACTTTCGCCGGCTACTACGAAAAAGAAAACAAAGAAGAAGGGAAGTAGTTCGTCCCGTTCCATGTAAGAGCGAGCGATGAACCTGGTTCCCGTTAAATCACAACGATAAGATTGACAAACGAGACATGATTCAAAAAACGATACGTTCGCTCTCATCCATTTTGCTGCTGGCGACGTTGCTGGTCGGCAATCTGAATGCGCAGAATTTCAACCCGGGTGGATTGGGTGATTTGTTGCCAGGTGGCAACGGGTCCGACGATCCGGTTACTCTTACAGCCACCTTTCGCTTGCTGCCTGATTCCAATCAGGGCTACGTGTACGTAGAGGCAACGATCGAACCCAGTTGGCACCTGTATTCGATGACTCAGCCCAGTGGTCCGATGAAGTCGGAGTTGCTGGTCGAGGACACGACCGATTACAAAATGGTCGGTCCCTGGAAGGCTGATCGCGAATTCCATGTCAAATATGATGAAATCTTCGAGGTGGACGTCGAGTCCTACGAAGGCGGCGTCATTTGGTCGGCACCGATCGAATTCACAGGCACGCCCGAAGAAGCCGCGCAAATCGACGTCGTAATGCAATACGAAGGTCAAACCTGCGTCGACAACGGATCCTG
>CAZPOL010000079.1:22803-24768 GCA_964588195.1 uncultured Pirellulaceae bacterium | reverse complement strand
ATTGCATCCCGATTTCACAGTCCAGATCGTCATTATCAACCATCGCAGGTCTACACTGATCAAAATGGCAAATTCACGCTGACCGGATTGGAAGAAGATGCTGTGATACCGTTGCGAACCGGATTCTGGGGAGAATACTGGAACGAAGGCGAAAAGTATACCGGCAGGGGCGAGCAGAAGCTTGAGGTCGCCGCAGACGAAACCGAAGTGCAGATCACTCTTGAATTGTTTTAGCAACTGCTTAACAGCGAGTCTGTTGTTAAACTTCCTGCTGGCGTCATCCGTGGCTGCCGCTTTGGCGTGACTATTGGAAAACCGATTCGCCGAACAGCATCGTGCCGATTCCCAGCAGCGCGACCATGGTGCCCCAAATGGCCCGTGCCGAAATTCGGTGGCCGTCGAAGAACCGAACCAAAGGGATTGCGAACAGTGGACCGGTCGACATCAGCATGGTGGCGACCGCGATCGAGGTGTATTTGAATCCGATTTGGCTGCACCAAATTCCCAGCCATGTGCCCAGCATGGCCGCTGGAACCAACATGGCAAGGTTCTTTTTCTGTCGCAAGGCAGACGTAATTGTTCCCAGCTTGCCCATCGAACCAAATAGCGCGATCCCAAACACGGTTGCCGCCAACAATCTTACGAACGTGGCTTCCAGAGGAGTGCACTCTTCCATTCCCAATTTGGAAACAGCTCCACCGGTTGCCTGGCAAGCAGCGGCGATTAACCCAAAACCGACACCGGCCCATTCTGCACCGGGATAGTGTCCAGGCGATTCCAAACGCGCCTGCTTGTCCATAACGACGACGCCGATTCCCAGAATCGTGACGATGATGCCAGCCAGTGGCCAGAATGAAATGGTCTCTTCCAGCAACAACCATCCCAGCAACGCACCGAAAATGGGTGAGGTCGTTGCAACGATCAGCGATCGGCGTGGTCCGAGGATTTGCAGGCTACGGAAATAGCATGTGTCGCCTAGTGCGATGCCAATCAAACCACTGAGCACCAGGTAGCCCCACGCCTTGGCACTGAATTGCAAGAAGCTCTCGCCAAACAACATCCAAAGCACCGTCAGATGCAACAAGACAAAGATCGTGCCAAGCAGGTTCTTGATGAAGTTGATCGTCCCGGCACCCAAACGAGTTCGCCCGTAGATGATGCTGGAGCAAGCCCAGCAGGCGGCGGCGGTTGTCGCGGTCAGTTCACCGATTCCCAATCCAATCATCGGATCGCCTCAGTCCCGACCAACAGAATGACCGAGCTGGTGCTGCCGGAGGCCAGTGCCTGCTTGCAACGTCCGTTAGTTGAACATCTGACCCGTGCCAACGACGGCAAAGGCATTGACGTAGTGCAGGATCTCGGGCCGAGCGGTTTCTTCCGGCCAGATGATGCCGACGATGTCGAATCGGAAGCGGCACTCCAGTAAATCGTGCTGCTTGAGATAGACCATGGCCGTGTTGGAGACTTGACGTTGTTTCTTTTCATCGACAGCTTCGACTGGTTGTCCTTTGAAATCGGATTTTCGAGTCTTCACTTCGATGAAAACAATCGTTCGCGGTTTCGATTTTTGATCGACGGCGACCAGATCGATCTCGCCAATATGATTGCGATAGCTGCGGGCGACGATTCTGAGTCCCCGCTTCTTTAGAAAACGCTCGGCTTCGCGTTCTCCGCGATCGCCGAGCGAGTCTTGGCTGGTCGATGAATCAGTCGCTTTTCGTTGCAGCAAGTCTTGAGCGGTTGTCTTCAAATCTGACCAAAGCGACATGATTGAATTCCCGTTCCGTATGCGGCGACCGGTTGAAATCAGGGGCGACCGTCTTCTTTTTCTTCTTCCTTGTTGTCGTCCTTTTTCCTGGCTTCTTCCATTTCGTTTTCGCCCGACCCACCTTCATTAGATTCGCCTTCACCAGATTCGGGCTCCATCTTCTTCTCGGCCTCCATCTTCTTTTCGGCTTCCATCTT
>CAZPOL010000079.1:14081-22703 GCA_964588195.1 uncultured Pirellulaceae bacterium | reverse complement strand
CAGATTCGGGCTCCATCTTCTTCTCGGCCTCCATCTTCTTTTCGGCTTCCATCTTGTCGTCGGCGTCCATCTTCTCTTCAGCGTCCTCTGAATTCATGGCCTCTTCGCCGTTGTCGACTGGATCCGCCGATTCGCCCGGATCAAATTCGGGAGGTTGGGGCATCGCTTTGGGCATGCTGATATCCGGGCGGACTGGCAAACTGCTGTCGGAGCCCATCGATCCAGGAGCGACATCCGAGTCATCCGGTGCCCAGTCACGGAAGGCTGCGTGAATCGCCACGATCGATGGGTCGTTTACGCGAGCCAGGCACTTGGCGGCCTGGATTCCTTCGGGGGTGTCGGCGTGTTCGTTGCTGACGGTTTCGTACATTTTCCGGGCATCGTCAAATCGTCCCAACGATTCGTAGGTGTAACCCAAAGCAAATGTTGCTCGCAATTTCTGAAAATCGCTAAGGTTGGAACTCTTCAGCACCTGTTCGTATTCTTCAGCTGCCTTGCGCAGTTGGCTGTTGTACTCTTCACGGTTGTTGAAAATATTTCGCGAGCCGTTACGAGAATCCGAATCACCGACATTCATCAGTGCCATGTTACCGACGGTTGTGTCGGGGTACAGTTCGGCAACCGTTTTCATTCCTCGCGAATCCGCGAATCGGGACGAAACGAAATACTCACGCCATTGCGATTCCTGCACAGTCTTTCTTGTATTTACCCAGAAGGCGATGGCGATGATACCGAGCAAGAAGACGCCGGCGAACATCGCAATTTTTGGCAGGTGAGGTTTCAGTTCCTCAAGCTTGTTGCCAAGTGTGTCGGCCAGTTCGTTTTGTTCCAGCTCTTGTTTTTTCTTGTTCATTGAATGCGCCTGCAGCCGCTTGGCTATATTTGAGGTCAAATTTTGCTGAGTTCAATTTCTTATTTAATCGGACATCGCGTGCCGTCATGCCCTGGTCGGTCAGAAATGGTCTGGATTGACCATGCGTAGATACGAATCAAGGCCGCACGAGTCGCTGCTTTTTCGGTAAAAACCAAACCGAAGTATACTGATTTTCGGGAATCAGGGTCAAGGCGACCGTGCCACATTCCGCTCGAAATCGGGCTTTCTGTTCGCCCGAAAACGATTTGCCCACTAGCTCGGTTCGGGTGCTCAAGCGTATGATGCCCGGCCCGGAATTCAATTGCAGCGATTGCGGGATCCGATCGCGTCGATCATCAATGGAGTGAGGCCTTGGCGGCATTAAATCAGGCACAACGAAAGGCTTCGCAAACGCTCAGCGGTCCGCTGTTGGTGCTGGCGGGTGCTGGAACCGGCAAGACACGCGTTGTCACGGTCCGGATTACCAACTTGATCCGCAATGGAATTGCTCCCGACCGAATTCTGGCGGTCACGTTTACGAACAAGGCAGCTGCCGAAATGCAGAAGCGGATCGGGGCGATGCTGAAGTTCAAGAAAACGGATCAGCAGCCTCTGATTTCGACTTTCCATTCCCTTTGCGTACGAATCCTCCGACGCCACATCCAACACTTGGGCTACCCGCAGAAATTTATCATTTGCAATCGAGGCGACCAGGAAAGTCTGGCCCGGCGGGTGCTGAAAGAGATCAACGTTCCCTCGACCACTTTGAAACCGTCGCAGCTGATTTGGCAAATCAGTGGTTGGAAGTCCCGCTCGATTCGCGCCGGCAAGGCGGAGGCGATTGCCGAAGATGACCGTGAAGCGTTGGCGGCGATCGGCTATCGACGCTATCAGAACCTTTTGAAGCAACAGGGCGCTGTCGACTTTGACGATCTGTTGTTGTTGACCGAGGACCTGTTTACGACTCTGCCAGAAGTCTGCAACGCCGAGGCCAACCGCTTCGATCATATCCTGGTCGATGAATACCAGGACACCAACGCCAGCCAATATCGAATCATCAAAGCGCTGGCTGACAAGCATCACAATTTGTGCGTTGTCGGGGACGACGATCAATCGATCTACGGTTTTCGTGGCGCGGAGGTGGAGCACATTCTTAGTTTCGCCAAAGACTGGCCCAAGGCTACGTTGGTGAACCTGGAGATGAACTATCGTTCGACTGGACCGATCATTGAATATGCGAACCGGCTGATCTCGTTTAATTTGCAACGCAGCGACAAGACGCTAATCAGCGGACGGCCGTCGGGGATACCACCAAAAATCCTGCAGCATACCAACGAGACCAAAGAGGCTCAGGAAGTGGTCTTGCAGATTCGCAATCGGTTGAAACAACCCGGCGTGGAACCTGGTGACTTCGCCATTCTGTTCCGCACGAACGAACAGCCGCGCCCGTTCGAAACTGAGCTGCGCAAGGCCAAACTGCCCTACGTTCTGATCGGTGGGTATTCGTTTTTTGATCGGAAAGAAGTAAAGGACATCCTGGCGTTTTTGCGACTGTTGGATAATCCCGATGACGAATTATCGATCCGGCGTGTTATCAATACCCCGCCTCGCGGGCTGGGCAACAAAGTCGTTGAGAAATTGTTGAATCACTCGATGGAGCGGAAGCTGGAGCTTTGGCAGGTTGTGTCGAACCCGGCACTGCGACCAAAAATTTCGTCGGCCGCCCAGCGAGGACTCGATCGTCTGCGTGATCTGGTGACTCGCAAATCAGAGGGAGCGGAGGGCTCGTTGGTCTCACGAGTGCGTAGCTTGATTGAACGGTCGGATTACCGTGGCGAGATCGATCGTGTGTACACCGAGCCTCTGGAACGTGAATCGCGATGGACCAACGTCGAGCAAATCGTCAACGCACTCGGGCAGTACGAAAAGGACTCGAAAAAACCGACACTGACCGAGTTTGTCGACCAATTAACTTTGGATGAAAGGCAAGCTCAGGATGAAAAAGAAAAGCAACTCGGTCGCAACGCAATCGCGCTGATGACACTACACAGTGCCAAGGGACTGGAATTCCCTGAGGTCTTTCTGGTCGGGCTTGAGGAAGGCATTTTGCCCCACCACCGTAGCCTGGATGATGACCGTTCGATTGATGAAGAGCGGCGTCTTTGTTATGTGGGACTTACCCGCGCCGAAGAAAGGCTGACTCTTTCGTTGTCTCTCTCCAGAATGAAATGGGGTAAACCCCAAGCGACAATGCCAAGTCGTTTTCTCTATGAAATGACCGGCAAGGCGGACCACCCCAAGTACCTGGCCTGTATCGAAGCGGAGTGACGTGTTCGCTGGATGTCAAACTTTAATGGGCCGATTGAAATGATTGGCTATCGGTTGACGTTTCTGTCGAATCTACTGCCTAGGTAATTCTTGGCTATTCGACAGGCTTATGATGGCATTCTTGTTTCACCAATTTGACTTACCGTTAAAGTTTACCGTCGTTGCAATCAGTTTCGCACTCTTGCTTACCAGTACGGCGCAAGGGTCGATTGCAGTGGACGTTCTCGACCAAGGGACCGTTGGCTTCAACGGAGATTGGACGTTGGGGTACGAGTTCACGGCCAATGTTAATATGGAAGTGGACAGCCTGGGTTTTTTCGACCGTGACCAGGACGGTTTGGCGTCGTCGCATGCCGTTGGCATCTGGGACGTTGGCGGAAACTTGATTGCGTCGGCTACGGTAGACGGATCTGACCCGCTCAGTGGCTTTTACCGGTACGCATCGATCCCGGTCACGACGCTGTTGGCGGGTGAGAATTACATCATCGGCGCCTACGACTACACGCTTGACGATGCGATTCGTAGTGACCTGGGTGGTTTAGATCTGAGTATCGACCCGAGTATTTCGATTGTCACGGGTCGCTGGCTGCCTAGCACCAGCCTTACCTTTCCTACCAACACGATCAACTCGGCAATCTATTACCCAACGGCGACATTTCAGTTTACGGCTGTGCCCGAGCCACCGTCGGCGATCGTGTTGGTGGTTACTGCGATTGCGATGCGAAGACGGCAACGGCGAATTCGTTAGTGGAAGCGATTTTGCATTTGTAATGCAGTCGTGACGCAGTCGCCTCCGGCTTGCCGTTAAACGAAATATTGCAGAAACGAACCTCTTCGAGTAATACAAGCACGACGCGCAAGCGAGTGGTTTCTTGCGGTTAGAACCACTCGCTTGCGCTTCGTGCTCGTATTTTTTCTACGCAATACTGCTGTCGTTCATGCTGGCATTCGACCAGCCACCATCTCTGTGTAGGCTTCGATATTGACGGAGCTTCGACCCGTATCTACCGTTCTGCCTCCATTTGTCCGTGAGAGCGCGGTAATGCGATTGCGCGGATCGTCTCCTACAAATATCTTGCCATTGGTGCAACACAATGAACGGCATTTCGAACGGTTTGGATCGTGAAATTCGTCTGAAAACTCTGGCCCGTTTTTCGGGCTTCTGGCTTGCTTCGGCAGGATTCGTTTTTATGTGTCTCTGCCTGATAACCGGATGTTCACACATCATGCGTGGACAGAGTCCTGATTCGGAGGCGATGGAATTCAACGACGACATCGACAGCCCGGTTTATGTCGGAGACGTCGCCGGGCCTATTGGACTTCAGAAATTGAAGGTGGATGGAATCGCCCTGGTGACTCAGCTTGATGGTACAGGAAGCGAGCCTCAACCATCCGGTCAGCGTGACTTGCTGATTGAAGAGATCAAGACTCATGAAATCGATGACATTTCCAGCTTGTTGGCCGGCAAAGACACGTCCATGGCATTGGTGACTGGTTCAGTCCCGCCCGGTGCTCGTAAAGGAGATCGTTTCGATGTTGTTGTTAGGTGTATCCAGCGATCAAAAACGACAAGTCTGGAAGGTGGCTTTACCATGCAAGTGCGGATGAAGCCATTCGTTGCCATTCCAAACGATATTTCTTTCGGACATAACTGGGGAGTCGCACGAGGTCATGTCGTCGTCGACTCGTTTTTCGATTCAAGTGAAGACGCGGGCAATAAAATTCGCGGTCTGATTCCAGGCGGCGGCACCGTGACTCGTGATCGCATATGCGGAATCCAGATTGTTAATTCCGAGCGGTCGATTCGACGCGCGACAGCAATATCCCGAGCCATCAACAAACGATTCTCGGCACGAATTCAAGGACGACCAGAAGGCGTAGCGGATCCGAAAAACGACGAACGGATTGAGGTCGAAATCGCCGAAGGCTATCAAACCAATGTCGGTCGCTATTTTCATGTGCTGTTTAATATTGTGTTTGAAGAGACGGACGAGCAACTGGTCAACCGAATGGAACGCCTGGAACGTGATCTGCACAACCCGGAAAAAACTAGCATTGCATCAATCCGGTTGGAAGCGATTGGCGAGGATGCCAGGAATATTCTGAACCGTGGTTTGCGGAGTGACGATTTTGCAGTTCAATTTCATTCCGCCCAGGCATTGGCTTACATGGGTGACAACTCGGGCGTTGGAATTCTGAAAAAGGCGGCCGATGAAGAACCGGCATTCCGTTGGCATGCGTTGACCGCTTTGGCCAGCGTAAAAGACTCCGTCAGCGAAGATGCTCTGGCCAGTTTGTTCAGCAGTGACAGTGCCGAGGCTCGCTATGGCGCGTTTCGGGCGTTGCGAGATAGTATCCCCGAAAGCCTGGCAGTGGACGGTGAGTTAGTCGGTCGCGAATTTATGTTGCACACCGTTGTTTCTGACTCCAAACCGATGATCCACCTGTCGCGAACCAAGGTGCCTGAGGTCGTCCTGTTCGGAGGCAATCAGCATTTCAATGAGGAGCTGTTGTACTTCAAATCGGGTTTGACGGTTAAGGCGGACGGTGCCTCACGCATTGTGATCAAACGATACTTGCCCAACGGGAAAGAACAGCAAGTCGTCTGCTCCACATTGATTTCGGATGTCATTCGACAAATGGTGAAGGTTGGGGCTGGTTACGGTGACGTGATAAGGTTGTTGAAGGATGCCGGTCAGACCAACGCTATGGATTCCAACCTGGTCATTAACGCAGTGCCGCAACTAAGTAACAGCTACCGAAACGCACGGGCCGAGTTGTCCGACAAATATGTCTCTGAAAAAATTCCGGAGATGTTTGATGACTCCTCATCAGACGAATCCGAAACTTCCAAAAGCGGAAAGGGTATTTTCAGAGATCTTTGGTAGAATGGAACTTTTGGTAGCTCCCGAAGTGCTTGCCAGGGGCTCGTCATTATTCGAGTCGTCTGATTTCGCAATCGAAGACCAACCGTTTTGATGATGATTGAGCCCTGATCGAATTTGTCGCTTCCTTAATAGAGGCAGCGATGTAACGCCTGGATTTGTTTTATGTTGACCGCGTTGGAGTTGTACGGCTTCAAGAGTTTTCCTGACCGGACTCGGTTTGAGTTTCCGGAAGGGATTACCGTGGTTGTTGGGCCCAATGGATCTGGTAAATCGAATATCGTCGACGGCATCAAGTGGGTGTTGGGCGAACAAAGCGCCAAGAGTCTCCGTGGTAAGGAGATGTCGGACGTCATCTTCAAGGGAACAACCGGTGTCGGTGGTCGCAAGGCCTCCAACACGGCCGAAGCATCGCTGTTCTTCGACAATCGTTCTCGCACTTTGCCGATGGACTCCGACGAGCTGCAGCTGACACGGCGAGTCTACCGTAGTGGCGAAGGCGAGTATCTGATCAACGGCGAACCGTGCCGACTGAAAGACATTCGAAATCTTGTGCGAGGGACTGGTGTCGGTGCGGATGCCTACAGCCTGATCGAACAAGGCAAAGTGGATCAGTTGTTGCAGGCGAGTCCTCGCGAGCGTCGCGCGATCTTCGAAGAGGCGGCTGGAATCAGTCGTTTCAAGGTGAAGAAGATCGAGGCGGAGAGGCGACTCGCTCGTGTCGAACAAAACCTGGTTCGCTTGGCCGATATCGTTGACGAAGTTGGCAACCGCTACAAAAAGATTCAATCACAAGCGACCAAGGCGGCCAAGTACAAGCAGTACACCGAACGGCTTCAGGCATTGCGAACCCATGTAGGCGCAAAAGACTGGCGTGACTTTTCAAAACATCTCGAAGAAATTCAGGCCGAAAAAACCGGCTTGCTTTCTACCGTCGAGGAGCAGAAGGAATCCCTGGAGCATCTTGAATCTGCCTCTCGTGAACAAGACGTCAAGTTGTCCGAATGGTCGTCGAAAATTCTGGACTTTCAAAAGAACATCAACGGTTTGATTCAGGGGATCACGGAACGCCAGTCCAACATCGCCTTGCATCAGTCTCGAACCGATGACCTGAAAGTCCAGGAATCGAATACTCGTTTGGGGCTGGATCGTTCCAGTGCGAGATTGGCCGAACTGGCTGAGCGGATTTCGGCATCACTGCAATTGCGTGAGCAGGCCGAAAGCGATTGCAAGGAAGCCGACGAGGCTTTGGCCACGACCGAAGCCGCGTTCGTCGAAACGGAAAGCAAGATCAACGCTTTGCAAGAAGAGTCGGCTCGCAAGCAAGAGAAACAGAACAGCATCAACTTGTTGGTTGCGGAACTCGGCAAACAGATGAGTGCCGCCGATTCGCGGTTATCGATGACCCGGTCGACGAACGAGAAATTGTTGACCAAGTTACAAAATCTGGATCAAGACGTCACCGGCAAGTCTCAAAAGCTGCAACAACATCAGGATACGCAACAGCGATTGCAAAACGAAGCCGCCGAAAAGGACTCGGCCTTGCAACAGGCTCGTTCATCGTTACAGCAAGTCAACGGCCAGTTGGAAGACTTCACAAAGAAGCTCGGCGAAAAACGGCGGGCTCAAACGGGCGCGACACAACGGGCCGAGGTTATTCAGGAGCTTGAAAACCGGCTGGAAGGCGTCGATTCGGGCGTCAAGGAATTGCTTGAACGAAGCAAAAATGAAGACACTTCCTGGCTGAAAGACGTAATGGGTCTGGTGGCCGATGTGATCAAGGTTAATGTTCAGCATGCCGAGTTGGTTGACTTGGCACTCGGCGACTACGCTCGTTGCCTGATCGTTGACGGCAATCAATTGATCGATCGATTGGTTGAGGGCAAACTGAAACCCTCCGGTCGTGTCCGCCTGATTCGAATGCATCACCCGCCAACGCTTGGCACAAAACCTGGTGTCGACCTTGGTAACGAAACCGGAGTCGTTGGTCGGTTAGATCAATTGGTGCAAGTCGAGCCGGAATACAAATCGCTGGTTTTCAATTTGTTGGGCGGAACGTTTCTGGTTAAGTCGTTGGCCGACGCGCTGCGGCTGCATGAAAAACGACCGGGAACGGCCAGGTTTATCAGCCTGCAAGGCGACATGCTGGAATCCGATGGCACGCTGGTGTCAGGACCACGATCGGCGGCGGGTGGAATTGTTTCTCGCCGAAGTGAACTGCGTGCCTTGCATCGTGATCTGCACAAGCTGTCGGATGAGATTCGTGAGGACAGCAAGACGATCGATGGTCTAAAGACGAAGGCGGGTGAATTTGATGCCACCGTCAAGAAACTGCTGAACGAAAACACTGAGATCGCCACCAGGTTGAACGAACAGAGTTCGGCGGCACGTTCGTTGGAGCAGCAAATCGAAGTCCTGCAAGCTGAACGTCAGCAAATGCAGGCGGAAACGCAGGAGTTAACTCAAGAGATTGAGTCCCTGACGGCCAAGGCAACCGTCGACCGCCAGGCGATGACCAACAACGAACAACAACTCAGTTCGCTGTTGGGCTTTTTC
>CAZPOL010000079.1:12053-13981 GCA_964588195.1 uncultured Pirellulaceae bacterium | reverse complement strand
GTTCGGCAGGCCAAAGATCGTTTGCACGAGATTGAGCTTCGTGAGAGTCAGTTGTCGATGGAGCGGACGCAGTTGGCCGGGCGGCTTCGCGATGACTACAGCATTGATGTTGCCGACCTGGATGCCGAGGAATCGGAGATCGACCAGGATCGAGATGCAATCGACAAAGAGATAACCGACCTCCGCAAGAAGGTTGGAAACATCGGGTCGGTTAACATGGATGCCTTGATCGAATTGGAGGAGATGCAGCAGCGGTACGAGGCGTTGGACGCTCAATACCAGGACCTGGTGCAGGCTCGTGAGGCACTCGAAAAGATTATTCAGAAGATCAACACAGACTCGCGTCGCCTGTTCGAGGAAACACTACAAGCGATTCGCGCGAACTTCCAGGTCCTGTTCCGGCAGGCATTCGGTGGCGGAACCGCGGATTTGGTGCTGGACGAGGATGTGGATATTCTGGAGGCCGGTATCGATATCATGGCGACGCCGCCTGGTAAGCCGGAGTTCAATAATTCATTGTTGAGCGGTGGTGAACGAGCGTTGACTGCGGTGTCACTGTTGATGGCGATCTTCCAATTTCGCCCAAGTCCGTTTTGCGTGCTGGATGAAGTCGACGCCCCATTCGACGAAGCCAATGTTGGTCGGTTTATCGACGTGTTGAAGAGTTTCCTGGACTGGACCAAATTCGTGATCGTGACGCACTCTAAAGTTACGATGACCGCCGCTACGACTCTTTACGGCGTTACGATGCAAGAGTCCGGCGTTTCCAAACGAGTAAGCGTCCGCTTCGAAGACGTAAGCGAAGACGGCTCCATTTCCGACGACGCCATCAAACGAGATTCAGGCGACGAAAAGGTCGCCTGATTCCCGTGACGGTCGCGTTTAGTCTGCGCTTTATCTGCGTTTCGTCTGCGTTTGACGAACAGGAAGTCGGAGCCGCGACGGCTCCGCTTCGTTCGAGAACCAGTTCGTCAATCCGCTGCGTTAATTTCTCGCGACTTGATGAGCTTTGGCTAGATCGCCAACCCAATCCGTTTCATCCACTTGATTGATCACCTGGTCAATCAGCTCAATCCAGCGTTCGCCGTTTTCGGCTGTTGTGCTGGTTGCCGTGTTGGATATTCGATCAAAAGCCTGTGCCACGAACGGTTGCTGAACTACGTCGCCCAATCCAACCGCCCGAGTTGCGGGCTCTATTTTTGTATCCAGGTCAATGGGATCTGAATTGCTTTTGCTTGTTTTGGAATCCTGGTTGTCGGGCTCCCTCAGTTGCTGATCGCTAAGCAACGCAACGTCACTTCCAGCAATCGCTTGACGACCAGATAGCACTCTGAAAGGGGTGGAAAACTGTGACGTGTCGCCGTTGGTAGCAAAAGCACTCGTTGGTCCCTCCATCGTAGCTGTGGCAGTAATGAACTGTCCGTTGAATATCTGCGATTCGACAGGAATTGAGAAATCTAGATTTCCGGAGGCATTTGTTGTGATGGCTTGTCTGCCTTGGAAGACAGTGCCTTCAATGCCTTGCGACGAGTTAGTTGAACTGAAAATTTCAATCACGTACAACGTGTTGGGCAAGACTGCCTGCAGATTTCCACGTACCAATTGTGTGTTGGACTGCAGAATTTCGTCAACCGTAGGCGCCTTCTGGTTGTTGTTGCCATTGACCCCTTGCAGATTGATGCCCAAGCCGCCGTTGTTTGCGATGCTATTTCGGTGGATTTCATTGCCGTCACCGTTATTCACATGGACGCCGGAGAATCCATTGTTGGTAATGATGTTACCGATTCCCGCGACTGCCAATCCATCGGCGCCACCGATGGTATTGCCGTTTCCGTTGGTGGTGAAAATTCCATGACCCTGGTTGAACTGAATACGATTATCGGTAAGCCAGTTGCCGTCTGAACTGACCATTGAGACACCCGTGCCGG
>CAZPOL010000079.1:9062-11953 GCA_964588195.1 uncultured Pirellulaceae bacterium | reverse complement strand
GAAGATTCCCACTGCTCCATTGCCGATTGCAACGAATTCATTGGAGCCGGCTCGTTGTCCGACACCAATGAGATTGTTGCCAATCGTGACTTGACCGACGCCGAAGGTGCCGGACGCGATACCGCCAACTATGCTAACTCCATTCCTGGTGTTTCCAGAAATTATATTTCGCTCGGCGGGAACCGCAGCGTTAGCAACGGAACCAATTCGAACTGCGTTTGCTTCTCGACTTAACAGGACGCCCTGGTCATTTGGTATCGCAATATCACCTGACGAATTCGTGCCGATTCGATTGCCCGTGATCACTGTTTCGCCAAAACCCTCATTTCGAAATACATAGACTCCAGCCAGGCTATTGCCGGAGATCGTGTTGTTCGTGATATCGATTCCGCCGGACCCGGTTTGTGCATTGATACCAAACCGGTTACCAATGGCTACGTTGCCCGCCTGATTGACGCCGATCCTGTTGTTGTTAATGAGCGTTCCGCCTTCACGATTCACAATGCCGTCGCGGAGATTGCCCGATATCACGTTGTTTGCAACGATGGACCCACCATTGCCGTTTCCATTTAACACGACACCGTCTAACCGATTGGCAACGGCGTTTGTTCCAAGCCTGTTCGTGCCGATTTCGTTGTTCCGGATGTCAACGCCAGAATCAGCAAAGGACAGAATTCCGAATCGAGTATTGCCGGAGATCACATTGTTTTGAATTGTTTGACGTCCCAAATTGGCCGTAATGACCACTCCCGAATGCCGGTTGGCGTCCGCAGCAGTTCCATTTTGATTGGTTCCGATGAAGTTGTTTTCCACCAGGTTCAGGTTGGCGGAACCAGAGATAAATATTCCATGGTTGTTGTTGGATAGCAGGTTGCCTTTCCGTTGTTGGCTAGAGCCGTCGAAGTAGTAGCCTATGTCGTTGTTGTTGCCGGTTATCCAGAGTCCGTTGAAGCGGTTGTTGACCAAGGCGTTCCCAACGACCTCGTTCTGGGTTCCCGCAACGATCACGCCGTGATCGAATCCAGTTACTTCTAGTCCGCTGACTCGGGCAAAATTTCCTGAGACAACCAACCCGGAAATAGCTGAGCCGTTCGTGACTCCGTTTCGCAGAGTAACCTGGGGTTGCACAGGGAAATTGTTGTTGAATGCATCCTCAGGTCTTGGGGTGGCATCGATCGTGGTCCCAAACAGGACTTGTGGCAGAGGCGAGTTAACGGTGATTCGGTCTACTGTGAACGAATTGCCAGACGACGATGCGCAAACCCCGTCACCTGGATTCAGATCAGGAGCATCGCCCTCGGAAGTTACCAAAATTTGGTTTCCACCAGCAACGAAACCAGCTTCCTCGTGCCCCTGGAATTGAATTTGAACGTTGTCGGTACCTTGTTGACCCAGTGCGTTTGCCGTTTGCACGGCTGCGCGAAATGTGCACAACAATTGGCGAGGTTCGAGCGTTTCGAATTCAACCTTGCTTTCACGTCGCTGAGTCGCTCGTTTACTTGCTGTCGATTTGAAATTCCAGTTCATGTGTTCCACCTCAATAGCCCAAATAGAATGTGATCATGAAAATCGCCGCGCGTTACATCGACGCACTTAGTTGAGACGGGTGCCGATAACTAAATTGTGCAATCATTCAGCGCCAGTCAAAAAAGATTTCGCGTTATGAGCCAACGGCGAATGAGCAAATCGGCCGCGCAGCGCCGAGACGGTCCGGGGGCAAGTTTTTGTGCAGCAATAATGAAAAAAAATTGGAAACAGGAATTGTATTGCGAATTTACTTGTCGATTGATTGACTTCAGGCTTAAGGACGAGAATACTAGTCGAAGGACTTGGGGATAGCGGAGAAGTAAATTGGTCGAAAAGTTTCCATCAATATCAATCTTGATACCAGATCTCGTTTCGGGCGATCGCGATGCCTGGACTTGCCTGTTTGAGAAGTTTCGAATCGGGCTGACCAGCAAATCTCGCCGACTCTGTTACGGAAGAAACCTGGGACGAAAACAATCAGCAGAAGATTTGGTTCAAGAAACATTTCTGAAGGCCTGGAATAATCACAGTTCGTTTCGAGGCAATACCACTTCACAATTCGCGCAGTGGATCCTGACGATCCAGAAAAATACGTTTCGAGACTGGCTGAATTTGCAAAACGGTGAATGCCCCCTGCCCTCGTGGTATGACTTTCAAGATGGCGACAAGACTCCATCATCTCGAATCGTGATGTTCGAACAGGAGGCCGCTTTGCATGCTTGCCTGGCCGAGTTGGATCCAAGGCAACAACTGGTTCTGACCTTGCGACACTTCGAAGGGCTGAAGTTCGCCGAGATTGCAGAGCGTTGCAATTCCAATATCAACACGGTGGCCAGTCACTATCGACGCGCGATCAACAAACTGTCGATTCTGATGAAGCTACCGGAGCGGAGCTAAACGAAGAAACGAACTGAATCGGGTCCGCCACCAAGGCCTGCAATAAAAACGGCGATGGGAAAAACTGCAATGAACCAGGTAATACTGAGTCGTCTGACCAATCTGGCATTTCTGGAATATGAGGAATGGGCAGCAGCGAATCCGGTCGGTGCAGTGGATGAGTTTATTCGGATTCAACAATTGCCCGAACAGGTAGCGACGGAATTGCGCAGCACGATCTCAAACAGAAACGTCGTTCAGGGTCTGATAAATACACCGGACGGTAATGCCGAGGTCACCGAATTCGACTCATCGAAATCGGATGCCGCAGCGCCATCGATCGACGGTTTTGAAATCATCAAGAAATTGGGGTCTGGAGGGATGGGGACCGTTTGGCTGGCTAGTCAACACAGTCCAGTCGAACGCTTGGTCGCTATCAAACTACTGAAGGGAGGCGATGACTCCAACGAGTCGCAGCGAAGGTTCCG
>CAZPOL010000079.1:6967-8962 GCA_964588195.1 uncultured Pirellulaceae bacterium | reverse complement strand
GGTTTGGCAAAAGTTTTTGGTGCCGATGCATGGCAGAATTCCAGACAAACGCAAACGCGCTTTGCATTGGGTTCGCCGTTGTGGATGAGTCCTGAGCAAACCTTTGGGCACTCGCAAAATTCCGGTCAAGGTCTCGGCGGTGTTGACACGCGCACAGACATCTATTCGCTCGGCGTCGTGCTTTACCAGTTGTTGACCAACACGACTCCTGTAACGCTCGATGTTTATCGACAATCGTCACCGTTGGAATTGCTGAAAGCGATTCGCGAATCACCGACGCCTTATCCATCGGTTCGGTTGGATCGAACACCAGCGGCCGCTGCATGGGTGGAGCAAACGACATCGACCAGTTATTCGTCCTGGTGCCGAAAACTAAAAGGTGATTTGGACTGGGTCGTTTTGAAGTCGCTGAACAAAGACCCGGACCAGCGGTACTCCTCGGTTGCAGAGCTTGCAAATGACATTCGGCGATTCATCAATGACCAGCCAGTGTTGGCTCGGCCTCCATCGATGTCCTACCGCACCCGCAAGTGGATCGGTCGCAACAAGACGGTTTGCGCGGCAAGCCTGTTGGTGCTGGCTGCACTGATGGGAACCGCGATCGTATCGATGGTCATGTCGTCGAGAACACTGGCTGCCGAATCACGGGCGACGGCCCAGAGCGAAGCCACTCAGAAAACTCTGGATCTGTTGTTTAGTAGCATCGACGAGCGAAATGCTTCCCAATCTGATGTCACGTTTGATCCTGCGCACAAACAGTTTCTCATGGATATGATCGATAAACTTGACGAAGGTTTTGCCCGTGACATCCCCGTGGTGGATGCGATGGCGCGGTTCAGAATCGGACAAGCACTTTCCGGGAATTGGGATTCTGCCGAGGCGATCGATCAATTTATCAAGTCCCACGAAATGTTTGTGAGTGTTGAGGACGAGGATGGGCTGAACGTCTTCCGCGTGCGGCACAAGCTGGCATTGGAATATCTGCGGGCGGAACTGCCCGAAAAGGCGTTGGCAATGGCCGATTGGTGCCTGAATTCACCAGCTCGCGCCAAGGTGGATCCTTCGTTGGTTTTCGGTTGTATGGTTGCGAGAAATTCTGCGCTGAATGATATGCTTCGAAATTCTGCGCCGATTCATATGCCTCGTCCTGCAGAGGTGTTGAAGCAGGCGGATGAATTGTTGAAGCAAGCGGATGAATTGTTGGAGTCCGCTGACTCGTATGGTGTTACAGAGTCACACCCTTTTTGGGTGGAAGCCAAAAGCAACCGTGCTGAGATACTGTTTGGTATGAAACGGATTGATGATGTATTGTCGGCTTATGAGGAACTGTTAGACCTTTCCACTTCGATCAATGGGCCCAATGCTGCTGGCACCTGGGAACTTTATTTTCATTATGTCGATTGCAAGTTGAGAGTTCAGCCCGAATCTGTGTCGCTGGCCGAGTTACAGGCACGTACCGAACGAGGTGTCGCCAAGTTTGGAACGACTCACAAGGTTTCCGACCTGATGAGAACACTGGAGTTCAAATGCCTGGTTGAAAAACAGATGTTCGACGAAGCAGAGCGGCATTGCCTGGCGATGATCAAAGTCTATGAGAACAAGTTTGATTTTCCGACAAGAGAGCAGCTGCCCATCACATGGTACAGACGGCTGGAGATAACTTATTTTGTGGCGGGGCGGTCTGAGAAGGCCATCGAGGCCGCGAAAAAGGCAAACGAATTGAGCAAAAAAGTTCACGGAGCAAATTCAAAGGATTACCTCCGCGGAAAATACCGAATCGCTCGTCATATGTTGGATGCGAATGACCAGGAGGCAGCTTCCAGGATCATAAACGAATTTTTCCCCAAGGTTGTCAAGACGCTGGGGCCAGGTTCACAGCTGGCTCGTGAATTCGAGAGCCTGAAGTCTCGGATTCGGAGAATGAACCGGACCAGTGAAAGCGAGTGATCGAACTATTTCGAGACAGGGTGATGTGGAACCGGGGCTATCGCCCAA
>CAZPOL010000079.1:0-6867 GCA_964588195.1 uncultured Pirellulaceae bacterium | reverse complement strand
CCTGTTCAATTTGCGAGTCCTGCGGGATACTTGCGGCAATGAATTCGTCCTTTTTTGTCTGATCATTCGATGCCGCCTCCTTCTGCGCCACCCTCGCCCGATAACTCGTCTTTGATTGGCAGGTTCTTTGGCGTTTTTCGTTACAGCAAAGAAGCGTTAACGCTTGTCTGGTCGACCGATAAACGCTTGACGATCCTGATTGCCGGGCTGACTATTTTTTCGGGCGTCATTCCTGGTGCCATCGCCTATATCGGCAAGCTGATCGTGGATGCGGTGGTGTTGGCGGTTGAAACGCAGGTGGTTGCCGATCGCTGGATGGTTCTAAAGTGGATTGGTGTGGAAGCCCTGTTGATCGTTTTGATGGCCGCCGCACAACGTGGATTATCGATCGCCAATTCATTACTGCGAGCGCTGTTGGGCCAGCGGGTCAATGTGATGATCCTGGAAAAGGCGCAAACTCTGGAACTATCTCACTTCGAAGATTCGGAGTTTTACGACAAGATGACGCGGGCCCGACGCGAGGCATCTTCACGGCCGTTGAGTCTGGTGACGCGAACGTTTGGACTCGTTCAAAATGCGATCACGCTACTGACGTATGGTTGGTTGCTGGTTCAGTTTTCGTGGCTGGCTGTGGTCGGTTTACTGGTCGCCGCACTGCCTGCTTTTTTCGTCGAGACCTATTTTTCCGGCGCAGCATTCCGGCTTTATCGTTGGCGTGTCCCTGAAACTCGAGTTCGCAACTATCTGGAACGGTTGCTTGCTCGCGAAGATTTTGCCAAGGAAGTCAAACTGCTTGGCACGGGCGATCTGTTTCTGGAACGTTATTGCGAGATCTTTGAAAAACTGTATGCCGAAGACAAAGCGCTTACTCTGAGACGTAGTTTTTGGGGATTCCTGTTGGGCGTACTCAGTAGTCTGGCATTTTACGGTGCCTATGCATGGATCGGCTGGTCGGCCGCCATGGGCTGGATAACTTTGGGTGGAATGACAATGTATCTGATGATCTTCAAGCAAGGTCAATCGTCGATCGCGGCCAGCCTAACCGCTGTTGGCAAGATGTATGAAGACAATCTGTACCTGTCCAACCTGTACGAGTTTCTTGATGAACCGATTGATACGCAGGACGGGACCGCTCGTTCGGGAACAAGTCCAGGTGACGGTGTGCGATTCGAGAACGTTTCGTTTACCTATCCGGGGCAAACGACGGCTGCCCTGGAAGATATCAGCCTGCACCTTAAGCCGGGTCAAAAACTTGCGCTCGTCGGGGAAAATGGATCAGGCAAGACAACACTGATCAAGTTGTTGACTCGGTTGTATGTGCCGACGAAAGGGCGTGTCTTGCTGGATGGATTGGACTTGAACGAGTGGCAACTGGATGCGCTGCGTGATCGGATAGGTGTCATCTTTCAGGACTTTGTTCGATATCAACTGAAGGTAGGTGAAAATATCGGTGTCGGTGACGTGGCTCATTTTGACGCGCGGGATCAACAGCAAGTTGCTGCCGAAAAGGGAATGGCTCATCCCTTCATCGCAGAAATGGAAGGCGGATACGATACGCAACTGGGACGATGGTTTAAGGATGGCCGGGAATTATCTGGCGGCCAGTGGCAAAAGATCGCCTTGTCCAGGGCGTTCATGAGAAAGCAAGCCGATATCCTGGTCTTGGATGAACCGACCTCGGCGATGGATGCTGAAGCGGAAGCCCACATTTTTGATCACTTCCGACAAGTGACCCAACAGCAAATGGCCATCTTGATTTCACATCGGTTCTCGACAGTCCGTATGGCCGACCAAATTGTTGTTTTGGCAAGAGGCAGGATGATAGAGTACGGATCGCACGAAGAATTGATGCAGCAGAATGGCCAGTACGCGCACCTGTTCACGATACAGGCGAAAGGCTATCAGTAGCCGGTGGCGAAGGTGAGCAATACAAGCACGACGCGCAAGCGAGTGGTTTCAGGCGGCAAAACCACTCGCTTGCGCGTCGTGCTGGTAAGCCCTACTTGCTCGTCTTGGACGACTTTTGAGTAGGCGTTTTCTGGACCTTGTCTTTTTGATTGATTGGAATTGTGGCGCGGATGCCAAGGTTATCCATATCGGTCCAGAGCGTACCTTCGCCGGCGTACATCAATTTCAGGTCGACGTCCTTCGGCAAATTGGTGGCGAAGATCCAATTGTTGTATGCCTCGGCGCTTCCAAACGCCTCGACCGCCAATTGGAACCGCTCGGCCTTGGCTTCTTCGATCAGCTGTTGGCCTTCGTTTTCCGCCTTGCCCAACAGGATTTGCGCCTGAGACTTCAGCTTGGCCGTTTCTTTCTTGATGTTGGCGACCAGACGATCAGATTCCGCCTGGATACCTTTCGCCTCGCGATCACCTTCGGCCAGAGCACTTTGGAACTGTCGTTCCGTGTCAACGACCACGCGTTCGTTTTCGAGTTCCACGTTTTTCTCTGATTCGCGGAACGTTCCTTCTTCACGAGCGGTTAACTGTTCCTGTTCACGGGTCAGAGCCAATTCGTCAGCGACAAACGCCGATTGAATCGGCTCGCGAACGGCCCGTGGAATGTAGATGTGACGAATCAGGCCATAAAGCAACGTGATGTTCTTCTCGCCCAGGATTTCCCTGATCTCGTCCAGGTTTTGAGTCTGGAATTTCTCGCGGTCCTCGCCCACCAACAACTCAACAGCTTGATACTTGGAGCCATTG
Source organism: uncultured Pirellulaceae bacterium (assembly GCA_964588195.1). Taxonomy (GTDB): domain Bacteria; phylum Planctomycetota; class Planctomycetia; order Pirellulales; family Pirellulaceae; genus CAJQPP01. The sequence goes on along the minus strand of CAZPOL010000079.1, from coordinate 4,159 downwards.
TTTCGGCAGATTGATTCCACTTGTGGCTCGACAACTTTTTTCTGCACTGCATCGACATTGCCAAACGTGTGCACAGCGTTTGGTGCCTGGTGTGGCATCAAACCCCAGATTGCGGTGAAGTCCATTCTGATTTGGAAACCGTCGCCGGAAGGAAAGTCGATTCCTTTGTCGGTCAAGCGAATCATCGGCTCGCCCGCTTCGTCGACTTCCAGTTTGCCCCGGTTGTCACGAATTTTTTCGTGGGCCAGAGTTGTTTCACGGTAGCCGATTTCAACCACGTCGACTTGTTGTTCCCGGCCATTCAATAGATAGATGCCTGGGCTAAGCACGTCTTCCTGGACTCCTTTGATCGCTCCCGTTACCGGGTTGCTGGCCAGATTCGTTACGACGCCGACGTATCCAGTTGGGATGTTCACCCAACCACTTTGCTTGGCATTCAGATTCGCAATGTTCGTTTCTGTTTGTACGATCGTAACCTTGTACCCGTACGGATTGACTCGATAGCGACCCGGCGCCAGAGCTTTTCGCAGGATCCCTTTGTAACGCGTTGATCCAATATCTCCATCGACCAGAAAGTCATCCGAGTTCGGTAGCGGCAGACCGATCTTGCATGAGACCACACCGACTTCGCCTGCCTTGATCACGACGTCAGGCACCAATTCTCGTTTCCACCAAATTGGATTGTAGAAATGACGACCGGGTCCCTTCAATTGTCGGCGGACTCCGATTTCGCCATCCTGAGCCCAGTTGCCATCTTCGGCTTGCTGGCCTGATCCGATGAAAGGACCTTTGTACAACAATTGCAAACTGTAACCTTGCGGAACGTATACACGGTTGATCGTCCATTCCCAGCCAATCCATACACAGGCGACTAGTACCGCGAGGCATGCAATTAATTTGGCAAGTTTCATTATCTATCACTCCGAAGTCGGAAATCTGTTTTCGTTTGTTTTGTGTTTGAGCAAAGCCCGCCGGCGAGGCAAGCCGTTTACTCTTTGCTGTTTTCATTCGAGAAGTTCTTGAAGACTTCCATGAGTGGCGAATCAGCGGTATTGGTCATGATCGAGCGGAATCCGGGTGCGAGTTTTTGATACATTACGTACCTGGCGTAGGCCTGTCCGTCGCCCCCGAACGCCGCTACCGAATTTTTCCAGCCCGCTGCCTCGGCCTTGTTCTGAAACTGGATGACGGCTGCTTCGGCTTCCTTTTCAGCCATGATCGCTTCGGCGCGGTCTTTGGCGGCCATCAATTGAAGCTCAGCGACTTCCTTGTCACGATTCGCTGCTGCGACCGCGACCTCCTGTTCTTGTTGAGCGACGGTGACCAGCGTGACGACTTCGCGTTTGGCCTCGACCAGCTTTTCTTTTTGTTTGACGATCGCCTGCTCGGTCGCCAGCTTGGCCTCCTGAATCTGTTGCAGAGTCTGCTGTTGGAATTTTTTCAGGTTTTGGCGAGCGACTTCCCTTTCCGAAATGGGAACGGCGATCGCTTTTGGCGGAACGATGTCCGTGATGACAGCCGTTACGATTTCGATGCCTTGTACGTCGCACGTCTTAAGGATCGCATTCTTGAATGCTTCCTGAAACGCAGAGCGAGTTTCACCGCCGATAAAGTCACGTCCTGAAGAGTTCGACCCTTCCAGACGGCAAAAGGCGCGAGCGTTAGGCATGATCACTTTGCGTATGATCTCCTGGCCAATATCGGTGGCCGGTCCTGCATCGTTATTTAATTCGTTGTAGAGAACGTAAACCTTGGCCGCTTCCTCTGGTTTGACACGGAATTCGATAATCCCGTCCAGAGAAACCCAAAAGCCGTCCTTACTGGGAAAGCCCATGTCAAAACCATCCGCCAGATTGAATCGTTGCGAGCGACAATCGATCAGTTCGACGCGGTAAACATACGGGTTCAGGTAGTGAGTCCCTTCGTCCAACGTCCATTCCTGTACGCCTCGGCTGCCTTTGGGAACCAATAACGTGTTGGGAACTTCCGGAATCGTGCCGGCCAAATTAGTGACGACACCTTTGAATCCAGCCGGGATGGTAACGGGTTCGTGGAGTTCGACGATTTCGATGTAATCTTCATCGGGTCGCCAATTGACCTCGCGTTTTTCGCCATCCGTTTTGACTTCGAAAACCTTGGCGTTCAGATTCTTGTAGAGTCCAGGTTTCAGGACATCGGGCACGATTCCTTTTTCAGAATCTTTTTCAGCCAGGAACTGACCGTAACCCAGATCGTCACCGTATAAACGGATGCGGACGCCAAGTTTTCCCTGGGGTACGCTGACCATCGGGTATACATCCCAATCCCAGTGATATGGATTCTTGAAGTAACGTCCTTCGGTCAAGACTTTGGACTGAATCCCTTTGTGCTTTTCATCGATGGCCAACTCGGACGAGTTTTCCATGTCGATCCCGGTTTTTCGAGTCAGCACGGCGATGTGTTCCGCTGGAACGCTGATGCGGAAAAAAGTGTAAATCAAAAATGGCAAAGCAATCAGGATGATGCCTGCCAAAATGATTCCAGTCAGTCCGTAAGCCAAGGGGCTGAACCGGCTGCGATTCCGATTCCTTCTGCGATCTCTCGCTGCCATGCTGAAAACTCCGAGTGATTCAAGTGAACACGTTGACAGACCCGCTTGAACCCAAGCTTCCGCCGTCAACGATGTATTTGTAGATGGGCCCGGTGTTTGCGAGCCGGATGAAAATGTAGCTCATCAAACCAATAGAATCCCAGTCCTCTCCCTATTTGCCCCTCAATTCGCTGGAGCCACCCAAATATTCCGCAAAATCCGTCGATTCTGTGAATGGACTACCTTTTCGAAACTTGTGTGAGAGGGTGCATGAACAATCCTGCGATGCTCACATTCACCGGGGTCCCGTGGGCAACCAGCCAGCAATCTGCCAATATGCGATCAGCACTTGTTTGATACGTGGAGAGTGAGGCCGATGCCGAATTGGATACCGTTTGCGATAATGACTGCTTTGGCGTTGGCCACTGCCGACATCGCCGTGAAGTTCGCTGCCAACAAGATATCCAACAGCCTGGGGATGTTGATCTACGGCAGCTGTGTTTTTTTGATCAGTTCGGCGTGGGTGCTGTGGCAATATTTCACGGGGCATGAATTTCATTCTGAGCGACAGGGTGTGATCGCTGCCGCCGTGGTTGGGGTGTCGTTTTGCACGGTTACTATCGGGCTGTACATCACCTTTGCGGCCGGAGCGCCCGTTTCCCAAGCCTCACCGATGATCCGATTGGCCGGCTTGATCATCGCGGCAACGATTGGAGTGCTTGCCTTTAAGGAGCCGTTTAACCTTCAATTCGCTGTCGGAATGGTGCTGTCAGTTATTGGTGTATTGCTGATTCTGTCTCGATAGGCTGGCAGCAGAGCAATATTTGGATTGACAGAGTATTTTTTCGCGAACCAATTCGGTGGGGTAATGGCCTGGCCAAATTACCCAGGCTGTTGCTTTTTGAGCCAGAAGTCGGCGGATTAGTTCCCTGACCGTTATGATACGGCTTTAACTTACCAACGTCGCAATTGAATTCGGCGGCATGACTGTGGAAAGTTTCTAAAGTATCACCCCCGGATTTAACGAAACTATTGTCAGGTACGTCGCATTGAGACAATCGAGTACTAAGACAAGTGGCTTAAATGGCACTTGTCTTAATACGAGAACGATCGACGAGACCTACAAAGGGGGGACATGCTGCTTATCACTCAGGTGATAGGTAAATAGTTATAACACCGACCCGCGTTATGACTTCTTGTATGGACCTTTTTGTGGTCTGAGCCAACGCCGTCAATGTTAATGTTGAAGGATTGTATCGCTTTTGCGGTGCCGGTTTTTCATCAGTTGCGAATTGTAAGACTTTTTTGCAATCCGCACTCGGACATTGGGACGATGTCGGAAACAATGTTTCGGTGCACGCCGAATTCGTACCAAACAAATATTAAAAGTTGGTTTATCCCGACCCAGATGTGACTTGAGGAAATCCGCCCAGCGGAGACCCGGAACTCGCCTGCCGCCGAAAGTCAAACTTGGGATAAACAGCTGTGCCAACCCCGTTAGTTGGTGTAGCGAAAGACGAGTCAGAAAGTAAGTAATGGAGAGCCTGCGATGAAGGTGTTCACAACTGGACAGGTCGCCAAGATCTGTAA
>CAZPOL010000078.1:23624-24998 GCA_964588195.1 uncultured Pirellulaceae bacterium | reverse complement strand
CCTTTTATTCCTTTGACACCTTTTATTCCTTCAATTTGGCTCCTGACACCTTTTATTCCTAGTTCTTTGTTGGAAATTCGAAAGGTACTGTTGTTGGCATTGGGATTGACCACGATCGCAAGCTGGAATTTAGGCCGAGTATTGGATACATAGCCAAAATCGAAAAGGTAGGATCCCAAATTTGGATCATTTCGGCGTCAGGTGGTCGCTGACAGGTCTGGAGCACGTCGCTCCGAAGGCTGTCGACATATCGACCCCCAACAATCTTTCGGTTTTTGTCTGGGAATGAAAGATGGAACAATTGAAATCGTAGACTCCACAAATAAAGAAGTTGTCCAAAGCAAGAAACTCCTTATGGATGGTTTCTCAACAGAACTAAAGCGCTGTTGCTGGTCACCGAATGACGAGAAAATTGGTGCGATAACTTCCATTGGCAATTCGAGTCAAGTTCACCTCGTTGAAAGTAGCGACCTGTCCAGCATTGTTTCGAAGTCGTTGAAAGCCGTCGTAAGGGAATGTTGTTTTACGCCCGACGGAAATGGTCTAATCCTCGTTGGTAGCCATGTGCTGTATCTTGATTGCAAGACTCACGAAATAATTGAATTGGCTAAGGCGCCTGCAGACTCGCCTGTTGTTCGGAAAAGTTTAAACTCCAACCCTGACTATTTTTTGTCGCTTGCTATAATCAAAGAGCAAAATACGACCACATTGTTTTCAGGAACCGCTGACGGCGAAGTCTGGAGTTAGGCCCTTGAAACTGAGGACGTAGAAGTCTCAGGCAAATCCAGGACCGATGATGAGTCAGACCAGTAGTTGTCGGTTGTGCAAGCGAATGGCATCGGTGGCACGGTACAGCAAAAGAGTAGAAGGATGAGAAATTTCGCAGTGTTGATAGTTCTTATGCTGGCCGTCCCCGCTTCATTTTTAGTTTATCGATTTCACTCGCAAAGCAAACTGACCAAGCTTCTTTCAGGTGGTGCCGTGGAAATTGAAGAAGTTGCGTTGACTTTTGGCGATCAAAAAATCGTTATCCAGCAAGAGGAGTTGTTAACGTTTTTTGAAGAAGGGCTAGGTAAGCCAAGTGAAACGGATCATGATTGGTGGCGGCCTGGGACAATGCGGTTGGATTTTGAGGGCGGCGGTGCGGTTTCTATGGAGGTGTTTCTTTCGAACGACGCTATTTCGTTTGTGAAGCCTGGTGTTGCACAAATTGAACCTGGCTGGCCAACTCATCAGTTTAATGTCGATCGTTCCCCCAAAACGATTCAAGATTTTTTTCGTCGAATTTGGGATAAAGAATGAAAAGGCGGACCGCTTTTACCCAGTTGCCTACCCATCTGAACATGCTCACGCAGGCGTGAGCATGGCACCCAA
>CAZPOL010000078.1:8077-23524 GCA_964588195.1 uncultured Pirellulaceae bacterium | reverse complement strand
ACCCAGTTGCCTACCCATCTGAACATGCTCACGCAGGCGTGAGCATGGCACCCAAAAACCCAAAAAACCAACAACCCAAATATCAAGTGTGCGCAACATGACGGAAACTACCGCGAAGGAGTTTTGCATTGAGAATTCCGAAATCATCGGAGACGATCTGGTGACAAATCTAAATGACCTTCAACACGGAACACGGGGTTGGTGCAAACGATTAATCAACGATTGGAGATATCAATGATTCGAACCTGGCAGTTGGCAGTTCTATCCATCTACCTTTCAGTGAGTATTTGTTTTGGCCAAGAGAAGTTGAATTCTTCGGAAGCTGGTGAATTGAACGCTACTGAACTTTTGATTTCGCCTGCCGTTCAAATTGGCGGAGAACATTTGTTGCAGTTTTCAAGAATTGCGATTGGCGAATCCGATGCAACGGTTTGGAGAAAAGTTTTGGAGGTCGACCAGGTTGTCAAATTCCGAACGGAGATGAATGGAAGACGGCCAAGCCAGGATGATCCGGTAACGGTAGAGGTTCCGTACATCCAAAGCTCCTCGCGGATATCAGAGACTGCGGTTTCACTAAAGATTCAAAACCTCTCTTTTTTTTGACCTGCAAGGAAGCAAGATCGAACTGAAAAAAGCGAGGGAAACGATCGAGACCAACCCTTACGTAATTGTCATTGGATCGGAAGCCGCAATTTGTCCGACGATGTCAAGATATTTCAGGTCCGACTCGATGTTCGTTGTTGTCAAACCGGCAACTAAACAAGAAACCGGTGCAGACGCAGCAATCGAAAATGACCGATAAACTTCGGTAGTCGTCCGTTGGCAAATGGAGCATTGAAGTTGTTGCCTACCCGCCTGAACATGCTCACGCAGGCGTGAGCATGGCACCCAACAACTTAAGTACCCAAAAACCTGAGCACCCAAAAAACCAAGCACCCAAAAAACCAAGTACTCGAAAAGCCAGGTCCTCGAAAACCTGGTTGAGACGCAAAACTGCCGCACGAGCTACTTACGCGTTGGGACCCAAGGTTGGTCTTCCAGGTCCTTCAGGTAGTCCGTTGTTTCTTTGCTGACGTCACGTTCGTAGAACTCGCTAAAGTCGGCGGTCAACAGAAGTTTGGCACTCACGGAAAACATCCAGATCAACATCGAAATGAAGACCAGTTTTTGCAGCAGCACCGACTTCAGCGGAATCTCCTCGCGGCGAAAGACAACAGCGGCCGCTGTCTCGGTCCCGTGATAACAGTAGGAGACCGCCAACATGGCAACGGCCACACTCACCAGCGACAGCGCAACCGAGATTCCTTCCTTGCTGGTCAACATGCAGATCGCATGAATGCTGGATGACAGGAACAGAGTGATTAGCCAGACCAGTAGCGCGAGAAAGTGCGTCGCCGGCGCGACGTCGCATGGCGAAAACCCCATGACGATTAACGAAATTGCGGTAAGAGTTCCGATCGCCGCCGCGACCGACAACCCAGCCACTTTGTCGTACGCGTGGGTTGGCATAAAGGCGAAAAACGGAAGCGAGCAAATGCCAAGAAAGATCAACGACCCGTTGTAAATTTTGCTGCCTGTTTCATGACTCTGCCTGGACAGCGAAACTTCCCGCCCCAGATCGCTCAGGTAATTTTCTGACTGCGAGTAACCATCCGAAGTCGAATCAATCAGCGTGCCACCGGGGTAAACCACCATCGAAATGACACAACAGATAAGAAACTGGGTGGCACCAAAAAAAGAGATTGCGAAACCGGTCCGCCAAATCTTGATCCAGGTATCGATGGTCATTTTGGTAAGAAGCCCTAAAAAAGCAGCAAAAACAAATGATCCGGGGGCTCGCCTGATTGGGGGGCGAACGACGGGTGAGGCACTTGTTAGCTTTTCCACGTGAAGTGAATCCGCGCTATTCCAAATGCAGATTCCCGTAGTTAAGCTAATTTCTGAGTTTACCGGAGCCAGCGGGATAAAAGTACCAGCCATTTGAGAGGACCAACCATGATTCGCAGAATTACTTGTTCGTTTCCAGTTTTTGTTTGTGTCGCACTAAGCGTTTGCCTGTTCACAACCGACGCCCATGCTCAGTTCGGCGGGTTCGGTAGTGGGTTCGGCGGCGGGCAACGCGGTGGAGGTGTGGCAAGCTTTATTAATGGTGGCAATGGCGGTTCGAATTTCTATTCCAACCAAAACTCATTTAACGATCCTCGCTTGGGATACTGCCTTACTAACGATTGTTTTGGTGCCAATCAGGGTGGCCAGAATGGGAACTGTTGCAATAACAATAGCAATTGTGGTCAGGCCGCGCCACGGTCTCGGTTCGTTGTGGAACGAGGCGGGCGTCGCGTGCTGACTTATATCGGAACGTACGAAGGATTCGCTCAACGATATCCTCAATACGCCGCCAAGGTTGCTCGCCCTGTAGTTGCTCAAAGCAATCTCTCTCAAGGAAATTTTAACGGTGCCCCAACTCCGGCACGTGAAGTCCAGCCGGGTTACGATTCACTTGGCAATCCTTTGCCGCGAGACCTTGCTCCACTCCGTTCTTCAATCGATTCAACCGTGCCAAGAAACGGGAATGGTAGTCGAGCCAAGATCGATAGCGAGCCGGCCGCACCAACTCTCGTGGAAGAGCCGACCACTCCAGAGTCCGGTGGTAGCCCGAGCGATTTGACCGACAGTTTGGACCTTCGTTAATGTCTGTTTAGGACTTGAAAGCAACGGCTGATTTCCAAACTCGAATTTTTAATTCAATTCATCAAGGGCGACCGCATTTCAGTGGTCGCCTTTTTTTATGCCAACGCCGCTGGATAGGCCTCTGTTGGCCCTGCGAATGCAACGAATAAGGAATTCGCACCGAACCTGATCAGCCGTCACGTGTCCTGGTGGTATGAGTCGAAAAAAACGAAAACAGAAATCCTCTTCCGATGCCGAATCGCCACATGCAGGGAAGCTGAACGAAGACGACGGTGTTGATCCGAGGTATTATTTTGCCCCGGACCGCCGCGCGGGTAGTGACCATCGCAAGGCCAGACAGTTGTGTCGGCAAGTGACGGATACGTTGCATTTCGTGCTGCACGGAGACGGTTCGAATGAGCTGTTGAACAGCTTGTCCGTGATCAGTGTTCAGCCGGCACCGGATACCAGCCGACTGCTGGTGCTGGTGCAATCGGATTTGCCAATGACGGAATTGCAGCCGGACGAAGTCGTCAATTTGCTGGCCTCGCAAGCCGGTCGCCTGAGAACCGAAATCGCGCGATCGATCAACCGAAAAAAGACCCCGCAGCTACTCTTTCAATTTCTACCTGGGCAACTTGGGCACGATTCTGGCTCCCGAGGTTCGCTGTCCACCTAGTCTTCTGCCTCTGCGCCGTTGAGGCTGTTTGGCTCGCTCGGCCTTCAAAAATTCGGCAGCTTCCTTTCGCTCGGCCTCATTCAAAATACCATCTTCGTCGGCGTCGAACTTGTCGACGAGTTTCAGATCCGGACCAGGAAAGCAGTTTCATTCGAGACGATGTAAGGTGTATCTGCGATTTCCTGTGGACACAAAAAAGCGACCGATCCAATTTGGATCGGTCGCCAGTTGGGTTGCTGCTTGTTTGTCGCTTGGTCGTTTCATTGACCATCCGGCGACATGCGAATCATTTCAGCGAATTGATTTCAATTCGGCATTGGACTAAGTGGAGTCCGATGATGCGTCTTCCGAAGCTTCCTCCATCAGAGCTTTTTGTTCGTCAGTAAGTTGCGCGATCAGGCCATTTCGAATGGCGTCCATCACGGTGTTTTTTGAATCGATCAACTCCATCATCTTTTCCTGAGTCGACTCTGGAAGATTGATCGCCGCCATACTGGCCTGCATTGCCTCCGTTTCGTCGCTACCTTCTTTAATTGCATCGCGATAGGCACGTTTCAAGGCGCGTTGCTTGTTCGACGGAATCAGACTGCCCATCTGTGTATCCAGCGATACAAGCTCCTTGTGATTTTCACTGACCAATCGATTCAGCAGAGCTTGCTGCGACCGATCCAGCCGGACACCAGCGAAGTGGTCGGCTTTAATTTGGCGAGCCAGCAAGCGTTGCTGCTTTTGAAGCTCACGCTGTTGTTTTTGATGATTGTTGGCAGTGCTTCTGTTTCCAGAGTTTCTATTTCCGGACCCCTTATTTGAAGACTGAGCAAACGCGTCTCCTGCCATGAAGACCGTTAATAACAAGGCGAGTGCGAGTCTTTGATACATAGAGCAAATCCCTTTTCGATTTTTTGAGTGAACTATTTTGAATATTCTATCGTGCGAGGCAATTTGCCACGGACAATTAATCAGCTTTACAGCTTGCCAAATCTATAACCTGGCTGTCGCTTAGACGGACGTCGCTTCAATCAATTACAGTGATTATTAAATATTTTGATTAGTTTGCGAAAACAAATTCGAATTGCAGGCCATGTTAGAATATCCAAACAAATGGAGCCAGTTTCGCCAGTCGATTTTGCACAGAATTTACGACGTTTTCCCCAATAATCTATGCTGAATTCAGAGTTGTTGAATTCAGGCCGGGATCGAAATTGCCAAACAAATGAAGGAACCAAGCCTCAATCAAGAACTGTTCAAAAACCTGGCCGCTGTCGTTGGTCCACTGGAGTATTCCGAAGATGATCTCCGCGAACACTTTGAACGTCTTGCTAGTCCGCCCGACAAAGAATGCTTAGTGAAATCGCTCTCATTCATTCTCATTCGCTCGCCTCGGTGCAATCGTTGATCGGCCTGGTTAAAATGCCGACTGTGAACTTCACAGCGACCCTCTGACCAGAGAATCAACGATGCCAGGAAAACTTGCTCCTTCTGCTCCCTGTTCTTTTCTGTTTCTTCACCTGTCCGTTCTGTTGGCGTTTTGCTGCGTCTTCATGCCGGCTGCCACTGGTATTGCCCAGGAGAATTCGCAAGACGCGGCTCAAAAGGAAGCTGACGATGAGAAGCAAGAAGAGGAACTGGAAACGATCGAGAGCAAGTCGGCCGACTGGATCGCTCATCCAGGATACCAACCATTTTTTCACGAGGTGGATGAAGGCAAGATCTGGTTGAAGATCGAGGATTGGGATCGCGAGTTTCTGTTTTCGTACGGGCTCGGCACCGGACTGGGTTCCAACCCGGTGGGATTGGACCGTGGTCAATTGGGCGATCAATTGGTTTGCCAGTTCCGACGCGTTGGTAAAAAAGTGCTGTTGGTTGCTCGTAACCTTGACTACCGGGCGCTTTCGGACAACGCCATCGAGCGACGATCGGTGCGTGAGTCATTCGCCGAGTCGATTTTGTGGGGCGGGCAAGTGGCGGCTCAAACCGAAAAGGCCGTTTTGGTTGATGTCACCGGTTTGTTGACGAGTGACCTGCACGGCGTCGTCACGCGTTTGAAGGAATCGGAACAAGGTGACTTTTCGTTGGACGAATCACGCTCCGCGATTTTTGTAGATCGTTGCAAGGCGTTTCCCGAGAACACCGAGCTGGAAGCAACGTTAACGTTTAGCGGACAGAACCCGGGTCGTTTGGTGGCTCAAGTAACGCCCTCCGCCCGCAACGTTTCGTTGCGACAACACGTATCGTTTGTAAAGCTGCCCGATGACGAGTACTTGCCCCGACTGCACCACCCGCGTTGTGCATCGATACACATCAATTTCGCCGACTACGCCGCGCCGATTCAGGATCGCTTGCAAAAACGCTGGATCATTCGGCATCGGTTGGTCAAGAAAGATCCCTCTGCGAACCCCTCGGAAGCGGTCGAGCCGATTGTGTACTACGTCGATCCGGGTGCTCCGGAATTGATTCGCGATGCGTTGATTGACGGTGCCCGTTGGTGGAACCAGGCGTTTGAGGCGGCCGGATTCGTTGACGCTTTTCAGGTCAAAGTGTTACCGGATGACGCCGATCCAATGGACGTTCGTTACAACGTCATCCAGTGGGTGCATCGATCGACGCGAGGCTGGTCGTATGGCGGATCAGTCATTGATCCACGAACGGGCGAAATCATCAAGGGCCACGTTACACTCGGGTCGCTGCGAGTTCGTCAGGATCGGTTGTTGTTCGAGGCGATGGGCGCGAAAGGGCTGGCCGGTTGTGGTGGCTCGGCGGTGCGGGAAGAGTCAACATTGGCGGCACTGGCTGAGCAAATTGATCCGGTTGAGATCGCATTGGCTCGCATCCGGCAACTGTCGGCACATGAAGTCGGGCATACGCTCGGGTTCGTTCACAACTTTGCGGCCAGCACCTGGGACGACCGTGCGTCGGTGATGGACTACCCTGCCCCGCGTGTGAAAATTGATGCTGCGGACAAGCTTGATCTGTCTGATGCCTACGGTGTCGGAATCGGGTCGTGGGACAAGTGGTCGGTGCAATACGCTTACACACAATTCAATGGAGAGACGCCAGACGCGGAGTGGGCTGACTTGAAACGATTGGTGAAGCAAGCGATTGATGCCAATATGGTTTTTGTTTCAGATGCGGATGCTCGCCCCTCGGCCGCCGCGCACCCGTTTGGAAATCTCTGGGACAACGGTACGGACCCGGTTGAAGAACTGAAGCACGTTATGAATGTTCGTCGTATCGCACTGGATAGTTTGAAGCCCGAACTGTTGCGAACCGACGATCCTGCCAGCGACTTCCAGCAATTGTTCGTACCGATGTACCTGCACCATCGCTACCAGGTCGATGCCGTTGCCAAAATGATTGGCGGAGTCACGTACTCTTATGACAGTGCCGAATTCCAACAGCCGATGACTGCCGTCCCTGAAGCGGAGCAGGTAAAAGCACTGCTGGGACTGTTCGAAACGATTGCTCCGGAACAGTTGTTGATCAAGGATGCGACGTGGGAGTATCTGATTCCGGCACCGTTCTCGACTCACAGGAATGTCGAGCAATTCGAAGGGATTACCGATCCGGTTTTTGATCGCGAGTCTGCTGCGAGAATCGCCGCCGATCTTACGATTGGCAATTTGTTGCAGCCCGAGCGTGTGTCTCGATTGGGAATGATCGGTCGCGGCAATTCGTTTGGTCCACGAGTGTTGGTCACAGACCTGGTCGATTTCGTTTGGGACCGGACCGATGTCGACGAGCCAACCATTGCGGTCTCGGAAGTCGTCAAGCAAAGTTTGATTGAGCATTTGCTCCGCTTGTCGGAGAGTTCAAAAGCTTCGACGCAGGCCAAGGCTTGTGCCCGCTTGGGAATCGAGCGAGTGATGGCCTATTTGATCAGAGACATCGAAGCGGATGATGCAAACTTCAAACCGTTCGCAACGCAGATGCGAGCGCAAATTGAACGCTTCCAGGACAGACCTTATCCTCAGGTGCAACCACCGCAAGCTTTGCCGGCTCCGCCCGGTTCGCCGATCGGTCAGTCGTCTGGAAAGTAAAAAGCGGAAAGTGAAAAGCCAGTTGCTTTGGCTGGCTTTTATTAGTCGCCCTAAAGAACCGCCCTAAATGAATTGATTCACCAGGTTCTCGAACAGTTCCTGTCGGCCGCTGATGTTGTCCTGCGAATTGCCTTTTTCCAGCATCAAGGCTTCGAGTGATTTTAGCGAGTGTTTTCCGTTCTCGATCTCGGCACCTAATCCGGTTGTCCAGCTGGCGTAACGTTCGTCAACCAGTTGTTGCAGGCGACCGTCGGCGCGAATCGCAGCGGCAATTTTCAAGCCGCGAGCGAACGCGTCCATGCCGCCGATGTGAGCGTGGAACAAGTCTGTGGGATCGATGCTTTCGCGGCGTACTTTGGCGTCGAAATTTACGCCGCCAGATCCCAGGCCGCCGTGCTTCAACAGAACCAGCATGACTCGCGCCGTTTGGTAGATGTCCGTTGGGAATTGATCCGTATCCCAGCCCAACAACGTGTCGCCTCGATTGGCATCGATCGATCCAAGCGAGCCTTGAATCGCGGCGTACTCCAATTCGTGCATCATCGTGTGACCGGCCAGTGTGGCGTGGTTGGTTTCGATGTTCAACTTGAAATGATCTTGTAGATCGTAAGCTCGCAAGAAATTAATGCAGGCCGCCGCGTCGCTGTCGTATTGGTGCTTGGTCGGTTCTTTCGGTTTTGGTTCAATCAGGAACTGACCCGTGAATCCGATCTCCTTGGCATATTCGACGGCCATGTGCAGGAAGCGGCCGAGGTTATCGAGTTCCCGTTTCATGTCGGTGTTCCAAAGGTTCTGGTACCCTTCGCGTCCGCCCCAGAAAACATAGTTCTCGCCGCCCAGCGTTTTTGTGACTTCGATACACTTGCGAACCTGTGCGGCTGCGTATGCAAACGCTTCGGCATTGGAGCTGGTCGCCGCGCCGTGCATGTAGCGCGGGTGGCTGAACAGGTTGGCAGTGCCCCACAACAACTTGATACCGGTTCGTTCCATTTCCTGTTGCACGACCTGGACAATCGCATCGAAGTTCTCTTGGGTCTCGGCCAGCGAGTCACCTTCGGGGGCAATATCGATGTCGTGAAACGCAAAGTACGGAGCGCCAAGTTTCTGGATAAACTCAAAAGCCACGCGGACTCGCTGACTGGCGTTTTCGACCGAGTTGGAACCGTCGTCCCACGGGCGTAACAGCGTCGGAGCACCAAACGGATCGGCGCCCGTTCCACGAAAGGTGTGCCAGTAGACGACGCTGAATCGCATATGGTCACGCATCGTTTTCCCTTCGACCATCTCGTCCGCATTGTAGTGCTGGAACGCAAACGCGTTTTTGGACTCGGGACCTTCGTAAGCAATCGTTTCGACGTCGGGAAAGAAAGTCATTTTCGTAAATTCGTTCTCAAGTTTGCAGTGGGTAGTAATCGCAGCAGGCTTGTCGAGTGGTCCGCCGGTTGGTTGGACTCGGACACGAACATGGGCCTGGCTACTTTTTCATTTTTCGTTTTAGATACCAATCACCCAGCTTGGGCGAAAGTGCGTTGGCCATCAGCACGATGCGTGCCTTGAACGGCAAAATTTCGAGTTGGCGTTTTTCACAACCTCGAATAATCAGCTCCGCCAATTCTGCGGGTTCCATCCCTTTCAGCTTGGCACCGGCAGCGGGCTTGCGAGCCGATTCGGGCAAGTCCTTCGTCTGTTCATCGTAGCGAACTCCGGCATCGTCTCGTTTGATGGGACCAGGGCAAACCAACATGTAATGCACATTTTGGGGGCCTTCCAATCTTAAGTGGTGATTGAAGGCGGCCAGCGCAAACTTGCTGGTCGTATAAGGTGCCAAGTATGGCCAGGCTGTTTTTGACGAGAGCGATCCAACGTTTACGACGTGCCCCGATGTTTTTTCCAGGGCGTCGAGTGCCGCGTAGGTGCAGCCGATCGCCGTCAGGCAATTGATCTCCATGAAACTTCTGTAATCGTCCAGCGTTGTTTTCATCATGTCGATGCGAACCGACTTACCAACATTGTTGACCAGCACATCCAGACGACCCACTTGATCGACGATTTGGTTCATAGCGTCGGCGGCTTTATGTTCGTCGGTCACATCGGCGGTAATCGTCAGCACTCGTTCCGAGCCCAAATCGCTGGCCGCCTTATCCAATTTGGTAGCATCCCTGGCAACCAAAGCCACCGTCGCTCCCCTGGCGTGGAACGCACGAGCGATCACCAAACCGAGCCCGGCGGATCCGCCCGTGATTGCTACAACCTTGTTTTTCCAGTCGCTCATGGTCTACGTGTGTTGGTCTATCGAAGTGAATGCATGTTAGCAAATTGCGACTTTTTTGCTTGCAAAAACATGCAGGCTGATTCGAATCCTGGCCAGGATGATTAAAGTTTGCCGCTGCCGCCGCCGATAACGATTGTATCAGAAGGGGGACGTGGGAAAACCTGTGCGCCGTTGGTTCGTGTGAGTCGACGGAACAAAACCGATTTCCGAGGACAGGAATCAAATCGTGACTCAACAAACGAATCCAGGCTGGCTTATTGCACCACTGACGAACTTGTTTGCATTGGCAATGATCGTGTCGTTAGTTGGATGTTCCTCATTGACCTCGCAGGAGTCTCTAGCGCCTCCTGTGCAGGGCGTCGTCCACAATCACGGTTCCTACAAAGTCATCTTTGCACACCATCGAAAGCCCACGATTTTCAATGGAACGTTGCGTGCCAACGAGACGGTACGCGAAGCTCTACAAGCATCAGGGGCGATGAAGAAATTCAAATCGGTCCAGGTCGACCTGGCTCGCCGCGTCGAATCGGGACGAGTCCTGAAATTGCCAGTCCAGTTTGACGAGAATGGCAACGTGATGGAAGAGTGGAATTACGCGATTCATCCTGGGGACGAACTTCTTGTCCGTCGCGCCGCCAGTCCGGGCATGTTCGATGGCGTCTTCAAAAAGGCCCAGGGCACAATCTATTAGAGAGCCAGTTAGAGCGCCAGATGTGCCCGAAGTCCGTAGTCGATCAGGTTGAGAGCCTTACGGAGCGCCCTTTTGGAGTTTCCATTTGGATAAAATCTCTGTCCATTTGGAAGCTTCTTTAGTAATTTACAGGCACGTCAGTATTCGCTTCGCCATTTTTTTTGATGAATCCCGGGCGAGACTTTGGGGGTACGCATTGCGTCAATTTCCAGGGGATCTGGTCAGAGCGGGGTTTGGAGACATGAAAAACGGACTAATTGCCGCGTCCATTGTGATCGGCGTGGCTTCGATATTTTTATTGAGGTCGTGGTCCGGCGCGGCTGGCGCGGCTGACGCTAACGGGACGAACCAAGCTTCCGTATTGAACGGACGCAGCGACCCCGCGTCGACATCCTCGTCTGGCGACGATTCTTCAAGCGTCAGTCCCGAAGGCGTAGTGGGCGCAGACGGCGAGGAGCATACGCAACTGCATCTGCTGGATCAGTTGGCGACCGAGAATGAGGTCTTCAAATGGGCGGTCGAACAAGAACGAAAATCCGGGAATACGCAGGCCAACGGAGTCGTCTTCTCCAAACCAGAAACCGCAGACTTCCGAAAATGGTTTGATTCCAACGAGACGGAGCAGACCTGGGAGAAATACGTTTACTGGGTGGAAACCTTCTACAAGGGCAACTATGTAAGCCAGGGCTGGGTGAAAACGGGTGAGGAGTTCATTGCCAAATCGGATCATCCGGCATCACTTCGCTACGTCAATGTGTTGGGCCGAGTCTTGGTCAGCGAGTGGGCGAAGCACAGAAAGGTACGCAAGATTGGAAACATGGACGTGTATCGATGGGGTCGAGACCTGGATTCTGGTAAGTTGTCGCTGGAGCAACTGTCACGTGTACTCTGTGATCGGCTGAACGGTGCCGAGCCACAGTAGTCTGTATCGCGTGCGTGGTTTGCTCTCTGAGTTCCAGCAGTTCCATGCCCCAATCCGCGACAACGATGAAGCAACACGAATTTCAATTTGCGGCCAAACAATTCCGCGCCGGCAAACTCAGCATCAAGGACTTTACTGACCTGGTCTTTGATCGATCGGAAACCGACAAGTCAAAACGGGTCTCGTTGCAAGAGCAATTGGCGGACCTTTGCAGTCGCCAACCGGATAGTCACAAAGGAGATTACGGGCGAGTGCTGGTTGTGGGTGGTTCGCCGGGGATGTCTGGCGCGGCTGGTCTGACTGGTTTGGCAGCATTGCGAACCGGCTCTGGTTTAGTCACCGTGGCCACCGATCAACGTTGTCAAAGTGATGTGGCGGCGATCCATCCAGCATTGATGACCGCCGGTTTGCCGTTTGGTACCGATGACAAACGAGCGGCTACCGATGACACCTTGGCGAAAATCGCTGAGCACCGTTTTGATTGCCTGGCAATCGGACCCGGCTTGGGTAGTTCCGCTTCGGTTACCGCCGTGGTGAAGAGTTTGTTATCGGGGCTGTTATCGGGGCCAAACGCTGCCTCGGTTCCAGTGGTCGTAGATGCAGACGGGATCAATGCGTTGGCCAATAATTTTTCGTTCCCGGATCAGCCAGCGGCTCCGTTGGTGTTAACACCTCACCCTGGCGAGCTGGCTCGTCTGTCAAAAAGCCTGGGCTCCGAAGAACTGATGACTGACAGCCCCCGCGAAGCGTTAGAACAATTCGCCATCGAAATTGCCCGACCAGACCGGATCGTGGTTTTGAAGGGGCGCAGAACTCTGATCACCGACGGGACGCAACACGCGCACAACACGACCGGGAATGCCGGAATGGCGACGGCTGGCAGCGGAGACGTGTTGACCGGGATCATCGCCTCGTTGATCGGTCAGGGGCTGGATGTCTGGAAGGCCAGCACACTGGGCTGTTTCATTCACGGGCGGGCCGGCGATTTGGCGGCCAAAAGAAAATCGCAGGTCGCCATGTTGGCTACCGATATTGTTGACGCATTGCCGGGTGTGTTTGGATCCTGAGTCGTTCCGGCAAATCCTGTCCACCAAATCATGAAAACGCCGGTCACAAAATGCTGGCTCTCGCTACAATTGTTGATTGCCAGTTGCTCTTTCGGCCAAACGTTTTGATCGCTTGAAAACTGCAACCGGCAAGCAATAACACTCGTCAGTAAAACTAAAGCACGCAAGCCTGCCAAACATGACTTCCAGTAATTCCTATCAATACGATGTGATCGTTGTCGGGGCCGGGCACGCCGGAACGGAGGCGGCTTGTGCGGCGGCTCGGTTGGGCGCAAAGACCGCTCTGCTGACTACCAACCTGGACACCGTTGGCCAAATGAGTTGCAACCCGGCGATTGGCGGAGTTGCCAAGGGCCATCTGGTGCGTGAGATCGATGCGCTCGGAGGTTTGATGGGGCGAGCGATCGATGCGACCGGCATTCAATTTCGGATGTTGAATATGCGGAAAGGGCCAGCGATGCACAGCCCTCGCGCCCAGGCCGATAAGAAGGGCTATCAAAACTGGATCAAGTTCGAAGTTGAAAAGCAAGAGAACCTTTCGTTGCGACAAGAGATTGTCGATACGATTCTGACCGAAACAATCGATGGCGTCGAAACGGTCGTCGGCGTTTCCGTGCTGGGCGATGCGACGTATCTTGCCGAGCGGGTTATCCTGACGACCGGTACGTTCTTGCAAGCGATCATGCACACTGGCGAAGCGAAGACGGCCGGCGGACGCGCGGGCGAAGGAACCACCAAAGGGATCAGCGGGTCGTTGAATCGAATGGGTTTTCGCCTGGAACGATTCAAGACCGGAACGCCGCCTCGATTGAACAGCCGCACGATCGACTATGACAAGGCCGAAATTCAACCGGGTGACGAAAATCCGAAACCGTTTTCCTATCTAACCGACCAGTTCCAGGTTCAACAAGTTCCCTGCTGGATCACCTGGACCAACCAGGCGGTTCACGATTTGATTCTTGCCAATTTGGAACGAGCCCCGATTTACAGCGGCCAGATCAGCGGCAGCGGACCACGTTATTGCCCATCAATTGAAGACAAGGTTGTTCGCTTCTCTGACAAGTCGCGGCATCAGTTGTTCCTGGAGCCCGAAGGACGTCAGACGCTGGAGGTCTACGTCAACGGAATTTCGACGAGTCTGCCACGCGATGTGCAGGATCAGATGTTCAAGCTGATTCCTGGTTTGGAAAACGCCGAGATTCTTCGCTACGGCTATGCGGTCGAATACGATTTTTGTCCGCCGGACCAGTTGAAGAACACTCTGGAAACCAAGAGCGTCAAGGGTTTGTACTTCGCGGGTCAAATCAACGGCACGACGGGCTACGAAGAGGCGGGTGGTCAGGGATTGTTGGCCGGCGCCAATGCGGCTCTGGCATTGAACGGCGACCAGAAGCTGGTGCTGGACCGCAGTCAGGCTTACCTTGGCGTACTGATTGATGACCTGGTGACTTGCAGTGTCGATGAACCGTATCGGATGTTCACCAGCCGCGCGGAATACCGTTTGCTGTTACGACAGGATAACGCCGATCGTCGGCTGACCAAGCTTGCTCATCAGGTTGGGCTGGTGGGTAATGATCGGGTTAACCGTTTGGAAAAGAAACTGACAGACATCGAATCTGCGATGAAAATTCTTCAAACCAATCATGTTGAAGACAAAGGGACGATGGAGAAATTCTTGCGTCGACCGGAGACTCAATGGTCCGACCTGGTCCAGATGAATTCGGAACTTGAGCAGTTCGATGAACAGGTTGCTGAGCAGGTCGTTTACGACGTTAAGTATTCCGGATACATCTCACGGCAACAGGATGTGATCGATCGTCAGAAGCGATTGGCACAGAAGCGGATCCCCGACGACTTCGATTACGACTCGTTGATACACATGCGTTCTGAGGCTCGTGAAAAATTTAATCGCTTCCGTCCCGCGTCATTGGAACAGGCCTCGCGGATCAGCGGGATCACGCCAGCCGACGTCGCGCTGATCATGCTGCGGCTGGAGGGGAAAGCCCAGGTCGGTTGAATTCGTCAGTTGAATTTGTCAGGTTAACAATGGCCTGGTCGTCTTCGTCCACTACCTGATGGCTCGTCTGTAGCGTAGGCTTCAAGCCCGTGTTTTTCAGAAACTGTCTTTCATGAGGAAAGAATGCACCCGCAAGAATTGAAGGAAGCCTTTGCCCGGGGCGAGAATATTTCGCAGTTGATGCGAAAGTTGAATGACTCGAAAGTGAACACGGAAGAGATCATTACTACGGCCTACGATTTTCAGGCCGGGTCATATATCGACGCCTTACAGGATACCGAATACTTCGAATACAAGATTCGGTATGGCCAGGCGATTGCCAGTGAGATTCGTCAGTGGGTGCCAGAAGGAGGTAGCGTGCTGGAACCTGGCATTGGTGAAGGGACGACCATGTCGTTCGTGATGCAGACTGATGAACGGGCTGGCAACCAATTCGAACACAAGCACGGTTTTGACATTTCCTGGTCGCGGATTGCCAGGTGTCGCCAGTGGCTGGATTCGCAATCGATCGATCAGGTTTTTGTTTCGGTCGCCAGTATCTTTGACACCCCCTACGTAGACGACTCGTTCGATGTTGTCTACACCGCGCATACGATCGAACCAAACGGCGGTTTCGAGTCGAAGATTTTGCAAGAGTTGTATCGGATTACCTCCCGCTATTTGATTTTGGTTGAGCCGGCCTACGAATTGGGGACCGATGAGGCGCGGGAGCGTATGGAGCGTTTGGGTTACGTGCGCGGCTTGCCGCAAACGGCGGAGTCATTGGGGATGACGGTGCGGAAGCATGAGTTGTTGTCGGCTCAGGGTAACCCTTTGAACCCTACGGCTATTACCGTGATTGAAAAGCGAGCGCAGGCAGATGCCGTTGCGCCCACAATTGCATGTCCTCGTTATCGCGATGCATTGGCTGATTTTGGTGACGCCTGGTTCTCGTCGGGAAGTCTGCGAGCCTATCCGGTGATCAGCGGCATTCCATGTTTCCGCAAAAGCGATGGCGTGATTGCCAGTCAATTCGAGGCGATGCGTTCGGAATCTGAAATCTGAGATTTGAAATTTGAAATCCGAGATTTGAGATTTGAGATTGAGATTTGA
>CAZPOL010000078.1:5607-7977 GCA_964588195.1 uncultured Pirellulaceae bacterium | reverse complement strand
TTGAGATTGAGATTTGAAATCCGAATTGGTGTTTGTCAAGGGAGGGCCTTCGGAATCCTGGGACGCCAGCTGTCCGGTCGCACGAGTCGTTTTATAAATGAACGAATCGGTATTTCGAAAAAAGCGAAACTCTTTAAATCCGATACGCCACTTTCAGCGAAATCAGGGACGAGCTAACTTCTCTTCTCAAAAATAGCAAAGGAAAACGACTATGCTAATTCGCTCAAAAACAGTCTTCTCATTGGCAATCGCGATCTTGTTCGGTTGTCAGTGTGTTCATTTGAACGCTCAGGAGACGGAAGGCCAGGCAGACGGGGCCAAGAAACTGAATACAATTGCCACCGAGTTGGGTTCGGAAGAAGAATTCGCAACTTTGAACACGGCGATCCAGGCGGCTGGATTGGACAAGGCGTTGGAAGGCGAAGGCCCGTTCACGGTGTTTGCACCAACGGAAGAAGCGTTCAAGAAAGTCGGCGCGGAGACGTTGGAAGAACTGCTGAAAGAAGAGAACAAGGAAAAACTGATTGCCTTGTTGAAAGCGCACGTGGCGACGGGTACCTGGACGGCGGAGAAGATCGCGGATGTTTCCGAGATTCCGACCGTTGACGGCGGCTCGCTTACGGTAACTCGACGAGACGACAAGATGTTGGTCGGCAGTGCTACGATCAAGCACGAAGGAAGCATTAAATGCGAAAACGGATTAGTGCATTGCATCGACGAAGTTCTGCCCGCCCGGTAATCCGGTTGGCGAGCTGAACTTTGATCGAAACTTTGACCGACGTAACCTGACCATTCACGATTTGCCAATTCAAATTTGAGATTTTGACGAATCGTTGTTTCTGGAATCGCCAATGAATGACAAACATTTATTGACTCGTGTCGCACGCGGGGATCAATCCGCCGTTGTAGAAGTCATCGACTTGTACGGTGGACTGGTCGCTACGCTGGCCAATCGTTATTGCCAGCATCAAGCGGACGTCGACGATGCGATCCAGGAAATATTTGTGGAGTTGTGGAAATACGCATTTCGATTCCAACCCGAAAAGGGTGCCGAAGTGACGTTTGTTGCGATGATCGCACGGCGAAGATTGGTGGATCTGAACCGTCGAAAGCGTCGTGACCGTCCTGTCGTGGACATCGAAGTCGATTCAATTCCCACAGACTCTTTCAAAAATTTTGGCGGCGACGTTGAGCATGTTGAACAGGTCCAGTCCGCAATTTCGGTACTGAAGTTAATGCCTGATAAACAGCGCAAGGTGATCCTGATGGCGATCTACGGTGGCCTTAGCCACAGTCAGGTTGCTGCGGAGACCGAGTTGCCGCTGGGAACCGTCAAAACGTGGATCCGGCAAGGGCTAAGAA
The DNA here is from genome assembly GCA_964588195.1 of uncultured Pirellulaceae bacterium. Classification (GTDB taxonomy): domain Bacteria; phylum Planctomycetota; class Planctomycetia; order Pirellulales; family Pirellulaceae; genus CAJQPP01. Next base: position 6,615 of record CAZPOL010000078.1, on the reverse strand, counting down.
AGATGAGGCGACAGCTGGAAAAGTTAAACGCACCCAATTCGATCAAGAAAGTGGTGCCTGAACCAAAAAGTTATCAGAGTGTCCGATGAATACGATCAACCTGGAAAAACAAAACCAAATCGACGACTTGCGAATTCAGCGAGCGATCGCCGGCTTGTCCGCAAAAGATCAGGAGGCATTGCGCGATCTGATCGGCCGGACACCAACTGATCCCGCGTCCAACGATGACGCCGACACAGAATCCGGTGTCGGTAGCGATATCGAATTCAACGATTTCGAACACTGTGTGGCGTTGGTGGATGTATGGCTGGCCGAGCATTCGGAAGTCACCCTGAATTCCGACCAGCGAACTCGATTACTGGATCAATTTGGTGGTGGTTCGCCGGACCGTTTGCGCGGCATGCGCGGCACAAGGCGGGCGAGTCGAATTCGCAAGACTTCACCTGATGGACGTTGGTTCCTGGTTTCCGCATTGGTGGCGGCCAGTCTTTGCCTGGTTCTGGCTTCGACACTGTGGGTTAACCATCCAGAATCGAGTCAACAAAAAACGCTGGCCTCGGCGGCAGAGCTACGACAACAGATGTTGGAGAATCCGCCTGCCGATATGTTGCGCTGGGCATGGAATGACCAGAATGTGCAGGCGACGGAACTGCATGCCGAACCAGTTTTTATGGGCGATGTGATTTGGAGTGATCTATTGCAAAAAGGTTACGCATTGCTCCGTTCCGATGCGCCCGTTGCCGATCCAGCTTTGTATCAGTTGCGGCTGTTTCAAATGATCGAAGACAAGATTGGTGAAGGCGTAATCTGTTCCGAGTTTCGGTTCGACGAGTACACAACTCCGTTCGTGATCGTGATTCGGCCCGATACGAACGTAAAGAATCCTCAACGGTTTACGGTTGGGCGGTCGCCGGAAGAGCCAGCAGAAATTTCCGGACCAAACGACGTAGAATCGGTGGCGTTGTTCGCCGAGGCCACGCCGGCGGAAACCGTGATGCTTGATCCTGA
>CAZPOL010000078.1:0-5507 GCA_964588195.1 uncultured Pirellulaceae bacterium | reverse complement strand
CGGTGGCGTTGTTCGCCGAGGCCACGCCGGCGGAAACCGTGATGCTTGATCCTGAACGTAGTGAAGTAGAAGATTCCAACGCGATCATCTCAAGCGAATCACCGGCTTTTTGATCACCAGCTTTTTGAAAACGCTGGTTGCCTGATGTCGAATCACTCGAATGAGTCTGATCCAACAGAAATACAGCCACGAAATACAATCAAGGCTGCAAGTTATAACCCGGCCCCATTCGTTTCAGCCGAGCCTTCCTTTGGCTTGGTGGCGACTTGCTCTTCCTTTTGCTTTTTTTCCTCATCCTTTTCGTCGTTCGAATCGACTTCTTCATCGTTCTCTTCTGGCTTGGCTTCCGGTTGAGCTTTAACGAATTCGTGCGATTCAAAGTAGGCGATTAAGTCCTGCTCTGGTTCTTCTTTTTCCACGACCTCCTCGTCCTCGTCCTTTTTCTTATCCTTTTTGATTTGTCGCGTCAGCCCATCCAGTGGTGGGGTGATTTTTTCACCGGCGAATCGAGTCCCTTCGTGAACCGTGCCGCGTTGGAACGGTCCGGCGCCTAACACCCAGCTGTTGCGGCTGGTACTCTCGGCCCGGGCGACTCCCGATTGCCAAACCGGTTGTCGAGATTCCCGGTCGTAGGCAAACACCATCATTTTGGCGATACCGCACTGAGCATCAGTTCGCGCGGCGGACAATTCAGGAATGGTCGGAATATTCGGGACGTTGGAAATGACCGACGAGGCTGAACTTAGCAAGTTGTTTTTTGGAACGCCGTAAATAACTTCGTGTCCATCGGTTCCCAAGGCACCCACGCGTGCCTCGACGATTACATCCGCTTCTTCTCGTTTGTCTTGCAACAGGCAACCCGACGCGGTCAGTTGTTGCCGTAACGAACTGATAATGTAGGGCGCGTTTACGAAACCAAAGCCTTTGACGGATTGCAGGAAGCTGCTGTCCAGGAAGATTTTCTCGCCAGACAAGGGAGCAAAATCGATTTGCGAAACTGCCAGATCAACGGCGTCGGACATCAACAACTGTTCCGTGCCGACTCGTTGAGTCGTTGTGCCGCATCCAATGCATAACAGGATAGCCAGCGCCCCGCAGACGCACGACTTGCGCAACCAGCAATGCCAATAGCGCGAAATTGAAACGTTCATTTATCAACTTCTTGGATAAAACGTTGAAACCAGACGGTCGAATTTGGTGGGTAGGGATCTTTGCGGGGTGGAAACGTAGCAGGAGTTGGCGGGTCCTTCGACATCAATACGTGGAATTGCATTTGAATTGACGAATAGCATACGGAGCGACCTGGAAAGTAAATTTAAAAGTTCTTCGTCTAACATGCTTAAGTGTTGTTCTGGGAATGGTTTAAGTGTCTGTGATTAATCTTGACCCGGTTTCTGACCTCGATATAATTCGCGTGTTGGTAATCGAGGCAAGTTTGGCACTGTTGGTCGAAACGGTGGAGCTTGTTGAATGGATCAACATCGCAATCTAAAGATATTGCGTACGACGCACAGCTTTGTTTGTTAGGGAAGGTCAACAAGCATTCAAGGTTTGGGCAGCAGCAGTAGCAACGGTGATTTGAGCAATGATTTAACTCGGATGGATTCGTGCGGCTGGTCAAATCAAACAACCTAAGGAGAGGATGGGTCCTATGACCACGAAAACAGTTTTCACGACTGGTGAAGCTGCCAAGATCTGTAAGGTCAGTCAGCAAACGATCATTCGGTGCTTTGACAATGGTTCGCTGAAAGGTTTTCGCGTACCAGGCAGTCGATTCCGTCGGATTCCGCGCGAGCAGCTGTACGCTTTCATGAAAGAAAACGGCATTCCAACCGACGCGTTGGAAAGCGGCAAGCGTAAAGTTCTGATCGTTGATGACGACGAGGAATTGGTAGAGTTGATGGTCGATGTGTTCGCTCGCGACGGTCGATTTGATATCAAAGCCGCCAACAATGGCTTCGATGCTGGAATGCAAGTCCGCGAATTCCGCCCCGATTTGGTGGTATTGGATATCATGCTGCCAGATATCAATGGTCGCGAAGTTTGCCAGCGTGTTCGCAGTGACAATACGCTGGAAGATGTCAAAATTATCTGCATCTCCGGTATGATCGAGCAGGACAAGGTGGCTGATATCCGAGCCGCTGGTGCCGATGAGTTCATGCACAAGCCATTCTCGGTCGACAAGTTGCTGGAACGCAGCTGCGAAATGCTGGAAATGGATAAGTTGGCAACCGGTACGTAAGCCAACCTTGGTTGATTGATACAAGCCGACGCCAGCTAACCGTGTCGTCAACCACTCATTCAAGAATTCCAAACGCACCGCAGCAATCAAGTTGCGGTGCGTTTCCTTTTTCGTTGGTCCAAGTTCGGTGTTGATATGGAAATCCGTGGCCTGACGCCCGTCGTCGAAATTGCTGGTCGCAAATTTCAATTTGATCTGCGGCCACGCGATACGTTGGCTTGGCAAGCAATCGATCAGCTCAACCGGAATCAGTTTGTTGAACTTCTGGCCGTCTGTCCCGAACTACTTGTTTGTTGTCTGACGAGTATTACAGCCGACGAGTGCCATGAACTTGCGATTGATGACTTGTTTGCGGCGGCTGCGCAGTTGCGCTCGGAATCACAACCTGCGGAGGCAACGTCGACTGGCTCGTTCGTCGTCTTCGACAATGGGGGGAAGAAACAGTATCAGGCTGCTATGGCCGCTTTGGCCACTTCGGTTCATTCGGCTGGCTTGGGCGATTCGGCAGCCTCGGACTCTTGCGCTGACCGCGAGGAGAAGGCAGGCAAGGTTCAGGCGGTCTTAACGAAATTGGTGAATGACAGTTGCCAGCTGGATCTGCACGGTGGTAATGAGTCGTCTGAGCCGTGGCAGCTCGTTCACGATTTGCCAGCTGGTTTGTGGCTGCAGTTGGCTTACGCAATCGGCAAAGACTCAGACCAGGCAGGCGATGAAGCGCCGAGCCCCATTCGGGTGGAAGTCGGTTCACGAAGCAAGACTTCGAAACCGGCTGGTGAAGATAGTGAATTCGAGCGACGATTGCACTTGGCAAAGATGGCCAGCATGAAGCAGCTTGCCTATGGCGCCAGTCACGAAATCAATAACCCGCTGGCCAACATTGCCAGTCGTGCCCAAACGTTGCTGATGGATGAACAGGATCCGGGGCGGCGTTTGAAATTGGCCAAGATTAATGAACAGGCCTTCCGGGCTCACGAGATGATTGCCGACATGATGTTGTTCGCTCATCCACCACAGCCCGATTTTGCTGAGGCTGATCCTTTGGAGATTGTTCGCCAGGTCGTTTCCGAAATGCAACCATTGGCCGAGTCTCAACAGACGACGATCAAGCTGCGTGAAGGCAAGGTGCCGGCGGGGATCCTGGATGGAACTCAATTGGCCGTCGCTGTGAAGGCGTTGGTGCAAAACAGTCTGGAGTCTTTGCAGGATTCTGGAGCGATCGATGTCGAGTTGGCCAGCCCACAGCCGGCGGTTCTGGCAGTCACGGTGTCAGACAATGGGCCGGGGATTTCAGAAGAGTCCTTGCCGCATCTTTTCGATCCGTTTTATTCAGGACGCGAGGCGGGAAGAGGCTTGGGATTCGGATTGAGCAAAGTTTGGCGAATTGCCGAACTTCATGGCGGAGAAATCTCGGCAGAAAGTCCCGCCCATGGTGGAGCGCGGTTCCTTTTGCGAATACCCTATCGGGATGTCGCCTGATTGACGTCACGCAAATATTCGCGTGGCGAGCGATGAATGACTCTGGGCGCACAGCATTCTAAACCGAAACCGTATCGATCGAGGGTGGATGTCGACGCCATGAATGAACCTTCTCTTCCGAAAAAGAACACTCCGCTTTGGATGGCCATCGTTCCCATCGTGGTTCTGATCGCATTGCTGGTTATCAACGTGCGGATATATGCGGACAACGCTTCCTCCGGGCCCAATCAAATTGCGTTGTTATTGTCGGCAGCGACGGCAGCAGTTTTTGGCTTGTTCCTGAAATTCAATTTCTCGTTCATGTTGAAAGGGATTGTACGCAGCCTGAATTCCTCGATGACGGCGATCTTGTTGTTGTTGTTGATCGGTTCATTGACTGGAACGTGGATGATCAGCGGTGTGGTACCTGCGATGATCTATTACGGCCTGGATTTGCTGAACCCGCGGATCTTCCTGTTCGCCAGCGTGATTGTTTGCGCGATTGTGTCTGTAGCGACCGGCAGTTCCTGGTCGACAATTGCCACGGTCGGTGTGGCCTTGTTGGGCATCGGCGAGGCGTTGGGGGTTAGCAAGCCGATGGCGGCAGGAGCGATTATTTCCGGCGCCTATTTCGGTGATAAATTGTCGCCACTTTCCGATACCACCAACCTTGCCGCAGCGATGGCCGAGGTCGATTTGGTGGCCCATATCAAATACATGCTCTGGACGACTGTACCCAGTATCGTGATTACGATGATCATCTTTCTGGTCATTGGATTCACGGGTGAAACGGCAACCGTCAACTCGGTCGACACGGCGACATTGAAAGAAGCGATCAGCGAGAAATTCAATATTACACCGTGGTTGTTTCTGGTGCCTGTCGCGGTTCTGGGTTTGGTGATGTTCAAAGTGGATGCCATCGCCGCTCTGTTTGTTGGAGTGTTGTTGGGCGGCATTTTCGCTGTGGCATTCCAATCAGATGTGGTCAGGGAGGTGTCGAAGCAGCCGACGGAAGCGGTGACCGACAAAGAAGGCAAAGTGACGCCCGAGGCCAACTATGTGACTCACGCATACAGTGCGGTTGTCAATGCGATGGCAACCGGAACAGAAGTTACCTCGGATAACGATTCGGCTGCTGATTTGCTGAAGGGCAAAGGGATGGAGGGCATGCTGAATACGATTTGGTTGATCGTAACAGCGATGTGCTTTGGCGGAATCATGGAGGCTTGTGGGTTCCTGAAACGAATAACCGAACCGTTAGTGCGTTATGCAAAGTCCGATGGTTCGTTGGTCGCCACGACGGCGGGCAGTTGTATGTTTGTAAATGTCACCGCGTCGGATCAGTATCTTTCGATCGTCGTTCCGGGACGTATGTTCCGCGAGTCCTTCGAGGAACGAGGCTTGGACGGACGAAATCTCAGCCGGACTCTGGAAGATGCAGGAACGGTAACGTCGGTGTTGGTCCCGTGGAATACCTGTGGTGCCGCTCAAATGGGCGTGTTGGGCGTCGCCGTGATGTCATTCGCACCGTATTGCTTCTTTAATATCATCAGTCCGTTTATGACGATGGCCTACGCGTTCATCGGAATCAAGATCGCCAGGATCGCAGCAAACAAGGATTCGTAGTCCAGGTTTGAATACAAAAACGCAGCGCAAGCGAGTGGTCAAAAATACAAGCACGAAGCGCAAGCGAGTGGTTCCAAACCGCTAAACCACTCGCTTGCGCTTCGTTCTTGTATTGTTTCGTGCTTGTTTTGCTCACACACCGCAAGAAATGGACTGCTGCAACGACAATTGCCAGCATGAATGC
>CAZPOL010000077.1:20338-25908 GCA_964588195.1 uncultured Pirellulaceae bacterium | reverse complement strand
ATGGATTAAACGTAACACCGAACCAATAAAAAAACGGGACCGTGCTGGTCCCGTTGGGTGATGTTGATTTCTATAAGATTCGACAACGGCGTTTAACGGTCGTCTTTTTTAGCAGGCTCGGTAATCCTGTCGCCAATCCTGGGCTCGGGGGAGAGGGGCGGACCGGAAAAGTTACGAGGCGTGGTCGGAATGAGGACTTGCGGCGCGAACTGTTGGCTGGGGACTGCAGTTGACGGAAATGAGGGGGCATAAACGCTCGGCGATTGGGCTCCGAAAAGAGATTGGTTGGCTTCACTGGGCCAGCCTAATCCGTCTGCTTCGTTGACCAACGTCTTCAATCGCAAATCGACAAGCTCCATCTTGGCATCGCGACGCTTGTCGACCTGCTCCTTCATCTTCGCCAATCTGGCCTCCAGTTCGGCCAGGTAATCTTCGTAGCGGTCCAGAGACTCGTCATATTGTTTCGAGAGCAGGCCGCGGATTTCCGTAATCGATTTATTTCGATCATCTTCACTTTCTGTTTCTCGCAATTTGGCCAATGCCTGCCCTAATTCATTGGCACTAGCGCTTCTCCAGACGGTTATTTCGCCGGGAAACGATGGGCGTGGTTGGCTTGGCTGGCGTAAACGCGCCACTTCGCCGAAAGGCGACACGTTGGGTTGCAATGATTGCTGGGACCGGAAGGGTGACGCGTCTTGAGCTGCCACGGTCATCGTTGTGCCAATACAGATCAGACACGCAATGGTTAGTCGTATAATCATCTCTTTTCTCCTCTTAAAAACTCTGTTGTTCCGTTTGACTAAATTCGTTTCGTTCGCTTCGTTCAAGTCGATTTGTTTATGAGCAATTTCATTTCTGGGGGCTGGGCAATTGTTGAGTCCGCTCGCTGTTTGGATTACTGTTCTGGTTCAAGTCCAAAAGCTCCAGCTGCCTCATTTCCAAATCGACATTTTGCAAGTCGTCGAACAATAGATCGAGGCCGTTAGGAGACGTTAGCTGCGCTGATGGCCACCGCATCGAATCAGTTGCTTGTTCCAACTGCGTAATCGCCTGGCCCAATTCAGCCAACTCGTTGGCGAACGTTTCGAATGGTTGCAAGTCGAATTCACTGGCGATCGCCTGGTAAGTCTTCGTTGTCGGTTGCCATGGACGTGCCGTTGAAGCTTCGTTCGGTTGGACGCTGCGGTCAAACCCTCCCAAAGCCCACCAAGCGGCCGTTGCCAACAACCCGCCAACCGCCAACGCCAACCCAATCACGCCTACGAAACCAAGTCTGTTCCGGCCCGATTTGTTTGATGAAGGGTTGCGTGGCGGTTTGACGATTGGCTTCTCACGAACATCGGGATGTTGCAGATGAGCCAGGTACTGTTCCAGTGTCCAGTGAACATCGGAGGCTGACTGAATCCGGTCGCCAGGTTGCTTGGCCAACAATCGTTGAATCAAATTCGAGACTGTCTTTGAAATTCGAGGGTTGATTGATCGAGCTGTGGCAGGATGGTGATCACGAATTTGTTCCAGGACGGCCATCGGTCCTTCCGCGCGAAAGGGCAGTCTGCCCGTCGCCATAAAGAACATCACACTGCCCAGACTGAACAAGTCACTGCGATGATCGACCTCCTGGCCGCGAGCTTGCTCGGGCGACATGTAGTTGGGCGTACCAGCGAACCAGCCTGTTTGCGTCATCGAGGCATCGCATTCCGCTCGAGCCAAACCAAAATCGGTGATCACGATGCGGCCCATGCTGCTCTCAACCAAAATGTTGGCCGGTTTGATGTCGCGGTGCACGACGCCTTGAGAATGTGCGGCAGCCAGCCCACCGGAAATCTGCAATGCGAAACTGACCAGGTCACGTTCATCCAACGCACCTTCGGCCTGCACCACTTGCTCCAAAGATGGCCCAACGATGTACGGCATTACCAACCAGGGTGTTTCCGAATCGGTCGAAACGGCATGAATCGCGATGACGTTGGGATGCAGAATCGCCGCAGCCGAACGAGCCTCCCGCGCAAATCTTTGCCGGGCGACTCCGAAACTGGCTAAATGCGGAGCCATCATTTTGATAGCCACACCGCGATGCAGTTCCGTATCGCGGGCCTTCAAGACGACACCCATGCCGCCACGCCCAATTTCTCGTTCGATCTCGTAGTGGCCAAGACGCCCCAACAATTCCGGATGAGCTGGAGGTTGCAACAGATCCTTGACCGAATAGCCATGTCCGTTTTCGTTGGTTCGCAAGTCATGCGGTCGTTGCATCGGACGAGACGAAAACGCAACGGTTTCCAGAACTCTATCCTCGGACAGCAGGGCAGAGGCTTGCCGCCAAAGCTCGGGGTTCGCAGCCAGCGATTCCAGTTTGTCTCGGCACGAATCACAATCGGAAAGATGGACGGAGACTCGTTGCTCAAGTTCTTGCGAATCGAAATCCGAGAGCACTTGTATCATGTCACGGTCATTAAGGTGCCCCGCTTGTCCGATGCCCATTTGGCCAGTGGAGTGGTTCATGAGTAGACCTCCATTGACTCGTCGCTGCGTTTGCGAACCTCTTCGCCGAGTCGTTTCATCACTCTACTGCGTGCCACATAAATCGCGCCGGCGGACATGTTCAGTTCCGTGGCGGTTTGCGAAACCGAGTCACCTTCGACGGCCGTCCGCCAAAACGCCTGCCAGGTACTCGCCTTGAACTCGCCCTGAATTCGCTTGGCGGCCCACGAAAAAACCTGCTTTTGATATTCGACTCTGAATTCAGCCGATTTCTCCTCGGACGGATCTGGGAACTCATTGATTGGCGAACTGGAGAGAGCGTTCAGATTGATCGGCTGCCGGCCGGCCTTGCGCAAAAAGTCGATCGTGATATTGCGAGTGATTCGATAGAGCCAACCGCGGAACGTTCCTTTGCTGTGATCGGGATCCCAGTCTTCGACGGCCTTGGCAACGCGAGTCAACGCCTCCTGGGTCACTTCGGCGGCGTCGGCATGCTGCAGACCACGACGCCTGGCGATGCGGAAAATCATCGGCTGGTAGAGCTGTGCGAACTCGTTCCAGGCTTCCACATTGTCCGGATCGCTTAGCTGACCGATCAGGCTGAATCGTGTCTCAGGCGAGGTATTCATAGTTGGTGTTCCCGTTGTCATACCCTTTCCACGAAAATGGAAGACTCAATCTTACATCGATTTCGGAAAAAGGTCACAGCGGACCAAAACTCGCAAGAAATGCGACGAATCAGGTGAGATACGACCACAATGACAGCAGCAACAGATGACGCAAAGCGAGCCCGGATTTCCAAGGGCAGGCAAACGCAGGAAGCAGCCCGCGAAGCAGAAGCACCAAGTGAGAAACGGCCAGGACGGCCGTGATACTATTAAAAAAGGCCCGGAGATCTTGAGACCTCCGAGCCTGGTTTAAATTTTCACTGCATTAGCCGTCGTCGCCGCGTTTCTTGCCACGACCCTTGCCGTCGCCGCGTCCGCGTTGACCGCCTCGACCGCCACCGCGTTGGCCGAGTGCCTGCATTTCCTCTTCGTCCAGGAATCCGTCCGAGTTCGAATCCATTTGGTCGAAACGCTCCTGCATTCGCTCAGGCATTTCTTCGCGAGACAGTTTTCCGTCGCCATCGGCATCCATTTGCTTCATGCGATCGGCGAAGTTACCTCCGCCACCACCGCGTCCGCCACCTCGGGCACCGCCGCGTCCACCGCCGCGGGCACCACCACGTCCGCCGCCGCGTCCGCCACCTCTGGCTCCGCCACGTCCGCCACCGCGTCCGACACCCATTCGTCTACCTTGATCTCGATCTCTTTCCAGGAAGACACTGAATTCTTGTGTCACTGGTACGCAAAACGTCTCATCATCATCACAGATCATAAACCGGGCGGTAATCTTGATTGGTTGCTCGGTGACACTTTCGCCATCGATCTTGATCAGAAATTCACGTGGATCAGCATCGGCTTTGACTTCTACTTTTTTGAACTGGCCTTTGGCAGCGTCAGTCGACAGACCTTCTGGCAATTCCAATTCATATTCGACTTGTGCCGATTCATTGTTCCAGTGAACTCGGTAGATTGGATCGACATGGAAAGCGAGATAGAGCTGGCCGGAGCCGCTTTCCATCAAGTCCGCATCAGCTTCCGCACGAAGCTTGACGTAGTTGTTATCACCTTCCGAATTGGATTCCAGCACTGACTTAAGCGCTGCCATTTGACCCGGCAGTTGAATTCGCTCGACAACATTACGAGCTACTTGTTGCGGCTGTGGGTTAATTTCGTATCCCAGGTCAGCCACGGTTGTGGTCTCTTCCGGTTTACCGACGAACCCTTCCAGGTCTTCGCGCAATTGCTGCGGGCTACTCCATGATCGCTTGATCACAATCTTGCCTTCTGGATCAATCACAAATTCGGAGTTGGGACGATCGCCCAAAGCGTGTTTTAGATCGTTCGACATGTTGTCACAGATCCAGGTGAATTCAGTCTTCAGCGATTTTTTCGCTGCGCTGACATGCTTCAACCTTTCTTCCAGGTTGACTGGATCGACATAACTGTTCATCTCAGGATGAGCCAGTTGCTTGTAGACGTAATAGAACTTGACACCCTTGGGTGAAAAATCACGATATACCGTTTCCAAACTGGGAACGTTTCGAATGTAAGGAGGTCATGTCAGACATCCGAACACGACAACCGAATAGTTGTCCTTGAGGCTTCGCAAGTTGATTTCCTTGCCGTCCTCAGAAAACCCGGTGACATCGGGAAGCTGGTCGCCAATTGTCGGCGAACTTTTCTCGAAAGCTCCGTTATTGCCGCGTCTCTGCGCGTCTGCCGTATCAGGCAATAGAAACAGCCCAACGGCCGCCATTAATAATATTCTGCACAAGTGCCTTCGCATTTTTTACTCCAGAAATTCCGGTCCATGTAACAAAGCAGATCACGTGACAAATTCAGTCAAAGGACCAGCAATCTTACCAGAATTCGATTTTTGAAGTTCAGCTCTGCCGTTGGTGCCGCCAACCGAGGGCTGAAAGGAAGAACACATTCGGCCGAACATGGTCAGAACCCTTGGTTTTGCCGGGTTGCAGGGCTTTTTACGGCCGCATTGCAGAGTGATTTTTCGACGCTTATTTGAACAGCATTAATCGAGCGAATTTTACTCTTCCAGAGCCCGGTAGACGATTTGCCGCATGCGATTGCCGAAACGAGCGCGATACGGACTGATCTGAATCATATAAATCATGGCGAGATTTTTTTCCGGGTTCACCCAGAATCGAGTTCCCGCGATACCGCCCCACGAATAATCGCCCTCTGGCGAGATCGAAAAACCGAGGCCGAACTTAAACCGCGACGAACTGGTTTCCAGATCACCCAATTGATTCGTCCACATCTCCTTTAGCGACTCCTCGGAAACGATCTGCTTGCCATCCAACTGGCCTTTGTTCAACAGCATCCTGCAAAATTGCATGTAGTCGTCAATCGAACAACACAATCCGCCGCCGCCCGAGAAGAAACGATTGTCCTGTTTGAGGTAGCTTAGCGAGGAACGCCCAGGTGCAGGTTTCAAACTGCCATCTCGCGAGGGTCGATACA
>CAZPOL010000077.1:0-20238 GCA_964588195.1 uncultured Pirellulaceae bacterium | reverse complement strand
GTCGTCAACAGGATGCCAGCTTTCACATACCGTTTGTCGACTTCACTGGAACCGAAGAGACCGTACGACAAACCGGACGAGTGCCGCAGCAGGTCGCGGACGGTGATCTCTCGTTTGGCGTCCTCTTCCGTAAACTTGCCGTCTTTCTCGACGAGTACTTTCATATTGGCGAACTCAGGAATATGTTCCGAGACCGCCCCGTCCAGATCCAACTTGCCTTGCTCCACCAACTGCATAGCGGCAATGCTGGTGATCGGTTTGGTCATCGAGTAAATCCGCCAAATCGCATCCCGACTAACAGGCACATCCTTTCTTTTATCCTGCTGGCCCCACTGCTGGTAGTAACAGATTTTGTCGTCTTTCAAAATCATGGCGTTACAACCAATGATCTCGCCGGCCTCGATACCCTCGGTCATCACCTGATCGATTTCGCCCAGAACCGTGACGTCGAAACCGAGTGTTGCCGGGTCGGCCAGTTCGGTTTGCCGCCCAGCTTCTCTCGCTTCCTGAACGTCTGTTTGAGCGACGACGTATGGGGCGTTAAATAGCAACCAGCCGAAAATCAAAGCCAGCATCAGTCCAGGTCGTTTAGTTGGCTGCATGTTTTTTTCCTTGCCACGTATCACGTCTTTGCATTTCCGTTTCCACCGCGTTCAGGACACCGGGTTTATTCAACGCCCATTCCGGTCCCAAAAAGTAAACCGGCGGAGCCTCGCCACTGATCCTCTCGACGACCACGGACGCGGGAATGCGTTCCATGAAATCGATTAGCGTCGTCACATACTCGTCTCGCTCCATCAATGTAACCTCACCGCTCTCAACTTGTTCCGCCAATGGCGTATTATTTACGGCGTAAAGGTTGTGAATCTTGACGGCGTCCACGCCCAACCGGGCAACCTCGTCGGCCGTCTCCATCATGTCTGCGTGAGTTTCACCGGGCAGGCCCAACATAATGTGAGCACAAATTTCGAAGCCTCGACCGCGACTACGTTCCATCGCGTCGATCATTGAATCGTGATGTTCGCCTCGGTTCATCCAGTCGAGCGATTTGTTGTGCATCGTCTGCATCCCGTACTCAACGGTTAGATAGAGTTTGCCAGCTAACTCTTCCAGCAACTCCAGGACTTCGTCCGGCACGCAATCGGCGCGAGTACCAATGGCCATGGCGACCACGTCCGGGTGCCGGGCCGCTTCTTCGAACAGTTCACGTAATCGGTCAACCGGCGCGTAGGTGTTGGAGGCGGGCTGAAAGTAGGCCATGAAGTGGTCGCATTTGTAACGCGTTTTCAGTCGGCGAATCCCTTCGTCGATCTGAGCGTGAATGCCGCCTTTGGGCAGCCGCCGACTGGGACTGAAACTGCGATTGTCACAGAAAGTACACCCGCCCGTCGCAACTGTCCCGTCCACATTCGGACAAGTAAATCCGGCATCAATGCTGACTCGTTGCACCCGATGCCCAAATAATCGTCTCAAATGGAAGTTATATCCGTAGTAACGCAACCCAGCCTGCCGCCAGTCAAAGCGTTGGTGGGCGAAGGCTCGCAAATCTTTGGTTGACGCCATATGTCGCCGGGAATACTTTAAATTGCAAGGTATAATCTAATCGCTGCCCAAATGGGCTTCTGCTGGCTGCCAAAACCAAACGTGGCCGGTGAAAAGCCGAGGGCAGCTGATGTATCTTCCCGGCGATTCCGCCACCTATCCTATCATATCAATTTACAGGAAACGATCGATGTTCGGCGAGCTGGTGCCACAAGGGGGCGGTGACCCCATTCCATTACTGAAGAAACGGCTACGGATTGGACGTCGCGAAGGGTGCGACATCATCCTGAATTTCTCGAACATTTCCGGCCACCACGCCCTGATGGAGATCCAGGAAGGCTACTGGTTCATTAAAGACCTGCGCAGCCGGAATGGCCTGAAGGTCGACGGCAAAAAGCTTTTGCAAGGCACGAAAAAGCGGCTCGATCCCGGCGCCAAACTCTCAATCGCCAAGCACAACTACGAAGTCGAATACGACCCCACAGAACTTGGAGCCTACGGCACGCCTCCACAAGACGAGCAATTGGAAAACCTTTTCAGCAAGTCATTGTTGGACCGCGCCGGTCTGAAAAACGAAAAAGGCAAAAAGTAGTCTCTCAAATTTCCAAGCTACCATTCGTAAAGCGGACCCATCATCGGGTCCGCTTTTTTTGTTCCGATCGGTTGGATTTGTATTTTCTCAAGCGATAGAATGATGGCGAAGCCGAATTGATTGCAGGATCAGTTGAAATATCCATAACGCAATTGCCTCTGGCACCATGCTCTTAAAAGGAGTCCACACGAATGAACTTTCGCCTGACCAACCACTCGTCGATTGTCCTGACTACTTTTGCATTTTGCATCTTCTTCGAATTCGCGAATGTCGCTGCGAAAGTCGTTGCTCCAGCAACGATCCAACAACAGGAAAATTCTGAAGAACCAACCATCGGTCAAAAACTGTTCGTGCTGAACGAGGACGGTATCAGTGCGAACTACGTCGACGTTGAAAGTGATGTTAATATTCCTTTTGGAGCCGTGTTGAACATTGAAGAAGTTGGACCCAATCGGTTCACAGTCCGATACCAGGCAAAACCGGTTAGCGTGAAACAGCACGATGTTTTTGATTCAGCATCCGCATTCGATCACATTAATGATCAAATCGAAAAGAAACCGACCGCCGAATGGTACGCCGCCAAGACACACGTGCTTTATTCGCAAAGAAAGTTCAAGGAGGCTATCGAGGCGTCAGATCTTGCCCTGGAAATCGACGGCCGGCATATCAAGGCCCTGCAATACCGCACGACGAGCTACTTCTTCTTGCAAGAATTGAACGAAGTGAAATTACTTGTTGACCAGTTGCTGGAAATTGCTCCTGATCACTATCTGACTTACGCGAACCAGTTTTACTACTTGAATACGCAAGGCGATCTGGACGCCCAAATCAAAGCCATGGAAAAATCTGTCGAGCTCAACCCGTACAGCAGTCCGCTCTGGAGCAACCTTGGATACGCACATTGGCAAGTCGGGGCACAAGACCGAAGTTTTGAATGTTTTGAAAAAGCGATCGAAGTTTCACCCGGCACCAGTGGCGGTTATCAAATCTATGGAATCTGTGCCTACTCCATTGCTGATTTCGAAACGGCCCGCGAATATCTGGAAAAGGCAGAGCAGCGGAATTGCCTTCGTTCGCAAACCTACGAAACGCTGGCTACGTTGGTGGATGGAGATTCCGAGCCGGATCACGAACGCTACTTGCAATTGATCAAGAAAGCGGCGGCCTGTGATGACTGCAGCGTTCTGTCGCAGCGACAATTTGCCTGGGAGATGGCAACGTCGCCAAACACAGAACGCCATGATGCGGAAGTCGCTTTGGAAATTGCCGAACGCTTGATCGAAGCCGGTCAAACTGAACCCGAGATTCTGGCAGGATGCCTGGAGGCCAAAGTCGCGGCGCTTGCTCGTTTGAATCGATTCATGGAAGCGCAGGAGACGCTTGACCAAATCGATTCTGAAGCAACGCGGTCTCCCTTTTTCCAACCATTGCAAGAAGCCATTGAAGCGGAAGAAGCATTCTCGGTTCCGTCAGAAGACTTTGATCTCTAACGTTGGTATTTTGTGACGGAGTTGTTGTTGATATGAATCTAAATCGATTTACATTCTTGTTGATACTCATCTACGTGATGGCATCGAACGTACTTTGCGCTCAGACTACGTACCACCAGGGCATGCGTTTGATTTTGAGCTCGGAAACGGACATGACCATCGAAGCCGCCGAGGAGTCGGAGTCATTCGTTGTCAGCAAGGGCGCGTACCTTCGATTGCACGAAGAGGCACCGAACTACTACATCTGTTACTACAAGGGAAAACAGCTGCTATTCCCGGCGGACTTGATGTTGCCAATCGAAGAAGCAAGAGACTATTACGCGCAAGCCTGTATTGACGATCCGGGCTGCGAAAACTTTGCCATCAAAGCCAACATCGAGGATACACTTGGCAACTACGAACAGGCGTTTGAGGATCTGGATCGCGCGGACGAATTCGAAAGCGACCATCCTTTCGCCACGCTGGTTCGATCCAGCGTCCATTTCAGCCTGGAAGAATACGTGGAGTCCGGCGAACTGGTTGAAAAAGTTATTGATATGGACGACGTGTCGGTTCGCTTAATGGCCAGCGCGCATAGCACCAAAGCGAGTGTACTTTCACGCAGCGATGAACACCAGGAAGGGCTGGAACTAATCACAAAGGCGATTGAGATTTGTCCGAATGTTTCCCAATTTCATGCCAACCGAGGATATTTCCTGAAACAAGCCGGCAAACTTCCAGAGGCAATTGAGGAATTCAAACGCGCTATCGAACTGAATCCTTCCGCAACATACGGCTACTTCCGCTTGGGTTACGAGCACTACACTGAAAACGACTTTGACAAAGCCCAGCCACTGTTAGAGAAAGCTTGCGCACTGGATCCAAAGTATTACTACTCGCAGTTTTATTTGTACGCGCTGCACGAAAAAAAAGGAAACCACGAACAGTACGTACGGCACCTGACGCTCGCTGCCAAATGCCTGGATTGCCGCGAATACACGCTTTACGATTGCGCGTGGCTGTTGGCAACGCATCCGAATGAATCCTTCCGTGACAGTGCCACCGCCAAAGAGCTGGCAACCATTCATTTGAAAAGATTCGGAGACGAGGACAGCAACCGCGCCCGTGGTGTGATATGCCTGGTGGCGGCACATTTGGGACTCGGCGAATTCGAAGAGGCCGCCAAGCTAATCGACGACTCCGACAACTTGAATCTTGGTCCCGACGAATTTGACTTACGGTCGGCAATCGAGAACCAGGAAGTCTTCATCGACGAAGACTTGAGTCAATAGTTGACTTTAAACGGATCGCCGTCGCCGTAAAACCAGCAGCGAACCCAAACAGATGATCATGCACGATCCGGGTTCGGGAACGACTACCGCAGTGAAGGTTGTCGTCACATCGCCTTCAGCAAAGATCAGCTGACCACTGGAGGTGTCAATGTTAACTGTATTCCAACTCTCGAAGCTCGCCTCACTGGTAATGGGACCGATGGAGGTGGTCATACCCCAGGTTGAAAACTGAGTGCTGTCCGGTCCCAGAATCAAGTCCGTGATTGGTGGTAGCGCCAATCCGGCAAAACCGGTGTTGTTACTGAAAACGGATAACTGCGGCGTGATCGAAGATGTCATACCTGCAATAGTGATCGAAGCCGAATCCGACAAAATGCGAATCGAGTTTGGAAACCCTGGCACACCCTCAACATTGTTCGTGTCGCCCAGAATAGTTATTTCGAAAGCCGCGTTGTTAAAACTGCTTCCGCCAATCGTTCCACTGGCATTGCCACTGAATGTGAAAGTAATCAGAGAAGCGGACCCGGACTGGGAACCGATTACCAAAAGCGATACGAAAACTAAAATCGGTGCGACTGACTTTTGCAGTTTGCTGCGGAACATCGTTTACCTCATTCAAAACTAAACTCACGAGGCAACACCATTAATGTTGTTCAACTTGGATAAGGATGAAACGGGAAATACCCGTATTTGTTGAATTGCCCGCGTGCCTGATCTGCCAAAATGTCACACGACGAGTAAGCCGGTCCCAATCCCGCATTTCGCTGTTGACATAAGTCGTTTAACAACAACAACTTAAAGCTCTCGTTTCGAAATCGGTTCCGTTCTGGCACGCCGCTTGCTTTGTTGGGTCCGTTAAGCATTTTTCATGTCAACGATGCGCTGCTGACAAATTCGAAGCACGGCGCTAAACATATATCAGGTTCAATCCACCTCAAAGGAAAAGCAATGTCCAGTGGCGAAAAAATCATCGGAATCGATCTCGGAACAACAAACTCGGTGGTAGCCGTGATGGATGGAAACGAACCCACCGTCATCCCTAACCCCGAAGGCAATCGTTTGACCCCCAGCGTCGTGGCGTTCACCGATGCCGGCGAAGTGTTGGTCGGCGAACCAGCCAGACGTCAAGCGGTTACCAACCCGACTAAAACGGTTTACTCCGTCAAACGATTTATGGGTCGGCGACAGGGCGAAGTAAAATCCGAAGAGAAGATGGTGCCCTACAAAGTGGTCGGTGCCGCCGACGAGTACGTCAAGATCGAGGTCGGCGACAAGTCGTACACGCCTCAGGAAATTTCCGCCAAGACTTTGCGGAAACTGAAAGAGTCAGCTGAATCGTACCTGGGTCACAAGGTCAACAAGGCCGTGATTACGGTTCCTGCGTATTTCAACGACGCTCAACGTCAGGCCACCAAAGACGCTGGTCAGATCGCTGGCCTGGAAGTCGCCCGGATTATCAACGAGCCGACCGCTGCGGCGATGGCTTACGGTCTGGATAAAAACAACAAGGAACAGAAGATCGTGGTCTTTGACCTTGGTGGTGGAACCTTCGATGTGTCTGTCCTGGAATTGAATGACGACGACGGCATGAAGGTGTTCGAGGTGATCAGCACCAGTGGCGACACGCACCTGGGTGGTGATGACTTCGACGAAATCCTGATCAACTATGTGGCTGACGAGTTCAAGAAGGAGCACTCGATCGACTTGCGTGAAGACACGATGGCTCTCCAGCGTTTGCAGGAAGCCTGCGAGAAAGCCAAGAAAGAATTGAGCTCGGTGCCACAAACCGACATCAATCTTCCGTTCATCACAGCTGACCAAAACGGCCCCAAGCACTTACAGGTCGCCGTGACCCGCAGCCAGTTTGAAGAGCTGGTCGACAATTTGGTTGACCGGTGCCGCATCCCAGTCGAAAAGGCATTGAAAGATGCCAAGCTGTCGCCCGGCGACATCGATGAAATCGTGCTGGTTGGCGGTTCGACTCGCGTCCCAAAAGTCCAGGAGATGGTCAAGAAGATCTTCGGCAAGGACCCACACAAAGGTGTAAACCCTGACGAAGTTGTTGCCGTGGGTGCCGCGATTCAAGGCTCCGTATTGGCTGGTGATCGAAAAGACGTGCTGTTGCTGGACGTGACGCCTTTGACATTCGGCATCGAAACCGAAGGCGGAATCCTGACTCCTTTGGTCGAACGAAACACAACGATCCCGACCGAAAAGAAACAGACGTTCAGCACCGCCGCCGACAATCAAACCGCCGTGACCATCATGGTGTATCAAGGCGAGCGGAAAATGGCCAATGACAACCGACTGCTGGGCAAGTTTGATTTGACCGGTATCCCGCCGGCGCCACGTGGTGTTCCACAAATTGAAGTCAAGTTTGACCTGGACCAAAACGGTATCCTGAACGTTTCCGCAAAAGACCTTGGCACCGGCAAGGAAGCGAATGTCGAGATCAAGGACTCGTCCGGATTGTCCGAGGATGAAATCCGGGACATGCAATCGGATGCCGAGTCGTTCGCCGACGAGGACCGACGCAAATTCGAATTGGCAACGGCTCGCAACGAAGCCGAAGCGATGTGCCATCAGATGGAAAAGACGATGGAAGAACACGCCGACAAACTTGCCGACACTGACAAGGGCCCAATGGAATCGGCCATTACCAAGGTACGCGAGGCTTCCGGCGAAGAAGACGTCGACGCCATCAAGAACGCTGTGAAGGAATTGGAACAGGCCTCTCACGCGTTCAGCAAAGCGATGTACGAAAGCGCCGAAGCGGCTGCTCCGGAAGCCGCAGAAGATGCTCCGGAAGACGCTGCCGACGACGAAGCAATCGACGCCGAGTTCGAAGTAAAGAACGACTAGCAACCTGTTTCAGGGTTAGCCGTTTTGGCGATAGCCACGGTTGAACAGCAAAAGCATCAACGTGTAATCCTCGTTCGGTGCTGCGCCAACCACAAACGCCGCGACCAGAAATTTCGGGGCTGGAACAGAGAAGAGACTGATATTTAGAAGCGAGGCAATCATGACTTTTCGATTCGACAAACTCACCGTAAAAGCTCAGGAAGCTCTGGGGGCCGCCCAAAAAGCAGCGACCAAAGCAGGCAACCCGCAGATCAGCGTCCTGCACGTGCTGGCCGCGCTGCTGTCGGAATCCGACGGAATTGTCCGCGCGATCATTCAAAAGATCGGGGCACCGTTGGAACAACTGACCGATGTCGTCGATTCCGAACTTGGCAAATTGCCCACGATATCAACGCCCGGTCAACGCGGTATCGGGCCCGAGTTGAAATCGATTCTGGTGTTGGCTGCCGACCTGGCAACCAGCATGAAAGACGAGTTCATTTCGACCGAGCATCTGTTTATCGCATTGGCGTCAAGTAAAACCGCGGCGCAACGAATCCTGAAAATGAATGCGATCGAGCGTTCGGATATCGAAGAGGCCTTGGCCTCGGTACGCGGAAACAATCGGGTTACCGACCAACACCCCGAAGGAAAATATCAGGCACTGGAAAAATATGCCGTCGACCTGGTCGTCAAGGCGCAAGAGGGAAAACTGGATCCAGTCATTGGACGTGATGAAGAAATTCGCCGCGTGATTCAGGTCTTGTCTCGTCGCACGAAAAACAATCCTGTGTTGATCGGTCAGCCAGGTGTTGGCAAGACCGCGATCGCCGAAGGACTCGCCTTGCGAATCGTACACAACGACGTGCCTCAAAGCTTGCGTGAAAAACGAGTCGTGTCGCTGGACATGGGCGCATTGATTGCCGGCGCGAAATTTCGCGGTGAGTTCGAAGATCGGCTGAAGGCAGTACTGCGGGAAGTCACGGACTCTGAAGGACAAGTCATTCTATTCATCGACGAACTGCATACCGTCGTCGGGGCCGGCGCATCAGAAGGCGGCAGCGATGCAGCCAATCTACTGAAGCCCGCTTTGGCCCGTGGTGATTTGCATTGCATCGGTGCGACCACGCTGGACGAGTACCGACAGTACATCGAACAGGACGCGGCATTGGAACGACGCTTCCAACCTGTCAACGTTGATGAACCGACGGTGGCCAATACGATCTCAATCTTGCGAGGACTAAAACAACGGTACGAGACTCACCACGGCGTGCAGATTCGCGATTCGGCACTCGTCGCCGCCGCCGAATTATCCAACCGCTACATCACCGACCGCTTCCTGCCCGACAAAGCGATCGACTTGGTCGACGAAGCGGCTAGTAAATTGGCCATGGAATTGGACAGCGTGCCACAGGAAATCGACACCGTGCAACGCCGACTGACTCAACTGGAATTGGCAGCGCGTCAACTGGAAGGCGAACAGGACGACGACGTTCAGAAACGTCTGGCCGAAGTCCGGGACGAAATGGACAACAAACGTCGTGAACTTGCCAGTCTCCGCGAGCAGTGGGAAGCGGAAAAACTGGATGTCGGCGATGTGAGGAAAGTCCGTCAGAACCTGGCCGAAATCCAGCATCAGTTCGAGCAACTGGATACCGAAATCAAGACTCGCCAATCGGCCGGGGTCACCGTCGACGAAGAGGACTACAAACGCCTCTTCGAAATGGACAGTGAAAAACGCCGCTTGCAAAATCAGATCGATTCTTCGGAAAAACAGGCTGGTAGTTCGAGCGAAGGTGACGCGCCAAAGAAACGTCTGCTGGCCGAACAAGTCACCGAGGAAGAGATCGCCGACGTCGTTAGTGCCTGGACGGGCGTTCCGGTTTCGCGAATGATGGAAACGGAAAAGGCCAAGCTGTTGCAACTGGAAGATCGTCTGCACGAACGGGTCGTCGGACAAGACGAAGCAATCGCCGCGGTAGGCAATGCTGTTCGCCGCAGCCGCAGTGGCTTGCAAGACCCCAACCGTCCGATCGGATCGTTCCTGTTCCTTGGCCCGACCGGCGTTGGCAAAACGGAACTCTGCAAGGCCTTGGCCGAGATCATGTTCGACGACGAAACCGCCATGGTGCGAATCGACATGAGCGAATACATGGAACGGCACTCCGTCAGCCGCTTGATCGGCGCCCCTCCCGGATACGTCGGATACGACCAAGGCGGCAAACTGACCGAAGCAATTCGCCGACGACCTTACTCCGTCATCCTGCTGGATGAAATGGAAAAGGCACATGCTGATGTTTCCAATCTGTTGCTACAGGTATTGGACGATGGCCGGCTGACGGACAGTCACGGCAACACAGTCGACTTTACGAATTGCATCATCGTGATGACCAGTAACGTCGGCAGTCAGATTATTCAGAAAGTGACAGAGCAGGGCGGTGATGATTCGGAAATGGTCAGCGCCGTCGGAGAAGCGGTGCGAGCAAGGTTTGTTCCTGAGTTGCTGAATCGCATCGATGAACAGATCGTCTTCGAGCCGCTCGACCGGAATCAGATCCGTGATATCGTCGACATCCAGATCGAACGACTTGCCAAGCGGGTACGCCGTCAGAACCTGATTCTGGAAGTCACCGACATGGCTCGCCAAGCCGTCGCCAGCGAAGGCTACGATCCAATGTATGGAGCCAGACCATTGAAGCGAGTCATTCAATCACGGATCGAAAACCCGCTGGCCAGTTACCTGTTGGCCAACGACTTTCCCGAAGACGCCTTCGTATCGATCGACTACCAGGTCGATTCGTTCGTCATCGAGATTCTGGACAGCGACCGCCAACCCCTGCCCATCATTTAAATAGTAGAACGGCTGTCCCAGCCGTTTAGCATGCGCCCTTCCACATTCCACCCCTTCCAGCACGGTCTGCTACGACCGGCACGTCCGTGCTACTATCCACAGCACCGTGCATTCCGCATTCACTTACCCTGACCATTTGCTAACATGACCGCTTCACGCTGTTCGCACCCAACACCCAAAGCACTCACCCATGTCCGTTCGCACCCGTTTCGCTCCCAGTCCCACCGGTTACCTGCACATCGGCGGCGTTCGCACGGCGTTGTTTAATTGGCTGTTGGCCAGGCAAAATGGCGGTCAATTCATCTTGCGAATTGATGACACGGATGCCAAGCGAAATGTCGCCGAGGCACTCCAGCCGATCCTTGACGGATTCAAATGGCTGGGCATCGATTGGGACGAGGGACCGACCGAAGACGGCACTGACTCGAAAGGGCCACACGGTCCGTACTTTCAATCGCAACGACTCGACAAGTACCAGGCAGCCGTCGCCAAACTGTTGGCTTCCGGTCACGCCTATCGAGACTTTGCAACACCGGCAGAGACAACCGCCGAACGCGAAGCTGCCGAGAAAGAAAAACGCGATTTCATCTACAGTCGCAAATGGATGGCCGAGACCGACGAGCAAGCCGCTGCCTTTGAGGCCGAGGGACGCAAGTCGGTTGTCCGCTTGAAAATGCCACGGGAAGGCAAGTGCGAGTTCACTGATTTGATTCGCGGTGAACTCAGCTTCGACTGGGCTGGCGAACAGGACCACGTCATTCAACGAAACGATGGCACTTGCTTGTATCACCTGGCCAGCGTCGTTGACGATCACGATCTGCAGATCACTCACGTCGTCCGCGCAATCGAACACCTTTCTAACACGCCACGGCAGATATTCATCTTCCAGGCACTCGGATACGACCTGCCTGAATTCGCTCACATTCCATTCGTTGCCGAACCGGGCAGCAAAACCAAGTTGAGCAAGCGGAAGATTGACAAGTACTTCAAAAATCGCGACTTCAAAAAGCTTTATGATCGCGGCGATTCCATCGCCAACCAGATCGGTATTGAACCGGACCCGGCCACCTTCAATCCTGTGCTGGTCGATTTCTATCGTAAGGCTGGATTCTTGCCGGACGCCATCGTCAATTATCTGCTGCTGCTCGGTTGGTCACTGGATGATAAAACGGAAATGTTCAGTCGTGACGAAATGCTGAAACACTTCTCATTGAATCGAGTCGTCAAGAACGAAGCCAGTTTTGATCCAGCGAAACTGACCGCCTTTCAGGGCCGCTACATGAACGATCTGAACATGGATACCAAGGTCGACATCTGCACTTCGTTTTTGAAACAAGCAAAAGTCGTCAGTGACCCAGTTACAGAAAATGAAAGCGCGAAGATCGCTGCCATCACAGCCGCCGCCGATGACCGGATCGAATTAGGCGGCGACATTCTGCAGTTCGACGGGTTTTTCAAAGAAGCTGACAGCCTTTCCTTCGAAGACAAGGCCTTTAAAAAACGGTTGATCAAGCCGGAAAGTGCCGGGCGTTTGCTGGCCGAGTTCAAAAAAGTGCTGTCGACAACCTCCGATTTCTCAGCCGCCAATATGGAATCCGTTTTAAAGGAATGGGTCGAGCAACAGGAAATCCAGATCGGCGACATCATTCACGCGCTGCGAGTCGCAGTGACGGGCAAGGCCGCTGGATTTGGAATGTTCGAATCGTTGGAGATTCTGGGCCAGACAGAGTCCGCCAAGCGAATCGATGTAGCCCTGGAACGCCTGGAAATTGAACGAAACAAAGTCGACGTGTGAACCTGTTCGCTCGATCGCCCTTCTTAAACCGTGTGACGAATACATACTCAAGCCCAACCATCTGAGACCCAATGTCCGAATCAGAAACAAAATCCGTTGACTTCGTTCGCCAAATCATCATCGACGACAATGAGTCCGGTAAACACGATGGTCGAGTCCAAACGCGGTTCCCGCCCGAACCGAACGGCTACCTGCACATCGGCCATGCGAAATCGATTTGCCTGAACTACGGGATCGCTGGCGAATTCGGTGGCAAAGCCAACTTACGCTTCGACGACACCAACCCGGAAAAGGAAGATGTCGAATACGTCGAGTCGATCAAGAACGATATAAAGTGGCTCGGTTTCGAATGGGACAATCTACATTTCGCCTCCGACTACTTCGACAAGCTGTACGACTTGGCCGTGCAAATGATCAAGCAAGGCGACGCCTACATCTGCAGCTTGACCGCCGAGGAGACTCGCGAATACCGTGGCGGCTGGAACAAGGAAGGACAAAACAGCCCTGACCGCGATCGCCACGTCGAAGAGAGTCTTGATCTGTTCGAGCGCATGAAGAACGGGGAATTCGAAGACGGTAAATACACGCTGCGTGCCAAGATCGATATGAACTCGGCAAACATGAACCTGCGTGACCCGGCCATGTACCGGATTCGACATGCTCACCACCATCGCACCGGCGATAAATGGTGCATCTATCCAACCTATGACTGGACTCACGGCCAAAGCGACTCTTTCGAATCGATCACACATTCGATCTGCACTTTGGAATTTGAAAACCATCGCCCGCTGTACGACTGGTATATCGAAAAGCTGGGTATCTTTCATCCGCAACAGATCGAGTTCGCCAAGCTGGTTTTGACTCATACCATCATGAGCAAACGCAAGCTGCGTGAATTGGTCGAGAACAATCATGTCAACGGCTGGGACGACCCGCGGATGCCAACGCTTTCCGGATACCGACGTCGCGGCTACACGCCCGAATCGATTCGCAATTTCTGCGGCAAGATCGGCGTCACGAAATTCAATAGCCAAACCGATGTCGGTCTGTTGGAACAATCGATTCGCGAACATCTTAACTCAGTGGCCGAACGACGTATGGCGGTGCTGAATCCGCTGAAGGTCGTGATCGAAAATTATCCGGAAGGCGAGTCCGAGATGCGGAAGGGTATTAACAACCCGGAAGACGAAACTGCAGGCACGCGGGAAATCCCATTCGGTCGCGAGATCTACATCGAACGTGAAGACTTCATGGAAGATCCGCCAAAGAAGTTCTTCCGACTTGGGCCCGGTCGCGAAGTCCGTTTACGATACGCCTACTTCCTGAAATGTAATGACGTCGTGAAAAACGACGCGGGTGAAATTATCGAACTGCGGTGCACGTACGATCCGGAAACCGCTGGCGGTAAAGCCCCCGACGGCCGCAAAGTCAAAGGCACTCTCCACTGGGTGTCCGCCGAGCATGCCGTTGACGCAGAAGTTCGTTTGTACGAACGAATGTTCGAAAAAGAAAACGCCAGCGACGTGCCAGACGGGGAAGACTGGAAAGACTACCTCAACCCAAATTCGCTTATCACGCTATCAAACTGTAAACTTGAACCATCACTGCAAAACGCTGGTGAGGGAACGCGATTCCAATTCGAACGACTCGGCTACTTCTGCCTCGATTCCGTCGATTCGAAACCGGAATCACTCGTCTTCAACCGGACCGTTACGCTGAAAGACAGCTGGGCCAAGGTCAAGAACAAGGGTGGTGGCGGACAAAAGCCCAAGCCGAAACAACCGAAGAAGCCAAAGCAGAACCAGAAGCAGAACTCAAAAGAATAGCCCGCCGGCGGCAATACGACACGGACAAGGACATGCAAACTAATTTGAAAGCGATCAAGCCAGCGTTTTCAATTGCGGCATGTTTGTTTGGGCTGGCGGTGTCATTATCCTGTGGAACCATCCATTGTGCCGCGCAATCTTCAATCCATACGTCGAACCACTGGATTGCGCCCGCTGTTACTTCTCGTGCTCATGCGAAATTACGAAGCATCTCCACGCAACTGCAAAGCACCGCGCGGCAGCATCAACCGTTACTTGCAGAGATTCTGAAAGCGCAGATTTCGATAGGCGACATTGATGGCGCCGTCGAAACGCGACGGGCGATCACTGACAGCGAAAAGAGCTCGAAACTAAAACGCATTTTGAGTTCAATCGATCGCCCTGAAGAAGTTATTCGATTTCTGAATCGACCGGAATACAAATCGATCTCGTGGCGTCGGGAAAAAATCGACGAGCTGGTATTCCAGCAAATTGAGCCACTGTTTGATGAGGAGCCGGTCCGTTTCAACGAGATTCAGGGTCTATTGAAGCAGATGGGACCGATGAACTTTGATCGCAGGCGGTTTCGTTCCAACGCCGCGAAGAAAGCCCAAACGCGGTTGCTATATGCCCATTACAAATATGGCGAATTGAAATCGGTCGCAGACCGAGTCAAACAAATTGAAGACCCCACGCTCGGCTTTCAAATCGCCAAATCCATATTATGGAAGGACTACCAATCGCCCAAATTTGTTGAGCGAGCGGAAATGTTTCTTGAGTTCCTGGATTCGGACGATTTGCGTGTCTCATATCCAACGATTGCTCTCAAATCCGCACGCTATCGAAAGGAATATCAGCGAGTGGCAACGGTGCTGACGAATCTCGAATACGCGGAACGATTTCAACCTCAAGTCGTGTTGGAACATTGTATTTGGCTTTGCCAGTCGAAACAGCCCAACCTGGCAACCCGTGTTCTTGA
Source organism: uncultured Pirellulaceae bacterium (assembly GCA_964588195.1). Lineage (GTDB taxonomy): Bacteria > Planctomycetota > Planctomycetia > Pirellulales > Pirellulaceae > CAJQPP01. The sequence goes on along the minus strand of CAZPOL010000077.1, from coordinate 5,072 downwards.
GCATTGGCGTGAACCGATCGATGCAACGGCGCAGTCCGGTCTCACTCGGATTCAGTCGCTATGCCGCCTTGCTCAAATCGATTGTTTTCTGGACGACTTCGAGAGCGCTGAGAGTAAATTCCGCAGCGTACAAGAAACGCTCGATCGCATGGGCCCAAGGTCCCATGAATTTCTCAAAACCCGACGCGATTTCCTGAGTTGCATAAGTCGCTTGGCCGAGCATGGTATTGATCTTTTTGATTCGTTGACGTCGATTAAGGATCCCGGCCTCTTGTTGGAGGCCTTGATTCACTGGATTGGCGCTCCGCAAAAAAATCGTTCGCCGATTCAGGTAAGCATTGCCACGGAAAGAGCTATGGAATTGCTTGAACAATTACCCAGAGGCGAAATCCAATCATGTGAGACTCTGCGACTGATCACGGTGGTGCCATCCGATATGGCATACGAAATCATTGAGAGGGCAAAGCTGCTTTGCATGGACCCACATTATCGAGGGGATTTTCTTGTCGCTATGACTGAGCAGGCAATTCAAAATGGTGCCAACATCAGAGTTTTCCAGCGACTGGCGAAACAATTTGATGAAATTGAAGGCGCCATGTATCACCGCGACAGCGCCAGATCCAGATTTGCTTCGATATTAATGGAGGCTGACATGGTTGAACCAGCCCTTGAAGCTTACAAGAAGGTCGAGTTTGTGGATTGCGTCCCATGGGCGTTTGGGCAGTGCATTGCAGAACTTGCCGAAAGGAATCTTGTCGACACCATCCCTCAATTATTCGAAGCAGAAAAGGACTATCAGATCGTCAAACTGATTAACAATTGCGAGTCCTTGAAACACAACCAAGCAGTCATCGCACACCTGAAACACGCTCTGGAACAACGAAAGTCTGAATTGCATGACGCCAGTGCGTCGGAACTCGCCAGGATGGCAACCATCCTGGACCTGGACATCGCGGAAACGGAATCGCTTTCCTATCGACTGCATCGAAACAATCAAACTGCCAAAGCTTTTCGGCAATGGGCGGACGAGTACGTCAATGCGACCGATCTGGATGTTTTACAGTCACAGATTTCAAAAGTTCGCATGGGTCATTTTCGCGATGTCGTCGAACGGGCCTTCGTCGCCAGAATCGCAAAAGACAAACCCAATGCCGCGTGGCAATCAATCGACGACTCGATGCCCGCACGGCAACAAGCCAGTCGTCTACTGGGAATTCTGGATGCCCATTAGATTTTGGAATCGCGTACATGATTCCGGGCACAGCAATTGGGGTGCTGATCGGAGACCTGTACTCTTGGTACGCGTTTAAGCTATCCAAGCGTGGCAAACGTGAGCTAGGTGCTGATGGTAGAATGCCTTTGCCTGCGCATCAGCAAAGACATCATGCCAACCGCGGTCAGCACGCACTTCGCCTAAGGATGCCTGGAAGTCCATAGTCGAGGCGACGCCTGCCCGGCAACAGGCAATTCGATTGTTAGGATTTGTCGACGCTTTTGGCCCCAAACAGAAGTATTACTTCGTGGAACCAGAAGCACCGCGCGGCACTGGCTTCATCGACTGATGTTCAAATAAATGGCTTTGACCAGCAAAACTGGATTGCATCCGAACCGCTAAATCGTCGAGCGAGTCTGGGCCGCGCCGCTGTTGGTTACTCGTTCGTGTAGCATCGCGCGATTGGCGGCGTTGACGATCGAAATGATGGCGGCCTCGACCAGGTTTGGTGATACGCCACGTCCGCGATAGATCTCTTCCTTGAAGCGGATCTGGAATGTTACGTCGACTGAGGCATCTTCGCCGGTCGACAAAGCCAATGCTTCAAACTCAACGCACTCCATATCCATGTCCAGCGAATCGCGAATCGCATGAAAGGCGGCGTCAACAGGACCTTTTTCGCTGGAAGCCTGGCCTTTGACCTCGTCGTCACCACGACGCAATCCAATTTCAATTTGCTGTGGTCCATTGCATTCCGATTGCAGACTGTAATCGAACAGTGACCATTCCTGGTTCGTGGTTCCGAACAGTTCGCCTTCAATCAAGGCCGCGATATCACCGTCGGATACTTCCTTCTTTTCGTCAGCCAGTTTTTTGAACTGCTTGAAGACCGCCTTGATCTGATCATTATCCAGGTTGTATCCCAATTGGATCGAACGATCGGCCAAAGCAGCACGCCCGCTGTGTTTTCCAAGTACGAGGTCGGTTTTGTCGAGCCCCACATCTTCCGGACGCATGATTTCGTAAGTTGTTCGTTCTTTCAGCATGCCATCCTGGTGAATCCCGGCTTCGTGAGCGAACGCGTTCTTGCCGACGATCGCCTTGTTACGCTGCACGTGCATACCAGTGATCGATGAGACCAATTGGCTGGCGGGCACCAAACGCTTGGTGTTGATACGGGTTTCGCATTGGTAGAAATCATTGCGAGTTCGCATCGCCATGACGACCTCTTCCAGAGCACAGTTGCCGGCTCGTTCACCGATGCCATTGATCGTGCATTCGATTTGACCAGCGCCTGCCTGGACGGCAGCCAGACTGTTGGCAACGGCCAGCCCCAGATCGTTGTGACAGTGGATACTGATGATCGCCTTGTCGATGTTGGGCACACGATTCATCAACGAGTGAATCACGCCGCCCATGTGAGCCGGCGTGGCATAGCCAACCGTGTCGGGAATGTTGACGGTAGTGGCACCGGCATCGATCACGGCTTCGACAACCCGGCACAGAAAATCTATTTCGGTACGTGCAGCATCTTCCGGCGAGAACTCTACTTCCGCGCCGTAACTGGCCGCGCGACGGACACCTTCGATCGATCGATTGACGATCTCGTCAGGAGTCATCTTCAACTTGAATTCGCGATGAATGGCACTCGTCGCCAGGAAGACATGGATTCTTGGGTCGGCACAGGCTTGCAATGCTTCCCAAGCACGATCGATATCCGCTTCAGCACATCGGGCCAAGCCGCAAATCGTCGCGCCGGTAAATGTATTGGCAATTTCGCGAACGGATTCAAAGTCTCCAGGTGAGGCAATTGGAAAACCAGCCTCAATCACGTCAACGCCCAAGTCGATCAGCGCCTGTGCGACTTTCATTTTTTCGCCACGGTTCATACTCGCACCAGGCGATTGCTCGCCATCACGCAGAGTCGTATCGAAGATTTTGATTTTCCGTTGTTCGGACATTCATTCCACCCGAGAAATTAAAAAGCTGTTTGCCAACGTTATGGCAACCATTAAAAGACTGGATCAGGATCCAATTTGGAGGCTTGTTATAACGAAGAGCCACGAGGCCATTATTGTAGTTTGGGCCTTAAAAAACCGTCAAGCTACCGAGCCAGTCAACAGCCAACAAAGGTTAAAAAGCACGCTGCGTGTGAGTCAGAAACTGCAACTGTTGACCGGGTTTCGTCATGTTAGCACCCAAATCCGCTAATTTTTTAATCGGTCAAAAGTCCGTTCTCTTGATAGCCCCATTCGTTGGACGCTGCGAAAATTCATGCTCCTTGACAGTTTCGAATAGTTGTAACGGCGCCTGCGGGAACCGGATTTCGGGTTAGGCCGATTTTGCGGGCGTATCCGGCCTCCAATCCGCCCAGACGACCAGGTGGGGTTTGCAATTAGTTCCGGACCACTTTTCTTGATGTAGGGTTTCGGTGAACACTTTTCATTCGAGAGCCTTCCAATGACTGAGTCTACAACCACCGAATACCAGGACATCGTTCAAGCACTGTTGAACGAAGATCAGCTTTTCAGTTTGCAAGAGCGACGGGTGAATTCGCGACAAAAATTTGTTCGCCCCTCACGACTGATCTGTCTTAGTAAACCCAAAGATGTCTTGAGCGCATTTACTCGTGATTTGTCGGGTACAGGTATTGGTTTGCTGCATCGGTTTGAACTGGAAGTCGGCGAACACGCCCTGATTACGATCAACCGTCTGTGGGACGAACCAGTGGTCTTGAAGGGAAAACTGGCCTGGTGCAAAAAGTCCGAAAACGGTTGGTACCAGTCCGGTTGGCACATCGATTCAGTCGAATCAACAGGCAAATCTACCAGCTAGTCGCGGCCGTAGTCGTGCTCTCTTTTTTCTATCCGCGCAGATTGTGTGAAGCTACGGAATCCACAGGTACCGCATCAGGTTTCGAATCGGTTGCCCATCGACGTAAAGTTTCGGTGACCCAAGGATGCCTTGCCCGGCGTATGCATTGACCGGAAACTGCTGTAACTGAAATAACGGCGTATAAGTCGTTCGCTGCTGTGGTTGTTGAAAATAGTTTTGAACCTGTGGCGCAAACTGGCCTTGAGAAAACGCCGTTGCTGGTTGACTCTGTTGGCCCAATCCAAAAGGCACGACGCCCGCTCCCGGTCCGCACGTGCCGCAACCTCCACTTCGAATCGCTCGATTCCATTGAGTTGGAACGCCCAAACTTGGGATCTGCGAAGCCGCCGGGACTTGAAATGCATTTGTCACTTGCGGATTCTGTATTGGTAACTGGTAAGTCGTAACGCCAAGGTTGTTACTGGCTACTCTGGGAGCACTACCCTGAGAATTGACGCCTTGGGTATTTGTTTGGCCTGCCGATGGAGCGAGCGATTGGTCCAGCACGCTTTGCCCTGAGCCCGAGCCTGTGCCGGAAGTAGACGGTGACGTATTGTCAGCAAGATTCGGTTGCCCACCTGGTACCTGCCGATAAACCGGGCCCCGCTGACCTGGCATATAAACACTGGAAACCACGCCACCACCGGGCAGAGGAGAACTGGATTCGATGTACTCCATTGGCTGCTGCTGTTGTTGTTGACCGCAGAGGTCAACGGTCATCAAGGCGACCGCCACGAAGGCGACCGCTACGGTAGCAGCCGAAAATCCGGTCCACATTTTTCTGAAACACACGCTGTAACTCTTCAAGCTCATTCGACCAAATCCTTCCAACGACCAACAACGGTTCGACACCCTTGCAAAACGTATTTACGCAGTTCGGGCGCAGTTTGTTCCTGGCAGGATTATCAAATGCAACGGATTCAGGCAATTGCATTCATGCTGGCAATTGTCGTTGCAGCAGTCCATTTCTTGCGGTGTGTGAGCA
>CAZPOL010000076.1:22952-25939 GCA_964588195.1 uncultured Pirellulaceae bacterium | reverse complement strand
AGCCGGTTCGACAGGTTGAAATTTCAATCCAAGGTCCATGTACGTTTGCACGAGCAGCCAATCTGAATCTGCAAATTCGCCGTCCAACGACAACGGCACATTTTGATTCAATATTTTCCAGGTACCTGAGCCTGAGGGAAGCAAAAACTGATATCCTCGTGTCGAAAGGTCCTGCTGTCCAAGCAATTCGCGTATGGCCGCCCCTCTCAGTCCAAGTTGGGCAAGAGCCATCTCAGAATCATCGACTTGCTGTTCCTCGGCGACTTCGATGGGCACATCGTCGCCCTGCGGCATCGCCTGCGTAGACAAACACAATGTCAGCGAAAACATAATCGCCAACCCGACACTCTTAAACATAAAACACTTCATTCTACTTCTCCGTTCCGGGGAGTTAAAAAACAGACCGACCAACGAAATTGCAATCCAGCATGTTCATTGGCACGACTTCATTCGTACCGTCTTCGTGATTCAATGAAATAAATTGCCGCTTGGGCTGAACCTTGAAACCACTCTGGGCCAGCTTTTGGGTCAGTCCGCTCGGCACGACCAGCGGTGCCAGGTCCACAAGTTGTTTGCTGAGCATTTCACTCTCGATCAGCGGCAACACGTACTCCTCATCTTTGACAGTGATCGAAACCAGCGCGAGTATGTTGCTGTCCTGGACACCGGCACGGTTGATCGCCACATTAACAGCCGTGAACAGATCGTTCCGTTCAACGATCGAATCGGAGCCAACCGTTTGCTTCGCCACAGCCTGATCCACATTTCGGGCGGTGGGTTGCTGGTCACCACTAAGCCAATATTGAAACACAACAACCATCAGTGCAGCCATCGCAGCGGCCGCAGCCAAATGCCAAAGACCAAACCGGCGATCCTCACGCTTCGGACCAGCCTTTTCCTCTTCCAACGCCATCGCCGACGACGACGGGCTTAATACAGATTCGACGCTGTGCTCGATTGGCGAACCAGCCACATTCTCCGAAGACTCTTGCCGCTTCAACGTCGACCCAAGAACGGTCGCCAATGCATCGCGTTCCAGCAGTGCCAACGCACAACGTTTCCAACCATCGGGATCGGAATCCAGACGAGCAAACAATTCGTCTCGTTCCTGTCTGTCCAATTCGCCTTCGACGAACCAATCCAGCTCTGCTTGCGTTACCTTGTTCATATCGATTCTCAATCGTCGCTAAATTCGCTTGTTCGAACTAATTCATGGCGCAAGTTTCCTCTTGCGCGCATCAGTCTTGATTTGATCGCGGACGAACTGACGCCCAACCGCTCTGCCATCTCGCGACAGCTCCAGTTCTCGCTGTACTTCAACAACAAGACCTCGTTGTCTGCATTGGAAAGACGCGTCATCGCTTCCCGAACCTGACTTGCTTGCTCAGTCGCCAACAGGATCGCCAACGGATTCTGTGACCGTTGCTGTTCGGAACTCCTGGAAATTGCCAGGTCCGAGTAGCCGTTCGTCTTCTTCTCGTTCCGGCCCCTTTTGCGTCGATACAAAACGGACTGACGAACGGCTACCCGGTACAACCAGCGACTGACGCCCGTGTCATCGCTGGGGCAATTCCCTGTGACCGCCGCCAAAGCGGTTTCCTGCAAAATCTCGTCCACCGCGTCACGGTCCCGAACGCGAGCGAAAATCACAGCGCTCAACCAACCGCGATGAGCAGTCAACGCCTGCGGCCATTTCAGCGGCTGTCGCGGATCGGGCATATTGAAACGGGGGTAATTCACGAGACGACCTGGTACCTGCCATGAAATTGCCGCTGAACCGGATAGGTTGCCCGGAATCTTCCAAAATTCTGAAAATCGAGCAAACTATCGAACACGCAGTCCTGCGAAACCAAATTGTCTCCGCTAAAATTTGCCAAGCAAGCTTTTTCCAGCCGACTCTCGAACGTGTTGGTTGGCATTCCAACCCAATCAAAGCCAATCTCGACAAAGAAAATCCCGAAATGAAAAAACTCGACTGGAGCTACCATCGCCGTGGCTGAAATACCTGTGTCAAAGCGCAAGAGTTTCTTGCCGAACATGGAATCGAAGCCAAGGTTGAAATCGACGCCAGGAAGCAGACTCACGGTGCCGCCGAAGCGATGCAAGTCGTGAAGGAAGTCGACCAGGTCTATTCGGCGAAAGGCAAGAAAGTCCTGCATTTGCACCTTAAAAAAGAAAAACCTGACGAGGCCGAAATCAAAAAAGCCTTGCTGGGACCGACCGGAAACCTGCGAGCCCCAACTTTGCGAGTTGGCAAAACGTTACTGGTAGGGTTTAATTCAGAGACCTACGCCGATGTGTTTGGAGTCTAACAGGTCGGCTAGAACAAGAAACCAGATTCGAAGTTTTGAAAGAAAAGCACTGTGGCTGATATCGAGAGCATTGCCAAAGACGGCGTACGGGTTGCACGTATTTGCGATCCACAAGTTTGCGGAGAAGACTACGTTCACCGCGTGGGCATCAAGTTAACCAAAATCGTCAGTGAGATGCGTGAACCTGCATTGGTTTTGAATTTGGAGAAAGTCAAATTCATGGCTTCGGCGATGATCGGCAAACTGGTGCTACTTAGTAAACAGTGCAAGTCAAAGAACATTGGCTTTTCGGTTTGTTCGTTGGACAGCAACGTGGCCGAAGCAATCCAGCTGACTCAGATCGACAAAATCCTGTCGGTTCACTCGAGTCAGGAAGCAGCAATCTCCGCCGTCATATCCAGCGAATAGTCGACAATAATTTTTAGCAGACAGGTACTGGGTGGAAGGTGTCACGCGGAGCCGCGAAGACGCGAAGAAAAGAAGGGGGCAGGCGGTGGCCCTTCAAAACGCTCAGGCCATCTTGTAGCCGTCCAACATTCTCGAATACAAGCACGACGCGCAAGCGAGTGATTCCTTTCCGTATTATTCATTCACTACTTTCCTCCTCCGCGTCTCCGCGCCTTCGCGTGAGAAATCTTCTGTAAAAAGTACTGGGCGCAAGGTATCACGCGAAGC
>CAZPOL010000076.1:0-22852 GCA_964588195.1 uncultured Pirellulaceae bacterium | reverse complement strand
CTTCGCGTGAGAAATCTTCTGTAAAAAGTACTGGGCGCAAGGTATCACGCGAAGCCGCGAAGAAAAGAAGCCCGCCCCTCAAAAACCCCTGTCCGCCATCTTGTGACCGTCCAACATGGCTTGAACCGACTGTTCCATTTGCCGAGTCACCTCGGCGGGTGGCGTGCGGGTTTTTCGGTCGCCGGAAATGGGAATCGGTTCGCCAAAGTAAACATGACATTCTCGTTGGCCTCGAATCGCGGCTGTCGGAAGTTGCAGCCCATCCTCTTCGAACTTGTCGATCGTTTCTGCAATACGATCGACTGACGGCTTTTCGGCAACGTAATTGCCTGGGTAACTGTAAAGCTGGCCGACCAGGAAGGCATCATCCAGTTGCGCAAACGTCTTTTTACGATCGGCGTCGGAGAGCGGATCGTCTTCATTGAGGATATCCTTGACCGAACGCCGCCGAATCTCCTTGACTCGTTCCGGAATTGGCTTTTCGCCGATATCAATTCCGCGAGTCTTTTCATGAACCGCCAGGATGGCATCCGACAACTTATGCACACGTTCGGGGATCGTTCCATGAGTCGCTTCGCCAAAGAATTCAATTTCTTTCAACGCCAATGCAGCCTGCGAGAAATCATAGATCCGGTCTTTCAATTCCTTATGTACGCGAGGACGCCAGGAAATACTCCGCTCCAACCTGGTCATCACCTTCAACAGCTCAGGCGTCGGATCTGAAACATAGTCGTACTTCATGGCGCAGGGAATGATCACCATTTCGCGGTCACACTTGCGAGCGGCCGTTGACGCGATCACAGCCGGCCCTTCCAGAAACGGAGTCGCCTTTTCGTTGCAATGATAGACTTCGCCTTCCGGAAAGATGACCAACGGATGCGGCTCTTGCTGCATGATCCGGATCGCTTCTTTGAACGCCTTCATATCGGCACCGTCTCGATCCACCGAGAAACAGCCGATCTTTTGCAACATCCACTGGCCCAGCTTTTTTCGAAAGTCGAATACGTGCCAGGTGGCCATAATAAACAGCGGTGTGCCGACGATATCAGCCGCATCGTAAATCGCGTGCGGGTCACAGTGCGAGGAATGATTCGGAGTAATCATAACTCCCTTGCCCGCTTTGATCGCATCTTGAACGACGGCCTCGTTATGAACGTGCATCCGCACAACACAATGCAATTTCCTGGTGGCCTTTCTGCGCAAGCCGGCGGTGAGACGTACAAAGCGAGGCGACAATCTTGGTTCCCACCAACGAGGTGGCGGGCCGATGCGGTAGTGATTCATTAGGCAAATCGCATATGGGCAACAGTGGCATTTCCTGGGACACCATCATGCAAAAAGTCGCGCCGGACAATCAATACCGATCACCGGAAAAATCGTTGGTTGCCCAAAATGATGTGGGCCAGCTGGACCGATTGCCGGTTGCAAATCCTCTGCAAATTGCAGCAGACGGCGTTCACTAAAACCCGAACACCAATGCCATACCGTAATCCAGGTCATTCTCCTGAAATCCTGGTCCAGGTGTACTGTCGTAGCGATTGAAGACAAACATTCTCAAACGCATATCCAGGGCCTCGTCCAATAGCGTTTCGAAACCAGCACGAGTGTTTAAGCGGAAGTCTGCGAAGTCCTCCACGTTCGGGAAGTAATCAACGTTAATGAACAGACTGGTGCGTTCAGTTAGCTGACGTTCCCAATCCAGACCGAACACCAATTCAGGCAGCCACTCATCATTCACTCCGCCAAACTCGCGCGATGCACCAGCACCAATCCGGGCTCGCAACGATCGGTCGTCGTATTCATACAGCAAAATACCAATACCTGTATGCAACGCGATACGGTAATCAAACGACTTGAATCGATCCCACTCGAACGCAGCCTGGTAGAACCAGGTCAGATTCGGATTGGCCAATTTTCGTTCCTGTCGCCCTTGCGTAAAGTATCGATCGGTCGTCGTTCCCGTTCGGTTGCTGCTGTAGAAATAGGTCATCAGGATGTCAGTGATGGCAATGTCGTCTTCGCGATTCAAACTGAAATCCAGATTGATATCCAGATTCTCACTGTTCCCGGTCTTGCCGTTCAAACCGAAGGCAAAAGAACCGTCCCATACGTCGCTGGGCTGAATGGTTCCCTCAAAAAACTCTTCTCCGACGACTTGCCCGTTGGCTTGACTGGTAAAACAAAGCAATGCTGCGAAACAAATGATGCGTGCGAGGTATTTCATTTCGTATTCAATCCTGAAAAGACGGCTAGCCGACACGCCAACCACTAAACTCAAACAGAAAAGGATGGCGGGTCGATCCGGTGAGGCGTGAAAAATAGAACAGCCGCCCGCATGGCTCAATTGAAATTTTTTCAAACCTCCTCGAAATTCATGCCCGCATTGATTTGCCATCGAGCACTGCGGACATCGATTTCCCTGTAATTCCGCACCAATAATGGGATTCTGAAAGAATATTTCGGAATAATGGAATCAAAGTGCCTTCGGCTGGTACTTCCTTTCAAATTCAACCAACAGACTCGCATGACGCCCAGCGACAAAACACTCCAGCAGCAGTTTGAAGACTGTGTTGAGCGTTGCGCTGATTCGCTTTATCGAGTCGCTTATCGGCTGACGTCCAACGCGACATTGGCCAGAGAACTGGTTCAGGAAACCTACCTGAACGCCTGGAGGAATTTGGAGTCACTGGAAGATCCGCAGAAGCTACGCGGATGGATGTTCGCAATTTTGCGAAACCAGTATTCCAGGTTGATTCGCAAAGAGAGCAAAACCGCAAGGGCTTACGAACACCTAGAAACCATTGCGATCGAAACCACGGGGCCGGAACAACCCAATGAAAAAATCGACGCGGTACAAGCAGCAATCAATGAACTGGACGAAAAACACAAACTGCCAATCCTGTTGGTTTCCATGGAAGGAATGTCAGTTGAAGAGGCGGCTGAAATTTTGAAGCTGCCAAAAGGAACCGTACTCTCCCGACTACATCGTGGAAGACAAAAAATAAAGGCAGCCCTGATTCGAGACGGGATAAAGCAGAAACAATGAACGACCCGGAATTTAACGACGAAGAACTCGACGCATTACTGCAAGAAGTGGACGTGCCGGCAGATCTGAAGGATCAGTTACGGCAGATCTCGCAGCAGAGCCCGTCCCAGGAGACCCCGAAATCCGTACGGCCGCCGCAAACCAACGGCTCGCTGAAACGAATCCTTGCGATCGCGGCGACTCTGTTGGCAATCGTTGGTTTTCTAACGTATTCGGCGCTGACTGAAAAAGAGCAACCGATTGCTGACAACCCGACTCCGGAAGTCGACTCCACGAATTCGCCTGACACAACCGATTTGGTCGACCGTGCCACAACCCAACAAATGGAAGAGCTCGATCAACTGGTCAACGAACTTGAATTGAGCCAATTGCGTTCACGACTGGCTCGATTGAACGAGTCCAATTCAGAATTCGGCTACAGCACCACTGCCAACGATACTCGAGAATACACGGCCATGATCCTGGCATTGTCCGATCAATCGGCGATCGACCACGGCGGCTCAACCGACTCGGTCATCGATGACATGCAGTTTGTGATCGAGAGTTTCCCTGGTACCGAGGGAGCCAAACTGGCCGAGCAGTTCATCGTTACAAGCTCAGGGAACTAAACCAATCAAGTTTTGAAATTCGAAATCAAATTTAACTCTGCAATCGACGACGAGATCACCTTTCGCCATCAAAGGAATTCTGAAAATGAAGACGTTGACCATTCACCGAATAGTAACTGCCACTCTGTTTGCAATATTTCTTGCCTTGGCATCCGGCGGGCACACCAACGCGCAAGAGGCTGTTCAACCCCGCGATCAATCCGAGAGCACCGCGATAGTTAGCAAAAAACTAGCCCTGAAAGGATACATTCGTGAGCGGCTGTCGCTGAATGACACTCTTGCCGAGAGATTAATTGAGCTCCAAAAAACTAACGATTTGCGAGACGCCAATTTTGAACACCTGGACAATCTGGGGGTTTCCAACGAGTCGTTTTCGGAAGTGGTTCGCATGCTGCAGACACAAAAAGTCGAGCTGGCAATCGACTTGGCAGGCCTGGAAGCAAGACGTGAATTTCTTAGCGACGCTTTGGAGTCTACCGAACAAAAGCGTTCCAGCGAGTTACTGGCTCCGCTGCAAGCCGTTCTGTCATTGGAGGAGCAAGCGTTGAAGAAAGTCGAAGCTTTGACATCCCGGGGGAGCGCCAGCAGCGCCGATGTTCAGGACGCGAAGAGACGGGTTCTGTTGGCTCAGGTTCGCATCGCCGAAGCGAAGCAGAAGACAGATTCCAATTCGAAGCTGCAGGACGACCTGTTGAGCTCTTCACTCGAACGTGCCGAGAAACAAGCCCGCCTGCAACACGTCACCGAGATGCTTGGCGCTTTAACGAAATCACGGACAAAAATTCTCGCCACGGAAGAGTATTCCAAAACCAGTGAATCGCTTTCAAATGAAATAGAACACCTGAAACAGGTATTAAGAGAGATCGAGAGAGAAATTGCCAACGCAAAGGCAGAATTGAAGAATCTGACTGGAGAAGAATTCGACGATCAATAAATGCCAACCAAAACCTGCCAGAATTTAACAACAACACAGAACATCAAGCAAAGGCCCGGAAATGAATAGTCCTGATATCACCAGACGGTTACAAGCGGGTTTAGGACTCGCGATCCTTTTGTTGGCGCTGCCGAATTTCGCTTTCGCCCAGGAGGGAGTCTCCTCAATGTCGATGGGCGCCGCGCGTTCCGGCGTCGCATCTTATTCCGCCGATGGCAGATACCTGATGCCCGTACCTGATTTAATTCGAATCGAAGAATTCATCAATTACCATCGGCACGATATCCCGTTGCCAACGGACGGAAAACGAGTCAACCTGGACGTGCAAGCCATGCAGTTGGACTCCGGCAAGACAGTCATGCAGTTTGGCCTAACCACACCGCGAGACCTGGACCCGGAACTTGTGCCACCTCTCAACCTGGTTTTGGTGATCGATCAAAGTGGTTCCATGCAGGGCGACCGCATCGCCAATGTCAAACTGGCATTGAATTCGTTTGTCGATCGACTCCGCAAACAAGACAAGGTCTGCATCGTGGGCTTCAACAATGAAGCGTCCGTCGTTTTGGAGGCCACGGAAAAAACGAAAACTAAAAAGATCAAACGAGCAATCGACAAACTCGTGGCCGGCGGAAGCACGAACCTGCACGCTGGTCTGATGCTAGGCTACCAACAAGCGACGATGTCCTACGACAAGGAACGAACCAATCGAGTCATCCTGTTGTCGGATGGCATCACGAATACCGGCGTGACAAACCTGCAACAAATCGCCAGTGAATCAAAGTCATTCAACCAGGAGGGCATCGATCTGTCGACGATTGGACTCGGGCAAAACCTTAACCACCAATTGTTGCGAGATCTGGCCGATGCCGGACGCGGGCTGATTCACTTCGTAGGTGATGCCCAGGACATCCACAAGACTTTTGTCGCAGAAGTCGAAAGCCTGCTGGCTCCCGCCGCGCGCAAAGTTCGCTTGTCGATCGATTTTGGAAAACACGCCGAGCGAGTCAAATTCTATGGCTACGAACCGGAGCGCAACGGATCGGTTTTCACTTTCAAGTTGGACGATCTCAATCATGGAGCCACGCAAGTCGTGATGGCTCGCCTGCCCAAATCCGCGAAAGGAAACGTCGACGGAATCACGGCGACTTTAAAGTACAAGGATGCCATCAACGGAGATTCAGTGAATCTGCAAAGTGCAGCCGGCGATGCAACACCGGGCCGCAACAGTTCGATCAACAAGAATTACGCGATCGCTTTGGTTGCGAAATCAATCAAGAAGGCCTGTGTCGATTCACACGACTCGGATTGCCGAGGTGCTGAAGAACGATTGCAAAAGGGAATCCGCTCAGCTCGCAAAGTCCTGAACTATCGGAGTGACGAGGATATCGAACGGATGGTGGATATCGCCAAAGATTACCGCCAAAACCTTTTGAACTCGATGGAGAACAGACGCGGTCGCGACTAGAGCGGCAAACGGCAAGGCGAATTAATTTAGCCGTCGGTTTATTGCAGCAAATGAACCGACGGCTTTTTTGCAACTTGACATTTTATTGCTCGCAAATCGTATCCACATTCGGCAGGCCAGGCGTCTACCTCGCTGGCACAAACAAACTTCCTTCCGTAACACCAGCCGGACTCTCCGAGTTCAACGCGGCCCCCACCTGATCGCAACTCATGTCACCCAACAAGGCGGCACGGAAGATTTCGCTGATCTTGCCAACTTGCTGCGGCGTCTCATGCACGAACTCAAGGCGATAGTCGGCAATACCAACCGCTTGCCAAACCGAAATCGACTTCGGCGAAACCTGAGCCTCCGCACCAAAAACCGTATTCCGACAACCGACATCCGCCATCACCGGATGCTCCCGACCCGATGCATCACGTAACGCGACCCGATGCTTCTCACAAGGATGCCCGCAATTTGTATTGTCCGTTCCATCCGACATGAACCGACAAAAGACACAGTGCTCAGTATGGAACACCGGCAAGTGACTGTAGGAAATCACTTCCAAACGATCCGGATCAACCCATTGGGCCAACTGTTCAATCTGTGAAGCGTCCAAATCGTACGTCGGCGTGATCGATTTCAATCCCATGCCCAAATAGCAATTCGCCGAGACAACGTTGGCCGCGTTGAGACTAAAGTCGCCGATCAACGGAGGCAATTGCGTGTCTGGCATCTCCAACAGGTCACGAAGCAGCCCACCCGATCGCACAAGGATCGGACACTCAAGCGACAACAGAAACCGAATTACGTTCTGTTCCGCTGGCTTCAGGATACGCGGGCTGGCCACGCGAGGCATTATCCCGGCAGACCTGATCTGCTCGACCGCAGGACGCAGGCCGTAGAGTTCCAGATAGTCGAGCGTGATACTGGCAGGATTGAATTGAATTGCCGCCTGCAACTGTTCCGCCGTCCGCACCAAAAGGTGCAGGCGAGAGTCCGTTGCCTTGCCCGCAGCTGAATCGCTTTTGTTATTTTCGTTTTGCGTTCTGGCCTGAAACCATTTGCTGACCACGTCAGGATCGGTCGTCCGATTCCTGCCGATCTGCTTTCTGGCTGAGATCAGTTGCTCGACCGCTTGCCTGCGTAGTTCGTTCAATTCGCTGACCCGCAGAAACAGAGTCCCTTCCGGATCACCCTTCAATTGCAAGTCGCCAAGATGGAATGCGGTGCCGCCGAGTCGGCCCAGTTGGTCGCTGAGTCTGGCCTGATCGATCCCGTGTTTTTGCGCCGGCATCAACGTTGATTCGCTCTTCACACTAACCGTGATATCGCCATCGACCGTCGCCGACACTTGCAGTGGCTTGCCGAGTTCCGCTGTGACTTCAAAAGAGACCGGGCGAGTATGACCCACCGTTTTTGCCTTGGCCAACGGTTTCAACTGAACCAGCAATTTCGGATCGTTTGTTCGCCAAACCAAATCGCCGGCCCGAATCCGCGAATAGTCAATTTCCCCGGTGCCAAAACGAAGCTGAACCAGGTCCTCATCCTTTGAGAAGACCTCGTAGACGTTGCCGCCTTCCTCAGGTTCATCGGGCGAACGCCAGGCGGCTGAATCAAAAACGATCCCGTCGCCCGGTCTGATCTCGTGATCGATTTCTACGATGACCGATCCGGTTTCGACCTTCAAAACCGTGGCCACCTGCAGACCACGATGCCGAGGCGCCCGCGCCTTGACTACCTTCTGATGATTGACGCCTTCCATAAAGTGAGGAGCAAGCCCACGGGAATAGATCTGCTCGAGCGCGTATTTCTCCTGCGTCACCGATTCATTAACAGATTGCTTTACGGCCGCGTCGATCGCTTTTCGGTACGCCGTTGTCGTCAAGGCGACATAGTTCTCGTCTTTGTAACGGCCTTCGATTTTGACACAAGAGATTCCCAGCCGAACCAATTCGGGAATCTGCTCGATCGCGTAAAGATCGCCGGGACTCAACAGGTACCGGTCCGATCCGAGGTCACGATGTTGTCCATCAACGATCAAATCGTATGACAACCGGCAGGCTTGAGCGCACTTGCCTCGATTCGCACTTCGCCCACCCCACGCTTCGCTGCTGAAACATTGCCCGGAATAGGAAACACACAAGGCTCCGTGTACGAACACTTCCAGCTCAACGTCTGTCGACTTGCGAATCTTTTCGATGTCCTTCAGTGACAACTCACGCCCCAGCACTACTCGCGTGCAGCCCATCTGTTTTGCAAGCTCAGCGCCTTGAGCACTGGTAATCGACATCTGCGTACTGCCGTGAACGTGCAGCTCGGGCGCGATCTTCGCCGCCAGTTGAGCGATCCCGATGTCCTGCACGATGATCGCGTCCGCCCCTGAGTTTGCAATCGCAACGATCGCTTGCTCCGCTTGCTTCAATTCGTTGTCGAACACCAGAGTATTGAATGTGACAAACCCCTTAACGCCTCGCGCATGCAGTTCGTCCATGACGGCTGGCAATTCATCCGGTTGGAATCCGACCTTCGCGCGAGCGGAAAAATGGTCGAGCCCAAAGTAGACGGCATCGGCGCCCGCCGCGATTGCCGCTCGCAGCTGAGGCCATTGGCCAGCGGGACTCATCAGTTCTGGGCCGCAGCAAGGTTTGGAGTTCAAGTTCAATTAACCGAGGATGGGAATGGGCAAAGCAAAACAATCGATGGCAGAATAATACAACAGAACGTTGTTTTGCTGCCCGATATTCTGATCAAGTTGCCCGAAAAAAGGCGGCTTGCTATTCGCCCGCTACTGAACCCCAGGTGGTTTTGGTTTCCCGGTGTCCTCTTTCTGGTAAATGAAATTCAACATGATGAATGCATTTAGTAACACCAGGACTGTTGGAACGGCGATCATGGTGGTCATGCCGACTGGATTCTCAATACACCAATTCATGAATGGCATGAATGAATGTTCTTCCAACATCCGCTCGGCCAGCAACGTGTTTGACTCAGCGGCAAACGCACCTCCGCCAGCTGCGTAGTCCCATGCCACGGCCAAGCCACCAAATGCCAAGTGCCACGCGACGGCCAACCCGCCGACAGCCGAGTGCCATCCGACCGCTGCGCCGCCCATCACGTCGTATCCGATCGCTGCACCACCAAAACCCCACATGCCGATTGCCAGCCCACCCAGCGAGAGGACTCCAATCGAGACGCCACCGAAGCTGACCGCGCCCATCGCCACTCCGCCACAAGCGACGAAACCTTTGGCGATTCCTCCAACCGCGAACAGAATCCCGGTTGCCTTGTCGCCGAGTGCGATCCAGCCTCGGGCATGTTTGCGCTGCTTTTTGTCGATTGGGTTCCCACCAAAGTCGGCATCCGAGAATTGAATATCAACCAGCGGGTAACCGAACAACTCGAAGCTGCTGGTATAGCTGCGTCCCTTGCGGATCGTACCGACGCCCAGCGGATTGTTGACGCCCAACTGCCTGGCGTAATTGGCGATCGGCGATTGATTCGGGTCACTGTTCTTGTTGACATTCTTTCGCAACTCGGCAACTAATCGATTCGTTCGAATCATCTGAACGAACAGTGAGACCATGAACGCCAAAATCAACGCGACCAACGAAACCAGATAGAACAAGGCCGGAATCTTGAAAAGCACCAAGGCCAGAGTCAGCAACAGCGTTCCAACGGTAAACATAATCCCCAAACCGAGCAGGACTCGACCTTGCCGCTGCAGCAGCTGACGTTCGGTCTCTGTTTGCGCAAATTGTGCTGGTAGCCATGTACCAAAATAGCCACCGGCCAATCCGCCAATTCCACCGAGTAATCCACCGAGTACTCCACCAACCGCGCCCGTCGATGCACCAGCTGCCATGACACCTTTGGCGGCGGTTGCACCGGCAGCACTACCAACGGTCTTGCCAACCGCCACCGAAGAAGCAGCCGCCGTTCCAGCCTTGGCCGCCACACCGGCTCCTGCCAATCCAGCCATAACTTTGGCAACGAAAGATCGGTCCGGTTTCGTGTTGGTCAACACGCCTTCGATCAACTGGGACACCCGGCCACGCAACATCTTGCGACCTCGGCTGAGTCGTTGTCGGGCGGCGTCTTCGGAAATATCAAGTGAAGTAGCGACCTCGGCGATCGATTGTCCCTGGCGATAGTAGAGCGCCAACACTTCGCGATATTGTTCGGGAACTTGTTCCAACGCGCTCCAAACAACCCGTTGTTCTTCATCGGCGATCGATTGCTGGACGGGATCGAGTCCTGCCGCCTCTGGTTCGAATGCCAGATCGCCGGTTGCCGACGCAGCCACTTTTTTCTGTTTCCTGCGCCATTGTTTGGCCAGATTACGAGCGATCCCGCAGAGCCATGAACCGAGTTTGCCGGCGTCTCGCAGACTGTTCCGTTTGGTCCACGCCACCCAAAACGTTTCCTGAGCGATGTCCTGGCTAATTGGAAAGTCACCGACGATGGAGTAGGCGACGGCAGAAACCGTGGATTGATGCGAGGCAACCACGTCCTCGTACGCGGATACATCACCTTGCAAGACGCGCTCCCACGTTTGCGAATTCGACTGCTTTCGGAACAAACTCATAACAACTCAATTTTACAAGACGGAACATTCTCTGTTTACCTTCAAGTGTTCCCTAGCGAGGTTTACGTGACAGAAATTCCAGCGAAAACCGAAAACGCCGGGAAAATCACGCTGAATTCGTGACGTCACGTGATGTCGAGTCATCAGACGCAGTAAATGTTCGGGTGCGAGCCAGCACCAACCTCTGTAAAAAAATCCCAGGTTATTGGTCAATATTGGTGACTCTGGATGCCCGATCGCTATAATCAAAGTTCCTGCCCTCCCTGTAGAGCCACCACCCTGAACGGAATTAGCCACCCCTTTTTGCGCGACTTGCGCAGGGAGTCTGTTCATCGAGATTGCATTCAATCACGTATTTCAGGAGTTGGAAAATGAAGCGAAGCATGATGGGCTTGGTGATGGCGTTTGCCATGTATGGACTGTTTTTGGCCAAAGCCAATGCAGAGATTGTCTACCAGACATCCAGTTCACTTGTGACTGGATCGTTTTTAGCAAATGGCGCGAATGACGGAACAATTTTTGGTGACGTCATTTCCCTTGCAGGAACTGAACGCGAAGTCACCGATTTTCGTGTCGTTATTCAAACAGAGCCTACAGGAACTGGTGTCAATTACGATTTTGACGTTGGTACCAGCTTCTTTAACGTCGACGGTACGGGGCTGCCAACTACCAGCTTTTTCAGTCAAACCGATTCAATCATTGGATTGCCGGAAGGCGGGTTTTTCGTCGACTTTTTCGTACCCAACGTGGTCGTTCCGGACGAATTCGCAATCGTCTTTGAACTGACTCGCACGGGTGGCAACACTGGCGCGGTTGGCTTTCATTACGGAACCGGAAACGACATTGGCGTCAGCGATGATACGTTTTTCCTGGTAGAAGATGGTGTTGGCGGATTTAACCAGGTGTCCTTTGGCCCAGGTGGAGCTGGCGAAGGTCGGGACAACTTGCGATTGATAATCAACGCTGTCCCTGAGCCCGGTTCAGCCGCGTTGGTTGGCTTGGCGCTGATGGGTGGATGTTTCACACGTCGCCGCAAAAGCTAATACGAATCCCACGCAGAACTGGACTACAACGAACAAAGGCCGCGTCAATTTTTGACGCGGCCTTTTTATGCGCTATATCGAAACTAGTGTGAAACTAGCGAGCGATCCCTTCCAGCCGTTGGCTGATCTTGTCGCGGGCCTCTTCCGAGATGTCAGGGTTAACCTGATCAACGCATGCCCGCACCAATGCTCGTCGCCCGGATGCATCTTGCCAACGAGCCTGAGCATCTGGATTCAATGCGTGTAGTGGATCGAAGTACAAGAACAGCTCGTTCGGTTTTACTTCGGGAGCTCGCCAAACTGAAATTCCGTTTTCCTGATCGTAGTATTCGTAAGAAGAGACGTGTCGCTTGCCACCACCGGCCGGGGCATCGCAGACGAAAGTCGGCACGTTGAATCCTGCCGTGGTACCACGCACATGCTTTTCGATACTGACACCTTGTCCCAAACTGGTTCGCAGGTGCTCGCAGCCCGGCACCATGTCGTGGATGTAAACGTAGTACGGCTGAATGTTGATATACGACAACTGCTTGGTCAACTTGATCATGATCTCCGGATCATTGTTCACGCCGTTCTGCAGGACCGCCTGGTTTCGCACCATGATGCCTTCCGCATACAAACGTTGCATTGCCAAACGACTCCACTGCGTAATTTCACGAGTCGAAGAGAAGTGAGTATGAATTACGACGTGCTTGCCCAACGCGCGGCCCTTCTTGTTGACAAGAGCCAAAGCTTCAACCCACGCGTCGTCGGTCAGGATTTTCTGCGGCAAGATCGCAACGCCCTTGGTGGCGTAACGCAGTCGACGAATGTGCGGGATCTCCAACAACGTCTCGCCAATTAACTGAATGTACTTGGGCGTCAGGTTGTAGGCATCACCACCCGAAATCACGACGTCTTCGATTTGAGGAGTCTTGCGAAGGTACTCAAAGGCGGCCTCCCAATTCTTTGGGTTCGGACCATAAGTATCCTTGTCAACCGTTTCGGTTGAACCACCAATGATGCGGCTGCGAGTGCAATAGGAGCAATAAACCGGGCACGTCGTCAGCGGCAGGAACAGCACCTTGTCTGGATACCGATGCGTTAACATTGGCACCGGCGAATCGACGTCCTCGTACAAACTGTCAGCCAGGTAATACGGGTGATCGGGCAACATCTGCGACGCGATCGGCAAGAACTGTTTGCGTAGCGGATCGTCGGCCGGGTTATTCCAGTCGATCAGTGCAAACACGTAGGGCGTGATCCGAATATTCATCGGAGCGATGCGCAGTGCCGCCTGAATGTCCTCGATGAAAGCATCCGAAACACGATCGCCCAACACGTCCTTGACCTGAGACAACTTGCGAATCGAATTCTTGGCTTGCCAAAGGTGGTTGCCGAAATCGCCGCGCGAAACATCCTTCCACGCGGGGATGGCTTGCCAAAACTCGTCATCACGAAATTCACGGTGACCGAGACTGGTAGTTGCAGATTGACGATCTAACATTGGAGTATTCCTGCAGCAAGAAAAGAGCCGAACGGATACAGGCCGTTCATATTCGATTGAAGTTATTGAGTTCGATTGAAGCTACTTAGTTCGCGCAACCGGCATTCCGACCGCAGCTTATCAAGTCTTCGTAAATTGATACCACCTAACCGTGGCTACTGACAATAGTTATCGACCAAAGAGTCGAAGAAAGTCATGATTTCGCGTCTGCGAAAATCGGGATTTCGATGTCATTCCGGTAATTCGTCCCCTGATAAATACGTTGGACAAATATTCCGGGCAAATGAACGTCCTCGGCAGGGATCTCACCCAGGTCGACCAGCTGCTCGACCTCGACCACCGTTACCTTGCCGGCCATCGCCATCAATGGCGAAAAATTACGCGCCGTTTCCTTGAACCACAGATTGCCGTAGCTGTCACCGCGTTCCGCCTTGATGATCGCGAAGTCAGCTTCCAGCGGCAGTTCCAGGACACAAGGCCTGTCGAATTCCCGCGTCTCTTTCCCTTCGGCTACCAACGTTCCATACCCGGTCGGTGTGTAGAACCCACGGATGCCCATGCCGGCCGCCCTGATCCGCTCGGAGAATGTTCCTTGCGGAACGAGTTCCACGTCGACCTGGCCAGCCAACATTTGCTGCTCCAAATCCGGGTTACCGCCAACGTAACTGCAAACGGCACTGGAGATCTGTCGCTGTTTCAGCAGCAATGCCAACCCGCGTCCAGAGTTTCCGATGTTGTTGGAGATCGCTTTGATGTTTTTGGTTTTACGACGCACGATTTCGTCGATACTGTTTTCCGGAATGCCGCAGAGCCCGAAGCCGCCGCTCATCAAAGCGATGCCATCGCGAATGTCATGCAACGCTGCCGCCGCGTCTTCGAATACCTTGGTTTGAGTCACCTGAGAATCCGTCGTTAAGTTTGAACCTGGTAGAATTTTTACGCCGCAAAATCACGCTCGGTCGTAAATCGAGCGGGCCGCTTCACGCGCATTGGCCGGCGGAAAGGCCTCGACCATCGACAGTCCCGGCAGCCCGAATCGTACCCAACCGGGCTTCATCTTGCGATAAGCCAACCCCATGTACCAGGCCTTGTGCCAATCGTCTTCGCTGAACATTTGTTTGCGCTGACGGATCCGGTCGTAATCGCCGCTGCACAAATCGGCCAACACGGGCATGAATATCTGCCAACGCTTTGAATAACCCGTCCCGACGACGATATCCTTCTGCACTCGCTCGTCATTCCCGTAGAAACAACAAGCCATCAAGCGAGTCCCCAATCTTAATGCATAGGGTTCCCGCTGTGTTTCAGGAATATCCAGAATGACCACGGCATCGAATTCGTCTGAATAAACGGAGACCAACAGCGGTTTCAATGAGACCACGATTGCCGGCTGCGAATCACCGGCCGCCAGGATCGACAGGATCATGTCCCGCGCCGAACAGCCAACACCCAGTTTGCTGAGTACTCGTTTGAACGTTGCGCCAATCCCGTAAAGGTCGGGGCGCAACATTTTCAGCTTAAAGTCCGACAGAGTCAGGTTGCCCGGTCGGGACGCGCCACCCAGTGGATTAAAGGTATCGCGTTGAATCATATTGGCTGGGATTTGATTGGACATCACACGCCTTCAGGTTTCAAAATCTCAAAGCTCAAAATCTCAAATCTTGAATTCTTTTACTACTCTATTGAAGCCTGTGCCAACACTTCATGCAACGCTGCGAATGCTTTTTCCAACCGCTCCAGAGAAGAAATAAACGGTGGAGCCAAAACCATCATCTGATCACGCAAAATCACATGCAGCCCGGCATCCAGAAACGCCTGCCAGGGTGGCGGCGTCCCTTTGAAATCCACAGCCGCCAACAGACCCCGCCGCCTGAACCCGGCAATCGATTTGTGATTATCAGCCAGGCTTTCAATCAATTCGGCGAACATAATTTCCAACTGTTGTTTGTTGGCACTGAACGACACATCGGTCAACAAATCCAGTACAGCATCCAAAGCCGCCAGCCCCAACGGGTGTGCGTAGTTCGTCAATCCGCATGCCAATACATCATCGTCATATCGATTCGCGATTTCGTCATTCACCCAGACCGCACCGAAAGGAATGTAGCCGCCAGTAATCGCTTTGGACATGCAAACGATATCCGGTCGCAATTCAAAGTGCTGGAAAGCAAATGGACGACCAGTGCGACCGAAGCCGGCCAACACTTCGTCACATATCAACAAAATCCCGTGCTGTTTACATTGTCTTACCAGTCCATCCCACCAACCGAGCGGCGGAATCACGACGCCGTTTACTCCGCTAATCGTTTCGACGATGACGGCGGCGATTTTTTCAGGTCCGGTTTGCTGGACAATCTCAGCGAACTTCACCGCATCGGGATCATCATCCGGCTCAGGGATTCTTACCGTGCCCTCCGAGAAATTTATGTGCGGCTGGCTCCGCCAATCACCGGAAACGCTCATCGCCCCCAACGTAGCCCCGTGATAACTCTTCTTCCGCGACAATACGATATTGCGACCTGTCGTGTGCCGTGCGATCTTCAGAGCATTCTCGACGGACTCGCTACCACTAACCGTGTAGAACAGCTTTCCCTGATTCGCCTCGCCATCATCCAGCTCCAGAAAATCGAGCAGGCGGCGCGAGACAATTTCCTTCAAACCGAAGATCGCTTTCGGCGAGGCGATTGGCATGCGATCCAGTTGCTGGTGAATCCTTTGCCGAATCGGATCACAACTGTGCCCAAAACTGGCCTGAAAACTGGTCGACGTAAAATCGTAGACGCGGCGACCGTCGTCCAAAATGAACTCATCATTGCGGACGCCGTAAACAGGCAAGGTCGGCGATCCCAGTTGCTTGTTCCACGTTAAAAAATACTGGTCTGGCACTTTGATTCAGCCTTAACCGGCCGCTCCCAATTCAAATTCGTGGCATACAAAATTGTCGTCATGAACTTCGTCACCACGCCACATCTTAACCTTGCCGGTCTTCAATTCTCCGACGGCACCGCCACAAGTGACCGAAGGGTCCTGAGCGTTCGCTTGAAAATTCGAACAAATCGACTTTGGATAATTTTCGTGATCGTTCAACAGGTTGTACATATCGTCAAAAGTCTTGACGCCCGCAATTTTTTTCTCGATCAATTCAAACCGAATGAATGTTGTAGAGTTCTGACCGATGGCGGTCTCTCGTAGTTTGGCCTGCGGGCCCAGGCAATGATTGGTATGGAACAGGTAGCCATCATTCGTCACCTCCAGGCGATCAATTCTCTCAGCCAATTCAGGCATCACCTCCCAGAACTCGCCCGCGTCCAACGAGGCCAACAGGTACGAGTGCCCTGACGTCACCGGTGCCTCTTGTAAACTCTCGTCCATCGCCTGATGATCGGCTTGCATCAACACGTCACGAATCAATGCCGGCCACAACACACCAGCCTCAGCCTTGTCCGTATTGATATTGTTCACACCAATCATCCGACCGGACGGGTGGTACCCCATCATTCCCAAACAACCCACCAGCGAAAACAGGATGGCCGGTTGATCGTGGCCCTCGCACGGCACCTCGATACAACTGACGTATCGCTTGGCCGATTCGTGCATGTCCCACGTTTGACCAGCAACCGGATTGCCGTCGTAGCTGGAAAACACCACCGAGCATCCCTGGTCGGGCACGTGGATGTCACGAAAGTCGGTGTAGTTGTTCAGGATCACCAGGTCGGTAATCGAAACGTCTGCTCCTTGCACCATCCCGGCAAACTCGGCCGCCAGATCGGGATAGCAATCCGATGTGATCTGAAATTGCAACTCGGCCAGTCGGACGATGTCGGAGTCGGCCAGCGTTGTGTTTTTTTGACGCATCAAGCCCGTGCGAATCTCGACCAATTCCTTGATTGCTTCGCGCCATGATTCGCCGTGCTGTTGCCCGCGTTGCTTGGGCGTTTGCTCGGCAGAATATTTTATGATTGGAAATCCGCAATCGATCATTTCAGGTCCTGATAAAATCTGTCGTGGATCTTTGAAAGATCCTGTTTCTGTTCGTTGTTGAAATTGCAGACGAGCGAGTGGTCATCGGCAGCAAAACATCGTGGCCCCATTCCGGCCCCGACCCGACCTGCTTGATCATTCGTGAAAATGAGCGAGGAATTTTTTGATCGCTCCGACACTCGGGCAACTGATAAACAAGCCGGGCGATCGCTGGCGGAACATCGCCGCGAATTCATCGTCGACTTTACCTCGGAACCACCCTACCCCGCCGGCCAGTTCGAATTCTGTTACTCCGAAGTCGCGAAGTTTCGCCTGCAGCACCTCGTCAAAGCGACTCATCAAGTCTTCTGGAGAATCCGATTCCGCCACGGTTAGTGCATGATCGAATTGAGCCAGCGACAATGCGTCACCCTCCCACGTACTGATAAACATCAACGGAGTCTCAACAAAGAACTCCTCACGCATGTAGCAAACCGCCATTTGGCCACCGAGAAAAACCATCCCGGCATCTGGCGTGAACCCTTCCATCGCCGACGGCAAAAACGCCTGGACATCATACCGGTGGAACATGCCAGCCGAATCATGGCTGACCAAAGGCACATTAAATTGGCGACAGAGATTCGATATTTCAATCAATGTCAGCTTGGCAATTCGCTTACCCGTTAAACATCCCAGCGGCTCGACGAAGACCGCAAGTGTCTCATCCGTTTCAATTTGTTCCTTCAGCGAATCCAGCAACCGTTCGTCATCAGGCAAGTTGATCGATTCAAACAGCGGCTCATCGATCCCTGACAACGACCTGGATAAAAAGCTGCCGTGGCCGAAGAACGACTCACCGATGGAAATCATGCGGCGACGCGGATTACGTTTCAACCAAATTGACTTGGTCAGTTTGTCGACGCACTCGCTCATACCGCTGGCGCTGTATCCATGCTGTAACGGTCTCGGCAATAAACCGAATACTCGTTCCAATTGCCGCAGGTAATCGTGAGTAACAAAGTTGGACAGCGTCAGCTTGTTGGTCACCAACGACAAATTGGACTCGCAAAACGTCTCGTCCAGATCCATCGAATCGAGCGGCTGATGCACGGCGTTCGACAAGTAGATCGGCTCGTCCTGCCAATCAAGTTCGCAACGGTACACCAGACAGTCGCGAAAGGCATGCTCGTCCAGATAGTCGTCTTTCAAGACGCGAGTGCAGAAGCTGCCCATCGACAAATTGATCGCCCACATCCCACGTGCCAGGCGATCCCGATTGCGTCCCTGGATCGCCTTCAGCCCTTTGGCCTGTGCCGCCAGGCAAAAAGCCTGTTTCATAACCCGGCCTAATCGCCCGCGGTACTCGGGGACAACCGTCAAATCCAACATGTAGACCGTGTCCGGATCTTCGAAATAAGGATCATCGGCAACGCCGCGTTCCTTGGGGAAATTGATCGGCGGAGCGGCGAATGCCATCGCGATGATGGCATCGTCCTTAACCACAGCGATCGCCAACGAATGGTCAGCCGCGATCAACGCGTCGAACTTGGTGATCTCGGTTTGCCGCAATGGTTCGTAGATAATCCCCTGCAGATCCCAGACCTGTTGGCGGTACTGTTGCCAATTCGCTTCCGTCAAAAACACGACCTGAGCATCGATCCCGAACTGGTCGAGCGTCGAATTCAAAAACGCCGCAGCGCCGCCACTCAACGGTGCCATCTCCTGCATACTCATCAGTTTGCCGGAGATAAATCGCTTATGAAAATCAAGGTACGGTGCAACAGCCGGTATTGGTGTCTGAGCGGCTGCGGGTGCTTCGTTGTCGGAATCTTTCGTCGCGTCTTCCTTGGAAGAGCCTGACAAAGTCGCCGCGAGCGCCGCATCGATTTGTCGCCACGCCAGATCCAGCAATTCGCCACGGAACGCCAAATTGAATCGGAAGCGAGCCGAACGCTCTCCCGCCGGATAGTACAGCAGACCGTATTGAAATCGCTTGCTGATAAAATCTTTAAGTCGAGCCGGGTCCGCGAAGTCAAACGCGAAGCTCAAACCGGACGCTCGCGGTCGTAAAATCCGATCTCCATGCTTCTGAATCAGCTTCGCCAGTTCCGCGCGATTGCGTTCCTCAACCTTGTCGATCTCTTCGCGGAATTGAACGATCATCGAGGCATGGATGAAGCCGCGATTTAACGAGGCGACGTTGTACTGCTCGACGAATTCGCATACTTGATGAGAAAGCACCATGCCAACCTGCGCCTTCTTGGCCAACACGACATGGTCGGGACTTAGCGGAGCGCCGTGAGCGTCTCGCAAATCAAATTTCTGGTGCCAGAAAAAATCGCCACCCAGTCCAAAACCCGTTTGAATTTCGTCGTAGACCAACGGAACCTCAAACGCTCGAGCCAGATTGACCAGCCCGTTGTGGAATCTGGCCGAGGTGTAACGGTCACCGCCTTCGCACTGCATCGGTTCGACCAACAGGGCGTAATGTTGCTCGCTGGCCAGTAACTGACGAACGGCCAACAACGAATCGAGTTCAGCATTCAACAAGGCGTCGTCTGATGCAAACTGTTGTCGAATTTTCGATTCGCAAGCGGCATCGTTGGCTGTTGCCCAAGCGGCTTGCCAACCGGCCGGAATCGCCGGGCCCTGAATGTCGTCCAGCGGCATCTCGGGATACGGCGCGTAAGAGGTCTCGAAACCTTGCCAGGCAAACGGCTCACGCTTCTTGACGTTCCATGTCGAAGCAAGCGCGACCATCATCCGTCCGTGGAATGCGCCCTGGAATGCGATAACTTTTTTAGCAGCAGCGTGTTTGCGATTTCGGTAGCACATGCCGAGCGCGGTTTCATTCGCCTCGGCTCCGGAATTGCAGAGCTGCACATGCAAATCGGACCATCCCGTCAATTCGCCCATCAACGACTCGAACGCTTGGCGAACTTTCCCCACGACCGCCGACTTGTCATTGCCCGTCCAGGTCTCGAGAAACTGAGCGGCGCCGAACATGGCACCGGCGTTGAACCCCAGCCCCTTGGATGCAATTTGTGATGCCACATCCAAAATGTATTGCTGGCCCTCGACGGCCAAAAGTGGCCCCGCACATCGAGACAGATCGATCAAAAAAGGCTTCTTTTCAGCAGGAATCAGACGTCGATCGTAAAACACCTGCATCCGATCGATGGAGGGCTGGTCGACATCGTGATTGACCAAATGGCCGTTTGTCATTTATCAATAGACTTGTATTAAGGCGTTTGATTTGGCTTTCCGAGCCTCAGTATAGATCACCCGCCGATAACCAGCCTATGCCACAACGGCTTCAGGGCCGGAATATTTCCCACTCGCATTCAATGATTTGGAGTTTATTGCCATGAGTATGACGCCTACCCAACGCGTCGAAATCCTTCGCGCCAGTTGCTGCATTGCCGGGGCAGATGGCGAGACGACCCCCGACGAATTGGCACACATCAAGAAACTGGCTGACAACGTCGGCGTCGGCGACGCTTCGCTGAACGCCATGATGGAACGCGCCGAAAGAGATCCCGAATTCTACAAACAGCAGTTCAACATCCTGAAGGCTGAGCCCCTGGAATGCCTGGACGTATTGCTGCAAGTGACGCTGGCCAACGGCGCCGTCAAGGAATCTGAATTCGAAGTGCTAAAGGGACTGGCCATGCAACTGGACATCAGCAACGAGGAATTCAAGGCGCGAGTCACGTCGGCGATGCAAACACCACCGACCGGTTGATCGTTCAGAGGTAACGGTTCAGGCGCGGGGCTTGCCGATCAAGTTCCGTCGCCGTCAGATTTTTTCTCGTCTTCGAGCGTTGCCTTACGCAGTTCCTTGATCTCGTTACGCAACGACTCGATTTCGCGCTGCATTGATTCCAGCCGACTGTCGACCTTCAACAACACGTCGGGTCGGTAGGGCTGAACAATTGCAGCCTCGCCAACATACTGGCGACTAATGTTGGCTTGAGCGTCGCCCTTGGTATTCGAGACTTTCAACAGTTTTTCCTGCGAGATCAACCTGGTCGTCAGCTCTTGGGATTTGTCGCCTCGGACTCGCGTCAACCGGATCGTGTCCCCCGGCTTCTTGCCAATCAAAAACTTGTGCACGTCTTGTTGGGATCGAACTTCTACATCGTCCAATTTGGTGACGACGTCGTTCGTAAAGACCTCGATTAAATACAGAGGACCGTTTGTAAACACGGACTGCACCTTCATCCCGTTTTCAGCGGGCATGAAAATCACTCCCAAAACGGGACGCTCGGCATCCGGGCGTTTGTCCGCACTGGCCGGCGGCACGACGACATCATCCTGAGCCGGCGACGGGGCAGCGGGCTGGATTTCCGATTGAATCACTGGCGGCGCGAACTCGCCATAAATTTGTTCCTGGGCGAAACCTTCAGTCGGCAACAACACGGCAAGTAAGAAGATGCCAGCACCGACAATCGTCATCATGTAGAACAGTTTTCGCATTGGGCTACTCCGTTAGTTTAAACCTGAGCCTGAATCAGTGGACTCAAAGGAATGCGTTACGACTGGGAACGATCCGAGGACCGGGAACGAGATCCGAGCGCGTCTAACATACAAGCGTCTTTGGTGGAAACACGATCCTAGTCATCAAGTTGCCATCGCCAAAGTCAGACTTGCCGGAATTCTAGCAACCCAGCGAGCGGTTTCCAGGATTGAGGGTGAATCCTGGTGCGAACACCGGCCCACACTGCACCGCATTTCAAAATAGGCAACTTTGATTCGTGAAGCATGAAACCAATGTGCCCCACCTAATCGGCGGGCCAATAGCGCCCGCCTGCCTCTTTCGCAACCTGAATTCTTTTCAGTAAACTGGCGGGGTATTGCGACACTTGTTGGCTTCGACGAGAAGCGGTGTCGTTTAAACCTTCCGTTGTCGGACCTAGCCATGGCCATTGTCGATCGCAAAGCCCGTGATTTCGTTGCCTCTGAGGTGCGCCGATTTCTCAATGGTGAATCAACCGCTTTCAAGTTCGACGACGCGATCAATGACGTCGAATCCGACGACCCGACTGTGCGCGACATTGTCTATCGCCTGTGGCATCACTACGACGACTTCAAGGATCACACAGTTACGCTTTCCAAGCCGGAATGGAACTACTTTCAACGCTTGCTGTTAATATTGGAATCCGATCGGCACATCGAAACCCAAACCACGCGAAAATGGCGTTGGACGCAACTATTCGCATTTGCTGCATTGCTCGCGTTCTCGGTAGTGGTGCTGCAACTTGGTGTTGGCAGGCATTTACTCGCGATCTCCATTCCGTTTGGCGTTGTCTCTATGCTGATTGCATACGTTCGACAACGATCACAGGAACCGGACACTTCCTTTTTTGCGTTGACCCCATTCGCAACCTTTGGCGAACTCTGGGATACGTTCCGTGATGTCGATGGGTTTCGAAAACAGAGGTTTCGTAACGAGTTGGCTGGAACCCAAATCCGATCTAATGCAATGAACCGCATCATGATGATCCCAACATGGCTGGCTTGGCTGACATTTGCGCCTTTTGTGCTGCTGTTCCAGTCACTTCCCGAGCATGACAGAACGACCCACGTTGTCCCACCCACGTAACGGTCCGACAACATGGTTTTTACGCTGAGGCCTTCGGCACACCTTCGTCCTTTGGCAACGCTCGCTCGCCTTGGTACAATTTCTCGTAGTTCAGGCATTGTCCGCTTCGTTTAGGGCGGTGTCGTAAACACCTTCCGT
>CAZPOL010000075.1:18399-26180 GCA_964588195.1 uncultured Pirellulaceae bacterium | reverse complement strand
AATCGCCGTGTCGTTGTTTAACGAGGGGCTCGAGCCCGTTGAATTTGTTCGGGGGATAATTCACTCAGTTCGGTCAATTGAGCATGGTCTCGCATGCTGTCGAGCATCGCCAGCGACTCGTTGTCAGGGTCGACGGCAACCGCAAATTGTCCGCACTGGACACATCGGACTTCGGTTCCCATTTTCTGAATTTCCATGCGGCGTTTGCGTGCACAGTTTGGGCAACAGTGAGTAAAGACTACCATGATGACTGGTCTCCCCGTGCTAAATTCGTTCGCTTGCCAGAACCTGTTTCAATCTCGCAAATTATTCACATTTTGGACTTTGAAACAAGCAGTTTTCGGAGGGAGTTGGTTCGTGCCAGCCTGACGGTGCTGGTGTGCCAAATAACGTGCAGGGCTTTCCGGGGTAGGCTTTCCTGGGCTCGATATTGGCAAGCTTTTAGCCGGCATCTATCGAGCGGTTGCCGTCGAGGTTTTCACCGAATTCGATCGATTGGCGTTCGGCGACGGTCTGTTCGGTATCTTCGCCGACCTGGTTCAAGGGAGCGTTGATACTGGTGCCAATGGTTTCGATAAAGTAATCGTCCAGTGAAATCAGAATATTATTTAGCTCCACAAGTACCTTGGCGAAATCCGACTTGGCTTCGGCTTCCAGATCGATGCGCCCGATGAACCGTTCTTCAACGATCAGTGGTAATTCGAAGCTCCATTTTTCGTCACTCTTCAAGCCTTTGCGATCGGCGCTCGTGAACTTCGCGTTGAAACTTTCCTGGATCCACGGCAAATTCAAATCCATTGTCAGACGGAGCAGATTATTTCGCTCGGCAAACTCTCGCAGCATTTGCCAGCAGAGGTCCCAGTTCCGTTCACCTTGCAAGCGGACTGAGGCATGGCTGTTACCGTCGACTTCCGGCATGACGAAGAACGAGCGAATGACGGACTTCGATTTATTGGACAGCAATTCGAATTCGGCGAATCCAAAGACACGGCCAACGACCAGGAAAATACCGACGGCCATAATCGAAAGGATGGCGTATTCGGCTTGTTGATAGATCAACGACATGACTCCACCCGTCGCTGTCATCAGGCACATTCCAAAGAACAACAACAAGGCTTTGCGTGGGCTGAATCCTTTACCCATCAGTGCGTGATGCAAATGGCCTCGGTCGACGCTGTAAATGCTTCGTCCGGTCAGACGACGGCGAACGACGGCGGCAAGAGTATCAAACATTGGGATCGCCAACAGTGCGATTGGTGCCAGGAACGCATAAGCCGCGGCTTCCTTGGAACTGATCTTGATCGCCATCGCGGCGATAAACAAACCAATCAACATACTGCCAGCATCGCCCAGATAGGCGCTGGCTGGTGGAAAGTTAAATCGCATGAAAGCCAGCAAGGCTCCGGACATCGCCGCGCAAATAATCGCGTCTTCAAATTTTCCCAGATGGACCGCCATCACGCATAAGGCCAGGCTCATCAGTGTGCCGATGGTGGCAGCAAAACCGTCGGCGCCGTCGAGCAGATTGACCGAGTTGATTCCCGTTAGCAACCAGAAGTAAACGAACACGACCGAAAAGACAGAAAGGTCAAATGTTCGGCCCCAAATCATGATGGAGTCAAATTTGTATTCAAAGTAAACCAGCACGCTGGCGATCAGAATCTGGCCCAGTAATTTTTGCCGACCACGAATATTGAATCGGTCGTCGATGATTCCCAGCGTCAATATGGACGTGCAGGCGATCAGCAGGCCAAGCAACATTTTGTTGCCGCTGGTAAAAATCCCGATGTCATCCTTGAACCACAGGCCGAGTACCAACAGGGTGATCATCACGGAAAGGAAGACTGCGATTCCGCCAATCATCGGGATGGCATTCTTGTGCAGCTTGCGTCTTTTGTCCGGGTGATCGACCAGCCCAACCAGAACGGCCAGCCGTTTGCTGATCGGGATGATCGCAAAGGCCAAAACCATGGCGGAGAAAAAAGCAGCAATCGTGTAATTAATCATTCAGCGCGGCTTTTGGGACTGGGTTTCTACTAAATGGCACCACGTTTGGTGTGGCACAATTACCAAGCTCGGAAACTCTTACTAAATCGTAGTTGGGCCTTTGCGAATGTAAACATGCCAGGCCTGGGCAACCAACCGGAGCTATTAATCAGGAGGCCGGCCATTGACTACCGAATATTCAATTTTTGGTTCTGCAAACGCCTGATCCGCTCGTACAGTTTTTTGAAATTCTCGTTTGCGTTATCTTGACGCCGCAAATAAGACGCCACGGCCAAAGCTTCTTCCAATTCTCCGGTTTGGATATACAAATGTGCTAGCCGAAAACGATAGCCGAGGTTCCGTGGTTCGAGGTCGATTGAGAGCAATCGAGTTTCGATCGCGCCTGCCAGGTCCCCAAGTATTAATTGTAATTCGGCCTTCAATGTTAGCGACTTTGGATCCCATTGCTGACCTTCACTCAAAAGATCGACAACTCGTTGGTACATTTCAAGCTGTACCGGTTTGGCAGACTCTGAGGCCATATATCGCTTGGCAAAACGGTGAATCAGGATTGGGTCATTGGGCAGAATCTTATCGATGATGGTTTTTGCTGGCAAAAATGGCGTGCTGACACTGACGACTCTCGCATAAAACGCAGGATCGATTTGCATGCATTTATGGAGGTTTACGGCAGCACTATCGTTTCGGTTCGCTTGCAGATCCAGAATCCCGCAGATGAAAGCGGTGGTAGCATTGGCCGGGGCGAGTTCCTTGGCACGACTCAGGTGAAATACGTCAGTGTCTTTAATCGGCGATGCGGCATGTAATTGAGCCAACAGCAAGTGTACTGATGGCTGCAAAGGCGAGCGTTTTCGAGCGAGCTTCAAATAGTGAACGGCCGGTATTAATTCTTCGCGGACGATCGGATCCGAAATCAAGGCCTGAACACGATTTGGATTGTTGGACTGCCATGCCTGGTTAACCATGTTGTGGAGCTGTGCGATGCTGGTTGATCGCCAGTTGTTTTCCAGAGATTCCTCGTTGAGCATGTCAAGCAAGACGTTCTTTCCGAGCAGTTCGTCAAACAGGCGAAACCGATACTGCAACACGTGTAGTTCCGCCAGACGTACAAAACCTTTGGCGTCTTGTTGATTCTCAAGACGGGCTTTCAGGTTTTCGATTTGTTTTTCGGTGGATTCCAGGTCTTGAGTTAAATAATTTTGAGGTTGTGGGCTGTTTGCGATGGCCTTTTCGATGCCGGCGTACTTGTATTGTGAAAGCAATGAAAACGCAGCGACAGTAAATGTCACCAACAGAGTGATCATTGCAGCAACTCTTGAGATGCGAATTCGAAATCGGCTTTGCTTTTTCAGCCGATCGGCGAGTGTGTGTGCCTGGCCAGCGACGAAACCAGCAACACAAGCCATGGCAATTGCATTGCAGGGAATGAACAGGCCAAAGTCAAAAATGGAAGCAACGATTTGGCTTGGCAGCAGGAAGATGCCCAGGAAACAGATCGCTGCCGTTTTTGGTGACTGGCCTTCGCGGGCGATGAAGCGGATGCTCCAACCGAGCACAACCAACGCGGCAAGTAATAAAAGCAAGCCTGGGAAACCGGCTTCGACTAACGTTTGGAAGTACTGGTTTTCAGCAAAGTAGAAGACCTTCTTTTCGTCCTCCAATCGGTAAAGCCGGTGGACGTTCAGGTAGCTGCCCACGCCACATCCCAGCGGTGTGAAATCCGTGATTGCCGGTGCGGTTTGGATCCAGTGATCGACGCGACTTTCATTCTCCAGCAATTTAACGTCTGACAAACTGCCCAATCGTTTGGCAACCAGATCGCCC
The DNA here is from genome assembly GCA_964588195.1 of uncultured Pirellulaceae bacterium. GTDB lineage: Bacteria > Planctomycetota > Planctomycetia > Pirellulales > Pirellulaceae > CAJQPP01. Next base: position 22,349 of record CAZPOL010000075.1, on the reverse strand, counting down.
CAGCCAAAGGATATTGTCAGTCCAACCAGTGCCAAGGCGATGGTGCCAACGATCAAAACGACCGCGGATGACTTTTGCGTCAGAGCGTAATAGGCCACTGCAAAGCCACTTCCGACAGCCAACGCCAGCGTTCCGCCGCGAGAAAGCGTGAATATAATTCCCAGCACAATGATGCTTGTCGCCAGCAGAGCCACGATTCGCAAGGCGGTCAACTCAGCCAGGAACAAACCGAAATGCAAGGAAATTCTTTTCCAGATTGGATACTCTTTCGTGATGATTGGACGTGGCCGTCCACCCGAGGCCTGTTTGGCACGGAAGATGACAAACGAAGCGGCTAAACAGCCCGCCAGACAGATTAACAGGTAGCCCGCCGCATTGTTCTTGTTAATGAATGGCCCAAACGGATTGCCTGGTGTCCCAAGGCCATAAATCGTCGGGTTGTCAGACAACCGTTGCACGATGCCGTAAATTGAAATGGCGACACCGTTGATCGTCAGCACGATCGGAATCAGGATGATCGCTTTGCGAGAACTAAAAAAGTGCGAACTTAGCAACATGCAGATCAGCAATAGCACCAGCAGATTGAATACTTTGGTGGTACTGTCGACATCCATTGTGATTCGCATGGTGGGCGACGTAATCTGTGATTCGCTTTCCAGTAACTCACTTTCAACTGGCGTGGCATACTTTTCGTAAAGTTCGACTTGTTGCGGAGCCACCATTCCTGCGAGCCCTGACCCCAGAGGGATCAGTTGTGCACCGATTAGCATCAGCCCGAGCATGACGGGAATTGACAGGTAAGGAAACTGATGAGTCTTGCTATTTCCAAATGCCATCGAGAACCACCAGATGGCTGCGCCGACGATGGCCGCCAACATCAGCCAGAATTGAGCGGACTGCGACAACGAGGTGAATAGCCATGTGCCCTCGGACAATCGAGTGGCCCACCATGGAGAGAGCAAGATCATTGCCAGAACGATGACGCGACCCGCAATCATCAAGAATTTGTTCAGCGGCGTTTCTACCTGGCTTTTTTCTTTGCGAGTGCGGGATTTTCCTGAGTCGGAACTTGTCTTGGATGGCAGCGAGACTGATTCCGAGGTAGAGCGGCTGTCAGACCTGGAAGACTTCCGACTGCTGGATCGCGACCTGGATGAAGACGAACCAGATGAAGATGAACGAGAAGAGGATGAGCGTGAAGAAGATGATGACCGACGCTTTGATGAACGCGACGACTTGCCCGAGCGGCTTGACCTGGACGAGCGACCAGATTTTGACGAGCGACCTGACTCCGATGAGCCGTCAGATGACGACTTGCGCTTCCCGGATCGGCGTCTCCGTTTGCGGCCTTCTTCATTTTCGGAGGAACTGTTTTCCATGAGTGGGGCGGCTACTAATGCTTATAAGAAGAGGTGGTGAAGCAAGTCGGTAAATCAACGGAACGTCTGGCTTGGGTTTGGCAGGCGGTTTTTAGCCTCCAATATCGTATTTTGTTTTTTGTTTTTGGAAAATGCCCATAGGAACCGTATTGGCAGTTCCCCAATGATTACAGAGAGCGAATTCCAGTAGAGATTCCGATTTCGCATGGCAAAAGCGAATGTTCTGCCCTGCTCTGCCCCGTTCCGGGGGAATTCGAGTGTAACCTGGCGTTGGTTGAATCCGGCAGGCCTGCGAAAGCCATTGGTCGCATCGAAATACTTCCGCAGACTGGGTATGGCAGGCATCGGCGGCAGGCTACTCGGAGTACCGACTGCGTCGAGGGATTGTAAACGTGTAGATCATCACGATCGCTCCCACGGCCAGCAGACTCCACGGCATCCAGTCTTTGGGTTTGTACAAGAACGTAGCGGGCGTTGCAGCGACCTGAGGGGTGGCGTAGGAAGCCTGCTGGAATGGGCTGGATTGGTAACCGTTAAAGTTGTTGTTGTTGTTTACTGCGGTGGGTTTCGCACCGCGGATACGTTTGATTTCCAGTTGTTCTACGAAAAACAACTGGGCGCCGGAAAGAATCGCAGTGATTCCCAAGGCCAGGAATAATGAACGCCACATGCCGCTTACCGTCTGAAAAGCCGAGCTAACTGAAATCTGAAGATCTAACTCATAGATCGACACGAAACGTGCACCGGGCAGCAAGCACGACTCCGTTTTTCACCTTATGACGGCTATGACAGTGGTTAGACCGTCGCAAAACACTGCGAATGGTACCTTGAGGTGTACTGACGCAAAACAAAATGGCTGTTAAAATGCCTGATTAGGAAAAGAAGCGAAAAGAGACCAAGCGGACCCACCACCATGCCCGACGAACAGCCCGAACAGCTCGAAAAAATCCTGATTGTGGATGACGATCCTTCGATCATTCGAACCATGACCGATGCACTGAAACCAGAAGGGTTCGAGGTGGTTTCAGCGCCTGACGGTAATCAGGGTTTGGCCTGTATCGAATTCTTCAAGCCTCAGCTGGTGATTCTGGATTTAATGATGCCCAAACGAAGCGGTCTTTTGGTGCTGGAAGGGATGCGAGAAATGGAAACGTACATCCCGGCCATTATGGTTACCGGTAACGACGGCAACCGGCATCGCCACTATGCAGAGATTCTTGGCGTGGATGCGTATCTGACCAAACCGATCCGGGTCGAGTTGTTGGTGCGCACCGTTAATCGCGTACTGGAAGAGAGCAAGTGATTTTATTCCCTGTGCGTTGAATTGAAGCTCAAGGAAAGAATCATCGCAGTGACCACATAGGTGCGGTATCTTGCGGCCATGAGACAGCAGCCAGAAAGAGAATATGGCTGCACTTGTCGGAAACAAGTCGATGGACTGACGTGCGAATCGTCGAGGCGTAAATGCGGCGTTTGCTATTTGCCGATGTCTTTGGTTTCGGCAGGCCCAATGTTGCTGGCCTTTTTGTTTTCGCGTTTGATCGCTTCGTAAACTTCCTGGCGATGCACCGGGATATTCTTGGGAGCGTCGATGCCCAAACGGACCTTGTCTCCACGGATGTCTACGACCGTGATCATCACGTCATCGCCGATCATGATACACTCATCGCGGTGTCTTGAAAGGACTAACATGACGGACTCCAAACTTTGCAGGGTTCAAGATCGACTATCGAATCAAGCGTGATGCTCATTGCATCAGAAACACTTCTTCCACAGCAGACAACTTCCCTGCAAGTCGTTTCCGGCAATCGGCCGTCAACTGTTCGGTATTGCCGAACCTGCTGTTACTCCCGAGTATCGTCCGGTCGTGCCAGCAGCCTTTGCTGTTTCTTCTGAGCATGCACTTGTGACGAAACTGCCACCTTTATTGCCGACATTTCAGGCAATACGTCGCATTGGTAACGGTAAGGCCGTCAATTCGTATTGTATCGGCTGTTGATCTGTCGTGATCACCTGGCACCCTAATCGGCGATCCAGGTTGATGATGATCGGAGCCCGCAGGTTCAGTGTCAGAACGTCCGTGTCCCGGCTGACAATCGAAAGCACATAGGCTTGATTGACCGAGCCCAAGTGCAGGGATTCAATATCGATTGGATCCAATCGCACTTGATATTCGGGAACGAAACGGCGAGGCGAAACGACCGGCAGAGCGATCTCTGCAGATTGCATACTTTGTAGCCAAGCAACAGATGGATTGTCGGCATCGGCCAGGATTACCCAGTGCTGACATTCTTCGAAACCCAGCAGACCTCCACGAAAGAAGAGGATGTCGTCGGGTTGAATGTCAACGTTTCCGAAACGAGAGGTATGAATTTTCATGGTGGGCTGTATCCGTTTACCATTTGCGCACTTTAGCGAGTCGCAAAGTTGCCAATGGGTGACCAAAAAATCTACGCGACTCATCATTTAGAGTCGTCAGGCAAGCTATGATGAATCCAACGATTATGCCGCGAATTCTCAAAATTCAGGAAAAACGCTGATCTGGCTCATCAATCCTGCCGGTCCAGGGCA
>CAZPOL010000075.1:6324-18299 GCA_964588195.1 uncultured Pirellulaceae bacterium | reverse complement strand
CTCAAAATTCAGGAAAAACGCTGATCTGGCTCATCAATCCTGCCGGTCCAGGGCACTGCTGGCAAGGAAACAGAATGCATGACGACGATAGCGAGTCGCCCGGAAGTTGCCGCCGGGCTGTGAAATGAAAAGAACACTAATCTCCACTAATCGACACTAATTTTGATGCGGGAGGTTGGGCGGCCCAGCGTTTCATTAGTGAAGATTAGTGCCAATTAGTGTTCCCAATCCGCCTTCTTGATGTCCCTGACGAAATACGACTAGCTCTCCGGACTTTCGCCGTCTTCGTCTGGCTTGGTGAGCGTATTGAATCCGGGATCGGATGTCGGCGGCAGCGAGATTGCAGGGACGGCGGCCGATGGGGCCAACGTGCGGGCTTGTTGTTGAGTCGGCACGACGACGCCGCAGGAAACGCACCACTGGATCGCTTGATCCATTGTGATATTCAGATCAATGGTTTGGCTCTTCGGCACCGAGATCACGAATCCGGTCGCGGGCATCGGCGAGGTCGGCATCAGCACGCTGACGATTGGCTCATTGGCAGCCGTTTGGATGTCCAACATGCTTTCGCCAGTCACGAATCCGATCGTCCACATGCCTCGTCTGGGATATTCGACAGCCACCACACGGGTGAACTGGATTTCGTTTTCGCTGAAGGCAAAATCGGAGACTTGTTTCACGGACGAATAGACGTTGCTGACAATTGGTAGACGACCGATCAAGGATTCGATATAGGACCATAGCCAACGCCCGATACCAAAAGTGAAAAGACGCCCCAGCAGGTACAACGCTAAAACGAAGACGCTCAAGAACGCGGGGATCACCAGATGACGCGGCAAGAATTGCAGCTGGACATATCGGTGGTAGTACGCCTTGGCGGTCGCTGGGGATTTTTCACCAGGGTCGGATGACACCAGGTCAAAAATCGGTCTCGGAATCCATTTCTGATTTACTTTTGCCAACTTCGTGCCGTCTTCGGCGATGTAGGTCGGTGGGTCGGCCAGCAAGTCGATACTGGCGTTTTCACGAGATGAATCGTTTGCCTCTTCGGTGATTTCTCGATCTTCGCGGATGTCGGCAATAGTCCAGACGATGGCGTAGCGAGCGACTGCTTCCACCGGAGCCAGAACATAGGTGTCGATGATATTCCAGGCCCACAGAAACAGCACGATCGTCAACAGCGGGGGCGTCAGAATTGCCAGGCCACGCACGACCGCTTTGCGAAAGGGCGAGAACGACCGCTGCCACCAGCTCTTTTCAGCGGCGGCGTCAGAAGCTTCAGAATCGTTCGGTTGTTCAGTCACTACTGTTGTTCCGCATTGGTTAAATTCAACGTCAGTTCCGCAACCGAAGAGTGTCGATCAGATTCGATTCGCCGCGTCGAATGAAGGATCCGATAAACGCAAGAGTTCATCGGCAGTCAATTCTGGTTGATGGTGCCAAAACGCGAAAGTCCAATCCTGTTTTCCTTACCGCAGGTGGCCGCGCGTTCTGCTCCCGAGGCCCCTTCCCCGCCATCAAGGTTGCCGCCCAATTCCTCTGGCCACAATTCCAAGGTGCACTTTCGAGGCTCCGGCGTCCAGCAACACCTTGCCCGCCTGGATCGCCGTGGCTCCGGAAGTCATCACATCGTCTACCAACAGTATACTCTTCCCTTGAATATCAGGTTTGCCGGAAAAACGGAAACAATCTTTTACATTTTCGAACCTTTGAGGCATCGTCAGCGTACCTTGTTTGCGAGTCTTGCGGTTGGCAATCAGTAATTCGCACGACTTGCCATTCCATTGGGGGAATTCGCAAATTGATTCCACCAGCAGATTGGCAACGTTGAAGCCTCGTCGCAGTCGTCGCAGCCAGTGACTTGGTATCGGCGTGATGTAGTCGCATTGCTTAACATTGGATTCAAAGAAGTTGTCGGTTAGGCAGGCGGCCAACCAGCGTCCCATTTGGATCGCGGTGACCTGGCCGTTGTTGCTTTTCATACGTACTACCAAGTCACGGATGATTCCCTCGTAATTGGTGATCGACGTGACCGTGGCAAAGGGCATCGAATGATCACGGCAGAAGAAACATGAATCAACTTGTTCGCGCGGACCTTTCAATCGAGCGGCGCAGCCACGGCAGGTTCGCGGCAAGTCGTCTCGCAGGATGCTTTGCTGGCAATCCGTGCAAACGTGCCAGTCAAATTCCGTTTCGGTCTCCATCAGGTTTTGGCAGGCGATACAGGTGGCTGGAGCCAAAAGATCCCGCAGACCGCGAAGCCACAGTTTTTGACGAGAACCCGTTTTGTTCAGACCCGAGGAAATAATTGCCTCTTTTTTAGCGTTCAGGTTGTGATTAGCGAGCAGATTGCTATCGGATCAATCTCGCGGAATTTTTACAATCTAATGTATTGTGCGTTCATCGAGTACACCGGGCGTGGTTCCAGAAAACCGATTTTCTGTTCCAGCAGGCCTGCATTTACTCTGCCCGCAGTTTCAATGACCAGAAGTTAGTCCAGTATGCCGATTATCGATCGATACATTATTTCCAGCTTCCTGAAGATCTTCGTGATCTGCTTTCTTAGCTTTTCAGGTCTGTTTGTGATTATTGATGCGTTCACGAACCTGGAAGAGTTCCTGGCGATAGGTCGCAGGGACACCGTGACATCCGCGATTCTTAACTACTACGGTCCCAGAGTTCTGCAGTTCTTCGATCAGACTGCGCCGTTAATTGCCCTGGTCGCCGCAATTTTTACTCTGGCCATGATGCAGCGGTCCAATGAAGTGACGGCGATCGCGGCAGGCGGAATTTCCAAGCGGCGAGTTGTTAGACCGATCTTTCTGGCAACTCTGATCATTGTTTTATTGGGTGTCACCAATCGCGAATTGTTGATTCCACGTTTTCGAAGCCAGTTGGCCATGAACGCCCAGGACATGTCTGCCGGCAAGGGCCGATCGTTCGGGCTGACTGTTGACCATGAAACCGGTATCCAGATTCGTGGCAAGGAAGTGATGCCGGCCGCACAGTCGATCATGGCTCCTGAATTTACGTTGCCGGCGGAACTGTCTGAAAGCGGAACCCGTATCAGTGCCGATGATGGGGTGTTTCTACCGGCGGATCAGAACCACCCGTCCGGTTACCTGTTGAATCACGTGGTTGGAGAACCCGGCAAGCCGAGCGCCCTGGACGAAGCGGGGCAAACGATCGTCTATCAACCGACCGATCACGATTGGTTGGGGCAAGACCAGGTCTTTATCGTGTCCGGAGTGGATACACTGAGACTGGCGTTTCCGAAAGAGTTGGCCAGAAACGCTTCGTTGACTGAGATGATTCGCAGCAGCCGAAACCCGACGTCGTCATGGTCAAACCAGCATCGCGTTGACATTCACTGGCGAATCCTGAAGCCGTTCTTTGACATGACGATTCTTTTGATTGGCATTCCGCTGGTGTTTTCTCGTGGCGAACGAAATCTGTTTCTGTCCGCCGGCGTTTGTCTGGTCGTGGTAATGACGATGGTCTTGGTCGTGATTGCCAGTCATTCGATGGGTGCCTCGCGGATCGTGACGCCTCCGTCGTTGGCGGCCTGGTTGCCGATCATCATCTTCGCTCCGATCGCTGCCGTTTCCTTTCGACTGTTGGATCGGTAGTTCTGGCAACGGACCGCTCTCGCTCTTTCTCTCATTGCGGTGAATTGCTCGCGTGCTTTACTGCACCAGAGTTTGCAACGCTCGATTTAACTCGATACTCGATGAGGCTACGAATACGGGTCGTTCCAGATTGAGTGCTTCGCCCGAGACGTCCAGCATGCACCCACCGGCCTGTTTCAGAATCAAAAAACCAGCAGCGATATCCCAGGTCTTTACCGAGGTGGCCCAGTAGTAATCCAGGCGACCGGCGGCGATGTAGGAAAGATTCAGAGCGGCGGATCCCAAGCGTCGCACCGAACGCGATTCGATTAACAGCTTGGTGAAGGTTGCCAGTTCCGGCGTCGACTCGGTCAATTGCGATGGCAGGCTGATGACGCCGAGTGCTTGTGGAATCTCCTTGCAATCGCTCACCGAAATTGGCTCGCCATTCAGCGTCGCCTGTGATTGGTCGTCGGCCGAATACATTTCATCCAGCCACGGATCGTAGACAGCTGCGGCGATCAAACGGCCTTTATGTTGCAATGCGACGGATACAGAAAACGATTGCAAGCCATGAACGTAATTGAGTGTTCCATCCAGCGGGTCGACAATCCATCGAAAGTCGGAATCGACATTGCGAGTCATCGGCAAATCGATGTTTTCCTCGCCCAGAAAAAGATGGTCAGGAAAGGTCTGCAACAGTTGATCGTGAATGGCACGTTGCGAAGCCAGGTCTGCATCGGTCACCAGATCGTTCGGCGCTTTTTCGCGTGTCTTGAATCTGGAGCGGTACTCCATCAATTCCGCGCCGCCCAATTTCGCCACCAGCTGACAAGCTTCCAGAAAGGGATTTGAGTTTGCGGGTGTGGACATATTAAAGATTCCGATTTTGCCTGCCGTCAGATTGATTTGCCAGGTTTTCCCTGAAAATGAGGCCAATTGATAGCCCAAATGACCGATCACCCCGCTTCAAACAGGGGTGAAATTTTACGGGGCATTTTTTCAAAACACTGGACTTTGCTTCCAGACCTGGTATCATCAATTGCATCATAAACAGAGTTTTATATCAGTTCGTGAAGTCGATTTTTCGAGATTAACCACGAGCAACATTCGGCCTCTTCTCTGTTCCGGCCCCGCCGTATTGCTTAGCAAGCGGTGGGGTTTTTTCGTTGAAGCCCGGACAGCGATTTCTAATCGGCAGGTCTCTGTACCGCTGTCTTCCCGCTTTCGGTGAAATGCCGATTCGATCGTTTACTACCAATCGCGTCGTCGACCACATATCTGACCATGCATGAATGTTGGAATCTGTTTTTCTCTGGCCAGGTACAGGGCGTTGGATTTCGGTACAACGCTTGGCGAGTTGCCAAACAGTTTGAAGTTTCCGGTTGGGTAAGAAATCTCGCTGATGGGCGAGTCGAGATGATCGCCCAGGGCGAACGGACGACTTTGCGGCAATTCGTGGATCGGGTCAGTGAATCCACACACGGAAACGTCCTGAATGTTGATATTCAGCGAACGGAGTTGGTGACGGAATTCACCAGCTTCGAGATTCGACCCTGAATGTTCGTTTCTGCAACGACATTAAGGTGAATCTGTCAAAATTGACTAGTGGTTAACTTGGCGATTGCTGCGCATAATAGACGCCCTTGGTACGCGAATTCGGACCAGTGAAAACCAATTCCGAATTCAATGCGTACAAATTAGTAGCCCGGGCGATGACGATTCGTTGGATCACACATTCGTTTTGCCAGCATCAGCGTCTCACGGGTTTGTGTGTTTGTTGTGATCTACGCGTGCCAGCCGGTACGCTTTTTAACTTTTTGAAATTGCGGAATCCTGCCAAATGACGATTCTGTTGGCTCAGTCTGAAAAAATTACCAACTGGCTTACTCCGGTTTGGACGTTAACGGTTGGTATCTCGATTGGTTTTCTGATCGTCCTGGTACTTTGGTTGTTGTTCCTGGTTTTGGGAAAAATCAAAGGGCTGAATGGTCTGCTGGGTTCCAAAGCTGGAACGGTCGCAGCACTGCTGGTGTCGGTTGCCGTTTTTTGTTTGCTGTTCTTCGGCTTTTCCTGGCCGCGAGGTTTTTGGGAGCAGGGAGATCTGAAGCCACCCGAGTGGGTGCGGCACTTGATTCTGATGGCGTTGTTTTATGGTGGCGGTTCGTTGTTGATCGGTTTTGGAACGATCGCATCGATTTCCAGGTCGCGTTATTCCGAGGTCGTTGCCGCTCCTAAAGATGGCTTGCTGTTCTGGACTTCCATTGTCTGTTTAGTCTGCGTGGTGTTTGCAGGCGTCGGCATATTGCTCTATTTGCAAGATGGCTTTGGGCGTTTATTGTTTGTGGACAAACCGGAAAAGCTAATCAATTCCCTGGTGCAAATACCAACGACTGGAGAGAAGCGGGCAACGTTCAAGGTTGATTATCCTACGCCGCCCGGTGGACAAAAAATCACTGACGTCTCGTTCGATGGAAAGTCGATGCGTTGGCTGCAAGTTAAATCGGATCAACCGATCGAAGTCGCTTCCATCCCGCTGGCCGATAATATTACTCGCCAACAGTATCTCGACCTGCCGGCGTCTACCGACGAATACCGCAGGTATGACAAGCGACCCACCGATACGCGATTTGCTGATGAACCGATCGACGGTCTTTATTTCAATAACCGAGGGGACGGCGAAGCGACGATTACCGTTCGCTGGATGGTCCAGCCCGAATATCCGCAAGCTGGATTAATGATCTGGGCCGGGTGTTCGGTCGTGGCGTCTATTTGCTGTTTCTGTTCATCATGACGACCTTCCCGAAGGTTTATGCGATTGCGCAGTCAACATTCAAGACCGAGGTCTCTCAACCGGTATTCCTGATTCTGTTGCTGCTGGGCTCAGCCTTTGTCGTGGCGTCAATTTACATTCCGTACAACACGTTTGGTGAAGATATCAAGATGTACAAGGACTCGGCGTTAACGCTGATTCGAGTCCTGGGCATCTTCCTGGCGGTTTGGGCAGCCAGTAAATCGTTGGCCGAAGAGATTGAGGGCCGGACGGCATTGACGGTGCTCAGCAAGCCGGTCAGTCGACGTCAATTCATCATCGGAAAATACGTCGGCATTGGAATGACGATCGCCTTGCTGTTTATCGTGGTTGGATTGTTGTTCTACGTTTGCACGGGCTACAAGCCGGTCTACGACAGTAGTGAATCTACGGTGCGTGACTTTGCCTGGGAAACTTGTCATCTGGAAGCCGTCAGTACTCTGCCCGGCATGATCCTGGCTTATCTGGAAGCGATGGTGTTTGCCGCGATCAGTGTTGTGATCTCGACTCGCTTGGGAATCCTTGCCAACTTTATGATCTGCTTTTCGATCTACATCCTTGGCCACCTGACTCCACTGATTGTTCAGTCGGCGGAAGTGGCTGAGTCGTTCGAGGGCGTCGTGGTGTTTGGCCAGTTGATCTCGATCATCTTTCCTGTGCTCGATCACTTCGACATCAACGCCGCGATTACCGGCGGCGTTACGGTACCGACGGTCTACCTCGGTTGGGCTGCCGTCTATTGTGCCCTGTACGGTTTGATTGCCTTGCTGCTGGCCTTGGTGTTGTTCGAAGATCGTGACTTGGCGTAGCCTCCCGGTCAGGAAAATCAAAGCCGGCGTACAAGAGACGTTTCAAAAAACAAAAACCGCTGCCGAATCTGGTAGCGGTTTTTTTCGTATCTGGTGTTTCTGGCCATTCTGGCCAAAAAAGGCTATCTAGGCGGCACGACGTTCCTGGTCACCGACCTCGGGCAGAGGCAACAGGTGGATTGGGTGGCCTTGAGCTCCCATTTTGTGCGAATTGCCGTCTTGCCATCGATGTTGCTCGATTGAATCGACGATTGCCTGGGCGATCGAAACCGCGCGGCGACCGTGGCGACCGGTAACCAGCGGGGCTCGCTTGCCGTTGATCGCATTGGCGAAATCATCGTGTTCGCACTCGATGGCGTTTTCCGGATCGACGGCCTCGGTTGTTTTTGGCAGCACCGTATCGAACAGGTTCGTCTTGATCGTCTCTTCCTGACCGGCGTCAAGGTTAAAGACATTTCGCATCGAAGAGGTGTCGATCATTTCGGACAGTTTCACGTGTTGTAATTGTCCATTGGCAAGATCTGCCGCGACGTAGCCTTGTTCGCTGAACCATGAAATCGTTCGGGTCGGTTGGAAACTGCAGCGGGAGGCGGTCAAATTTGCTACGGTTCCGTTCTTGAATTCCAGTCGTGCCTGTGCGATATCTTCGTGCGGTCCGAACACCGAAACGCCAACCGCGCGGGTCTCGACGACCGGGCTGTCGATCAACGAGACAAGCAGGTCGATGTCGTGAATCATCAGATCCATGACGACGCCAACATCGACGGAACGAAACGTGTAGCCGCTCATGCGGTGAGCTTCCAGGTACCGTGGGTTCGGTAGTACTTGCTGAGCCTTTTGGAATACCGGATTGAATCGTTCGACGTGGCCGACTTGCAAGACGGCATTATTCTTGTCTGCCAACTGGATCAGGTGGTCGGCTTGCGGCGTGGTATTGGTGATTGGCTTTTCAATCAGCGTATGGATGCCGCGAGTTAGCAAATCGATTGCGATTTTGTAGTGAGAAGCGGTTGGCGTCGCAATCACTGCGGCGTCAATCCGGTTGAACAGATCTCGATACTCATCGATCGTTTCAATTTGAAATTCGTTCGAGATGTTATCGCGAGTCACCGGCGAGTTCTCGGCGACGGCGACTAACTCGAAGGAATCGTTGTTCTGTAAAAGGCGAGTGTGGATTCGTCCCAGGTGCCCACCCCCAATGACGGCAATTCGCAATTTGCTCACGCGGCTCTCCTGATTTGTTCGCGACCTCGACCGTGTTTGCCTTCCTGCTGGTACTGAATGAAGTCCAGCAAGTGATTGATTTCATCACAGATGTAGTTCTTGCTCGTCAGGATTTCCCGCGCGCTCTCCAGGCCAAGCCGCGAGCGATAAATTAAGCGGTAGGCTTCGTTGACTTTGCGGATCGTCTCATTTGAGAACTTGTTTCGTTTCAAGGCTACAACATTGACGCAGCGTGGTCGGGATGGGTTGCCTTCGACCAGCAAGTATGGCGGCACATCCTGAATGACTCGGCCAACGCCAGTTACAAACGAGAGTTCGCCGATCCGGGTAAAGTGATGGACTCCTGCGTTGCCCGAAATAGTAGCCTGATCAGCGACGTGGACGTGTCCGCCCAGAATCGTAGCGTTGGCGATCTTGATGTGGTTACCGATCTTGCAATCGTGAGCGATATGGACGCAGCCCATAAAGAAGCAGTCGTTACCGATCGACGTAACGTGGTCTTCCTTGGTGGTGGCTCGATTGATCGTGACGCACTCGCGAATTACATTCCGGTCGCCCAGTTGAACCAAAGTCGGGGCACCGTCGTAGTTGATGTCCTGCGGTTCCGCGCCGATCACGGCTCCTGGAAAGATAACATTGTCTCGCCCCAGAGTGACGTGCCCGGACAACGTAACGTTGTTTTTCAGGACGGTGCCAGCGCCAATTTTGACGTCGGGACCGACGCAACAAAACGGGCCAATCTCGACGTTGTCGCCGATCACTGCCTTGCGATGAACCGACGCAAGTTTGGATATTTTGGGGGAACGCCGTTGTTCGGCATGTTCCTCGAATGAAAATATTTCGTCCACTAGGGCGACACTCATCTACAGGTTAGGCGGATTTCAGAGAAGAAATAAATTGCGGTGCGTGTTGGTCGATGATTTGGCCATGCTTCAACAGACGCTTGATCAGTTCACCGTTCAAGCGATGCCCGGATCGCGAAGCCGTAATGTGACCTCGAATATCAAAACCGCTCAACGCAAAATCGCCGACAACGTCCAGAATCTTGTGCCGAACGCACTCATCCTGATAGCGAAGTTTGTTGTCGATCGGGCCCTTTTCATCGAACACCAGAACGTGCTGGTAACTGACTCGTTGGCCCAGCCCTTGTTGCAATAGCCATTGAGCTTCCTGGCTTAACAGGAAGGTTCGGGCATCGGCAAGTTCATTGGTAAACGAATCGGCGGTGATGACGATATCGAAATCCTGTTTGCCGATTTGTGGCTGGTTCGGATAGTTCAGATGGTAGGTGACGCGGAAATCGTCGCACGGTTCAATTTGAATCCAGCAGTTTTCGTCGTCGCCAATCCGCAAGGTTTCCGTGGCGACCAATTGGTGCCGCGGTCGACCTTGTGGTTGAATGCCAGACCGTTGCAGAGCTTCCACGAAGGCGTGAGCGGATCCATCGAACCCAGGCATCTCGGCCTTGTTCACGACCACTTCGCAGTTGTCGATTTGCAGGGCGTACAGCGCGGCCATGATGTGTTCGACCATCTCAATGCACACATTGTCGCGACAGATCGTCGTGCGTCGGGGCGATTGAGTGCGGTTGGCGATTCGGGCTGGCACCGTGGGACGACCTGGCAAGTCACAACGGACAAACCGGATTCCGGTGTCCATGGCGGCCGGTCGGAAGTCAACGGTGACGTCCAGGCCTGACCAGTATCCGAAGCCGGTTACGGTGGCAGGCTTGCAAAGCGTGTTCTGGGTTCTCAAAGCGGTCAAGGGTCACATCCGTGTGATTTAGGTTGAGGGGCTTGCGTTTTGCGAGACAGACTTAGCGGTTCTGCGATTGAGGGGCTTGGCCGACTTGAGCTGCCGCACCACCAAGGGCACCGATGATCTGTTGTGTGATATCGATTTGTGGATTGTAAAAGACAACGAACTCGTTGACTCGCTGCATAATCGACTGCGGAGCGTTGGGATCCATTTGCAAAGCGTTGAATCGCATTGCGACACGAAAACCGCGTTGTTCACAATAATCGCTGATCAATTGCGTGACTTGCACGTAGGTGTCGAAGTGCAATTGGGCTTCGGCTTGCACGAATTCACGCGTCTTGTTGCGGCGTTCTACTTCCATTAACGCGGAAGCTTCGGCAAGTTTGGTTTCCAGAGCCTTGTAGTCGGTGGAACCGACTTCGAAGTTCTTCAATTGCTCACTTTCGGCACGCAATTTTTCTCCTCGTTGTTGCAACGAGAATTTGTATTCCTCGGCCTGTTGTTTGAGAATGTCGAGCTGGGAGTTGAATTGCGCATGGTTTTCAAAGACCTTGGCAACGTCAACCACGCAAACCTGAGCGAAGCAGGTTGTCGAAAAGAGACAGATCATTCCGCAGGCCGTAGCCATTACGGCAGCTGTTCGCTTGAGCATCGTGAAGCACTCCATTGCTTATTTGTTTGATTTATTCGAACCTTGCCAACTCATTCCTTTGAATTGCAAAGCCCGACTCGCGGGGTTTTAGCGAGGGCATTCTGGAGATATTCGTGTCTCACGTAAAGACCGAAATCTTTAGTTTTTCTGAAACAAAATTTGGCTAGTGGCAGACCAGTGCTGGCAAGAAGGTGGCCGCGCGAATCGAACGTTGATATCCGTTTTCAAAGCGCCCATGTAGATTCAGGGTGCCACGCAGTTTCAGAGTGCCGCGTAGTATCAGGGTGCCATGCTCACGCTTGCGTGAACATGTTCAGGTTGAAGCGTTTGCGTTTTCCTATTCGAATTCACGGCCGCGCGCCATGTTCTCGATTGCGTGAGCATGTTCCAACAAGACAAACGGTTCAATATTGCAATCGGCAAACCTAAACGGTTGAGAAAGTATCTCGCAACTCGTCCGCCAGTTCCCGGTATCGCACGTAGAAGCCACGTGAAATCCATGCCAGGTAAATGTTCAAACCAATCGAACAGAGCAACAGGAAGTAAAGAAAGTTGTTGAACTGGTTCAGCTGAGCCATCGGCGTTCGTCCGTTGGACTCGTTTGGATAGTCATTCGCTTCGACATAAGGCTCGGCGTTCACGTTGTTGCCACGGATGGAGGCTGTAGGAACGGTTCCCGTTGGACGCTGGTTGTACACGCCTGAACCTTCATGATTTCGTGACGCAACGCGTGGAGCATGATTCTTGGGCATTGGTATGTCGTGGCCAGCGATTAGGGACGACCGCTGCTGGATACTTGGTTCAAAGATTGGTTCGTGTGGTGGTTGGTAAGGAGGTTGGTAACCAGGTTGGTATCCGTGCTGGTTGTACTGTGGCGTTTGAGAGTGCGTGTATTGTTGTTGACGGTTTTGTTGCTGACGGTTTTGGTGACGTGGGAAGGTGGTTTGACCGTAACTATTCGGTGGGTTCGTGTTGTTTGCGTAGGGGTTGTTTGCGTAGGGAGTCACATGCTGCTGGTTCTGAACGGGTTGGATCGCAAAGTCAGAACGTAAGTTGTTGTTTTGCTGGTTTGTGTTTTGCTGGTTTGTGTTTGGTTGGCGGGAAGATTGGGC
>CAZPOL010000075.1:5109-6224 GCA_964588195.1 uncultured Pirellulaceae bacterium | reverse complement strand
CGAGGCTGGAATCCGCCGGGATCAACAGTTGGCAATTGGCGTGATGGTGTGGTGAACGGGTTTTGAACCGGCGTCTGAATCGTTTGTTGGTTTTGTTGGTTCTGCTGGAAGGTCGGGCCAATCGGGCGGTTGTATTGACTCTGATTCCTGGGCGTCGTGGGAACCAGGCCAGTACCGTCGTTTCTGCTTGTTGACCCGGACTGTCCACCTATTGTTGACCGGTTACGGGGAGTGAATTGTGGGACGGTGCTACGGTTTTGGGTTGGTTGTTGGTTGCGATTTAGAAGTCCATTGGCTGGATTGCCGCTGCGACTGGAATCCAGGCGTTGGTTACTGCCCTGGTTAGTCTGAGTGTTTGAGGAGAAACCACGATTGCTGTTGAACGGGGGATTCGTTGAAATCGGTTGACGGGGTGTTGTCGTGGAAGGCGTTCCGAGTCGGCGATCGGCGGTGCGGTTGTCTCCGACGTATCGCAGCCGTACTTCGGTTACCTGACTTTGCAATTCTGCAGGGATCGCGCTCAACAGATCTTCACCATTGCGCAAGGTTTCGATCATTGCATCGTCCAGTTCAAGCACAAAAGTGAACGACTCTCGTTGGCCATTGGGGGCTTGGGACGAACCCTGTGCCAGGGCGTTTGAATTCGAGCATGTCAGGGCGATGGCCCCAATGATCAGAGCTGCGATGTTCCGCATCGATCCTTCTCCAGGGTCAATTCATTTGACCGTTTGTTAGTCCATTAACGAGCTTGCACAGCGGTACGACCCGATGTGGCTCAGGGGATTGATAGACCGAATCCTATCCTGATACGGCCAATACGGTAAATACCGAAATCCGTCTTGGGCGATTCTGCGACGCAGTGTTACGATTTGCCGTCACCAATTCCATTGGATTCAGGCCTTTTTTCCAGTTCGGAAATTCAATGCCACCAGAATTCCAAGGGCAAAGAAGATGCAAGCACTCTGATAGCTATAATGAATCGATCGCACATGTCCGAATGGATGAGTCTTTGAAATGTCGTCATCACAAGAAACCAGGAACATCTCCATCATCATTCCTCTGTTCAATGAGGAAGAGAGTCTTCGCGAATTGCATCGGGAGCTGTCGGATGTAGC
>CAZPOL010000075.1:0-5009 GCA_964588195.1 uncultured Pirellulaceae bacterium | reverse complement strand
TTTGCTTCGAAACGATTCAACTGGCTGGTCAACACGCTGACCAAAGTCAGGCTGCACGATCACAATTGCGGATTTAAATTGTATCGGCGTGAGGTGTTTGATGAGGTCGACCTGTATGGCGGCTTTCATCGTTTCGTGCCGGTTTTGGCGGCGGCTCGCGGTTTCAAGATCGGCGAGGCAGTTGTCAATCATCGCAGCCGAAAGCATGGCAAGTCGAAATACGGTTCTCGCAGAATCGTCAAGGGTCTGCTGGATTTGATGACAGTTTGCTTTTTGACTGGTTACAGCCAACGGCCTCAGCATTTGATGGGCTCGATCGGGTTGCTCAGTTTCCTGGTCGGGATGATCGGGTTGGTCTACATGGCGATCTATTGGCTGTTCCGAATGAACTTCTATCCAGACTGGACACCGTTACATCAACGTCCGGTCGTGATATATTCAGTGGCTGCGTTGTTGCTGGGGACCCAGCTATTGACGATGGGATTTCTGGCCGAGTTGATTGTGGCACGCGATCAAAAGCGTGGGCGACGATTTGCAGTTCGTGAAACTGTGGGAAGTCAAGTTGATTCGAAAGTATCGCCACCTGTCTTTTCCCGCACGGCAGAGTTCTCACGTTCATCGCAAAAAAACGAATCGTAAAAACGTCATTAAAGCCAGGTTATGGAAAACGCGCAGCTAGGTACCGATTCAGCCGACCAGCATTTGCAATTGGACTCGAAGACTCGCTGGGCAATCTTCTGGCTGCTGATTATTTGTTCGTTGGCGGTTGTTTGTGCGCGAATTTGGCAGGTCGAGGCTGTGTCTCACGGCAAGTCCGTCCCTTTTTTAAGCGCCAATGATCGTAGCCGCTGGGCGACCATTCGATCGTTGGGAGACGACAATACATACGCTCTGGACCTGATTTTGGCCGAAGAGGATGGGCGTTCGTGGGACACGATCGACAAGGTCATGCACTGGGGACGCGATTTCAAACCGCATTTCTATTCCAGCAAGCCACCGTTTCTTACGACGGTTTTGACTTACCCATATATCGCATTGAAAGCCGTGACCGGCTGGACGTTGAAGAACGACACGTTTGATGTCGTTCGCTGGATGCTGGTGATTTGCCAGGTCATCCCGTTGTTCTTTTTCTTTTGGTCGGTGGGAAGGACCAGTGAATTGGTGGCCGAATCAGAATGGTCACGAATGTACTTAATGGGCGTGGCAGCCTTTGGAACCTTCGTCACCACGTTTGCCGTTTCATTGAACAATCATTTGCCGGCGGTGGCGTGTACTTCGGTTGCTCTGTACGCCTTGATTGTTATTTGGAAGCGTCGATCCGATTCGGCTGGCTGGTATTTTCTGGTCGGCTTGATGGCGGCGGTTGCTGCCGCGTGCGACTTGCCCGCTCTTTCGTTCCTGGTCGTGGCTTTGACAATGTGCATGTTAAGAAGTGTGTCCCGGACGCTGTTCGCCTTCGTGCCACCCGTTGCTCTGATCATGGTCAGCTTTTTCATGACGAACATGACCGCGCATAATACCTGGCAGCCGGCCTATGCACATCGCAGCGACGGAGCCATGTTGACGATCATGAAGGGCGTGGACATGAACCAGTTGGCTCGTGGCGAAATTAGTCCGGCACTGCAGGAATCGTTGGTTGCCGTTCGCGATGATTTGAAACCGGCTTTATTCGACGACGTAAAAATTCTGAAAGGTGGCTGGCCAGTCGACGAGACGGAAGTCGCATCCCGATGGATCGTGTATTTTGGTGAGAAGGTTGAGCCGTTGGTGTTGGTCGAACGAGCCGACGGGTTCGGGGTGGCCGTGCACCAGTGGAATAACTGGTACGAGTACCCGGGCAGTTACTGGCTGTCGCAGAATCAGACTCGCTCGAAAATCGATCAAGGCGAAGAGGATCCGGTTCGTTACCTGTTCAATCTGACGATCGGTCATCACGGCGTGTTTTCTTTGACGCCCGTCTGGTTCCTGTCAATTTTTGGCTTGTTCGCCTTGTGTGTGTCACCAACCTACCGTTTACGAATACTCGGCTGGGCAATTCTGGCAATCACTGTCGTCGTGGTGGCATTTTATGTGACACGCCCGATGCACGATCGCAACTATGGCGGTTTTTGTTGCGGGCCACGTTGGTTGTTCTGGTTGATTCCACTCTGGCTGGTGGCGATGGCACCCGCGTTGGACGCGATTAGCGAGAGTCGGCCAATGCGTTTCGTGGCGTTGATCTTGTTGGTGATCAGTATCGCCGCCTCGTTCTACGCTTGGTCAAATCCGTGGGTGCATCCGTGGATCTACCAATTGAGCGGTGCAGCCTAGTGGGCTAATTCATCCACGAACGCTGTCGCCGTGGGTATGGTCTGCCGCGAACCTGCAACCGATACGTCTTGTCCCAGATTCTGCCCAGCGGTAGATTTTCGGTAGATCTTCACTTGTCAGCTTCACCCGTTCTGCGCGGATACGACCATGGAAATTCGGCTTCACAATTCACTGACCAAAAAAGCAGAGGTCTTCAAGCCAATCGAACCTGGCAAGGTGAAGATGTACAGCTGCGGTCCGACCGTCTACGACTTTGCCCATATCGGTAACTTCCGAACTTTTTTGTTTGGTGACCTGCTGCGGCGGTTCCTGGAATTCGCTGGCTACGACGTCCAGCACGTCATGAATATTACCGACGTTGGTCATATGGTCGACGATGCGGATGATGGCGAGGACAAGATGGCTGCGGCCATGAAGAAGATGAAGGAGGACAAAAAATCCTATCGAGTGCCCGAGGGAGCGATCGAAGATCCCAACGATCCGTATCAAATTGCCGACTTCTTTACGAATGCTTTTGTCGAGGACGCCAAACGACTCGGTTATAAAATTGCCTTTGAGGATCCAGCCGCCACGATGCCCAAAGCGACGGACAATGTCGACGGCATGCTGAAAATGATCAAGACTCTGATCGACAAAGGGCACGCTTACGTGGCAGAAGATTGGACGGTTTACTTCAGCGTCGAGAGCTATCCGGATTACGGCAAGCTAAGCAATAACACGCTGGATCAATTGCAAACCGGGGCGGGTGGACGAGTCTCCGATCAGCACCAGTCATTGAAAAGGCATCCCGCTGATTTCATGTTGTGGAAGCCAGACAAGAGCCACATCATGAAGTGGGATTCGGAGTTCGGCGAAGGGTATCCTGGCTGGCACATTGAATGCTCAGTCATGGCGTCGAAGATGCTGGGAAGCGACGTGATCGATATTCACACGGGTGGCGAGGACTTGATTTTTCCGCACCATGAATGTGAGATCGCCCAATCGCGTTGCTCGAGCGGTCGTGACTCGTTCGCAAACTTCTGGATCCATGCACGATTCCTGTTTGTGGAGGGCAAGAAGATGTCCAAAAGCAAAGGGACGTTTTATACCGTTCGCGATGTGATGGAAGGTAACTTCAAAAAGAGCCTGGACTCGGATGAACTTTGGGGCAAGGAGGTCGACCCGGCGGTTATTCGAATGGAGTTGATCAAGGCTCACTACCGGACGAATCTGAATTTCACAGCCAAGGGAATCGAGGACTCGGCCAACCAGGTGCGACGCATGATTGAATTTCGCGCCAAATTGGAACAAGCAACGTCGGGAGAGTCGGCGGAAGTCGACCTGAGTCACCCGGTGCTGAAGGAATTCGGCGAAGCTCTGGCCAACGACATGAATATTTCTGACGCATTGCGGGTTGTAAACAACTTCATATCGGCCGATGTCGCAGACCCAAAAATTGCACTCGGCGTATTCAAGAAAATCAACTCCGTACTTTCGGTGGCACCGATCAATGAAGGAGTAGATGCGGATTTGTTGCCTGCCAGTGAGGAGACCGGCGACCTGGATGCTCAATTGGATCAGATGTGCAAACAGATGGACGAGGCTCGGGCGGCAAAGGACTGGCCGACCGCGGATGCAATTCGCGAGAAGATTCGCGAGATGGGTTTCGAAACCCGGCAGACTCCCGAAGGCACCGTCATTCAGAAAGAGCTGGCTTGATTCACACAGCGACATTTACGATTCGTACGTTTCATTGCGATTCGTTCGGGCACGTCAACAATGCACGGCATCTTGAATTGATGGAAGAGGCCCGTTGGCAGTTCGGCGAAGCGATCGGATTGACGACATTGTTGCGGGAAGCGGAAATCGGTTTCATCATCATGGATATGAAGCTGCGTTTTCGATCGCCCGTTTTCGAAGGCCAGAGCATACGGGTCGAATCGTCGTTGCAGGCACTGGGTTCGAGCAGTGGAGAATTGAAGCAAGGTCTGTGGATCGAAGGCGAGAAACGTCCAGCTGTCCAGGCCGTTTCGCACTTTCTGCTGATCGATCGTCAGCAACAAAACCAGACGGTGTCGATCGAAGGCGCGATTCGTGATTGCATGATGCAGGTGCTGTCGAAAGCAGACGATCCGTCCTGATAGTGCTCAGCGTCAAACCGCTGTGTGGAGTAGCGACGTGTGGGCCCAGTATTGCCGTATACGGATGCCCCAGTATTTCCCTGCCCGTATTCCCTTCGGCGTATATCGAAGTTGTTTCGACTACCGATGACTACTTGTCTTCTCGTTTGCTGGACCTGTCCCTGTATCGCTGCCCCCGTTTGACTCTGCTCGTTTGTCTGTCCCCGTTTGTCTGTCTTTCCATGAGCCGCACCGGATGCTGTTACGACAACGCAGTTGTCGAACGATTCTTCTGGTCTCTGAAACATGAGTGGACCAAGTTTGAAGAGTTTGAGAATCTCGATGATGCAAGAATGAGCGTCTTCAAATACATCGAAACGTTTTACAACTCGGAAAGAATTCATCAGACTCTGGAATACCAAACCCCTGACGAAGTTGAAAGAAAGTACCACGCAGCTCTAGCTGCTTAACCAAAATCCGGTGTCCACCGGTACTGGGCTAACGCAAAGTCGAGGCAATATTGTGCTTGGGACTGGAGGTCCGATGGAAATTGTGCTAATTGAGTAGATCATAAACAACAATGTCACAACGAGGTTCATC
>CAZPOL010000074.1:25429-26760 GCA_964588195.1 uncultured Pirellulaceae bacterium | reverse complement strand
ACGATATGGCTGCGGTCCATTCCATTTTCGACCAATAGTGCTTCGACTTTCTCCAGAACGATTCGCGTTTGTTCGGCGACCGAGTCGGGAACCTCTTTCGATTCCATGTCGACGATCGGCAGTTGTCCGGACGTGAACAGAAAATTGCCGGCAACTTTGCAGGGACTGTAGTGCGGTGGGTTTGGCATATATGGATTCTCCTGGAATCAAACGAGAGTTTCGAAGATTGGCTGATGCGCGGGTGTTTAGCTTGAGAAACAGTAGCGGGCAGGTTAAAGCCTGTACACCAGCGGTTGGAAGGTGAAATGGGCGAATCATGATTGGTGCCGCAGCGGTTTTAGGCCAATAACATGCTGAATCTTCGATAAGTTGAAGAATAATGCTAAGACTAGACCACCCGGGATTGTCAAAACTGATAACGAAAACAATGACTCAATGAGAGTTTGATGGAATCGGCAACTTAATGGAATCGGTAGAACCGCAAACTGACGAGCAACTATTGGCGGCCTGGCAAAACGATGCCTGCCGTGGCTCAGTCAATATGCTGCTCGATCGACACACGCCACGAGTCCGTGGAATGATGGCGCGACTGGGTGTCAATCAAAACGACACCGACGATTTGACTCAGGAAATTATGGTGCGAGCGTTTCGAGGATTGGAAAATTTCAAGTCAGATTCAAAATTCTCGACGTGGCTATATGTGATCGCGTTGAATCGAGTCCGAAATCATTTTGCTGACAAAAAACGCAAAGCGGGGCGCAACGACGCCTTACCGGAACTTGCCGATCAAAGAAAAGACGCTCCCGAACAAATGGCGCGACTAACGGAGACCTGCAAGAGAGTCCAAGCGGCAATCGACTCGCTGTCGGAACAGGAACAGGGGAAAACAGAATACTGGTTGGTGGCAGGGGTAAACCATTGATGATTGATCCCATCACCAGGAAGGTAACATTGTCCGGAATTTCCCCGTTTACTTCGTTCGACTGGACCGATTCAAAAGAGACCAAATCGGGTGATCGAGGCGGATTATTCCTGGCTGAAGATGATGGGTGGTTCTACGGCTGCGGCAGCAATCACACCTGGGACAGAATCAATGTCGACACACTGGAAGTAGAGCCGTTGGCCGCGCTATTACCCTACCCCAAACTTACCAACCAGTGTGCCGTTTCGACCTTTCACGGGCTGGTTAGGTTTAGCCCGCATAGTTCCACTGCAACCAGCAGTTCCTATTCAGATATGGCAGAGTTGGAGGCGGCGATTCCCAATCTGTTTCAAGTTACTCTCAAAGATAAGCCGTCAGATAAGTGACACTGGACGAAAATTCGACCGAC
>CAZPOL010000074.1:22516-25329 GCA_964588195.1 uncultured Pirellulaceae bacterium | reverse complement strand
CGACCGACCATAGTGGATGAGGCTACGAATCCCGGTCTCACCGCTGTTGCCGCAAGGACTCGTTGCCTCGTCCACTACGAATCGAGTGCACCAAACACGGCCTTGTCGTTTGCGGTATCATCAATGGGATGAATATCAAAACAACATTCTTCGTCTTTGTGTTTGTGGCAGCGTCAATGATGACGACTCCATCGTTCGCGTGGCAAACGGAAACCGAGTCCTGGACTTCGTGGCGAGGACCATTGGGAACCGGTGCAGCGCCCGATGCCGACCCACCGATTACCTGGAGCGAAACCGAAAACATCAAGTGGAAGACGGAGATTCCCGGCAAAGGTCACTCGACACCGATCGTTCACAGCGACCTGATCTTTCTGACGGCTGCCGAACCGTTCGGTGAAATGCTGGAACCGAAAATGAGTGGCCGGCCCGGCGCGCACGACAACGTCGCCGTCTCCCAGAAACACAAATTCCTGGTGATCGCGGTCAATCGAGACGACGGAACGATCGCCTGGCAAAAGGAAGTTCATGAAGAGTTGCCGCTGGAAGGTGCTCACTATACCGGCAGCCTGACCTCGGCCTCACCCGTTACCGACGGCGAGAGGATCTTTGCCTATCTCGGCTCCTACGGTTTGTACTGTCTCGATTTCCAGGGCGAAGTGCTCTGGGAAAAACAGCTCGGCAAGATGCACACCAAGCATGGGCATGGCGAAGGAGCCTCACCAGCTTTGCACGGCGAAACATTGATCGTGAATTGGGACCACGAAGAGGAATCATTCATTGCGGCTTTCAACACGAAAACAGGCGAAGAGCTTTGGCGCAAGCCTCGCGCGGAAGTCA
The DNA here is from genome assembly GCA_964588195.1 of uncultured Pirellulaceae bacterium. Classification (GTDB taxonomy): domain Bacteria; phylum Planctomycetota; class Planctomycetia; order Pirellulales; family Pirellulaceae; genus CAJQPP01. The sequence continues at coordinate 24,492 of CAZPOL010000074.1, read as the reverse complement.
CCTCCTGGTCGTCACCGATCGTGGTTGAACATGCTGGAACGGCGCAAGTCATTGTCGCAGGGACAACACGCGTTCGCGCCTACGACATTAAGGACGGCAGTGTGATCTGGGAGTGCGGCGGATTGTCGAATAACGTCGTCGCCACTCCGGTCGCTGGCCACGGAATGGTGATCGTCGGCAGCAGCTACGAAAAGCGAGCGATGTTTGGAATCACATTGGAAGGTGCCAGTGGCGACATCACCGATTCCGAAAACGTTGCCTGGTTCACGCGTGAGCGCACGCCCTATGTTCCTTCGCCACTGTTGTACAAAGGCTCAGTCTATTTTCTGAGGCACTACCAAAACATTTTGTCTCGCCGAAATGCGATCAGCGGCGAAGAAGAAGGAGGCCCCTATCGTTTGGGTGGGCTTCGAGATATCTACGCTTCGCCAGTTGCCGCTAATAACCGCATCTATGTGACGGATCGTGAAGGACTGACGATCGTGTTCTCCCATTCCGAAGATCTGGCAAACGATGTCCCACGAATGTTGTCGGCCAACAAGCTGGACGACGACGTGAATGCTTCGTTGGCTTTGATTGGAAAACAGATTCTGATTCGCGGCGACAAATTTCTGTACTGCGTGGAAGAACCGTAACGCCACGATAACGACCTGGCTTTCGGCCTCGCGAGTATTTTCAATTCCACAAAAACTCAAGTTCCATACGTCATTTTCGCGACCTATAGTTACAGGCCGCAATCCACTCCCTCGGATCGTGAAAATGACTGAAGCCCCGCAAAAAACCGAGACGAATCGATCAACGACGCCATGGCGATCTGGCGCATGGTTGGTCGCGCTACCGCTTTTGCTGTTTGTAGCGATTGGCTGGTTTGCACCAAATTTCACCAATCAAGATTCTTCACAGGTCCGGGTCGACCCATTGGGCGGCGACTACCTGCAAGAGTATGCCGGCGGCGTTTTGATTGGAGACCAAAGTCAAGACAACCAGCTCTACAACCTGACGCTCAGTCGCCAGATTCAACATGACGAAGAACGGCTAGGCTTTGCCTGGGACGAAAGTCGCTTCTTCCCGATGGTCTATCCTCCGTTTTACTACGCAGCGATCAGCCCGCTTTCGAAATTGGCCTATCCGACGGCAATGAGAGTCTGGTTGTTTCTGATGGTCGGCTTTTTGATTGCCGGCCTGCTGTGGCTGAAACGATCCTTGAATGTTCACAACGGCATCCTGTTAGTCGCCTGCCTGGCGGCACCATTGTTGTTGAGCCTGACGACGGGTCAAAAGAGTTCGGTCTTGTTTTTCGTATTGGTCAGCACTTTCTGTCTATTACGTAGCAACAAACCTTTTTTGGCTGGAGCAGCATTCGGTTTGATCGCATTCAAACCACACCTGGGCATTCCAATCGGTCTGTTCATGCTGGCCCGTCGACAATGGAGCTTCGTCACTGGTTGTTTGCTAATGGTGGGTTGCCTGGTTGTCGCTTCACTGGCGACGGGCATGGATAACTGCGCCGATTACTTTAGCCTGACGTTGGGTTTCACCGACTACGTTCACAACGGTGGATATCATCTGGAACAAGGATTCAGTTTGTGGAGCGCGTGGCAATTGGCTCTGTCCGATCGAACCCTGGCCAAATTCTTCACCGTCACATTCAGCTTGATCGTGATCGGTGGTACGGCATTCCTGTTGCGAAAACCGGAATGCCATCAAGGCGACAACCTGTTGCGCAGTTTTTCAGCCATGATACTTGCCACCGTATTGGTTTCGCCTCACTTGTATGCCTACGACCTGGCCATGTTACTGGTCCCAACGATTCTGCTGAGTCACCTGGCCATTCGACGTATGGAGTCTCTGTGGCAATTGGTTCCGGTGATTGCACTGGGAATCGTATTGTTCGGCACGAATCTTCTGATTCAATTCGCGGCCCTCTCCGGCATCAATCTTGGCGTGTTGCTGATGATTGTTGCCTGGGGATCGAT
>CAZPOL010000074.1:8864-22416 GCA_964588195.1 uncultured Pirellulaceae bacterium | reverse complement strand
TTTGCATTCTGCACTTCTTTGCTCTCGTTTTGCGCTCATGCAGTTCGCATTTCGAATTCATTCTGCCGACCAAGCTCCAATGCACGGGAAAAGCCAGGCGGCATGCGACGGCCGGGGACGGCCGTGCTACTATTTAAACTATCCGGCCCACCTCTGACGTCCAGCTAGCCATTTCACGCTAGCGAACTTCTTTAACGACGCTCAACGCCCTGCCAACATTGCTGCGATTGGCCGCTATCTCTAGACTTCGGCGACTTATGCAGGCCGAAAAATTGCCTGCGCTTTTGACCTCTACCGCATAACCCAACGAACCTGCATGGCAGTGAAACTAGAACAACGAATTGCCCCGATCCAAATGATCCTTTGTGACGTAGATGGAGTGCTGACTGATGGTCGGTTGTCCTTCGACAATCAGGGAATTGAAACCAAGTCGTTTCATGTCCGTGACGGCATGGGCATCAAGCTTTGGCAACAAGCCGGATTCGAATTCGGATTACTGACGGCTCGCAGCAGCCACATCGTGAAAGTACGAGCGGCTGAATTGGGAGTCGATCTGATTCGCCAGGGCTTTTCCGACAAACCGCCAGTGGCGCGACAGATCATGCAGGAACACAACCTGACGCCAGAGCAAGTTTGCTATGTCGGCGACGACTTGACGGATATGCAATTGATCAGTGAAGTCGGCTTCGGTGTGGCGGTTGCCGACGCAGTCCCTGAGGTTCGGCAGGCCGCCAGCTTTACGACGAAAACGCCAGGTGGCAAAGGCGCCGTTCGCGAGCTGATCGAAATGATCCTGAAAACACAAAACCGTTGGTCGGAACTCGTTCGCAAATACCAGGGCCAATAACCTTTCATTAACCATCAACTCGATTTTTACTCTGTTTGAAACAATCCCTTGAAGTTTCTGTCCTCGACATTTCGATACATTATCGCGCTGATGCTGACGCTCGGCGCCTATGGAGTGTACGGAAAATTCGTGGACCCGATTCTGGACGTCGAGCCAACCATCGTCGAGTCGCCATCGCTACCGGTCGTGCATCGTCCGGAAGCACAGATCAAACACGACCTGACCGGCCTGTTCCCTGAAGACGGTTGGGAATGGGATCCATGTACGATTCTGGAAACCAAACAGGCCAGAATTCTGTTTCAGGATCACAAGGTGTTGGATGATGGAACTGTCGAACTGATGCCACTGTCGATGGTCTTGAATCCAAAGACACGAATCGTTGACGGAAAAACAATTTCAGATCCACCGATCGTCTTGCGGGCTCCCAATGGCGCGAGGTTGAAATTCGAACGACCCTTGTCCGCAGGCGGCGATATGGGCGATTTGCAACAAGGACAGCTGATCGGTGAAGTGCAGATCTTTCGTCCTGCCGCTTCCAGTGATCGAGATGATTCTCTCTATCTGGTGACTCAAAACGTACAGATCTCGCCCGAGCGAATCTTTACCTTGTACGACTGTGACTTTCGTTTTGGTGAGAGTTACGGGCGCGGCAAACGCTTGACCATCGACTTGTTTGGCCCCAGCACAGACGAAGATGGTGAATCGACGACATTCACCGGCATCGAACGAGTCGAGATGGGCCGAGTCCATGAACTCTATTTGCATCGGGAAAATTCGCAGATCACTGACGCTCCTGATCAGCAAGCGAAACAGTCGGATTTGCTGGGCGACACCGATCGTTCCTTCCGGATCACCAGTGCTGGCCCGATGGTCTTCGACACTACGCAACAGAAGATTTCGTTTCAGGATCAAGTGTTGGTGCAACCGGCTGAAGGCCCGGGGGACCAGCTCTCTTGCCACCAACTGACCGTGTTGTTTGCCAACAAACAGCAACCCAATGGAACGAACGCGGAGAACGATCGCAAGCGGTCTGGCGGAGTCGGCAAACTGGAAATTCGGCAAGTGATTGCCAATGGTCGAGACAACGAGCCGGCCATCATCACCTCAGTTGAACGAAAAGCGCAAATCGTCGCGCGGCACATCGATTACGACTTGATCAACAATCGAGTCACATTGACCAGCAACGACCAGGTGACGTTGACCAGAAACAACCAGCAAATCCAGTCTCGCGAAGTGCGTTATCAATTCACCGACGATGGTCGAATTGGCGAGGCCGTGATGTCGGGCCCGGGTACGATGTACCAACCCGAACAAGACGGGCAAGGCCAGATCATTTGTCGCTGGCAAAACAAGTTGAGGCTGCAAGAAGACAACGGCAAAAAAGTTCTGTCACTGGATCAGGGCACCATCCAGATGAATGTGACGACCGTGCAGGCCGAAGAGATGCACTTTTGGTTGTGGGAGATTCCGGAACCAGTCCAGCCCGGTCAGAAACAACGCTGGCGTTTCGAGCCAGCCAAAATGTTCGCGACCGGAGCGGTCTCGATTCAATCGCCCGAGTTGAATGGTCAATGTCGCAAGGCCGCCGCGTTCTGGCCGACCCCGGAATACACTGGCTCGATCAATCGCCCGGCAACCAATCGAATGGTCGTCACCGGATACAAACCAGCTTTGGCTTCCGCTCGACAAGAACCTGCGAATCAAAGTTCGGCGAGCCAGCAGCAACAACCGTTGGCGTGGCAGTCGAATCCGGTCGCATCCAACAATCAACCAACCACATATGGTCAATCCGATCAGACTCAGTTCTCCTGGCAACAACCACCAACCGATCAACCAGACCGCGCACAGCCAGCTATTTACTGGCAACCAACCAACGACTCGCAGTCACAAATCCGGTTGGCGTCACAGGACGTTCCAGTCAACGAGGCCGATCGACTGGCGACTGAGTTTGTTGGCAACGATGTCCAGTTACAAATGCATGGCGGCGAACGACGGGGTGATGTCCAGGAACTAACCGTGGATGGTGATGTTGTCATTCAACAGAAACAGACTTCACCGACTGGCATCGCCGAAACCACCCTGGAAATTCGCGGGCAAAAACTGCGAGTCATGTCGCAACCTGGCGAGCGGTACCGTTTGTTTGTTTCGGGTCGCGATGATCAGGCCGCAACGGTGTTGCTAAGAGAATTGCAGATGCAAGGTAATCTGATCCACCTTGATCAATCTGCTAACCGATTGTGGATCGAAGGTCCTGGCCAATTGCAGATGATGGGCAGTGGCTTGGGAACCAACCTGGCCACCAACGCCGCGCCTCCACTGCAGGCGGCCGCTGATACGGATCGCCCTGCCCTGTTGTCTGCCGGCGACACCAATGTGGGTTGGCAAGGCGGAATGGTATTTGATGGCCAAACGATCTACTTCGAAACCAGCGTCGCCTCCAACTCCCGGCAAACCGACCGCAACGATGGTTCGATCACGACCACCGCCAATCGCTGTGCAGCACTATCTATCACACTTGATCAACGAGTCGACTTTGCAAGTATCGATTCCGATTCGAACCGGCCACAGGTAAAGGCCAGCAAGTTGGTGATGGTCGGAAAAATGCGGGCGGGAGAAGTCGCATTTCCCGATTACTGGCAATCCGCCGAGGACCCTCGCGTCTGGGTAGCGATCGGGAAATACGACAACACAGGTCGGATCAATTCAAACCAGGAAATCATCACGGACCGAGCAACCTTTGACGTTCCGACAGGCGTCGTGAAGTGCCGTGGCCCGGGATCTGTGATTACTCGACAACTGGCCAAACGAAATGCCCGCCGAAGTAACTCGACCAGCACCGTGCCCACTCGCCTGGCAGGCGCCTCCGATGGTTCTTCGGGAGCAGTCGAATTCATCAAAGTCGATTACGACTCCGTCTTCCTGGGCAACACGGAATCGCGCGAGCTGAAATTCGAGGGCAACGTTCATACTTTCTATACCGACACCAACGATTGGAATTCGGTCCCGCCGGAATCAATTTTGCAACAGGCCGGCAACAAGGGGGTCGTCATGGATTGTGAAAATCTGGAGATCGCTGAATGGACTCCTCAGGACTCCGAGCCGACGATCGAGATGGTCGCCACCGGCAATGCCAGAATCCGAGGTGGCCAATTCAACGCGAATGCTGAAAGAGTCAGCTACTACCAGGGTACCGGCCAAGTGATCGTTCAGGCGCCGAGTCGGTCCAATGCCGAGATCTGGTTCAAACAGCCTGGCAAGTCGAACAAAGGGCATCTGATCGCCAAGACGATCACGTACAACATCGATTCCGGTGAATACGAAGTGCAAGAGATGAAGCAAATCGACTATTCGCAACAGGGTCCGCTTCGCGGCCAACGCTAATCGATCGGCAATCCTCGTTTCAGAATCCTGATTCCGCTTTTCCGCGACACAGCCCTTCCGCTACAATTCGGCTACAATGCCGCTTCCGGATGCAGCTTTATCGTCCGAGCCGGCATTTTCGTTTTTCAATCCCGAAGCAAAGTACTTCCGAGAAATTTCATGAGCACCGTAATCAGTTTGCCACCGCGCAGCGAAGTCAAAGTCGAAGACACATGGGACCTCACCAAACTGTTCGCCAATGACGAAGAATGGGAAGTCGCGTTGAAGGAGCTGGAAGATCGAACGCCAGGCTACGCCGACTTCAAAGGGAAATTGGGCGACGGCGCCTCGTTCCTGGCGGCTTGTCTGAAATACGATAGCGCCTCGGAGCGGATCGCGGACCGCTTGGCAAATTACGCTTACCTGAAAACGACGGAAGATCAAACCGACAGCGCGTATCAGCGGCTGATGGGGCGTCTGCAGAATGTGGCAACGCGTGCCGGTGAAGCTGCCAGCTACATTCGTCCCGAGATCATGGCGATTCCGGACGAAACGATGGAAGAGTTCTTGAAAGATCCCGAAATGGAGATCTATCAATTGTTGATCGAGCGAATGGTTCGCTACAAGAAATACACGTTAAGCGATCGCGAAGAACAGATCCTGGCGATGCAGGGCGAGATGGCCGGATCGGCTGGCAAAATCTTTCGACAGCTGTTGGATGCGGATCTTAAGTTTGGCTTTGTCGAAAATGAAAAAGGCGAATCGGTCGAGTTGACTCAATCGACGTTCAGCCAATTCCTGGAATCGCCCAACCGTGACGTCCGTCGAAACGCCTTCCACAAATTCTACGAACAATTCCAGGCACACGAAAACTCGTTTGCCGCCGCGCTGCACGGATCGATTCAAAAAGACGTCTACTATTCGCGTGTCCGTGGCTACGACAACTGCCTGCAATCCGCGCTGTACGCCGACAATGTGCCGTTGACGGTCTACGACAACCTGATCTCGACCATTCGCAATCACCTGCCCACGCTGCACAAATTCTATGATCTGCGACGTCGAAAAATGGGCCTCGAAGATATTCATCACTACGACACCTACGTTCCAATTATCAGCGAAGTGGAAAAACATCACACATGGGACCAGGCGAGTGAAGTGATTGTGGATGCACTCGCTCCGCTGGGCGACGAATACTGTTCCGTGCTCAAAGGTGGGTTGATGGGTCGTTGGTGCGATCGATATCCGAACCAGAACAAACAAAGTGGCGCGTTTAGCTATGGCATCTTTGATGGCGACCCGTACATCATGATGAACTACAAAGAGGACGTGTTGCGCGATGTATTCACTTTGGCGCACGAGGCGGGACATTCGATGCACAGCCATCTGTCTTCTTCCAACCAGCCGTACGAATATCACAACTACACGATTTTTGTGGCGGAAGTCGCCAGTACTTTCAACGAGCAATTGTTGACGCGGCATATGGTCGAAAACGCTGCCGACGATCGCGAGCGTGCCTATCTGATCAACAACGAGATCGACGATATCCGTTCGACGATCATCCGACAAACCATGTTTGCGGAATTCGAAAAGATCACTCATGAAATGGTCGAGGCCGGCGAGCCGCTGACGGTCGACGCGCTCAAAGACACCTACAAGAAGTTGCTGGACGATTACTTTGGACCCGAGTTTGTGATCGACGAGCAACTGCCTTTGGAGTGCATGCGGATTCCGCACTTCTACCGCCCGTTTTACGTCTACAAATACGCGACGGGATTGTCCGCAGCGATTGCTCTTTCACAACGAGTCTTGAACGGCGGAGCCGCAGAATTGGACGCCTACCTTGGGTTCCTGAAAAGTGGCTGCAGCAAGTTCCCGCTGGACCTGTTGTGCGACGCCGGTGTCGACTTGAACACACCCGCGCCAATCGATGCCGCCATGCAAAAATTTGCTTCGCTGGTCGATCAACTGGATCAACTGCTGTAGGGCGAAACCCGTTGAGCAGAGACAACATGCCTGACAAATTCACATCCTTCGAACCAAAACTCGTCAAGTTCCTTGGTCAGCTCAGTCGCAACAACAATCGCGACTGGTTCAAGGAGAACAAGACTCGATATGAGGCTGAGGTACTGTTCCCTGCCCTGGCCTTCGTGGAAGCATTCCAACCTTACCTGAAAAAGATCTCGCCCTACTTTCTGGCTGTACCCAAACGTGTTGGCGGTTCGGTCATGCGAATCTACCGCGACACTCGTTTCGGCAAAGACAAGACTCCTTACAAAACCAATGTAGGGATTCATTTTCGTCATGAAATGGGCAAGGACGTACACTGTCCAGGGTTTTATTTACATATCGAACCGAAAGAATGTTTCCTGGGCGCAGGAATCTGGCGCCCTGACAATCCTTCGTTAACGGGTATTCGCACCGCGATCGACGAAGATCCCACCAGGTGGAAACGGGTTCGCGACAACAAAAAATTTCGCAGCCATTTCGACCTGGCCGGCGATACGTTGAAGCGGCCTCCGCGAGGTTTCGACGCCGAGCATAAATTTATCGTCGACCTGAAGCGAAAGGATCACTTCAGCGTCAAAAACATTGATGCCAAATCGATCACAGGCGACAAATTCATTGACGAAGTCGCGACCGTGTTCGCCAGCAGCAAACCTTACATGCAATTCTTATGCGATGCGTTGAGAGTTCCGTTTTAGGCAAATATTCTCTTCCGTCATCGGTCCTTTCGGGTCAAAGACGCAAGTCGTTCCTATTCCAACGCTTGCATCTTCTTGATTGCGCCATCGATATTTCCCTGGTAGACCAGTTTTCCTTGTGGGTCGATGATCAAGTACGTGGGCAAAGCCGACACTCCCAGCTTTTTGAAGATTTGGTTGTACTCCTGTTCAATCGTCTTGCCTCGTTCGTAGATGATTTTGTTGTTGGTCCAAACTCTACTCGTCTTGTCAGATGCGCGGGGATGCGGACCAGAGCCTGGAATCTCGATGCTCATCATCCTTGCAGAAGAATCGGCCTTCAACAAAGCATCCGCCAGTTCTTGCAATCGCGATGTGTCCGCGGCGCACGATTCGCACCACGCAGCCCAGAAATCCAGCAACAAATACTGCCCATGATGTTCGCTGAGCCGCGTTGTCGCGCCGTCAGCATTTTGAAATTCGAAATCAGGAACAGTGCCACCAGGCTTTAAGGTCGAAAAGGCCGCCACATCGATCTTGCCCAGATCCAGCTTGCCAGCTTTAATCGCCGCCTCGTCAACTTCAAATCGTAGAGTACCGGCACCCAGAGAATGAGCGAACACGCCGTTACCCAGTTCTTTGGCCCTAACTTCCAGCTCGATTCCTATATCGTACGTGCCTGGTTCTGTGACCTGGACGGAAAAGTAGCCATTACTTTCGGGCTTCACTTTGCAATGTGGAATTGAATTCAGATACGTGCGCCCCGTCCAGAAGTGGTTCGACTGAGTGACCAATTGGACTTCCTTCCAACCATTCTTCCAATCCAGGTTCTTGTCAGCCAACATCTCCGGCAACCCGTATGGCGGCTGAACAACTGGCATTACCACCGCGGTGACAGGCGTGTAATCGATCTCGCTAAGTGTACGTCCGGTGACGTTGAACACACCGCTGACGGTAATCGCTGGCGCGCCCAGATTGATTTCATATGATTCGTCTCGATTCAAATCAACCGGTACGACATGCTCGTTGCGAATCGATTCGGTCATGTGCGAAAGCGCTCGAATCACGCCCTTGATCGGCGGTAGTTTCGGGAACACAAATTTTCCATGACGGTCGGTCGTCACAGCCGTCAGGTCCTGAATATGGTAGATGTGATCGTACTGAAATCGATTGCCTTCAAATGCGACCTTGACGTTTGGAACCGGCTCCCCTGCATCATCGTAAACGGTGCCCTGCACGCTGACCCACGGTTGCAACTGGATCTCGCCAAAGTCCTCACCAGGTTGCTTGACGACCTCCGCGTATCCGCTCTTGGTCAACACCAATAGAGTCTCCGGAACTTTGGAATGTGGAAACGCAAACGCTCCGTTTTCATCCGTCGTTATCCCGGGTGTGGCGTTAAGATTGTGAGGCAAATATTTTTGCACGGAAACGATCTTTGTTTTTGAGGCCAACTTGACGTCGGCACCTTTGACAGGATTTCCTGCAGCATCAATCACCACGCCGTTCCTCCACGTGGCCTTCTTCAGTTCAATTTTCTGACGTGGAATTTCGTCGCCAAGAGTAAACAGATCGGTAATGAATGGCTCGAATCCGGGTGACTCAATCTTGTATCGATAGGCGTTTCCCATGTCGACCTCAATCCGAAATCGTCCTTGTTTGCCACGTTCCATGCTGCTTTTTTGTTCGATGAAGTTTTCCGGTTCATTTTCAACGTCAGGATAAAACAAAGGTGTGATCGTGAAGGACTCGATTCTTTCACCGGTCGCTTTGCTAACCACATCGCCGGCAATGCTCAATGGCTTGAACAATTCGACCGTATGCATCTCTGTGGAAGCAGTCAACTTCACGTCATAATTCTGAGCGTAGCCTTCCGCCGAGACTGAATATTTCACTTCGTCGGCTGGCGCCCAGGTCCATCGATAAACGCCGAATTCATCGGCTCGAAAGGGAATGCCGGAATCGATCACATTTGGATGCTGATAGTTGTAAATGGTTTGAACGTAACGCCAACGTTCAACTCCGATGTAGGCCCCGGGAATTGGCTCGCCCGTTTTTCCATCGACGACTCGTATGGTCAACGACTCGCCACCTTCAAGTTTGAAATCGACGTCCTCCATCATCGGCTCGATGGTGATTACACGAGTTTCTGGTTGGAAACCGGGCGCCACGACCGTGATACGTTTCTTACCGGGTGGCAGAGCTGGCAACTCGAATGCTCCTTCCAATCCGATACGAACTTCATTGGGGCCCTGATCCCAATAGGGTGAGTCTCCCCAGACCACCAATCCGTTTTCGACTGGATTACCATCGCTGTCGACAATGTTTCCGGATACCGCAACGCCCTTGTTCATCACTATCCGGGCAGTGCCGGCCAATAGATCCGCCGTCGTAATCCCCTGGGCTTCATACGATTCGCCGCGGGGGTCGTCGATGTATTCAGGGTGAGCGGTCTTGACCGTGACTTTCAAATCGTCAGCGGGTGGCAAGGTATCGAGTGACCAGCGACCCTGGTCGTCGGTAACCAAATCGCTGCTCTTCTCGTCGGCATACCAACTGCCAAATCTCAAGCGGTCTTCATTGCCCGGATGCGTCGCCGAAGCTTGAACACCGATCGCTGCACCAGCAATTGGATCGCCCTTCTGATCGACGATCACGCCGCCAATCGTTGCGCCTTTGATCATGCGGAAAGTGTAATCGGCGGGTGGAGTATCGCCATTTTTGATATTGTCCTCTTCCCAGTTTTTGAACAGTCGAGCATATCCATCTGCACTGGCCCACAATCGCAAGATGTAGAATTCATCGGGCAAGCTAACGGTTACACGCCCTTCCGCATCAGTATTGTTCATCTGATTCGGCGGGAAACTACGATCCTTGCTCCAGATACCAGCATGAATATGGACTCCCTCCATCGGTTCGCCGTTTTCATCCAGGACCTTGATCACAATCGTTTTGTCTTCTTCGGTTTCTTCTTCCTGAACAACGTCTGCATCATCCACCTTCTCTGTTTCGGCCCCAGTGTTTGATACAGCGTCGGCTTGAGCGGTTTGGTCAGTAAAGATCATCGATAGAGCAACGATTGCAATCAGTAACGATCCGCACCCTGCCAACCAGTACGGACCGGTTGCCTGGTTTCGAGACTTGCCCAGCAACCGAGCGACTCGATCCAGCAGGCTGGCACCATCCGCGCCCATCGCTAACGCTGGCGAAGACTTCAACTGCTCCAGTTTCAACAATGCTTCGGCATATTCTCGCGGGCTACCGCAAACGTCTGCCGCCAGATCATCACAACAGTTTTCGCGTTCCGCACGAATCCTGCTGGACAACCACCACACTGCCGGGTGATAAAACAAAACCGTCTCGATCACCGATTGAAACAAATTGACCAGGTAATCGGCTCGACGCACATGAGCCAGCTCGTGCGCAATTACCGCTGATAATTGTTGGGTCGACAGTCCAGTCAAAACGGACGCAGGCAACAACACAACCGGCTTCGACCAACCAATAACCGTTGGCACCACGACCGATGATGATTGCACCAAACGAACTCGACCACTCAGGCCGATCCGCTCGCTGATGTGCCGAAACAGTTCGCTGACCCTGCTGTCATCCAATTGGGCTCCGGTCGTCTTCAGCCGATTGACACGCAGCCAGCAAACCAGCATTCGCACCGACAATAACAGGACTCCCGCCAACCACAGTCCAACGAACCAGGGAATCCAGGGTTGCAGGACGGATTGTAACTGCTGGCCCCAAGTGCTTACCGTACTCGCAGAATCGATCGTCTGCCATTCGCTCACGACCCCACTGGTAGCTCTGCTGGCTTCAACGAAATCTACTGTGCCGACCGTGTCCGCTGAACTTTCGTTCTCTACGGACTCGATCGCTTCAGCGATGGAATTGGTCTGTGAGTTAACCGATGAATCAACGGCTGAATTGGATGTGGAACCTGATACTGAATGTTGTTCCAAGGGCAAACTATACGAAGTGGTCGACGCCAAAGTAGACGTCTCGCTGGCGTTCGTCTGGTTCGCATGTAACCATCCGAATGTAATTACCGGGCACACTGCCATCAGAACCAACCCGCAGCAAGCAACCAGATATCGCGCGTTGGCCGAGCGTTTGGAAAGCATACCAAGCAGCAGGGCAATCAATGCCGCCAGCAACAGGCCTTGCCAAACGAAGTGAAACAGAGTCCAGCCAAGCGTTTGACTGAATGACATGGATGCGAAGTAGTTTGTTATCGAGCTCATCATTCTTTTCCTCCATCGAGTTCATCCAGCATCTTTCGAATCTCGGCGATCTCTTCCGGCTTGGCTTTTTTGGAAGCAAGTGCCTGCATCACCAGTTTTTCCGGAGACCCACCAAACGCGCGAGTCATCAAGTCTTTAACCAACTGTCGTTGCGTCGACGATTGCTTTTGCTTGACCTTGTAGACGTGAGAACGCTGCGATTCATCGCGCTTCAACAACCCTTTGTCCGTCATGATCTGCATCAGCTTCAACACCGTCGTGTACCCAACGTCCCGCTGTTTGGCCAATTCCGTATGCACCTGGCGAACGGTGGCTGGTCCCAATTCCCACAAGACGTTCAGGATATCCAGCTCCCCTTCGGTTGGTCGTGTATTCTGTGGCGACATCCAGGTTGCTCCCGTTTTGTAATCCAGTGCTGCAAGCCCGTGTTTTGCGGGCTATCGTTGCGATTTCGCGGGTCGAAGCCTGATGTCGACGACCCATCAATTCTTCGCATACTACGAAGTCTTTCGTAGCATGTCAACGAAAACTTTCGTAGTTTGAGAGAAAATTTTCGGCGGCAGCCAAAAAGAGAACCCGCGCAGCAAAGCGACGGCATGGCAAAATAGTGGAAGGGCAAAGCAAAAAAGGTTTGCTCGCCGGCTCGCCGAAAAGAGTTCCAACCAATATGGAACTCGATCTAGCTCAATCGAACAGCAGTTCCATAGGCCAGCATTTCTGCAGCGCCGCCGATGATCACGCTTGTCGAAAAGCGAACATTGACAACCGCATCGGCACCGAGTGATTTGGCCTCGCTGACCATTCGATCGATCGCTTGCTCACGAGCCTCGCCCATCAGCTTGGCGTATTCATGGATCTCACCACCGACCAGCGTTTTCAGTTGCGCAATAATGTCTCGCCCGACATGCCTGGCACGAATCGTATTGCCTCGAACCAATCCCAACGTTTCCGAGATGTCACGTCCCTGGATCGTTTCTGTTGTTACAACAATCATCTAGTACCTCACGTTCTTGTACTTGTCCGTCTTCCATGAAACCAATCGTTGCCGCAGCACCGACAGGAACAGAAAAAGAATACCAAACCAAACGGCAGCCGTTCCTAACTTGATCGGCAGTGAAACCGAGTTGTCGATGGCGAATTCCCAAACCGCCAGGCTGATCAATGTGATCACTCCGGCAATTAACAGAATCCAGCCAATCCCGCGACTCGCCTGGGCAGGCATATCGTTCATGATTTTCTCCCATCGTTCGTGTTCAATTTCCGTTTGATTTTGCGATCCAGCCACGGCGCCGCGCAGCTTGATCATGTCATCCAGCGTTTGCCGGCACTTGTCGCATGAGCGCAAGTGGACGTCGACTTGTTGATAGTCCGCTTGCGTCAGCTCGTCGTCCAGGTAGCCGGAAATGAGTTCGTCGATTTTTTCGCAACTGGTGGTCATGATTGTCCTGGAGACTGAATTGGTCTTCTGATGTATTGCTTTGCGTTAGTGTTAGTGTTTAGGTTAATGTTTGTCTGTCTTCAGTACGTTGTGTCGCAACTGCTGCCGAGCTCGATGCAATCGAGACATCACCGTTCCAGACGCCAAACCCAGCACCTCGCTGATCTCGGCATAGCTGAGTCCATGAAAGTCACGCAGCAAGATGATTTCGCGAGCTGCCTCGGGCATCATGGCCAATGCCGCCTGCACCTGCGCGATTAACTCACCCTGCTCTGTCGCATGATCCGGACGTGCCGCCGATGAATCGACTGGATCGAATTGATCCGCCGCCGTCGACGGACGCGATTTCCGTTTCATATCAATGCTGCGATTGCGAACAATCTTCAGGAACCAGGCTTTCAACGTTCCGCGACCGGGATCGAACGATTCTTGTTTGCGAAACAGCTGATGCATAGCATCCTGAACCGCGTCGGCTGCGTCATCCCGATGCCTCAAGATTCGCATCGCCAGCGCAAAACCTTGATTTCCGAGGTCTCGGAGATCATCACTGGGTACGGAGCGAATATCGTTCATTGCTCTTTCGGTCACACGGTTTGGTTGCTTCACTCGGTACTACGGCCGAGACCAACCATTATTCCCCGATTTCGGCAAAGTGTTACCAGTTTTCAGAATCGGTCGAAAAATCGCAGTTTGATCGGCGATTTCAGAATGAAAAAAGGGCCGGCACTATTTGCTGCCGACCCTTGAAGCATGTTGTTGATAAACGGGAACACAATATTAGCAGGCTGCAGGCTGCTAGTTTTCTGTCTCGTCTCAGTTTTCTTGTAGCCGGATTCGCCAGAATTCGGGCGTGTCGACAAAACCTGAACTCTGGCGAGTCCAGCTACAGTTTCCTAACTGAAAATTGAATTGAAGACTAATACTAGTGGCTGTGTTCGGTTTCGAATCCGTTGCTGTTCAGCCACTCTTGCCA
>CAZPOL010000074.1:0-8764 GCA_964588195.1 uncultured Pirellulaceae bacterium | reverse complement strand
AATACTAGTGGCTGTGTTCGGTTTCGAATCCGTTGCTGTTCAGCCACTCTTGCCAACTGTGGGCGGCTTGATGATTGTGCAAAGCGATCGTCTTCCACTCGGCCGCGCGGAACCGAACGTCAAAGTGCCCGTCGTGCTGATGTTGCTCTGCCTCGCAGCCGATCAGTTTCAACATCGCAACCATTTGCGTCGCCTGATTGGAGTCATGGATGTGAAGATTTTTCCATTCGGTGTGCCGGAATTTCACGAGCTCCAAGCCGGCGATGGCAGGCGGATCGACCCGTACAGTTTCCATGCCATTTCCAACCAGCCAGTTGGTCCACTGAGTCGCGAACTCGTCGTTTTCAACGGTGATTGATTTCCATGTAGCGCATCGGTATTTGACGTCCAGGTGTCCGTTGTGATCTTCCTGAGTGACTTCGCAACCGATTTTCTCCAGAGACTCAATCAGCTGTTTCGCGGCAGCCATATCGTGAATGTGTTTGTGTTGCCAGGTGATGCAGCGAAACCCGATCGTCTTTCTGGCATTGACCGGCGCAGTTGCAGCCTCACCTTGAGCCTTCTGGGTCGACTGAGCCACGAGTTCGTTGCTTCCCACCAAAATGATCATGATCAGTGTGGCGATGGCTATTAATGCTTTGAGCGTTTTCATTTCGAAAGGTCCGATTCTGTGATGTGGTAATTTGTGTGATGCTTGCAAAAATCACAAAACTTGAGAACGTCAGGTTGATCGATTTTGCCGAGCTGCGAAAGGGCACTTTCACATCGGTTTTTGCGGGCGTTTGGCGGTCTCGAGAAGTGACCGAGGAGGCTTTCCCGGTTTGGCCGACCTGACAACGAATCTTGTTGGCTACCTCGTTCCAATCGCTGACAATTTGATCAAAATAGTCCGGTCGCACTTTGCCGGTAACTGCGACTTCATTCAATTCCTTTCCAATCGAACATTCATTGAGAATCACATGGACCGACCGCTCCGCACAACGCTCGAAGAAATGATTGAGACGCGTACCACTCGCCGCCAGGCATTGAAGGGAATCCTGGCGACAGGGGGCGCGATGTCCGCAGCCTGGTGTTTGCCAAAGTCATTGTCGGCTGAGCAACCGGCTGCAGGAATCGAAGACCTGAAAGAGTTGCCGCACGCCGTGGTCAAGGATAATCCTCAGGCAAAATCGATCGGGGTGGCCGAGGGATACAAAACGCAAGTCGTCGTTGGTTGGGGCGATCCAATCTTTGAAGGCGTCGCCAGGATGGACTACGCCGCGCCTTCCGCCGAAGCCCAGGCCAGACAATTCGGATACAACAACGACTACGTCGCATTTATGCCACTGGATGGCGACCAACCGAGCACGAACAACTCGCGAAACGGACTGTTGTGTGTCAACCAGGAATTCACCAACCCCGAGCTGATGTTTAGTGGCGTCAAATTCCTGGAAAAACAAAAGACTCGGACCGACGAGCACATTCGATTGGAATTGAACGCTCATGGTCATACGGTCGTGCAGATCAAGCAAGATGACGATGCAAACTGGTCGGTGGTGAAGAACAGCAAGTTCAATCGTCGTATCACGATGCACACGCCATTCCAGGTGACCGGTCCCGCCGCAGGTCACACTCGCATGCAAACGTCGCAGAACGAAGATGGGCGAGAAATTCTGGGAACGATCAGTAACTGTTCCGGTGGTGTCACGCCTTGGGGCACCGTACTAAGTGGCGAAGAGAACATTCACTTCTATTTCCGTGGCGAGTGCAGTGACGAACGCGAATTGGCCAGCCAGGCCCGATTGGGAATTGACGGCAAAGGTGATTACTCATTCGATCGACTGGACGATCGGTTTGATCTGGCGAAGACACCCAACGAGCCAAATCGATTTGGCTGGATCGTCGAAATTGATCCGTACGATCCGGAATCTGTTCCTGTCAAACGGACAGCACTGGGACGATTCAAACATGAAGGTGCGTGCACTTCGATCAATCACGATGGGCGAGTCGTAGTCTACTCGGGCGACGACGAGATCTACGAGTACTTGTACAAATTCGTCAGCGAAGAAAAATACGATCCGGCCAATCCTGGCAAGAACCGAACCTTGCTGGACAAAGGCACGTTGTATGTTGCTCGGTTCGAAGATGATGGCACGGTGAACTGGTTGCCGCTGGTGCACGGGCAAGGCCCATTGACCTGGAAGAACCAATTCCACGATCAGGGTGATGTGGTCATCGAGGCTCGACGGGCGGGGGACTTTCTCGGGGCGACGCCAATGGACCGACCGGAAGACGTGGAAGAGCATCCGCTAACGCACAACGTCTTTGTCGTGTTAACCAAGAATGCCGAGCGCAATGAAGTCCAGGTCGACGCATCCAACCCGCGCCCCGACAATACACACGGCCACATCATCGAGTTGGAAATTCCGCGAGTCGACGGCAAACCGAACCACGCTGCCACCCGACATCATTGGTCTATTTTTCTGAAGGGTGGCCGATTGCAGGAAGACGACGGTTGGTATCAGGGACAAAAACCGGAGACCTGGGTTTCCTGTCCCGACAACATCGCCTTCGACAACCAGGGGCGCTTGTGGATTGCTACCGATGGCTTTGAGAGTTCAAGCGGTATTCTGGATGGCATCTACGCCTGCGAAGTTGCCGGGCCGAAGCGAGCGCTGACCAAACAGTTCTTTCATGTGCCGATTGGAGCGGAATTGTGCGGGCCCTGCTTTACCCCGGACAATTCGACGCTGTTCGTCGCCGTCCAACACCCGGGCGAATTTTCCACTTACGACAAACCGTCGACTCGCTGGCCCAACTCACCCGATAGCGACTTGCCGCCCATGCCGTCGATCGTCGCGATTACACGCAAGGGTGGCGGGCCAATCGCTGGATGACCAACCGGCCTGGACTTGTGAAGTCGGGCACGACCGTTTTTCACTGTTTATCATTGAAGCCCTTTTTCAGCCCTTTGCCAATCCAGTTTCAGTTGCAAGAATTGTCAGTCTGTAACCAAGAACCCCCTTTGATCGGAGCTTCCCATGAAAAACCTGAACTCAATTCGCCTCGCGATTCTTTTAGCCGTTTGTACGCTGACTGCCGTCGTCAATTCGAACATCCATGCCAACGAAGGCAATCCCAACGTTGTCGTCGCGCCTCACTGCGAAGTGCCCTGTGGAATTTACGCCGACCAGGTGCGATTCCAGCAAATGTTGGAAGACGCCGCGACGATCGAAAAGTCGATTACCAGCATCAACGAATTCGTTGCCGGTGGTGCACCATCTGCCAAAGGCATCAACCAAACGATGCGTTGGGTGACGACCAAAGAGGACCATGCCACCAATACTCAGCACATCGTGGCTCAGTACTTTCTGACACAACGAATCAAGGCTGACAACGAAAAGTACGTCGACCAGCTGAAGGCAGCTCACGCAGTAATGGTTGCCGCTATGAAATGCAAACAAGACGCCGATGCCAAGACGGCAGAGACGCTCAAGAATGCGATTTACGATCTGTACCGCGCCTACGAAGGCAAAGAACCAGATTTCCACACTCACGAAAAGTAAACCGCATTTGCGAATCTGGAACTGCTCCACCCACTGGACGGGTTAAATCTCCGGGCGACGTCGAACATGCCGGCGTCGCTCTTTTGTTCACCTCTGGCCCACTTTGCATCATGAATGACGTGATCGAAACTCGCGACCAATCCACTCGCAAACTCCGTGTTGCCATCATGGGGCTGTTCGCAGTCAGCGTGATCACCAGTGGACTGTGGCGATTCTTTTCGGCAGAGGGAGGTCACGCCGGACTCTGGTTCGGCCTGGTCATGGGTGGATCTGCATTGCTGGCCGCCGGGCTTTTTCTCAAGTCCAAAACCGTGCCGGCCATGATTGTCGGATGGCTGAGTCTGCTGTTTGTTGGCGGGTGGTTTTGTTACGAGGCGCTGATCAAGAAAGGATTGGAGATCGCCGAGACTCGTCAATTGATCATCATCGGAATTACGTTCGCAGCCGCAGGCTGGTTGGCGTGGTCGATGTGGCGAGCCAAGTCGCCGTCGAGTTAGCCGCGATTTGCTGTAGGTTAGCCTGGTATCTGCCGGTCGATCGGAACACGATTCAAGTCGCTTAAATTCAGTTCAATCGGGAATTGATTCGGTTTGAATCTCTGGCGCGACGGCATCGATGTAAAGACTCAGCCCTACACGACTTGCACTTGCGTCCTGCCCGTTGCGTGGGAAACTTGTTTGTGCAGGAAACTTTGGAATGGAAGACCAGTTGATGTGGAAAACGGGCAAGAGTGCCCGTGCTACATACATCATGGTTAACGTTGGGTCTCGTCTTCCCAAAGTTCTTGCAGCAGCGAATACATTTTCGGATCGTGCTGTTTCAATTCGCCAGCCACAAATGGGTAGAAATCGTTGCGATAGAAAAACGCTTCTGTCGCCTCGGCAAAGTACTCTTTCGCGTTGTTCAAACCGTAATGTTTCACGGTCACGCCACGGTGGTCGAGCACTTCTTCGTAGTCGCCTCTCTCTTTCGCTGCTTCAAACGCCTCGACGACTTTTGGATTGTCGAACCCCAAATGCTGGTCGTGATAACCGTGTGCCAGTTCGTGCAGAATCACGGCCGGGTGCTTCAACATCTGTTCCCGCGAATACAACTGAGCAGCCTGGACCACATGCACTTTTTTTGCCAGTCGCGGATCATGATCGTTGTCTTCCAGCCAGCCGATGCTGGGGTGATAACACATCGTTTTTGATTTGGGATGCTCGTGCTCGATCCAGATCTCAATCGTTTGCAGTTTCGATAACGCAGGCTGAGGAACGACTATCTTGATTCTCTGCAAATGATTGGTCAGCATCGCCAACGCTTGTTTTCCTTCTTCGCTGTGTTGACCATCGATCAGAGCCGGTTCGATATGAACTCGCCAGCCTTCGATATCTCTCTGAACCGGTTCGAAAAATTCCTGAGCCATGATTGGCTGGTGAACTGCCGCGAACAATACGAACAAGATCATAAGAATCGAGCGCTGTTTCATCGTGGTGCTACTTCCGGAAGGCGTGTGGTTGAATTATCTGGATTGTCTTTTGGAGGAGGGAATTCCAGGCGAGAGCATACCTGTCACTGCGTCGCGAAGTCTAATTCCCGATTGGCAAGTCCTTGAAACGTGCTTCAATCTTTTCCGCAAGCTCGGCAACTCGCGTCGGGTCCGTTTCTGCCAAATCCGTTTCTTCAAATGGATCTGCGACAATATCATACAATTCGGGGCTGCGGTCGCCTTGCATAAATTGATGAATGGATTTGTTACGACCTGTCATCCCGTCATAGTGCAAAATCAGTTTGTACTGTCCGTCGATGCACCAACGGTACAGCAATGATTTTGATGGATCGTCAACGTCGGCAATATCATGAGCGAATATCTCGCCGAAAATGGCTTCACGACGAACGGGATTCTGTTCGGAAACATCCAGCAGACTCTGGCCTGTCATCGATCCCGGAATGTCGACTCCAGCGGCAGCCAGAATAGTTGGCGCCAAATCAATGCTGCTTGCCAGACCATTCGCATCCGTCCACGGTTCGATTTTTCCTTTCCAACGCAACATGATCGGAGTCCGAATGCCGCCGTCGGAAGGAGACTGTTTACTGTTCGGCGCAAATTTCTTGTTCCACTTCTCGGGCAAGTCAGTTTTCGACGTCGCCTGAATCCAGCCGTTGTCGGTGACGAAAACGAACAACGTCTGCTCGGCGAGTCCTCGATTGTCAACGTGATCGATCAGCTGACCACACGTCTCGTCAAACCACTCGCACATGGCGTAGTATTTCGCCAGCTCGATCGGACGGCCCTCCGCCTGGTATTTGCGCAATAGACGTTCGGGTGGGTTGTGAGGCGTGTGTGGCAGGAACGGTGCATACCAAACAAAAAATGGCTTCTCTTCCTCTTCTGCACCATCAATGAAATCGAAGATTGGTTGCAAACCTTGACGGCCGATCGACAAACCTTGATCACCATGCCTGCCACCTCGCGACGGATCGCCATGAGTCATGCCTTCTGAAAAGCCACCGGTGGCAAACGAACCATGCCACCACTTACCCGATTGAAAACTGGTGTAACCTCGCGTAGCCAACAGACGTGGCAGAGTTGCCGCTGATTCAATCCTGGCATCAATTTTCTGATCCAGTTCCAGAAACAACTCCCGCCGCTTCTGCTTGCCTTTCAATGTCGCCGGAACCAACGGATCGTTGCCCGTTACATAATGTTGCGAAGGATAATGACCTGTGATAATTGTCGCCAGTGACGGGCAACAGAGGCTGGTCGGCACATAGCCTCGTTTAAACGTCAACGATTCGTTGGCCAGGCGATCAAGATTCGGCGTTTGAATCGTCTCGTGACCCATGAACCCGAAATCGTTCCACGCCTGATCATCGGACAGGATCAATACGATGTTGGGCGGATTCGTTTCGGTTGACTCTGGCGAATCATTTGCCCGCAGCGATGCGTGATCAACCATCAAGCCAAGAACCAGGACCAGAAAGAACGCTAAACGATGTTTGTTGTTTGGCATCTTTTTCATCTGGCGTCTACTTTTCATCCCGAGTGGCTTTCTTGTTCTTGAGCTCTTCCAGGAATTTGTTGATCTGTGGAGATTGTTCGCCGTTCAGCTCGATAGCCTTTTCCGCAAGTTCGATCGCTTGATCCAGATTTCCGCAGAGATGTTCCAGGTGAGCCAGCGATTCAACGAACTCGCCGGCATCAGGTCGCAGTTCCGTGGCACGTCTGGCAGCCTTCATCGCGGCGTTCACCAATTCATCATTGACCTGAGTTCCAGCTTGCTTCAATTCGACGACTGCCCATGCCATTTCATTCAATTGGCTGGCGTTGTCGGATTCTTCGATCAGGCTTGTTAGATCTTCTACCGCTCCTGCAGCGCCTGTTGTGATTCTGACGCGTGCTCGGACGGCGGAAAGACGAGCGACAATTGCCGGATCGGTGGCACTTTCGATAGCCGTTGTCAATTCGCCAATCACTTCGTCGACGTCGCCTTGTTGCAATTTGCGACCGAGTCGGCTTAGCAAAGCCTCCTCTTCTTGTTTTGCCTTGAACTGCAAGGCAAACGTCTCACGATTCCAATCGTCAGCGATGACTCGCCCCAGCGCTTCGTCCATTTTGTCCAGCGGATGCCCGATCCATTCGATCAGCCCCGTTTTACCAACGATGAACGCCGTAGGAATTCTGTTTTGCCCGGCGGAGTTCAGGTAATCCTGCTGGACGGATCGATCCGGGTCGGTCGTCACGCAAAAACTGTCCGTCATTTTCTGGTAGGTCGTTTCTTTATCGAAACGAACCGGAGTTTCCAGGAACTTGTTGACTGACTGCAGATCCTCTTCGCTGACCGTGATCAACTGAAATTCATTGTCCGCAAATTTCTTTTGAGTCTCGCCAAGCACAGGAAGGCTTCCGACGCATTGATCACACCAGGTCGCCCAGAACGCGATCACGTAAACCTTGTCCGGTTCAAAGCTGGTGACGGGTGTGAATTTGCCGTTCCCATCTTGAACCCAGTGCTCGATATCCAGTTCGGGTGCCTGGGAGCCGATGGTCAGCAAATCCGTTTCCTGCACGGTCGCTTGAGCGAATACCGCTTCGCCGAAGCAAAGAGATATCAAGCAGGTTGCGATCAGAGCGCGAAAGTCCATTCTGGTTCCATATTAAGACTCGATTGGCAAAGGTACTATTTTTGCGCGGTGGATAGCAAATGCAACCGATAAACCGCGCCAGTCGCCGGAAGGGACGGATAAAGTCAGAAAACAGAAGTGTTTGAGGGTTGGGCGGTACTCTCTTTTCACCTGAAACGAATCTCCAGGCCAATGCCAACCTTTGCACGAGTAAGTTGTTACTGCCCAACCAGAGTCTCTGTCCCTTCGACTACCCAAGCAGAAGTACCAAACAATTCATTAAAAGGAGGCTTCAAACCAATTAGACCGTCACGTGCAGCCGCGACTTGATCGGGTGTTAACCAACTGACGTTGTAGGCGGGATGAACCATGCCGGCATGGTCTTTTGGAAACAGCCTGCCAAACCGCCGCCTGGAGATCCTGTTCTCGGCGAGAGTGTGTTCGCGTTTGCTCGGGAGCGGATGCAGGGAAAGCTAAAAAGCGATCGCTTGCATCTTCGATTCAAAACTTTCGGGAATTCAAAACCCGTTTTACGGCTAAATCTCGCTTCGGGTGTTTGGGGAGCGTTGAGAATGGACAAGACGACAAATAGGCCCACTACAAGCAACGCCGCAATTAGAGTGGTTCGCACAATTCGCATTTCATAGCCCAAGCGGGATAACGTCTGCCGTAACCGGGCACGAACGGAAGACCGTGAGTTCAGTTGTCGCGTGAATGAGTGCTCCGGTTCATGGCTTTGTTATCCACTACTCACTTTGGGACTGTGCGGTGCCAGGTGTTGAAGGAACCAAAAAACTAAGATGGTGAGCAGCGTGCCATGATTGCATTGCAATCCACTGTTCGTTGGTGAATTTGCCCATCAAGGGGTGTATTGGAGCTAGATTCGCATCTGGAGCCATAATCCGTGCCGAAAGTTCTCGAAACTCATTGACAAGATCGTTCAAATCTTTTTTTTCGTCTGGTTCAAGTGCTTCTCGGGTGGGACCTCCGGCGGCCATTTGAATACCGCTCTTCATTTTTGGATAGATTAGCCAGCAAAGAATTGGCCGTATCGGCGCTGGGTAAAAAAACGGCGGGCCCTCCGTAGCCATTCGCATAGTTCTATTGAGATG
>CAZPOL010000073.1:0-27542 GCA_964588195.1 uncultured Pirellulaceae bacterium | reverse complement strand
AACTGTCGATGGGAATGAGCGGCGATTTCGAGGTCGCGATCGCCGAAGGCGCGACGATGGTGCGTGTCGGTTCGATCCTGTTTGACGGCGTGCGTGGCTGATTCTGTCGTCAAACAAATGGTCATCAAAGAGCAGGAATAAAAAAGCGGCCTCCAATTCGCATGAATCGGAGGCCGCCGTATTGAAATGACGTTGGTTAGTGCTTCTTAGGCGTCAGCCTTGTCGTCTTTTACTTCCAGGTGCATCCACTTCTTTAGAAGCGGTGTCAGTGCCAGGCAAACCAAGCCAGAACCAATCGCCATGTAGGCGATCAACTGATAGACGTCACCATATAGATCGACGGTCTCGATTGGTTCCGGGATAAAGTTTCCTCCACCCTCGTTCTTGACAGCGGCAAACTGAGCAATGATCGCGGCCAGGAATTGCGAGAAGGCGGTTGCCAGGAACCAGGCCCCCATCACGGTGTTAACCAGTCGGGCGGGTGTCAGTTTGGTAACCATGGACAGACCGACCGGCGAGCAACATAGCTCGCCCGTTGTCAGTAACAAGTACATCAACAGCAGCCAATAGGATGCCACCATCCCGTTGTCCGATGTTTGGGCTCCAAAGTAAAGACAAGCAAACCCGAGTCCCAGTTGCATCAATCCGAGCGCGAACTTCAACGGCGTACTCGGTTCTCTTCCGCGAGCCCCCAGCCATCCCCAGAGGAATGTGAACACCAGCCCGAAGATCATGATGTAGATTGCGTTGACCGCCTGGAAAACCGAAGCGGGAACTTCGTTTCCACCCAGGCCAATCTCGCCAACACTCTCTTCAACAAAAGTCCAATCAATACGCTTGTCGGCTTCGGTGGTATCTTCCTTCTTGGCGGCTTCTCGCAAATAAGTCATGCCGGTCATGGTCAGAACCGGATGTTGATTGACCTTGTCAATCACTTCCTGCAGTTCGTCCGGCTTCATTTGCTTGTCGGCTTCCTTGGAGCCTTCTACGACGCGAATCGCTTTCTCCATCTGAGCTGCAAATTCAGGCGAAGCGTTTTTCTGGCCAAGGAATTCCTGTGAAAGGAAGTTAAGTTCCTTGTTGGTCTCGTCGTCGGTTGCAGCCATCAACCTCAGCTGAACCGTTTTCCCGACGTCCTCTGCGCTCACGACTGACGCTTCCGAAACACGATCAATATTACGGTCGGTGAAGTTGTTTACTGAACTTCCCGACTGCTCGAAAAAGGCCCAGAACACAAACATAAAGAACGTCAAAATGAATACCACGTACATTCTTTCACGTGGCACCTTGTCCATCGCGAAAGCTTGCTTGAACAAGTAGATCAACGCTCCGATACCAGCCAGTGTCAGCACCAAACCGGCTGGACGGCTAATCTCTTTCACAAATTCTGCCAGACCCTTGATGAGTGGTGATTCGCTTTCTTCAAGTCCTTTGACGGTTGCTTCGTTAATGAATTGATACTGGCCGTCAAATCCTGGAATCACAGAGAAGCCGGAAACGAGTACGACGAACAGAGGGATGCAGATGGCGGTACCAATCAGTACTTTCGTCAAGTTGCCCCAGAACGCATCCGGTTTGGGCGCACCGCCAGCCGCCTTGGGCAGCCCTCCTTTTTGCAACGCCATTACGGCGACCGCACCTGAGATCAATAGGGCGACAGCTACGATAATGTTTGAAATCACGGAGACCGTGTCACCCGCGTTGTAGAAAAACAATCCATAGGCACTCACCAGTGCGGCGCCCAGAATCATCAGTTGGGTCAAGATCGTCGGGGCAACGAAAACGGCAACGCCGATCAGCATGCCGATCGTGGCCAATCCAAATCCTTTGTGCCAACCATAAGTCTCGCCAATGTATCCACACAGCAACGGAGCCATCGCAGCACCGAGGTTGATACCGATGTAAAAGATCGTGAAACCACCGTCACGTTTGGGGCTTCCCGCCGGATAGAGTGATCCGACAATTGTCGAAATATTCGGTTTGAAAAATCCATTGCCACAGATCAGGAACCCGAGAGCTGTGAAGAACCAGAATTCATTTTCCTGAGTCATCAACAGGTGCCCACCTGACATCAGCAAGCCACCAATAACCACACATGCTCGCGATCCCAGTAATTTGTCGGCGATCATGCCTCCGAAGAAGGGGGTCATGTAAACCAGAGCGGTATACGCGCCGTAGACAGCATTAGCGTCTTTGTCGCCGTAACCCAGGAAGCCTTTGATCATGTAAAGGATCAGCAGGGCTCGCATACCATAGTAGGAAAATCGTTCCCACATCTCAGCGAAAAACAGAGTATACAAGCCCGTTGGATGGCCAAACAGCAGCTTCTGTTCGGCAATGTCGCTTTCCTTCATTCGTGACTCCCTTGTTTCAAATTCTTGATGAGTTCGAAACTGTTAGTTCTTTGTTTGGTTTTGAATTGGCCAATGTGACAGCGGGCAAATTCGTCGTTGCCGGGCTATTCGATTGATGTCCATTGGTGTTCTGACTTCTTTTTGTACTTAACGGCCATTCAACAAACAAGCCAAGCCCTGCAATTTGCTGGTTAAAAACGTGTAAGGCCCGTCCAAACGTCGGCGTGAACCCAGTCGGTTTAGGATGACTTTACGGGTGTTTGTGCAATCGAGCCAACCGAACCAATCAGGCCGATTCCGCAGCCGGAGCTCGCCAAGAGTTTCGTACGCGCGGAGCGTTTTGCTCTGGCCGGTTGGCCAGAGGCAGTTCGTTTAACGGCAAGCCGCAGGCGTCTGTGTTTCTGACTCACAATTGCAGTCTGCCTGTTTGAAAATCAACCACCTTGATTCATCGTTTCCATTTTGCTTGCGGGACTCAATTGCATTCTCGACGCAGTCGCCTGCGGCTTGCCGTTAAACGAAAAGATGGAATGGTCGATTGCGGCTTTGCAATTTTTCCGGCGTCTAGAGGTAGGTTGTCCATCCCGCCGTGTTGATACCGGCAAAGGGAGTAACGAACGACCAGGCTTGTCTTGGCTTGCCCTCTTTCTCCGAATTTTCTTCTACGTATCTGATTGCCTCGTCAATTGATTCTTCATTATCAAGATACTGTTTCCATTCATGTGCAGCCCACATCCGAGGTGGCCGTTGGCGGTTTGC
The DNA here is from genome assembly GCA_964588195.1 of uncultured Pirellulaceae bacterium. Classification (GTDB taxonomy): domain Bacteria; phylum Planctomycetota; class Planctomycetia; order Pirellulales; family Pirellulaceae; genus CAJQPP01. The sequence goes on along the minus strand of CAZPOL010000073.1, from coordinate 24,429 downwards.
TGCGAATTCTTTAAGCGGGTGGTTCCCGTCTTGCATTAACTGAGTGGTCGCAGCACCCTTCAACAGGTTTGCCATTTGCTCGACTTTGTAAGTGTGCCGGGCAAGCATCTGCGTTTCCGAATCGCAATGATCCCCGCCCCGCAAAACAACGCAGCCTCAAAGAAACGTTACCATTTTGATTTGCCGTTTTTCGTTTACTTGCAAGACTTCGGTACACGTACAACGCAGTCGCCTACGGCTTGCCGTTAAACGAAATCCTGTGATGGAGAGTTCCAATGCCGCAAGCGTATCGCCTTACTCCACACGGTGTACCGGCCTGAACAGCTAAATCAGCTTAGCAAGCTTGGTTTGCAGTCACATTTTAGCGAGTTTTCTCGTTTAACGGCAAGCCGCAGGCGTCTGCGTTTCCGAACCGCAATGATCCCCGCCCCGCAAAACGAAAACCTGTGACGGAGCGACCCAACGTCGAATTCGTGGCTCTGCCGAGGCAGAATTCTCCAGAAAATCTGCAGGATTCAGGCCTGCAGATTGCCCGCACTACCATACATCTGTTCAGTAAATTTAATGGGCGGTTGTGCTGATCGAAAAAACGGTTCAGAATTCACCTAGTCACAGGTTGCACCGAGTCATTGCAAGGAAGTTGTGGTAATGCTGGCCAAGTTAAAAACGTTTTCGTTGCTGGGAATCGACGCGGTCCCGGTCGAGGTTGAGGTCGATGTTTCAGCGCGTGCGTCTCCCAAGATCATTCTGGTCGGCTTGCCGGAAGCGGCTGTTAAAGAGAGTACGCATCGAGTCGAACGGGCGCTGGTCAACTCCGGGTTCTTTCGTCCGCAGGATCGCGTGGTCATCAATCTCGCTCCGGCCGAGCTTCCCAAGCAGGCGGCTTCATTCGACTTGCCAATTTCGTTGGGCATGCTGGTCGGAACCGCTCAGATCGAATCGGATCGGTTGCACGACTACGCAGCGGTCGGCGAGTTGTCACTGGAGGGCAACATGCGTCCGGTCAAAGGCGCGTTGTCGATTGCAATCGCCGCCGCCAGGCAAGGAGTCAAAGGATTGGTGTTGCCCGCGGCAAACGCGCACGAAGCTGCCGTGGTGGAAGACCTTGAGATCATCGCGGTAGACAGTCTCAGTCAGGCCGTTTCGTTTTACACGGGTGGATTGGACATCGCGCCGACTCCCTCTCGCATGAATGACTTGTTCGAAGAGTACTCGGCTTATGAAATCGATTTTTCGGACGTGCGTGGACAAGAAACAGCCAAGCGAGCTGTCGTGATCGCCGCCGCAGGAGCACACAACATTTTGATGTTGGGGCCTCCAGGTTCAGGAAAAACGATGCTGGCCAAACGCATCCCCACGATCATGCCCTCGTTGTCGCCGCCAGAATCGATTGAGACAACGCGCATCTATAGTGCGCTCGGTCGCCTGGATACCGGGCAACCGTTGATGGCCAAGCGACCTTTTCGTTCGCCGCACCACACGATCAGCGACGCCGGTTTGGTTGGCGGAGGCAGCACGCCCGTGCCCGGCGAAATTTCGATGGCCCATCACGGCGTTTTGTTTCTGGACGAGTTACCCGAATTCAATCGTCGAACTCTGGAAGTGATGCGTCAACCGTTGGAGGATCGAGTTGTTACGATCAGTCGCGCGATGGCCTCGACGACATTCCCTGCCAACTTCATGTTGGTCGCCGCACTGAACCCCTGCCCTTGCGGCTTCCGCTCGGATCCACGACGAGTCTGCAACTGCACTCCGCCGCAGGTCGAAAAGTACATGGGAAAAATTTCAGGCCCGTTGCTCGATCGCATCGACATTCACATCGACGTGCCGGCTGCGCAGTACAAGGAACTGGTGTCCAAAAAACCAGGCACTTCGTCATCTAAAATGCGCGAGCAGGTATTGTCTGCTCGCAAGGCCCAGGCTGAACGCTTCAATTCAAACGGCTCAGGCAGTTCGATCTACAATGCGAATCTTTCCAGCCGTCAGGTCCGCGAGTACTGTCCGTTGGGCCAGGCATGCCAGAACATGATGAAGAACAGCGTCAACGATCTCGGTTTGTCGGCACGAGCCCACGACAAGATACTCCGCGTCGCTCGCACCATCGCCGACCTGGACGCCAGCGACAACATTGAACCTCATCACCTGAACGAGGCCGTCAACTACCGAATCCTCGACCGCAACATGCACCAATAGTCGACCGCAGATGAAGCAACTCGATCTGTATGTGAGCGGCAAGGCGATAGCCGCCGGTTCGTCGAGCTTGCCGCAAGGAGTCACAAAGAGCCACAAAAAAGATCAGACACACAGCCTGAATCTTTGCGTCTTTTGCGAATTTTTGTGGCGAACAATCTTTTTTACAGCTGCCCTACTGCACGGACACCGAGTTACAACTTCATCACACCCATCGAGATCAAATCGTTAGACGAACTCGAATCTGGTGATGTCTTGTCCCACGACTACCAATCGGTTCTGCGAATCAAAAACAAGTTCATTGTCTACATCCGCGCTCTCCAAAAAGAACTCGGCTTCAACGCCTCCTGCTGGGGAAAGACGCACGAAGATGTCTGGGAAATCCGAACCGCTCGCAGAACGAGCATAGCTAAGAACAATGTCTCCAGACTGATCGACCGCCAACGAATCTGTCGTAACAAAAAGTGCCTGGAAGGGGGAGTCACCAACTACAACGTCGCCAGATTCTGTCAGTAGGTTTGGAGTCAGCGCAACTTCTGAAGCGACTTCACCATTGGAGTTCAGCAGTAGCAATGCAGGAGTTCCATCAACAAAAAATGGCACACCATCGAATTGGCTTAGATCGTTGTTAGTAAATCCAACAGCAACGCCTCCATCGGGAGTCGCGCGTACGACGATTTGACCCGAATTAAAACCAGGGTCAAAACCTCCACGAACAAAAAACCCGTTGTCGGCGAAGTCCTGATCAAAACTTCCATCATCAGAAAAACGAACGATTGCCAGCGACTGGTCCTCTGGTCCGAAGCTTGAAAATTCAGTCGGTTCAGCCGGATTGGTGAAGGTAAATGCAATGGTGATTTCTCCACTGTCGCTAACTTCAACAAGCAAAGGTTCTCCCGAGAACAACCCTGTAGAAAAATCGCCCAAACTGGTTCCCAACAGGAATACGTTACCGTTATCTCCGAACGTCGAGTCAATCGTTCCATCGGAGTTCAAACGGGAAACGACATAGTTGGCTGGCTCGCTTTCAATGCTGTCAAACGGTCCGCCCGCAAACCCGGTGGTCTCGCGATTGGCACCGAACACAACGATGCGCCCTGAAGAATCGATTGTCGCGTTAACGACAATCCCGGAATCGAGACGCGATAACGCATCAGACGGAATCATTTGCGAAATCGTTTCCTCGCCGAGTGTTGGCAGTTGAATTAAAGTCCCTTGCAAAACGCCCTGCTGAGCAAAGCTCGAATCAAGCGTGCCTTCAGGAGTCAACTTGGCGATAAATGGCGGTGCGAACCCTTCTGTAAAGGAGGAGTCAAGCTCTTCTATCCTGCCGGTTAAAAGGAGAGAGCCGTCATCAAAGAATTCGAGGTCGGTAACAATCAGATCCGCGACTAACAAACCCGCTTCATCTGCCAGTTGTTCCAGATCGAATAAGTCGTTGAGGTCGACTCGCCCGTTGTCGCCAAAGCTGGACAATGGCACCCCGTTGTCGGACAATACCAGAACTTCGGTTCCACCGATTGTCGCAACTTGATTTTCAGGGCCGATCGCAGGCAAGCCTTGAATGGCACCCGCGGTTGTATTCGGTGTGACCTGGAAATTTGGATCCAGAGGCAAAGAAGCCGGTCCTTCGACTGCGCCGCTAATTTCAACGAAAGCGCTGCCGTTAAATTCACCCGCCAGGAAGCCGCCCGCGCCAAAGCCCTGGGTGATTTGGGTTCCGTCAAAGATGCCCGAGTTCAGCACGTTGGCGTCGGTTGTTCGCGCGGTTGTCACCTGGCCCGTACCACCATCGATCACTCGATATTCGAAGATCTGCACATTTCGGTCGATTCCAGCAGCAGGATCAAACAGATCGTTTACAAATTCCAGCCGCACGTCTTCGATAGAAATATTTGGGTCCTCGGATGTGACAGAGAACGTCTGAGTCACTCCGGGATCACTCAGCTGGAAGATTCCTTCGGGTCGGCCATCAACCAAAACAAAAACAAGTTCTTCACCCGTAGTACCGAAAGCGTCGAATTCAATGCTATCGCCAATGCCGGGCAATCCATTATCGAAGATTTCAACGAAGCCATTGCCCGCAAGGAAACCACCTGCGCCCAAGCCTTCCGTAATCCCGACACCTTCCAAAAAGATACCTGAACTGATGACGTTGGCGTCAGATGTACTGGCTCTTTGAACCAGGTTAGTCCCGTCAACAATATCAGTATCAATGACTCGGAACTCAAAGATCTGCACATTCCGATCGGTTCCAGTGGATGGATCGAACAGATCGTTCACAAATTCCAGCCGGATATCTTCAATCGAAATACCTGGATCATCAGAAGCGAAAGTGAATGTTTGCGTGGTGCCGGGATCGGCCAAAGAGAATCCAAACGTCTCGACGACTTCCCCATTGATCAAAAGTTGAATAAGCTCGTCGCCTGTGGAACCTGCGGCATCAAATTCAATGAAGTCGCCACCCGTTGGTTCGGGGTCGGCGAACGTTAAGACGCCGTTGACGTTGAGTACTTCGGTTTCAAAAAATCCGGGTCCCGTCAAACCGCCATCAAGAAAAACACCCGTGCTAAATGTGGTCGGATCTTCGGCTTCGACACTAACACCATCAACAACGATCCGGTCAACAATCAGGTCGCGGTCCAATCCAATACTCGGATCAAACGCGTCGTTGGTGAATTCGATTCCGATATTGCCTGGGGTTATCGGCTGATCGGTTTCAAAAGTGAACCTTGTAAAATCCCTGGTTGATGCATCACCACCGACGTCGAAAAACGTTTGGACTACCTGCCCATCAACCAAAAGATTCAGATTCTCCTGACCTGTCGCACCCGCAGCAAAAATCTCGACGGAAGAAAGCATCACCCGATCTTCGAGTGCTTCGACACTTAAGAGGTCATGCTGTGGAGTTTCTGTTTTGTTTCTGGAACCGAAAACGATTTTAGCAATAGACATATCTGCTGACCTGTACGGTGAGTTGAGGAGACAATAGAAGATGAGCTAGAGGATGCGTTCAGCACCAGGAAATTATAGTGGATCAATCCCATCCCTGCACGAAACCTGGGTTTCGGTGCATTTTGCAGTTCTGCCACGTGCTCTCTTTCCACCTTCCGGGTCGATCGGCGTCGCTATTTGATTGCCGCAAAGAGTCGCAAAAGTCCGCAAAAAAAGGACGTGACGTGAAGCCTGGTCCTTTGCGTCTTTTGCGATTTTTTGCGGCGAACAATCATTTTGCAGCTGCCTCGCTGCACGGAAAACGAGTACGCGATGCATTCTTGATTTCAATTCGCCAGCTTGTTGCCTGAAAGAGCGGGGGCGATTTGCCTCATGATAATTCTCCTGGATCATTTATGCGTTGCGAAACAAATTGACGAAAAAATCGCACTCTTGCCCGCTTGGACGCCGGCATCAGTCAGTGGATCGTTGGCATTCCAGCCGCCTCCACTTTTTTTGCTGCGCCGTCGAATAAAGAAACGTGCTGAGCCAGTTGCATCGGGATCGTCAAACCATTCTCGCAGGTAATATACATCTTCGTAGGTCGCTCCTCGACGCCACAGAGCTGGCACTGTGACTGTGACCAATAGTGGAGATGTTACAGTGGCTGAGCTGCCATAGATTTCATATTTGTATTCCTGGTCATACTCGTAACCCTGATTCAAATCAGATGCGAGCAGTTCCGGGGCTGGAGTTTGCAACCCAATCTGCACCCGATAATCAACCCGAACAACTTCATCATTTCCGTCAACCTCAACTCCAGTTATTGCGAATGGATTCATTGTTACCATTGGACCGCCCGACATATCGCTCGTAAAGCGATGATCTTCAGTCCAGTTGTCATTGGGATCACTGGATTTCCTGGACTGCAACTTCATGCGTGACTTGTTTAAGTCGACAGTGTCCTTATGAGCAACATCTGGGATACAATTCAAACGGCTCAGGCAGTTCGATCTACAACGCGAATCTTTCCCGCCGCCAGGCGCCGCACTTTTCAACCGCCGTTAACATCAAACACGCCATGGAATTCCGGATACCTGAATGATAAAGCCCACAGTTTCAAAAGGCGAGCTGAATGTATCGGTTTCCGTGTGTCAATATTTTCGGGAATCGTCTTGCCATCGCGTAAATATACGCAGAAAATGCAGACGAATATTCAATGAACCATTTTCCCAACGAATTGCCAAAGGATTCGACATGCGAACGATACTGAATGTTACTCTGACCCTTGCTATTGCTCTGCTTTTTGTCAGCAACGTTGCTGCCCAGGATAAGGCCAAGCAAGAACACGATAAAATGCGTGCGGAACACAACGCTGCTGCCAGCGAACACCAGGCTTGGACGGCTCAGATCAGCAAGATGCGAGTCGAGCATCGACGGGCTCTGGCGGCACTGGCTCAGTTGCGAGCCGAGATCCTGATGCACGACGCCGAATTGGAGGCGATGGCCGATCACATTCGTAGCCACGAACTGGAAATGTCCAGCCATGATCATGCGATGGAAGGCCACGAAGCTCATGGAGAAGGTGACCAACACGATCACCTGATGTCGACACATTCTGATGTGATGAAACGGCACGCGACGCTTGGGAAAAAATTGGAAGCCGAGGCGACTCACCACAAAGAACTAATTGATGGAATTCTTGCATTCGCCAAGAAGCATGCTCAAGCATTTCACTCGCATGAAGGTCACTCGCATGGCGAGCATTCCCACGAAGGCGACGATCATTCCCACGACGATCACTCGCACGGGGATCATGATCATGATCACGACAAAGACAAAAAGAAGAAGTAGTGGTGTATGCTGAACCTGGTATTTGCTATGCAAGACTTTGTCAGGCAAAAAGTTGCTCGGTAAAAGTCCGCATGCTTAACCGTGGCTATCGCCGACTATCGCCGACGCTAAAACGGCTGGATTTAATAACTACCGGTTGAGCAAGAATACTTAGCGGGCCCATCATTTTGGGTCCGCTTTTTTGATGCGCTTTTTAGATGCACGACACGAAAAAGTTAGTCCTGATTTTCGAGATCTTCCAGTTCTTTTTGCCAGGACTGGGCAGCCTTCGTGTCTTCGGTTAATTCTGCGAGTTTGACAAGTCGCGACAGCGCGGACTTCAATCGCTGTTTTCGTACCGACTCGGGAATCGAGTCCGCGGTTTCTTTCAATTGTTTGTATCCGTCGACCAACAACGGTTTGGCCTGTTCGAATTGCTGTTGCAACAAAAGAGTTTCGCCCAAAAGCGACATCGTGTTAGCCACGCCCCAATGCTCTGGCGTTTCCTGGCGGCGAATTTCGAGTCCACATCGAAACAGCTCCTCTGCCTTGCTGTACTGATCAAATTCCAGGTATTGCACGCCCTGCACGATCGAAATCGTCGCATACTCTGGTGACTCTTTGCCATGTTTTGAAAGCACGGCGTCTCGTGATTCAACGGCAAGTTTTTGCCAGTCGTCGTTCTTGTTGGCGGCCAGGTAGGCGGTCATTAGTTGTTCGCCGGTCCATTCCAGTACCGCGTATTGCTTGCTGGTTTGATAAGCCTCTTCCAAAAGCGGTATCGCCTGCTCAACTTGTTCAGTCTTCAAATAGTTGTAGCCCAGGTTTGCGGCGACCATTTGTGAGTTGGGATGCTGACGGCCAAATCGATCTTCGGCAAGCTCCAAAACTCTCTCATAGATTTCAACCGCCTTCTCAAATTGGCCCGTCTGCGAATAGAGATTGGCGAGTGCATTCTGATCCGCCAGCGTTCCAGCGGACTTTGTTCCCAGCTTGGCAACGCTCAAGGGAACCAATACTTCGAGTACCTCAATTGCCTGTTGTGCTTCGCCGATAGTGGCTAATGCCTGACTCAGGCGGGACATTGCCATCAATGATTCTGAATAATCGGCTCCGACCGTGGTTTCGTACAGTTTGATGCTGCGTCGGTAGAGCGGTACAGACTCTTCGGCGCTACCAGAAAGTAGCAGCGAGGTTGCCAGCCCAAACAGCGACTTGGCCAAGGCTGTCTCATCGCCGTTCTCCAACGATTCGCGGATCGAGACTTCTTGCTCGTACAGTTGTCGAGCAGGTTCGTGTTGACCCGAAAGCAATAACGCGGCTGCCAAATTATTTTGGTACAGCAAAGTGAGTCGATCTGAGTCACCGAATTCCGCCAGGCTAAGCTCGTAGGTTTCCTTGAACATCGCCAGTGCTTCTGCGCTACGTGATTTAGTCCAAACCGCTTGAGCAAGACGGTCCATCGCCCGAATCGTCTCCCGGTTCGACTTGCCAAGTTTGGCGGTACGCGTGGCCAGAATTTCGCGGTCCATTTGGATGGCTTCATCGGCTCGCCCGGATGCGACGTAGGCTTTGGACAGGGAACTTTGAGTGCTTAAGGTATCAGGATGTTCTTCGCCCATCTTTTGCTTTTGTTTTTCGATAGTGGCTAAATACATTTCGATCGCTTCATCCATACGATCGGAATCTCTCATGACCGTGGCAAGACGTGATTGAGTGCGGAGTATCTGCGGATGATCTTCCGGCAATTCTGCCAGGCCTTTCACCAGGGCATTCTCTAGCGTTTGAATGGCCCGTGGCAACTCGCACATTTTCCATAGCACGTGCCCGACATTGAACCTGGAAATCAGCCAGAGATTGGTGTCACCCGACGCGCGAATTTCACTGAGTTGTTCAAATTGTTCCAGGGCAAGTTGGTAATCTCCTTCCAGCTGGTAGTGGACCGCCAGATTGCTTCGGCATGACAAAATATCCGGGTGACCGGGTTCCAAAGCTGCTTCCATTCTCGGCAACAGGTCTGTCAGAATCTCTGCGGCCTCTTCAGTTTTGCCACGCTTGGACTGAGTGGTTGCCAGGTGCAATTCGGAACTAAGCGTCGTCGCGTGATCAGGGCCCAGGTCGGCTTGATTCGCTTTCCATACTTCGTCGGCCAACGAGTAGGCCACTTCGTACTCGCCAATCCCATCAAAGGTTTGGCTGAGTGTTTTCAAGAAGTCGTTTTTGATTCGGGGAGAGGCTGCCGAATCCCGCAGCGCATTCATGGCATTGAGCAACACATCTTTCGCCGTCATTTTCGCATCGGCGTCACCATCCGGGTGAGCGCTGGAAAACGCATCTGTGAAAATTCGCAACGAATCCGAAGCATCCTTGGCCGAGAGTGCCATTTGATTGCGAGCCTCGTTGGCCTCCGCTACCTTCCGGCTGTTTTCGTTGGCCAGTTGCAGGTTTTGATTGGCCAGTTCGGTTTGTTGCAAACCAACTTTTCTAAAGTGAATCGCTGCAAAGACAGCGCCGAATAACGAAACGGTTAGCAGCAAGGCGAATGCCGCCAAGGCAGCAGCAAGAGCCTTTCGTTTTCGAGCCCACAGCCAAACCCGCTCTCTGGTGCTAACGCGACGAGCCTTAATTGGTTTGCCATCAATAAACCGATCCAGATCGTCTGCCAAATCGCTTGCGCTGCCGTATCGCCGGCCTGGTTCTTTGGCGATCGCCTTCTCAATGATTGTTTCCAGGTCGCGCGGGATCCTGGGATCAACCGTGCGCAGGGCAACTGGTTCCTGATGTTTGATGGAATCAATCAGCGACATTCGGTCAGAGGATTCAAAAGCTGAACGTTGGGTCAGCAATTCGTACAACGTCATGCCCAGCGAATAGATATCACTTTTCGCATCACATTGCCCGCTGAATCTTTCGGGCGACATATATCGAATCGTTCCGACAACGTCTCCTGTCCGCGTCAATTGACTATCGTCCGTTTTGGCCAGCCCAAAGTCCGTGACCCAAACGGTGCCCGTTGAATCCAGCATCAGGTTGGCCGGTTTAATATCGCGATGAATGATTCCGTTGTCATGGGCGTGATGCAGGGCTTGCGCAGTTTCACGACCGACATGCGCAACATTTGTGAAGAAGGGGCGGCGTCCGGCTTTGGTACTGGAGTCCCCCAGTCGCAAAGTGCCTTGAGAACCTGGTGTCGGTCTTTTCGTCGTTTCAGCTTCAGGCTTAACTTCAAATTCCGTTTCGCGTGACTGGTCCGGGTTCTGATGTTGTACGGAAAATTTGTCCGAGGACCGTAACGTGTCTGATGACGACGACAACAAGCAATAAGCGATTTCCTGGCTTTGCTCTGGATCGGTTTGCGCCGGGTCGGTTTGAGGCTGACCCGGTTGGATGTTCGATTGCAGCGCTCTCAAATCCTTGACGATCTGGTCCAGGCTTTGTCCGCGAATGAACTGCATCGTATAGAAATGGATGGTGTCCTCTGTTTTGCCAACTTCGTAGACAGGCACGATGTTCGTATGGTGAAGCCCTGCTGCTGATTTTGCTTCCTGATAAAACCGGGCGACCGATTTTTTTCCCTGGAACCGACTTTGCGGCAGAACCTTCAATGCAACGGTTCGCGATAATGAAATTTGTTCTGCTTCGTAAACAATTCCCATTCCACCACGGCCGGCCTCGCGCAGGATTTTGTAGTCTTCGATATCGGGAAAGCCTCCTGCTTCACCGGATCGTTTCCAGTTTGGCCGATCGCCAAATTGAGAGGACAGGTCCTGGTGGTCGTTGATGTAGCGCAGCGTTTTGAACAACTCGACAAGCCGAGTCGCCAGCTCGGGGTGCCGCTCGGCATACTCTTCTGCTTTTGGTGATTCTCCGTTCCGAAGACGCAACAGGAAATCGTCAGCGAGTTCGTCAAGCAACAATTGGGAGTCTTCTGTGTTCATGCTGATTAAAATCCTGAGACGTCTTCGAGCTCGGTTTTCAGTTTGGTTATGGCAGATAGGAAGCGTTTGCTGGTGGTCTGTTTTGTCAGGCCAAGCACTTCGGCGATCTCCATGTTGCTAAGTCCTTCAAAGATTCGCAAAGCAATGATCTCACGATCGTCGGGTTGCATCTTATCGAGTATGGTATGCAACCGGGCGCTTTTTTCGGCACGAATCGCCTTGCCTTCCACCGATGAGAACTCGCCAAGCAGGTGCGCAGCCAGAGATATGGATGTGACATCAATGCCTTTCTGGAAACCGACTTCCCGGCGAGCATCCCGTTTTTGCGTGTTCAGATGTTGTCGATGAACACGCAATAGGCGTTCGTGGGTGACCAATCTCAACCAAACAAAGAACGACATGCCCTTGTCTTTGAAGGCGGGCAGTCGCTCGACAAGGTCCAAAAAGGCTTCCTGTAATACATCCGAAGGATCAACTCGCCCTTTCAGGTTTTGGTCCATGCGAAAAGCGATCATCCGCCGCAGCTGGGACTTGTAGTGGGAAAACAAGTCAGCCAAAGCTTCGTTGTCACCCAAAACGGCCTTTTCTACCAAGGCATCGATCTCGAGTTCGTTCATTTGTGTCGCCAGGCATACGTTCCGCGCCTTTATTTCCGAATCCACCGCCAGGTTCGGGAAGGTGCATTTAATTTACCTGCGATGTTGGTTTGTTTGTCGCCCGGATTTTGTCAAAAAAAATAAAAAAATAAAAGAATCGATAAATCAAGCAATATCTGAATTTATTTTGCTCAAGCGGGCGACAGCTGATTCGAAGGCGCAGGTAACAACCGAGCGGAGAAGAGAGAGAGGTGTGCCTGCCTGAAACTTGATTGTTGAAGGCAGGTTTTCAATCGCCAATTCATGGCGGCAAGATCGGAAGATCGGGTGAAGCAAGGTTTCTTGTGGGGGAAGAAGTGGCTGATAATCGTAGTGCGCGGAAATTTCATTTTGTTGCGGGGTTGCCCAGGTCGGGGTCCACGCTGACGGCCGCTCTTTTGCGGCAAAATCCACGGTTTCATGCCGGGATGTCCAGTCCGGTCGCTGGGTTGTTCGAAGGTGTGATCAGTCAGGTTTCTGCGGGAACCGAACTGTCGACCATGGTCAATCAGGATCAGCGTGCACGAATCTTGGGCGGCCTGTTTAATAGCTATTACGCCGACAGGGAGCAACCGGTCGTTTTTGACACCAATCGATCATGGACCGCCCAATTGCCGGCCCTGATGCGGTTGTTTCCGGAATCGAAGGTGATCTGCACCGTCCGCGATGTCGCCTGGGTGATGGATTCGCTGGAGCGACAATTTCGTGACAATGCTTTCGAGCATACTCGTTTGTTCAACAATCCGGGCGAACGTTCGACAGTTTATACGCGGGTCGAAGCGCTCGCTGGTGCGACACGCCTAGTCGGATACCCGTGGCATGCGTTGAAGGAGGCTTGCTACAGCGAATTCGCCGAGCGTCTTGTCCTGATTGACTACGACTTGTTGGTTGCTCGGCCGGCTGATGTCATGGGGTTGCTTTACGAATTCCTTGGCGAAGAGCCGTTCGATCACGATTTCAATGCCGTCGAATACGACGCGCCGGCCTTCGATTCCCAGTTGGGTCTGGACGGATTGCATCGCGTGCACAAGAAGGTCGAGCCGCGACCGCGAAAAACGATTCTTCCTCCCGACCTGTTCGAGCGGTATTCGCAGCTCGCTTTCTGGCGTGGTCTTCCCGATTCGGCCGCCTACCGAATCGTTGTGCAGCAAGAGGCTGAGCAGCAGCAACAAACGATGCCCGAGCCGACGCAGCAGATTGAAACGTCAGGTGTTGCCGAGGAAGAGCCATCGCTTTCCGCTACTTGATCAATGCCAGAAATGGTTGGTTACTGCGCTTTAAGAAGTCTGCCCTGTGAGATCTCCCCGTTTGGAAATCTCCGCAATTAATGACCCAACGAGTTTGTCCCGCACTCCCAAAGATATCGCCATGTCAAAAAAGAAATCACGATCTCGTAAACGCAAGCTGGCCAGAGCCAATTCTCAGCGCGCTCAGCAAAAAAAACTCATTCTGCAAATGGAGGCCCTTGAACCCAAGCAGTTGCTGACCAACTTTCATGTCACCAGTATTGCGGATGATGGCAGCGGCGGCTTAACACTCAGGGAAGCATTTGATCAAGCGGAGACGCTACTTGGTGACGACACGATTACCTTCGATTTTGCCAATCAAACCATCAACCTGACACAAGGCGAATTGAGACATGGAACCTTCGGCGGCGGTTTAACCATTTACGGCAATGGTAATACCGTCAACCAAACTGTCGAGGACGAGAGGGTTTTCAATTTCACTGGCACGTCGGTCATCGATGGCCAGTTTCAAATCGACGATGGGCGGGCTCCAGAGGAATTTGATGTCACGATCGAAGATCTGACGGTCTCGGGCGGAAACCTGGAGATTCAGAGTCTCTTGGCAGGGGTTAGGGAAAATCTTCTTGTCGAAACCAATCACGAAAACAGCATATTCAGTGGAGGCGGCATTCGTTTCAACTCAACGGGCACTTTGCAACTGGTAAATACACAGGTCGTGAATAACAGCACGTCTGAGCTGAACTCAAAAGGCGGTGGCGTTTTTGCAGTCGGTAGGGTTGTGTTGTTGAGCAACGAGGATGGCGGCAGCCTGGTTAGCGGAAACTCAACCGGACAGAGCGGCTTGTTTTCAGATGTAGGTATCAATGGAGAACTTGGTGCCGGTGGTGGAATCTATTCGGAAACCAGCGTTGTAGTCGATAACAGTACCGTCAGTGGAAACAGGACCTTCGGCTACAGCGCGGTTGGTGGTGGAATCGCTGCTCGACAAAGCGTCCGGCTAATCAACGGCGCCATTGTCGAGAACAACTATACCAGCGGTCGCTACTCGCACGGCGGTGGCATTTACGCAGGAGGAAACGTCAAGGATCGAAGCACGCCCGAATTCGACTACGAGCGAACCTTCGGCATCGTCGAAGTGCTGGATGGATCAAGGGTGCAAAACAATCAAACGAATCTCCGCTTCTCAAGAGGCGGCGGTATCCATGGTGGCATTGTTTCGGTCAGAGACAATTCGTATGTAACCGGCAACTCGACACTCGGAAGAATCTCGCATGGTGGCGGTGTCTACGCATCCGGACACTTCGAGCTTGAAAATTCTCATTTGACTAACAACTCCGCGACGGGAGGCATCACACGCTTGGGCGAGATCGCTTGCAGGGTGGGTGTCGAAGCGGCCATGAGTGTCGTCTCACACTTTGTTCCTGCCGGAGGCGTTCTTGCGTTTCTGGAAACCGCATATGGTTACTTTTCCCGGCTCAATGACTACATCGAATTGTTAACCGGCGAACCGTTGGTGGACCTCTCTATCTGCCCTGAGGCCTTTGGTAGCGGTTCACCAGGAGGCGGTGCCTATGCTGGATCGATCTCGATCATTAACGGCCTCGTGTCGGGCAACTCTACAGATGGCTATGGTGCAATTGGTGGCGCGGTGGCTTCGCCTGGCAATATCACAATCGACAACTCAACGTTCGATAGCAACTACACGGCCTCGGTTGCATCGGATGGCGGGGCAGTTAGCGGTTACGACGTAAAGATTACGAATAGCAGCTTTACTAACAACCATACTCAAGGTACCAGGTCGAGCGGTGGAGCAATCGCAGCCGACATTTTGGAATTGGATCGTTCGACTGTGTTATCAAATCGGACTGAAGGTGAGGGTGGATTAGGCGGCGCGATTAGTGTTCGAATAGGTCAAGTGACTAACAGTCACATTGCCACTAACCATACATCCGGAGACCGTTCGGCGGGCGGCGCCATTTTTGGCTTCGAGCAAGTCAACGTGTCTGATAGCGTATTGAGTGGCAACTTCACGTCTGGCGACACCACCGACATCCTCAACTACCAAAGCCGATTGAGCACAAACCAAAGTGGTGGAGGCGCGATCGCCGCTCAGAACGTTGTGGTTGTGAATTCGACACTCACCGGCAATTCTACTACCGGCGATGAGGCCGATGGCGGAGCGATCTACGGAATAGTCACCGCAATCGTGAACTCGACCCTTAGCTTGAATCAAGCGACTGACTCCGAATCGAATGGCGGAGCTGTTTGGATGTTTCGAGGAGCTATTGCTAATGCCACCGTCACTGGAAACATCGCGGGTAACAAGGGGGGCGGAATTTATTCGGCCAATGATCTGGAGATTGGCAACAGCATTGTTCTTGGGAACCTGGCTGGAAACCCAGGCGATGGAACCGTTCGAGGCAACGACGCCCATATTGGAAACCCATTTGGCGCCACATTAACGTCAACGGGATCCAATCTGATTGGGCGACCCGGCGCTGCTGGCAATCAAGATGTCTTTCACGCGAATCTGGCCGGGTCTGCATTATTGCACGCCAACCCATTCGATGTATTTGATAACACCACCAGTTTTAGTTTTTCAGGTATCAACAATTTTCGCGGTGACCTGGCTGACAACCAGGGGCCAAATGCCGGCCGCGCGACTGGCGGAAACACGCCTGTGACGATACGAACGGCGGCCCTGGAAATTGTCGCTGGCAATCCAGCCATTGATGCAACGAATCTGCCAGCAAGTTTCAACTTGGATCAACGTGGTGTTGAACGAGGGTTCGATGTCAGTGGCATCGGCGGAACAGGTGGCAATACCGATGATTTGGGGGCTTTTGAGTTTCGGCCTTCCTTCGTGGTCACTAACACCAATACATCGGGGACTGGTTCTCTTTACCAGGCGTTCCTTTCTGCCAACGCCAATCCTGGCATCGACGCCATCACATTTGCACCAAGCCTTTCCGGGCAAACGATTCAACTATCTGCAGCAGCCGGGGATCAATTCGCGACGCTGAACGCTAGTGACAGCGTGATCGTTGATGCCTCGGCATTGACAGACCGGCTGACCATTAGTGGAACAGGATCGCATCGGATTCTTGATACAGCCTCGGATGGCGTGGATGTATTGACGTTAAGAGGTTTAGTACTGACCAATGGCAGATCGCTCTTCGCCGGAGGCGCTATTAGATACAACGATAGTGGTGTCCTGACACTCGTCAACACGGACGTGACGAATAGCTCAACATTCGGCAATTCGGCAAACGGCGGAGGAATTGATGCAAATGACGCCGAGGTCATTTTGATTGACTCCCTGATTCAGAGTAACTTTACAGAAGGAAGGTCAGCCAGAGGCGGGGGCATCTATGCTGATTCCGTCATGCTTTACAACTCGACGGTTATTGCCAACCAAACGAGATACGAAGACACCAATGGTATCGGCGGGGCGGATGGAGGCGGAATTTTTGCCCGGAACTCTGCTGGCATCTACGACGGCTCGATTGTTCGCTTCAACCAGACCGTTAGTGAAAATGGCAATGGTGGTGGAATCTACGCTGATGATGTGATCATTCACGATTCCGAGGTCTTGTTTAACAGCACGTCCGGAACCAACGCCGCTGGTGGTGGTGTTTTCGCAAGCGACTCGGCTGAGGTTTTGAACTCGACCATTCGGAACAACCTTACAAATGGCAATTTATCCGCCGGTGGAGGTTTGTTTTCGCCGATTGTGATTCTGACTAATTCCAGAGTCGTAGTAAACAGCACAGGCGGTGATCAATCACAAGGTGGTGGAGTATTCGCCCTGAGCGATTTGGTTGTTGTCAACAGCGCCGTTAATGGCAACACAACGTCAGGGCTGAATTCCAGTGGAGGTGGGGCCTACAGTCGAGGCTCGGCAACCATTACCAACAGCACCGTTGGGATAAATGGAACCTTTGGGGCCAATTCTCTTGGAGGTGCGGCGTTTGTTTTCACCAGCCTCGCTTTAACGAACAGCACAGTCACCAGAAATAGTGCGCGTGATGCAGCATCAGACAACGGCGGAATTCGAGTTTTGGGCCCGGCAAATATCACCAACAGTATTGTGCTTGGCAACTACAGTGCCAATTCTGACGTCAACGATCGGGCGCACGAATTGCAAGCTGGGACGTTGACCTTTTCGGGCAACAACATTGTCGGTGGCAACAGCGACCAGTTTGATACGACTGGATATAGCAGCACCAACGTAAGCAACGCTGCAGCGGAAGATGTGTTCAGCAATGTTGCACTTACCAGTGGAAATACAAGTGGCGTTTACGGTGGCTTAAGTAGTGGTGACACGTTCCCGTTGAGAGGTCTTGATTCCAATCCCGCCATCAACGGAACACTTGCTCCCGTGTCTTTATTCTCATTTCAGAATAGCTTTGATGATGGCTTTGGCAACAACAATGGTCAAAACGTTGGCGGGCTTTATTCCACGTACTTCGGACTCCTTGGTCGCGGCCTGAATTTCCAGGGAGACGGAACACAGTATGTTCAACTTGGAAACGGAACGAACGATGTCCTGACCATCGCCGACAGATCGCATACGGTGGAAGTGTGGGTTAGAGTGCCAGAGGTTGGCAGCGGTGGCTTGAACAGTGGCGAACGCGTCGGCGTTATCCTGGGCAACTATGGCAATACTTCGCTGAGCGTCAATTGGGAGATCCACGATGACGGGCAGATGCGGATTTTCTGGAACCAGGGTGAGAGAAATATTTTTGGTACGACGGATCTTCGAGACAACGAGTGGCACCATCTTACTTTTGTTCGCGATACCGCGGCGGATGAATTCCGCTTTTATGTGGACGGCGTCGAGGAAGCTACGACCGGAACCAACGACGCAGGAACTGATTTTACCTTCACCCAATCTCATCGCATCGGTCAGGATAATCGTTCCAGCAATCCAGTTGCCTTCCACGGAACGCTTGATGAATTGACGATTCACGAAACAGCTTTGTCGGAGGCCGAAATTCAGGTTCGCGCCGGTCGGTTTGATCAACGCGGAGAAGGATTCGATCGACTTGCGTTCCCTAATGTCCCGGTTGACTGGGTCGGCAGCAATGCTCCTCACCTGGATCTGGGAGCCATCGAATCAGGAATTCCGGAACAACAAAGCCTGGTCGTCACGACTCTCGATGACATCATCAATCCAACCGACAACCTGACCTCATTACGCGAGGCCGTGCTTTTCGCTAACTCGGGCGACGCCGATAACGACGGCAACGTCAATGACAGGATCACGTTCGATGCAAGTATTGCGGGTGGCACGATATATCTAGCCGATGGGCTAGGCCAATTGTTAGTAACCGAATCACTGAATATCACTGGTGAAGAAAACACGATCCAGGCAAGCGACTTCTCTCGCGTTCTCCATTTCAACCAAGCGACCGGTGATCTAACGCTGTCACGTTTGCATTTGACCCAGGGGCAATTGAATGGCGATGTCGGCGGAGCTGTTCGTTTTGATTCCTCAGACACTTTGGCACTCAACCGGTCGCGTGTTAGCAGTAGCTTCACGATGGGTGCGAACGACCATGGTGGCGGAATTTATTCGGCAGGCAACTTGCGACTGTTTTATTCTGCTCTGGACAATAACGCGACGTTTGGAGACAACGCGCACGGTGGCGGCGCCTATGCCAAGGGCACGATTACGATTCAGAATTCGACCATCTACTCCAATTTCACCAGCGGTGATGGTGCACACGGTGGCGGCGTATTTGCTGGAAATGTCAATGGAACCAATAGCACGATCGTCAACAACGCGACCTTCGGAGCGGCTAGCCTTGGTGGCGGGATTTACGCCAACGACACTTTGTCTCTCGCGAATATGTTGATTCTAGGTAACGAGACCAATGCACCGGGTGTCGGTTCCGACGAATTCAACGCGTCATCAACTCCCGCTCTCTTTTACGGATTCAATCTGGTTGGTGAGACCAATAGTAATTTTGATGCGGCAGGTTCCCCATTCAGCGATTTCGTCGCCAATGCACGAATTGAAGACGTGTTTGTTGACGACCTGGTAGACTTCGAAGACTTTATACCAAGGATTGGCTTGAATCCTTCCAGCACCAATCCTGCATTGGATTCCGGGGATGATGGTCAAGCTTCCTTCGCGAATCTAAACAACGACATTCGCCTTGAGCCTCGCTTTGTCGATCTTCCAACGATTGGCGGAACGGGGGCAGTTGATCTGGGAGCTTTCGAGTTGCAACTGGACGAGGAAGAGGTCCGCAGTCTGGTCGTCACAACTTCTGTCGATGTCATCGATCCATTTGACTTGCGTGTTTCGTTGAGCGAAGCGATTGCCTTTGCCAATGACGTGGAGGCAGGCATATTCGCTAACGGTGATGCTGACAACAGTGGATCGCTTGTTGATACGATTACGTTTGCTGCCGGCCCCGGCGAACATTTTTCGGTGCCACGAACCATCGTTTCCAACGGTGAGAAATTCATTACCGACTCAATCAGTATCATCGGCCCTGGTGAATCTTTGCTTTCGATTGATGGCAACCTGAATCGAATTTTCAATCTTGGTTCAAGCAACGCCGCCGAGTTTTTCATTCAGGGGCTCACGCTGGACAATGGTGATGCGGGAACTGGCGACGGAGGTGCGATTCTCCTGAACGACGTCGATGACCGTTTGGTAATCGACGGAGTACGGTTTACGCAAAACTTTGGCAATGGCGGTGGAGCGATCTCCGTTACGAATTCCGATTTTTCAATTTATAACTCTTCGTTTGTTGGAAACACTGCTAATTATGCTGGCTCTGCGATTCACGCTCTGGGCAATGCTGATGGCGTGATTGTAAATTCAACGTTCAGCGCCAATCAATCTCTCAACGGATTCGGTACGATTTTCGCTCAGTCCGGCGATGGTGAATTCGTCGACGTGGTCCTCCGCAACTTGACAATCGCAAATAACATTGGTTCTGGTCTGGGAATCTATAGTGGGGACGGAGGCATCGGCAGGTTCACGCCAGGAAACACTATCCTTGCCAACAATTCCGCAGGTAACGCGGTATCAAGTGGCCTGGGGCAAAGTGTTTTACTCTCTCGTGGAAATAACATTTCTGACGACGCCTCAGGAAACTTCAATCAGACCGGAGATTTGATCAATACCAATCCGCTGTTGGCGCCCATCGATTTTAGCTTGCCGACATGGCACCACGAATTGCTGCCAGGCAGCCCGGCAATCGACGGAGGAGACAACAGTCTCGTTAACGGCAATCTGGGCCTGACATTGGTTAACGACCAGCGAGGCCCGGGTTTCGATCGTATCGTTGATGGGAATTTTGATGGAAACGCCACTGTCGATGTCGGAGCCTTCGAGCATCGAGAAATCTTTATCGTCGATGCCCTGGGTGATCTCGATGACGGCGATATCACACCAGGCAATTTGACGATTCGTGAAGCGGTTCGATTGGCCAACACGGTGCCTGGCCATGATGACATCCGTTTCGATGACACAGGTGTCTTCGCCGCAGCGCAAACGATCTTTGTGACTTCCGAATTGTTGCTGACCGAGGAAGTAACGATCTCGGGGACTGCCGCTGACCGCTTGTTCATTAGTGGTAGTAACTCTACTCGTATTTTCAGAATCGATTCCGTGGGTGGAGATGAGGAAACTTACACGTTCCAGGACATTGCTTTGACAAATGCTGATGCAGGCAGCGAAACCGGCGGAGCCATTCAAATCTTTGGCGAGAATGACACATTAGTACTGGATACTGTCGGGCTGTACTTAAACCGATCCAACGGTGGTGGTGCGGTCTATGTTGAGGATGCGAAATTCATCATCCGCAACTCGTCGTTCAATGGGAATGTCGCCAATGCCAGCGGCTCGGCAATTCTGGCATTCGGAAATACTGATGGATTTATCTATAACACAACCATTGCAAGCAATAGTTCAACGGCGGGCTTCGGGGCCGTGTTCCTGCAAACTGCGACAGGCCATGTTGCTGAGCTGGATATTCGCAACGCTACGATCGCCAGTAACATCGGAGTTGGCATTCAGGTCTTTGCCGGTGGTGGTGAGGCAACCGTCCAAATCGGAAATTCGATCGTCGCCGATAATAGCGATGGAAGTGTGTCCACATCTGGAACCGGAATCGCGATCGTGGATTCGCTTGGCTCCAACATCTCGGACGAAGTCACCAACGAATTCAACCAAGCAGGGGATTTGAATAGTACCGATCCGATGCTGGGCTCGATCGGTTTCCATGGCGGATCAACACTGGCCTTCTCGATCACCTCGCTGAGCCCCGCGATTGATAACGGAAACAACTCGATCGCTACCGATGAGATCGGCGTGGCACTGACCGATGACCAAAGAGGCGCAGGCTTTAACCGATTCATTGATGGTGATTCCAGTGGCACGGTCAGGGTCGACACTGGCGCGTTCGAATTTGGAACGGTCGAAGTCAGCAGCAGACACATCTTCTACAACGACTCGTTCTATGACGGAAACGATGGGCAAGCGAACTCGGCAGACGATGCAGCCATCGATTTGGCCAAGTCGGTTTTGTTGCCAGGCACTGGTCAAGCGACTTTCGCGAATTACACGGGCAACGTCGACGGTATCACGGGACTGTTCATCGATATTGCCAGTTTGCCAACTAACATCACGCCATCGGCGGGCGACTTCGAGTTATTTATTGGCAACGAAGACAACACCAATAATTGGACATTGCTTTCGGTTGCCCCGGAAGTTTCGATTCGCCGTGGAGCAGGATTTGGTGGCACCGACCGGATCACGTTGACCTGGGATGCCGGGACGATCACCAACACCTGGCTGGAAGTAAACCTGCTGGCTAACGGTGACAACAACCTTGGCGTGACCGACCAGTTTTACTTCGGCAACTGGGTTGGCGATGTATCTGGCCCGGGTAACAACGATCTAGCGATCGTTAACTCGGTTGACTTCGGATCAGTATCAGCCAACTTCTCACCGTTCTTCCCACCACCACCCCCTGAGTCAGTCAACAACATCTTCGACTTGAACAAAGACGGAACAGTGAACAGTGTCGATGCAGGAAT
Source organism: uncultured Pirellulaceae bacterium (assembly GCA_964588195.1). Taxonomy (GTDB): domain Bacteria; phylum Planctomycetota; class Planctomycetia; order Pirellulales; family Pirellulaceae; genus CAJQPP01. Next base: position 2,589 of record CAZPOL010000073.1, on the reverse strand, counting down.
CGTCAGCAATAACTTCACCCCGTTTTTCCCATCAGGCCAAGGTCTGGTCCTGATCAACCCATTCTCGTCGTTCACGGGTGATAGTGGTGGCAATGATGAAAGGAACAACGAACGCAACGACAATCGTGAGGAATCCAGTCAGCGACCGGGTTTGGATCGGGATGGAATGGGCAACGACGATCGTAGCCTCGCGGGAAGCACCGGTGACGACAATCAACGGAACAGCCAGTTCGAGAGTCTCAATTCTGATCGGTCAATCGATTCAACCGACCGACAAGCACTCGCTTTGATTCAGTCGTCGACGGAATCCAGGTCTCGACAAGCAAAGCAATCGACGACGGCGACCAGCGACCAATCGTTGAGCACGCCATCACCTGATGAAAACCGAACCGTGTCCGAATGGACAAACGAACAGGCCAAAAAACAGGCCAATGAACCGTCGGCTGAATCCAGCCGAGGCCTGACCCAGTCCGAGAAACTGTCGGTGATCGACATTGCTCAGGCTGAGTTCGTCGAAGCGGGATTTGATTTCGAATCCGGGCTTGAAGAAATCGCAATCGAAAATCTCTTAACAATGCGTCGCTAGAATTTGATCGCTGTTGCGACGAATTCGATGCAAAACTTTTTTCCAAGGAAAAGCAAATGTGGACACCAGTCGTCAGGTTAGTACTAGCCTGTTCTATCGTTTTAAGCACCTACACGTACGGTGAAGCGGATATCGTGATCTCGATGAGTTTCGCGGGTTCCTCCATAGTCGATAACAGCTCGATCTTTGAAGGAACTGAAGAAATCGACGTCTTACTGCACTTCGATGCAATCGACGGGCCGATGGGAAATGATGCCGGAGCTGTCTTTGATGGTTTCACTTACGTCATCGAAGCGACCAACTCGGGCACCGCAACCGCAGAATTCTTCAAACCGATCACCTCGGCCAACTTAAACCCGCTTTTGCGATCTCAAAACTGGAACGTCGCCGATGCTTCAGGGATGGGCGCGCCAAATCAGCTTGCCGGCAACGCCAATGCACCTGGCGGTTCAGGACTAAATTCTGCTTTTGGCGGATTCATTCTACGAGTTTCACTTGATACGAGTGAGCTGGTTGCTGGAGATGTCATTACATTCGACCCTAACCTGAACGACCTGGTCTCGGTCTCCGATGGCGGAAATGACTTCGGTGGAAGTAGTAACTACGTGATCAATCAGGCCTTCTTGACAGTATCCAGTGCCGTGCCCGAGCCGTCTGGACTGACTCTGGTTGTCTTAATGGGGTTGATCGGAACAGGTTGCCGATCGCGACGTCGCGTCTGAAAGAAAACTGGTGGCTAAAAATCGATAGTCCCGGATAGTCCAGAAGACCGATTGGGTAGAAACCCGTAGCCCGGAAAACCGTAGCCTGGAAAACGGTATCGCAGAAGAACTGTCGCCCGCACTGTCACCGAGTCATCATTTGCAGGATTTCGAAGCGGATGCCAATTCCGAATCCGGAACACAGATCAATGATGACCGGTGTTGGTGCTGTGGTTCGTATCACGCGGATCAACGGTTAACACGACCTCGTTCGTCCCCGGTTCGATCGTCACACTCAGGTCGGTCGTGGTGTAGGTAGCATACTTTTCGTGAACGATGTCGCCGTGGTCGTGAACGACGTCCAGATTGAAGTGATTCGTGACGACTTGAACGACGACGACCTTGTGCTGGCCTTCGATCGCTCCATTCTTGCCGTTGGTTATTAACGTAAACGTTCCGTCACGTTGTATCTTGCCACGAGCATTGACCGGGTGGCTTTCAGATTGAAATTCAATGTCACCGAACATTGCCGGCGCTCCATCCGCGAAAGCAATTTTTCCTTCGACCACATGAACGGCAAGTTCGTTCGAACGATTGCATCCGCAGAAAAGAACAGCTGCCAGGATCAACCAGGTACCTGGTCGACAGAATCGACGCGAAATCGAATCAACGTTCACCACAGCGTTCCCTTTCTACTATTGCCGACGTGTTGTCTACATCATCAATCAATGTAGACAACGTTTATGCAGGATAGCGTAAATGCCGTAAAGCTTAATCCAGAAGATTAACGACTTCGCCATCCTTGCGATTGCAAAGGTTCCCCAAAGTGATCGTATCGATCGAATAGGGAAGGCTGTGGGTGCTGCCGTCGGCCATCGTGAAGTTAACGACTTGAGGATGTGGTCCGCCGAACCCGAAGATTGCTGCCGGCTCTTCATGAGGTTGCAACAGTGGAACCGTAGGACCACCAATTCGGGAGAAGGCGGCCAGGTCATCGCCGTTGAAGATCGGACCATTCCAGGGCATCTGGTTCAAGCTGCCTTCCGGAACATGGATTTCGCCAGCCAGGATGGTGTTGCTTGAACCATCCGACAAGTCTCGGTGTCTAATTCGGTCGACCCAGCTTTTGGGTGAACCAGTTGTTTGGTCGCAAACGGCTCGCGATGAAATAATGACTCCGGTTCCGTTACCGCCGCGCCAGTAATCAGTCGCCAGACCGACCGAGCCGGGGCTGGGGTCACCATGATTGCCACCGTAATCGCCACTGGCTCCACCAACTACCAGGACAGATGTCGCACCACC
>CAZPOL010000072.1:1954-28143 GCA_964588195.1 uncultured Pirellulaceae bacterium | reverse complement strand
CCTGCATCGGCCAACGATCGGTCTTCATCCATTTTTGATGACGAAAGGAGTCGGTTGTCACGCCACGACCAAATTTGAATCTTTTCGAATTCACTATATCCGTCGACGGCAATCGTAAACTCATCCAGATGGACATGGTTCTTGATCGATGCCAAGCCAGATTCTGAACAGCACAGTAACTCAGTGACCGAATTTGTGGTGACATCAATTTCATCAACGCCGAAACCGGATGGGATTGAGTAGGACAGATGATTGCCGCGAGGAGAACGCACGAATCCTGAATTCTTAATCCGCCTGTTGTGAACGAGAGATCCAGAGTCGTAGTCCACGACCACGAAGCCGCCTTTGCCGCAGATCGCCAGCCCACAGTCCAGTGTGATTATCTGTGGAGAGTCCCAACTGAACTCCGTCATCTCTCGAAACTGGATATGACCAAGTTCTTTTCCAGTGCTGGCTTGAATGACTCGCACGAACTCATGTTCGGATCGTCCCGTCAGCTGATAGATGCGATCGTTGTGAAATTCAACGGCTTGCAGACCATTGGCGAATTGCATCATGTCTTCGTCGGGAAAGATCCGTTCGCCCGTATCGATGTTCCAACCACACAATAAATTTGTTCCGCCCGTCCAAAGTACCTTTCTGTCTGCCGAGATGTCGAATCCAGCAGCGGCTGGAATCGTGATCGATTTGCTGGTGGAATCACCGGTTGCTCGATCGATCAAGTAAAACGCGTCTTCCGTATCGACGGCCAGCAATTGATCGTCGTTCAGAAACCGGGCCCAGCAAATGTCACTGGCCATTGATTTTTTTATCCAGGTCGGAGTCCATGTTTCGGTGTCCCACAGCGCAACGTTGCCTGAGTAATCCGTGCCGAACAGTTGTTGACCGAAATCGGAAAAGACCAGGCAGCAGGTCCAATTGCTCAAGCCCCCAAGCTTCAGGGTCGGTTGATCAGCACCCCGTTTCCAGATCGCGACCTCACCATCGCCGTTTCCCGAGACGAAACCATCCTGGTCGGGCAGGATGGTCAATGCTGTGATGTCGTCGCTGGAATCACGATAGTCCTTGATGGCTTCTTCACTATCTATTTCATAGTGAACGATATGGCCCTGGTTATCGCCAACCAAAAAAGTTTGCTGGTCATCAAACACAGAGATCGAATAGACGCGTGCTTCCTGGTTATATTTTCGGACGAGTTGACCCGTCTCAAGATTCCACAGCAGCAACGTGGCCCCGTTTCCACCGGTCAACAACTGTGTTTCCTTGTTGACCACTGCCATGCAATAGACAGCGCTGCAATCCGGATGAGCGAAACGACGAATGATTTGTTGGGATTCGATGTCCCACAGGCAAGCGGTGCCGTCGACACCGCACGTCAAGGCTCGTTTCCCATCGGCCAGCAACAAGACGTTCTTGATCGTGTCGGAGTGAGCTCGATTCGATTCACCATACGAATGCAAGACTCTGATCTTCCATTGGGAATGAGTCGTCGAATCTTTTGCGTGTTGATCCTGTGTCTGCTGAGCACTGACAAAAGAAGTTGGTAACGAGAAAATCGCTGTGCTGATTAACACCAACACAGCCAGAGACCGTTGATTCAACACGGCGATCGATCGTGCATCCTTAATCGAGTTCAAACTCGACCTCGGTGACCTTCTTTTCGTCGTATAGCGGAAGGTATCGGTAGTAGACCTCCAGAGTCATCGCCGCCAGGCATGTGATGTAAAGCCGGCCGCCGTGGAAGTGTCCTCCCTCATCGGGATTGCTGAAGAACCAGCTGCCGCGTGCCGGGCCCTCGGTGGCCTGGGTGTTGACCAGGAAGTCACGCATGACCTTGTTCCACTCCGTCCAGTCGTCTCCACCGTATTGATGCATGACCTGGGTTGCGTAGTAGTTGTAGTACATCAAGCTGCGGAAATTGGTTTTGTTTCCTTCCGGGACCGTCGCGCCAATTTTCCAGTCGCCGACCGAAGGACCACGTTCGCCCAGCCATTTACAGGCGCGTCGCAACGCAGGATTTTCCTTGCTCCATCCAAGATACATTTGGCACAGTAGCCCGACCGAGGTCACGCCTTTATCGCGCTGGCCGTCTTTCGGCGGGTTTTGGTATCCGTAGAACGTACCGCTCTCGGAAGATATATAGGTAAGGAAACGGCGAGCTTTGCGGATGACCAAAGCATCGACATCGACACCACACATCGATGCAGATTTAAGCGCCATGACTTGCCAACCGACGGCCGATGTATCGCCGGCCTGTTTAGGTTCGTAACGCCAGCCACCACCCAGTGGGTCCTGGCAGTATTCGGTAAAGCGAATGACGTCGTGGCATGCTTGAGCCAGACGCGGATCGTCGGTCATGGCAAAGGCTTCACACAAAGTCATTGCTGCCAGGCCATGGCTGTAGAGCGCACCGTCGTCTTCGTAAAACGACAGGCCTTTGGAAGTCAGTTGGCCATTTTCCAATAAGAAAGCCAGTCCCTTTTCGACAACCTCTTTGTAATCGCCTTCGACATGCGTCTGTCCGGCACCCAGGTAAACCATCACGCACATTGAGGTGGCAGCCAGCGGTGACTTGCGGAAGTCGCCAGGATTTGGCGATGCGCGGTCAGCAGCATTGGGGCCAACGTTGTGCGCAAAACTCCAGCTGCCGTTTGGTAGTTGATGTCGTTTGATCCATTCGAGCGCCAACTTCACGGCGTTCTCGCTGGCGTCGCTGCCACCATTCTTGCGAACGAGTGCTCGACGCGATTCCGCGCTGGTGCGTCCGGAAACTTGCCCTGCCGCGCCGGAGTTTGCGCCTGTCAGGTCGAGTGCCTCGGCATCGATGGCATTGGTTTCAATCGATTCGGTTAGCGTATCGGTGACGGTTTCTTCGATAAACTCTTCTTCGATTTCGATCTCTTCAACGACGTCTTCCAATTCCGACTCGTTCGTGTTTTCGACTTCGGAATTCTCGAGGGCATCTGAATCCTCTGGCGAGTCAATATTGAACTCTTCCATCTCCGACAAGTCTTCGCTGGCTACACCGGCTTCCAGGCCAACGATCTCGTCGCCGGGGATCGTCCAGTAAGCTACCGCCAAGACGATGATTAGCACGATGTGAATGATAAAGCTGACCAGCCAGCTGGGCATCACGTTGAAAATCAGGAACCGGCTACTGCCCTGCTCCTCTGCTGATTCGTCGTGCTCTTCTTCGTGGTCGAGTTGCTCGTCGGTTGGTTTTTCACTCATGGCAGGAGGTTCCAGCACTTGTTAATAATGTGAGTTCACGTAATCCATCCTGACGAACGGGGTTCACGAAGTCCCGTTGTCCGCGCAGAAAGAGTAGCGCAGACGAATACGCACAAGTTTGGAAGTGGAGGCGGTCGAAGCGGTCGAGGCGGTCCGGCAAGACTTTTATTCGACATTCTATTTTAGCATTTTGCAATGTTGGTCCAACCAATAAGATTTTAAGAACAACCTGAATCGTCCGAAAAACGCCACGAAATCGTTGAATTATCCAACGAATCCGCAAGATGTTGCTGCGAATGGGCGAGGCAAATACGCTTCCCCACAAGAAAAAAATCTGGAACTGCCATGAAATCCACCGAAATCCGAACTGTCCAATCCATCGCTGACTTGCGAAAAGCGGTCAACGCAATGCGTCAGAAACAACAGACGATCGGGTTGGTTCCTACGATGGGTGCGTTGCACGCCGGGCATATCAGCCTGGTGGAACAGAGTGTCTCCCAGTGCGATGCCACGGTCGTCTCAATTTTTGTGAACCCGACTCAGTTTGCTGCCGGAGAAGATCTCAGCGAGTACCCGAGACCTGTCGAGAACGATTTGGCGCTGCTGGCCGAAGCTGGCGTTGATCTTGTTTTTATGCCGACCAACGAAGACGTCTATCCCGAAGGCAGCACGACCTCTCTGATTCCACCCGCGGTATCCAAAAAGCTGGAAGGCGAAAGTCGCCCGACTCACTTTGCCGGTGTCGCCACCGTGGTGCTGAAACTGCTGAACATGACTCAACCCGATGTCGCTTACTTTGGTCAAAAAGATTACCAACAAACATTGGTCGTCAAGCAGATGGTGCAGGACTTGAATGTGCCAACCAGAATACAGGTTTGTCCGATCGTGCGAGACGAAGATGGGCTAGCGTTAAGCAGCCGAAACATCTATCTAAGTCAACAGGATCGCCAGGCCGCGCTGTCTTTGATACGAACTTTGAACGCGACTGCGGAAATGATTCAGCAAGGCGAAAATGATGGGCGGGTGATCATGGCCGACATGACTCAATCGTTGATCGAAGGCGGCGTCACGGAAACCGACTACGCGGTGGTCGTGGACCCGGAAACCCTGGAGCTGATGGAAATCGTATCGTTGCCTGCCGCATTGTTGGTTGCCGCCCGTGTCGGGACGACTCGTTTGATTGACAATATGATTGTCACAGCATCCTGAGAACATTGACTTAGCTGATCGTTGACTTAGCTGACCTGGATTGACTTAGCCAAAATTGATTGCAGCAAAATGAATCAAACACTCTTCTTGATTCCGCAGGCCTGGTTGGAAGGCCCAATTCTGATCGTCTGGTTAGTGCTTGGGTTGGGAGTGCTGGCTTGGCTTTGGAAACAACACGGTTGGACCGCCGAGACATTTAACTTTCTTCCGGTTTACGGAGTCGTTGCGGCACTGCTGTATTTCGTGGCGCCGAAAATTGGCATCACCGACATAAATCCAGCGGACCCGGAGGGCCCGGAAATCAAAGTGGGGCTGGCCGTGCGCGGCTACGGAATGATGATGGTCGCCGGTATTTTCGCAGGCGCCGGGTTGGCGATGTATCGTGGGCGGAGAGAGGGAATTCACCCCGAACGGGTCACGATGTTGGCGTTCTGGATGTGCATTTGCGGAGTGATCGGCGCGCGGTTGTTCTATGTGATTCAGAAACGGGATCAGTTTGGTGATCCGAATGGCGGGTTGTCGCTGGAGTCGCTGGGCGATTTGATAAATATGACACAGGGCGGTCTGGTCGTTTACGGTGCTTTGTTGGGTGCACCTCTGGGTGGCGCGATTTACTTGATGATGGCGCGGATCCCAATCCTGAAGATGGCAGACATTGTCGCGCCGGGTATGTTGGTCGGGTTGTCGCTGGGCAGAATTGGTTGCTTGTTGAATGGATGTTGCTTCGGAGGAGTTTGCGACATTCCTCAAATCGCGCTCCAGTTTCCTGCTGGTTCGCCACCGTATGTTCGCCAATTGGAAACTGGTGAATTGCTTGGTATCAACGCAATCAATGGTACAGGCAAAGAAGGCCTGCCGGAGAAACCGGACCCGAATATCGAAATGTATGCCGAATCAATCAATGAAGATTCATTGGCCGCCAAGGCAGGAGTTAAATCTTCGAATTGGTTTCGGATAGGTTTTCCGCCTGCCAAGCCGATCGACAAGGAATTGAGAGCGATCAAACAGGGCGGGATGGATATCAATTCAGATATTTCGGTGCAGCAAGGTGACAACTGGTTGCCAATCAAGCTGCGTGACTTGCCCGACCATTCACTGGGCGTCTATCCGACTCAATTAATCGCCTCGATCAATGCCGCGATTCTTGCGTTGTTGCTTTGGATCTACTTTCCATTCCGTCGACGTCATGGACAGGTATTTGCATTGCTGATCATCCTGTACTCGATCACTCGCTTTTTGATGGAATTGATTCGCACCGACGAATACGGACAGTTCGGAACGGGGCTGACTATTTCGCAATGGGTTAGTGTGCTGTTGGTGCTCGGCGGCTTCGCGTTGTTCGCTTTCGCACCGGTTCGGGAGGAGGAGGTCTCGGCTGCCAGCTAGTCGATGTTTCGCCAGACTGGAACAACAGAGACGTAGAAAAGTTGGAACCAACGGGGGTTCGAATTCGTTTAAGGGAGTCTGTCGCTCGCGGCGTAAATTGAAGTACTTATCGTGATTCCGGCGAAAATTCGATCGAGTCTGTTAGTGGATTTCGATATAATTCATGGCTGAATCAAGGCTGGAATCGCTCGGGAGTTTTGTGGTCAGGACTTTGGAAACTGTTTTTAATGCCACAGTTGGTTGGCGGCAGGATGCGGTTGCTGGCTGCCAGGCGAGAGTCTGTTTCTATCGATTTCGCGGGTGAAACAGAGTAAATTGCCCTGGAATTGCTCACGAATCGCCTATGAAACGAGCAAAAGCCCGGAATTCGCCTGAGATAGCGGGTGTTAGAGGAACTTTGTAACGGGAAGAGTCGTCTGAAGTATGAACGAAACTGGACCAGTCAACGAAGATGCCAGGTGGATCGAAAGTGCGATCGCTGGCGATGCGGAAGCCTTCGGTTGTCTCGTCAGCAAGTATCAAAACCGGCTGTACAACAGCATGGTTCACTTTCTGAGAGACGAGACCGAGGCCGAAGATGTTGTCCAGGAAAGTTTCGTCTCATCGTTCACGCGTTTGTCCAGGTTTCGAGGCAACAGTTCGTTTTACACGTGGCTGTATCGAATCGCCGTCAATGCCGCCATCAGTCGGCGTCGCAAAAAGCGACCACGAGTTTCAGTCGAACGGGATCTTGGTGATGCCGCGACCGGAATTGATGGCAGCGGTCCCCTGCCGGGTGATCAGATGGAACAGGACGAGCGGTCGGTGCAATTGCACGCCGCATTGAATCGACTGGGTGATGAACACCGATTGATTTTGGTGCTGCGTGAACTGGACGGACTCAGTTACGAAGACATTTCCGAAGTCCTGGACACGCCGGTCGGCACCGTTCGCAGTCGTCTGCATCGTGCCCGGTCCCAGTTGAAGGATGAATTAGCCACCTATTTTGAGAGCAAAAAGTAAACCGGATTCCACCGCTTCCAACTTTCGGGAATCCATTTTGTTGAATTGTACAAAAACCGAAGAAATCCAATGTCCGACTTTTGGTCCGAAGAACTTATCACTGACTACCTTGACGATCGGTTGAGCCCGTCTGATCGTGAACGGGTGGAGGCACACCTGAAAGCCAACCCCACCGCGGCGGACACTCTGCGTGACTTTCAGCAAACTCGCGCCGCCCTGCGCGGTTCCAAAAAATTCGAATTGGACAGCGGGTTCAAGGACCGAGTGCTGCAGGCGGTGGCGACTTCGGCGACGGCGGCCAACGGCCACTCTGCAATTTCTGAGTCACCCGTCAGCCCAGCGCCTGCTAACACAAACAAAACGAACAAAACATCTACCATCGAAAGTCCCTCGGGTTTCAATTGGCGCGTCGTCGCGATCGCGACAGGAACCCTGGCGGCCTCGATCTTGTTGGTCGCGTTCCTGACGCCACGTGCTTCCCAACAAGAGGATCTCGCTCGGCTGGAGCCGTCGGATCGCGCCAGCCAAAACACGATCGAAAACGAAAACGAAAGCACGGTCGATGGCGATGGTATTGACATTGGTAGTGGCAATCTGCCGCCAACTCCCGAAAACAGCTCTGGTTCTATCGATAGTGATGCTTTGCCAAACGCGCCTCAGGATGCTGCGGACGGTCAGGCTGATCGAATGGAAACAGAAACGAAAATGATTGAACCTGCACGAAGGGGTTCGCCATTGCCCGAGTCGGCACGTTCCGAGAGCGAAGCCGATGTGAAAAAGAAAATGGGCCGCAAACCCAAGAATGGCCAACTGCAAAAGGTTGGCGAGAATTCCTCAGACGTTGAACTTGACGAAACCCGTGGACAGAACTTTTCTTCAGAAATGACATTGGAACGATATGTCTACCCGACCAACGAAGTGTTGGTGGTGGACGCGTTGCCATCCACGGAAAATATGGTTGCCATTCGCAATTTGCAAAACGGCATTCAGGGTCTCGTTCCAATGAATGAAGTTGAGGCAGAAAGCGAGTTTTCGGAAGAGGAAATGCCCGCCACTGGCAGTCCAACTTTGCAGAAACGAGATCAGCCAGCTGATGAACTTTCCGGTGGCGGGAGAAATTTGCAATCGAGAAGTCGTGGCATGCGAAAAAATTCAAACAGGCCGGGTGGTGCTCGCCGTGGCGGTGTTGAATCCGGAAGCAAATCCGGGGACGCGTCAGGAGTCGATTCTAAGCGGAGTTTCAACGAACCGAAGCAGATGAATCTTCAGCCGGAATCGCTGGCCGATGGTGTCGTCGAGGATCAGTTGGAAAACGCGTACGTATTCGAAGTCTCTGCAACACCAGAAGAATTCCGCCAGATCGTTGCGCTGGTGCAAGGCCGCCAATTCGTTTTGGATGAAACGCGACAAGCGTCTTTGTTAAAGCGAATGCGAGAACTCGACTACGTCGTAAATCCAGTTTCTGGTAGCCAGCCAGGTAGAAGTGAGGGCGGTGAGAGCGGTGAGAACATTGAAGGCCTTGAAAGGGACGATGCCAATGAGGATGGCGGGGCACCCGTCGTTAGGCAACTGTCGCCAGCAACCACCAGATCGCCATCGCGGCCAGAAAACCAGATGGCAGGTGCAGGTGGCATGGCCGAATCCGGGCAAGGTTTGTCTCAGCAGAATCGCGAACTCCTGGAAGAGGTCGCCAGCCAAGGCTCACGACAAATCGAGGGACAAATCGAGGGACAAAGCGAAGTAGAAAATGACGCCGTAGACGCGGAAGAAAATGCTCGCCAACGGTACCTGTTGGTAATCAAAATGCCGACTGTAGGGGCTGCAACACCACCCGCAGCAAAGCCCTCTGAGCCGAAGCAATAAAAAGCCAAAAAGCGCCGCTGGATTCCCGGATTTCGACGCGGCAAATACCGTGTGATTCTTGCCTCTACTGCGAGAGCATCAAAAAAAATTTCTGCAAGTCTGTTCATGTAAATTCGTGCCGGTAACCTGTTGAGTCCTTCACCAGCAGAACCTCTTGTTGCTGGTCCCGCCGGGTCTCTGACCTGACCGAAAAATGAACAGGAAATCATGGAAGCTGAAACTCAGACAACGACCGAAACGCTCGATCCCTCTCCTTTGGAAATCTCCAGCGAAGAACTGGATTCGATTGCGGAATCGTCTCAACCTTATGTGGGTACATGGCAGACTTTGATCAGCCAAACCAATTGGGAGAAAGGCAAGGTCATTCAGGAGTGGCGTACCAATCTGAAAGAACAAGGTGTCGAAAGTCGGCTCTGTTCCGATCCGGCCTGGAGTCGGTTGGTCGGCGAGGTGACGCCACAGCACGTTGGACGATTGCGTCGCACCTGGGATCGTTTTGGTTTGGTACACCAGGACTACAAGAAGCTTTACTGGAGCCACTTTTTTGCAGCTCTCGATTGGGAAGATGCCGAAATGTGGCTGGAAGGTGCCGTTCAAAACAAGTGGTCCGTTTCCAAAATGCGGTATCAACGCTGGGAAACCATGGGGCAGTTGAAGGAGGACGAGCCTCAGCCGCAAGAGATCGTTGCCAGTTCCGGCGAAGAAGGCGTTGCCGAGGCCTCGGCGGCGATTGCATCGTCACTGGATAGTGGCGAAACTGCGTACAAGGGTGATGGCTCGACCATCCAGGGTCCGCTACGTGAAGGACCCGATTTTGGTGAAGAGGACGATGCAGAATCCACGGCGTTGCCAGGACAGACTCGCGAGGGACTGCAAGGCGATCGTGTCGATCTGGATTCGATCCTTACCGACATCACCGATGACATTGCCGAGCCATTTCAAAAATTGAGAGCCGCCATCGTGGACGCTCGTGACAACGAATGGACCACCGTCAAACGGATCGACGTGATCGCTTTGGTCAATGATCTGAAAATGCTGCTTCGCAAAATTCCGAAATCGCAAGAAGAATCTGAAACGAGTTAAACGCATGGCAATCAACGCACCTTTGAATCGCAAACTTCGTATGGGACTGGTCGGAGGCGGCCAGGGTTCTTTCATCGGTCGCGTTCATGCCACGGCCGCCGTCCTGGACAACCGAGCCGTTCTGTTTGCCGGCGCCTTATCATCTGATCCTGCCCGCGCCAAAGCGTCCGCCCCGGATTACGACATCCCGCAGGCACAGGCATTTGGCAGCTACCAGGAATTGATTCAGGCACAGGCGACATTACCGGAAGACCAGCGAGTTGATTTTATATCGATTGCCACGCCCAATCACACTCATTTCGAAGTCGCCAAGGCCGCAGTCGATGCCGGTATCAATGTCATCTGTGACAAGCCTCTGACGTTTGACTTGCAACAAGCCGAACAGCTGGCCGAAGCAGTCGACCAATCGGGCGTCGTCTTCGCGGTGACTCACAATTACACCGGGTACCCGTTGGTGCGACAGGTGCGTGAGATGATCCAGGCGGGTGAGTTCGGCGAGATTCAGGCGGTCCGGGCAAGTTATATCCAGGGCTGGTTGAGAACTCGCCTGGAAACGGAAGACCAAAAGCAGGCGGCTTGGCGGACAGATCCCAAACGCAGCGGAGCCGCCGGATGTTTTGGTGACATCGCGACTCATGCTTTCAACCTGGCAAGGTACATGACCGGATTGATGCCGCAGGAAGTCAGTTGCCAACTTCGCACTTTTGAATCCGGCCGTGCGCTGGATGACTACGGCACGGCGATGATCAAGTTTTCCAACGGTGGTCTGGGAACCGTGACGGCCTCGCAAATCAGTCACGGCAGAGAGAATGACTTGTCGATTGAAATCGATGGAACGAAAGCGTCGTTGGTCTGGCGACAGGAGAATCCGAATGAAATGATCGTGCGTCGCAATGGCCAGCCTCATCAGATTTACACGCGAGACCCCAACGCTCCCTTCATCGGCGAATCGGGATCTGCAGCTTGCCGTTTGCCGGCCGGGCACCCCGAAGCGTTCTTCGAAGCGTTCGCCAATGTCTATCGTTCGGCCTACGACGCGATTTGCAAACGGGCTGCTGGCGAGTCGTTTGAGTCGGTCAACACGATCTACCCGAACGTCAACGACGGCGTCGAGGGGATGTACTTCATTCAACAATGTGTGGCCAGCAGCGAAGATAACGGTCAGTGGTTGCCTCTGGCTCATCAGCGAGCTCGACCGTAGGCCGTCGTCGTTTCGGGCTTTATGTATCTTCGGCCTGTATTTTCGCTTTCGCTTGAAGAGGCCATTCGGCAAGCGGGGTTGGTACCGACTCAGTCCCCAGCAATCGTACGGGGCGATGGATCAAGAGCATTTTCTTTGACCATTCGTGTTTCGGGTGAGTGAATCCGGCCCAGCATCTACATTTTCTTCGCCAACTTCTCTACAATGAGAACATGCGGAATAGCGGAATAATCAACTCTTTGTTCGGATAAACACGAATCATGGATACCGAAATATTTGTCGTCGCTGGCTTGCTGATTTTGATCTTGCTGGTCCTGGTCGTGCTGGCGATCTTCATGTCGTATTTTCGATGGTGGATCCAGTCCGTCCTGACCGGTGCAGGGATCACGTTCTGGGACCTTTTGGGCATGACGTTCCGAAAGGTGAATCCCAAGATCATTGTGCCATCCAAAATCATGGCAACGCAGGCGGGGATCGACGACCCGGAACTGACGACCAAAGCCCTGGAGGCTCACTTTCTGGCTGGCGGTAATGTTCAAATGGTGATTCGGTCATTGATTGCGGCTCGCAAGGCAAAGACGATTGCCTTGAGTTTTCGCGAAGCGACGGCGATCGATTTGGCCGGTCGAAATGTTCTTGAGGCGGTACAGACCAGTGTTTATCCGCGAGTCATCGATTGTCCTGCGAAAGGCTCGGTCCGAACGAGTCTGGACGCGGTGGCCAAAGATGGAATTCAGTTGAAGGTGAAGGCTCGTGTGACCGTTCGATCGAACTTGCAGCAGTTGATCGGTGGTGCCACGGAAGAAACAATTATTGCTCGTGTTGGCGAAGGTATCGTCAGTGCGATCGGTTCATCGGAAGATCACAAAGCCGTGTTGGAAAACCCGGATGTGATTTCCAAGGCTGTGTTGGCTCGTCGTCTTGATTCGCAAACCGCATTTGAAATTGTTTCAATTGATATCGCGGACATCGATGTCGGTGACAATATTGGCGCTCGACTGAAAGCGGATCAGGCGGAAGCCGACACGCGTGTGGCAAGAGCCCGCGCCGAAGGAAAGCGAACGATGGCCGTTGCCAAAGAACAGGAAAACCAGGCCGAGATCGAAAAGAGTCGTGCCAAGTTGGTCGAGCTGCAGGCGGAAGTGCCAAAGGCAATGGCCGAGAGTTTCCGAACCGGCAAGCTCGGTATCCTGGATTACTACAAGCTGCAAAACGTGCAGGCCGATACCGATATGCGAAACTCGATTTCCAAAGCTGGCGACAGCCGACCGAAAGGCGTCGTTCAGTAATCGATTTTTGGGTTTGTGATACAAGATTGAGTCGGGATTGATTCTATGCCTCGTGACATTGAAGAGTTTTTGAAAATGGCGGCCAAGCGTCGCCAACAACAAAAAAAGCCAGGTGGCAAACCTGCGGCTGGTCGTCCTGCCGCGCCCGCCGGTCAACAACAGCCGCCCGTGCGACGAACTCAGCCCACGCCGGCGCCTCCGCCTGCCGCCCGCAGAGCACCTGTCGCACCAGCCACAGACGATGAGATCGTCATCATTGGCGGTACAGGTTCCGCGGATCCTTATGAACAATCCGTTGCCGAGCATGTGCGGTCGTACATCGATACCAGTTCACTCGGCGAACATGCCAGCCATTTGGGTGAAGAGGTTGCACTGGCAGATGACAAACTGGATTCACGACTGCACAGTACTTTTGACCATCAGGTTGGTCATATTGGTAGTGCTGACAAGTCGTCTGCGTTTTCAACCACTACGGCGACTACCAGAATCGATGTGGCACCGCTGGCTAACGACTTGTTGAATATGATGAGTAGCCCACGATCGATTCAACAAGCGGTTTTGATTAGCGAGATTTTGCAGCGGCCCAATTTTGACTAGTCTCAGTGAGCTGTACAGGTAGCGGCCACGCGTAGCGGTCTGGTGAAACTCGTTATTTCCTCCACGAGTTATATTTTCAATTCGAATATTCAATTTGAATGAGCAGCTTCCAGCTCGTTCGTCGAATTCAAAAACGCAATCGAAGACGCAAACGCACTTTCCAGCTTTTACTTCCACTCTTCTCCCAGGTCCCGGATTGCCGGCCAGACGAAATGACGATTCAGAAAATCAGCCCCGGCGAAACTAAAATTGGGTGGGTCGGTACAGGTGTGATGGGCGCGCCGATGGCAGGACATCTGCTGCAAGCCGGGTACCAATTGAGTGTCTTCAACCGCACCAAAAGTAAGGCCGACGAACTGGTCCAGGCCGGTGCGAAATGGGCGGACACGCCTGGCCAGTTGGCCGCCGACAGCGACGTCATCTTTACGATTGTCGGTTACCCGGATGATGTACGACATGTCATGCTGGGTCAGGACGGCGTGCTGGCGGGATGCAAGGCCGGCAACATCATCGTTGACATGACGACCAGCAAGCCCGGATTGGCCGTCGAGATTGCCGAGGCTGCGGGTGGCCAGCAGGTGATATCGATCGACGCGCCGGTTTCCGGTGGTGATGTTGGAGCGAAAAATGGAACGCTCTCAATCATGATAGGTGGTGACGAGAAGGCCGTTAATTTGCTGCAGCCGATCTGGGAAATCCTTGGCAATACGTTTGTGCATCAAGGACCCGCCGGTGCTGGACAGCACACCAAAATGGTCAATCAAACGTTGATAGCCACCGGTATGATCGGCGTATGTGAAGCTCTGTTGTATGCCAATCAAGCCGGATTGAACCTGACCACCGTTTTGAAATCAGTGGGAAGCGGTGCGGCCGGCAGTTGGTCGTTGTCCAATCTGGCTCCCCGCATCATCGAGAATAATTTTGATCCGGGCTTTTACGTTGAGCATTTCATCAAGGATATGGGAATTGCGATCGAAGAGTCGGATCGGATGGGATTGTCCCTGCCCGGTTTGTCACTGGCTCGCCAGCTATACAATGCGGTCGCTGCCCAGGGGAACGGCAGAATGGGAACTCACGCTTTGCAGTTAGCACTGGCTTCGCTTTCCGGTTTAGACTGGAAGACGCGATAAGCCGGCTCGGCGAGGTTTTGGCGTTGTCTGTTAAGTAGTTGCCTTCTTTTAGTTGCCTGGTTTCTTGAGTCGATTGATGTCCCACGAATCAACTGAGCTGTCACCGCTGGATCCTCTGGAATTTCGCGATGACTTTCCGATCCTTCAGCAATCGATTCACCGTCAAAAGCCGCTGGTCTACTTCGACAATGCGGCCTCGACACAAAGACCGCGACAAGTCATTCAGGCGATGAATGACAACTACGAAAAGACCTATGCGAACGTGCATCGCGGGACGCACTGGCTAAGCGAAGAGTCCTCGCGACTGTACGAAGAGACGCGAATCAAGGTGCAAAAGTTTATCGGTGCCGAATGGTCCAACGAGATAATCTTTACGTCCGGCACCACGTTGGCCATCAATACGATTGCCAGAAGCTGGGGTGATGCCAATATCGGGCCAGACGACGAAATTCTGTTGACGATCATGGAACACCATTCCAACATCGTGCCATGGCAACAGTTGGCTGAGCGGACGGGAGCCAAAATACGCTTCGTCAAGATTACAGAAGCAGGTGTTCTGGATCGGGCCGATTATACGGAGCAGTTGAATAGCAAAACCAAACTTGTTGGCCTGTGTGCCGTCTCCAATACGCTTGGAACAATTAATCCGGTCAAGGAGTTGGTGGCCGAAGCACATGCGGTCGGAGCAATCGTGGTGGTCGATGCTGCACAACATGTCCCTCACGAGCCGGCCAATTTCGCCGAATGGAATGCCGACTTTGCAGCCTTCAGCGGGCACAAGCTGTTGGCACCATCGGGTATCGGTATCCTTTACGGAAAGCGGGAGCACCTGGAAAACATGCAGCCCTTCCTTGGAGGAGGCAGCATGATCAAGACGGTCACAACGGAGGGTTACACATACGGTGACTTGCCAGCTCGCTTCGAAGCCGGGACGCCTCCAATCAACGAGACGGTTGGATTAGCCGCGGCCATCGATTATCTGAACGAGGCGGGCGTCCAGCGAATCGGCCAGCATGAACGCAAGTTGGCTTCTCAGGCACGTGAGCAGTTGGCAAACATTGACGGGGTGAGATTGCTGGGCCCGGAAGTCGAAAGTGCCTGCGGCATAGTCGCATTTGTGGTGGACAACGTTTCTGCGCAAGACATCTCGGTACTGGTCGATTTGCAAGGCATCGCGATTCGCGCTGGACACCATTGCACGATGCCTCTGCATCAACACCTGGGAATTTCGGCCAGTTGTCGTGCCAGTTTCTATCTGTACAACACCGAAGACGAGGTCTCCCGATTCGCCGAAGCTCTCGCTGAGATTCTGCCCAAGCTGCGGTAACCAGCCCACTCTCCAGGATCGCTCTCGATTCCGCTGCAGCTGATAGCGGAACTATTCAACAACACTCCAAAAAGCCTTGCCGTTTGGGTGGTTTGCGTGCTTTGTTAAAGTCTGACGGTCTTTCGTCTTCTCAGGATAAATAGGGAAATCCAACCGCTTGCACAACAGTTTTGTACCGGTTCTGCCGAATCACCTACGCGACCTGAGGGTTTTCATCCGAACAAAATCGTACAACCCGTTTATCTGACAAAACTATTTGAACAGGTCATTCCAAATGTTCACCCGTATAATTGCTCCCGCTGTCGTTTGCTTGCTGGTATTTCAAACTTCGCGGCCCGCCAACGCAGAATTCATTATCGACAATTTCTCGGCTGGTGCCGTGATCTCACAATTCTCGGCTGGCAGCACGACGCAAACAACCGTCGATGCCAGTATTCTGGGCGGTTCCAGAGAGACTACACTGAATCTGCCTGCCCTGGGTGGAGCTGAATTTTTCGGGTTGGTCGGATTTGGACCTGGTCTGCAAATGGCTCAAGGGGTCAGCGATCAAATAAATGGCAGTTTTCTATATGACGACTTTGGATCGATCGACCTGACAGAGGGCGGATCCAATTTTGGATTTGAATTGGAGCTGCTGGCCAGCGATTCGGTCGCCCCGATTACCAATGCGTTTTCAATCCGGATCACATCGGGAGGTGCTTCGTCGATTGTCACTTTTGACCTGCCTGGCAACAGTGATGTGCCGTCCAACGTGCGTGTGAACTTCGCCGAGTTTGGAGGCATCGACCTGGCCAACATCGATTCGATCGAACTGTTGTTTGATACAGCAAGTGCACCGGGTACTGACCTGTTCATTGGCGGGTTCTCAGTGATCCCGGAACCGGCCAGCGGATTCATGGTTTTGGTTTTGACCGGGCTGGTTTACCGACGTCGCCGGTCCTAAGGGCCAGTTGCTCGATAGGTGCTATCATCCCTGCTATCAGTTGAGATCACGATTGTTGCTAAAAAAGCGTCGCGCTGGCAAACTGGTCGGCTGATTGGTCGACCGAAAAAATTTGCCAACGCGATCGTGATGCTGTCGAAACTTGCTTTGAACTTGAGTCTGGACGAGTCGGAAATCCGTCGTCGTCGTCAACAGATCGCGCAACGATTGATGAGCGATTCCGACGCAATCCGGGACATTAATTTCGAGACGATCAACACACAGGACTTGTTCGAGTTGTTCGCCAACTACGACGAGTTATTCTTCGAAGGCCAGTTGGCCACGGTGTTTGAGTCTGCCGATCACCTACTGAAATTCCGGCTTTCCAGTCGCATGACCAGCACCGGCGGAATGACGACCTATCATCGTTCTCGAGCAAAGCGGAACGCTGCTGGTCGTTTCGGTCGAGGGCGTCGATCTCAACCAGAATCTCGCCGCCATTTTGAAATCGCGATTTCTTCAACGTTGTTATTCAACACGACGTTTGAGAGTCAGCGGATCAAAGTAGGAGGCGTGGCAACATTTCATCGCCTTGATGCTCTTCAGCGGATTTTCGAGCACGAGTTGGTGCATCTGTTGGAAATGGTGGTGTGGGATGATTCAAGCTGTGCCCGTTGGCGATTCAAATCGATTGCGGAACGATTTTTTGGGCACCTGGAATCCAACCACCAGTTGCTGACTCCGTCCGAAACGGCTCGCTCAGAATACGGGATCACCTCGGGTGACATGGTGAAGTTTCATCACAAGGGGATTCAATTGACTGGTGTGGTCAACAGCATCAATCGCCGCGCGACGGTGTTGGTTGCGAGTGATAAGAGTGGCGAGCTGTTCGATGACAATCGTCGATACCAGCGTTTCTATGTTCCGCTGGAACGCCTGTCCCGGGTGGGATGATGATTGATTGAGGAAGCCGACGAACGTGGTTCGTTGCCAGGTATCACACGTAAACTATCGATGAGAGGCTGCGCTACAGAAACTTTCTTCGCAGCTTCGCGTGAGACTATTCGTGGATTGGATTGCGTCACGCGAAGGCGCGAAGCCGCGAAGGAATTTTGACGGAAGAAACAAGAGCCGTAGGATGGGCACTCCTGCCCGTCTAAAGAACAGTCGGACAAGAGTGCCCAACCTACCAGTTAGCGCAGCAAAAAAGCCCGACACCTGGGTGCCGGACTTTTCCGCTGTGTGTGTAAGCAAATTTTTCTAACGATTGGTTAGAAAGGTGATGTTGGTGGTGGGGTTACCACTGGAGGAATAACAGCAGGAGGAAGCACGGTTGGCGGTGCAATCACACCACCACCGACATCATCATCATCGTCGATCTCGTCGATGACTTCAGAAATTACGAATGCTCCAATAGCTGCTCCGACCAAGCCCCCGATATCGAGTCCACCTAGTCCACCGCCGAATCCACCACCTCCGCCGCCACCGCCGCCGAAGTCATGGAATCCGCCGCAACCCATGTTGCATCCGGTGGCACAACCGCAACCGACGTCATCGATTGCGATAGGCTCTTCGTAAACGATTTCTTCTTCGATGATTGGTGCTTCTTCAACGATGCAGCATTCATCAGCAAACTGAACTTGCTCGTAAACGATTCCGCAATCGACAGGAGCTGTCATGCAGATATCAAGTTGTGGTTGGCATCCGTTGCAGCAGAAATCCTGAACGGCTGTTGCGTAACTGGCGTTCTGTACTGCCAAAGTTGGGGCAACTTCTTCTTCATTTTCCTGATAGGCGACTGCTTCGAAGCCAACAGCAGCGAAACCATTTTCGCCAGCTGCTACGAAGTCGTAAACGCCAGGCTGAATGTCGCTGACGGTGAAGTTACCGTTAGCGTCAACAAATACGTCGCGAGCTTGCTGATTCGAATCGATCAACTGAGCAGCAGTAGTTGTGTAAGAAATTGACTGGTCAAGACGGTGAGCCAAAGCGACGACTCGACCGACGAGTTGACCGTCTTTTGTGATTTGAATTTTGTTACCACCAGACAACTGCGAAATTTCCAGCGAGTCGACTGTGCTATCGACATCAATAACCGGAGCGTTAGTGACCGGGTGTTGAGCGATGAATGTAGTAACTGGCTCGTAAGTCGGAGCGACCGCAGCAGTGTGCATCGAGATAACTTGCTCAGAAGCAACTTCGGCGTCGGTTGTCACGTAAGTACCGTGAGCGACAAAGCCGTTTTGGCCAGCGGCTACGAACGAGTAAGGACCAGCTGTCAGGTCGGTTACTTCGAAGTGTCCGTTCGCATCGGTCATAGTCGATTGCTCGATGTCGCCGTTACGAATGAAGAAAACTTTCAAGCCTTCTGCATTGTTCTCAAATTGGACAACGCGACCGTGAAAATTTCCTGCGGTGTCTGCGACGAGCACGTGAGCTCGCTGCATGTAGATGTCACTTTCCATTACTACTTCGCCTGACTCAATGGTCAGTGGCGGAGTAACCTCGTCGATGCCCATCATGTTATGCGCCGATGCGACAGCCGTAATGGCCAGTGGCAAAGCGCAAACATACATGGCAAGACGGAATACTTTTCCTAGATCTTTCATTGGTGCAACTCTTTGACTAGTTGTTATTTACACACACATAATAGGGACCACAGTCTAAATCCAAAGCGGACTTAGACAAGTCATCAAACCCGGCAAATTACGAATATTCTACCAGGGCCCAATAAGTCTACATTGTGCCAATCCCAGTGCCAAACGTCAATCTGAAAACTATTAAAATAGGTCGTCTGAGACGAATGGGTTGGGCGGTTTTTTGCTCACTATTGACCCAAACCCCCCTAAAAGCGGAGAAATCCAACCCGCCGAGTGGGTAATCATCGGCCTCTGCCCGCCTTTTCCCCATCAATCCAAACGGTCTATTCTTTCCGCTCAGCGATCATTCCGTATTCGGGGCTGCTGGCTGAGCCATAAGTCGATTTTCCCATTCTGCCGGCTTCAAACGCCATTCGCCCGGCGATCCAAGCGTTTCGCATCGCCCTCCCCATTAGCGGGGGGTTCGTTGATCTGGCGACGGCTGTGTTCAGCAGTACGGCGTCGATACCCATTTCCATGGCGATCGCGACATCACTGGCGGTTCCAATACCAGCGTCCAGGATGACTGGAAAATCTGGATCGTCACCTTTTAGTTGTTCCAGGATGATTTGGATGTTTAACGGATTGGCGATTCCGCGTCCGGACCCGATTGGGCTGCCGCCTGGCATGACGGCCACCGCGCCGGCTTGTTTCAGTCGCATCGCAATGACCGGGTCGTCGTTGGTGTAGCAGAGGACCTGGAATCCGTCGTCGACCAAAGCGGTGGTCGCGCGAAGAGTTTCGACGGGATCGGGTAACAGAGTGCGACTGTCTCCCAGCACTTCCAGTTTCACCCAGTCGGCGCCGGGGTTGCCAAGTTCGCGCATGATTTCGCGACCCATCCGCGCGGCCCGAATGGCAGTGGAAGACTCGTAGCAACCGGCGGTGTTGGGCAGCAGCGTCAATCGATCGAGGTCCAGGTGATCGAGAATATTGTTGCCGGCGCTGTCGTGTAACTTTTCACGACGGACGGCGACGGTAACACAATCGACCTGGGCGGCCTGGTGCGAGGCTTGCATCTCATCGAATGAAGCGTAGCGACCGGTTCCCAGAATCATGCGGCTGGACAGCACGAACGAACCGATCTTCAGCGGCTTCAATTCAGTGGTTGGCTGGTCCGGTTGCCTGTGTGTTGGTTGGGGCATTGGCTGAGGCCGTTTATCAGGCCTTGCATCATGCTTTTTGGTTGCGGGTGTTGGTTCCATTATCCACCACCAGTCAACGAGACGACTTCCAGCGAATCGCCTTCTTTTAACTGGACGTCGGCGTGCCGGTTGGAGGGCACCAGTTCGTGATTCAATTCAACGGCAACCGGTCCGCCCCGCAATTTCAGACTCTGCAACAGATTCAGGATCGAGCTGTCGGCCGGGACTTCGATCGACTGTTCATTGACTTGTACCGTGACGGTTTTCGAGTCTTCTGCACTTGATGTAGACGTAGGTGATGGCATCGGCGGCACTGGTTTCACGGGCTTCACAGGATTTACGGAGCTCTACAAATTTCAGAACGAATCGATGTTAAATGTCGGTCTCAGCCATATCACGCGCGTGATAACTACTGCGAACGAACGGTCCACTGGCGACTTTGCGGAAGCCCATTACCTTTGCCTGTTCGCCCAGCAAATCGAATTCCTCGGGTGGAATGTAGCGAACAACGGGTAGGTATCGATCGGTGGCCGGTTGTAGATACTGGCCGAGCGTCAGGAAGTCACAGTTGACGTCTCGCAGGTCGGCCAACACGTCAAGAATTTCTTGCCGTTGTTCGCCAAGCCCCAGCATCAGTCCGCTCTTGGTTTTGATTTCCGGTGCCATGTCCTTGATCCGTTTCAGGATACCCAGAGTCCAGCGGTAATCGGATTTGGGTCCGCGAACGCGGCGGTACAAACGAGGCACTGTTTCGGTGTTGTGATTGAATACGTCCGGCCGGGCCTGGATGACCTGATCCAACGCCTGTTTGTTGTGCACGAAGTCTGGCGTTAATACTTCGATGGTGGCGTCACAGCGATCGCGAACGGCTTGAATGCACTGGACGTAATGGTCGGCGCCTCCGTCGGTCAGGTCGTCGCGGGTAACCGATGTGATCACGACGTGTTTCAGTCCGAGTCGAACGGCGGCCTCGGCCAATCGTTGTGGCTCGTCGGCCTCCAGTGGACCGGGCTTGCCACGTTTGACCGCGCAAAAGCCGCAGGGTCGAGTGCAGACCGCGCCAAGGATCATGAACGTCGCAGTCTTCTGCGAATAACATTCCATGCGGTTGGGGCACTTGGCATTGTCGCAGACCGTTTCCAGGTTCAGTTCATCCAGCAAGCTGGCGGTGAAGTGATTGGCGTTGCCTTTGGGGACACTCCGTTTCAACCAGCGAGGCAATCGGCGATCGGGCTTACTGGAATCAAGCTGGACAACGGGCAATGCGGGGCTGCCTGCTGCGGGACCGGTGGCGGAAGAGGATTCGGACAATGGATTCTCGAGTTTCGAAAGGGGTTTGTTTCGGGCCGGCAATATGCCAGATTATTGCACGCCTGTGGTTCGGGGCGTATCGTAAATGCGGCTAAGTTAATGCAGCTAATATAGTGAACCGCCAGTATTCTAGACGCGTCACTGGATTGGGTCACCCGCCAAATAGGGCGAAACTTGTTCTGCGACGACGACCCGTTTTATTGGGCCGTTTGATTGGCTCGATTGATCTTGGCTGGCTGGCGGCCGTTTTTTATGCGAACCGCCCTTCCAAAACCTGGCTTAAACCTGACTTAAATTCGACGAACTACGCAACGAACGTTTCCCGACATGGCCAAAAAATCGAAAAGCAAGAAGGCCAAAAAGACTGCCAAAACCGCTTCGTCGGATGGTTCGCGAACCGTTTCCGAAAATCGCAAGGCTCGTCACAAGTACGAGATCCAGGAGCAACTGGAATGCGGGATCATGCTGGTCGGCAGCGAGGTCAAGAGTTTGCGAGAAGGCAAATTGTCGCTGGACGAGGCCTATGTGCGGTTGATCAAAAACGAGTTGTTTATGGTGGGCGCGGATATTTCCGAGTACCGTCAGGCCACGATCTGGAATCACGACACACGTCGGCCGCGAAAATTGCTGGTACACGCGGTGCAACTGCGAAAGTTGGCGGCTCGTTTGAATGAACGTGGCTTAACGATCGTTCCGCTGCGCGTTTACTTCAACGGACGCGGGATCGTCAAGGTGATGATCGGCGTGGGGCGTGGTAAGAGAATTCACGATAAACGCAACACGTTGAAAGACCGCGAAGCCAAACGGCATATCGATCGAGCCATGAAACGCCGCAATTGAACATTCGAGCAGTGAGGATTCGTTGGACGATTCGCGGGTCCGATTGAGCGTGAGACTCCTTTGTCGAATTCCACACTGAATTTGCAAACTGAACTCAATGCCGATTTAACGCGTAGAACGAGCCAACGGGAATTCACGTGGCGGAAGATTCCGGATACGATGGGCAAACGCTGAACGCCCCACTCAGGCATCCCAATCGATCCCCAAGCGATCCCAATTCAAGTATGTGATCTGATAGATGCTGTTACTCGACGAAATCAAAAAGCAGTACCGCGAAGCCAATGGAGACACGCTCTCTATTCTGGACGTGCCGCGTTATGAAGTCGGCGAAGCGGAACAGGTCGCTTTGATCGGGCCCAGCGGTTGCGGCAAGACGACTTTGTTGCACATCATCGCGGGAATTACCAAGCCAACGTCCGGGCGAGTCGTGTTGGACGGAATCGAAGTAACGAAATACAGCGAGTCGGCTCGCGACCGCATCCGCGCGGACAAACTCGGTTACGTGTTTCAGACTTTTAACTTGCTGCCCGGATTCAATGCGATCGAAAACGTCGTATTGGGAATGACGTTTGCCAAAGGCAAAAAAGATCTCAAGCGAGCCAAAGAACTGCTGGATCGTGTTGGCCTGTCGCACCGCGCCAGTCACCGACCGGGCAAGATGAGTGTCGGTGAACAGCAACGCGTCGCTGTCGCGCGAGCTCTGGCCAATCGACCCAAGCTGTTGTTGGCGGATGAGCCAACGGCAAACGTTGATCCTCGCAACCAGCAACAAATCGTCGATTTGATTCGCGACACTTGTCGCGACGAAGGGATTGCTCTGTTGATGGTGACTCACTCGCGCGCCGTCTCGGACCAATTCGATCGCATCGATAAACTGGAAGAAGTCAATCGCGTGGTCGCCGAAGCACGAGCCGCAGAAGCAGCCGGCAACTAACGAAACTGCAACTAACCAGCCAACACACAACACACAACACACAACTCACAACAACAGAACCAATGAACGTATTCAAGATTGCATGGCGGAGTATTCAGCATCGGGGCCTGGGGTCCGTGCTGACGATCCTGTCGATGGCCTTGGGCGTGATGTTGGTGGTCGCCGTATTGACCGTTCAGGGAATCGTCTCGCAATCGTTCAAAAGCATTTCGACTTTCCCGTACGACCAGATCATCGCGACGTCCGGCAGCGGCATGCAGGTCACCATGAATACGGTGTTCTATTTAAGCTCGCCCGTCGAAAACATTCCTTACGAGTACTACCTGGCGTTCTGCGACGGCGAGCGGCGACAGGACCAGCTGCAATATTCGGTGGCCTACCAATCGCGGTTGATGCGAGAGCAATCGGAATTGTTGGCCGATCGTCTGGCTGCCGCTGCAACTCCCGGTTCGGGATTGTTGTCTTTGGCCAGTCAATCGATGCGTAGCGGCGAACACGTCATCGGTGATATGCGCATCGGCATGACTACCTCGAGTGGCAAGCCGAAGGAAGGCAAGGCGCGATATCTGGCCGAAATGGCGATCCCGGTCAACCTTGGCGATTACCTGGATCGATTCCGCGTCGTCGGAACGACACCGAATTTCTTCACCGAGATTTACCTGGATGTCGAATCGAAAACGCAGATGAGCTTTTCCGAGGGACGAGCCTTCGAAGAGTTCAATGAAGAGTACGGATTTTTTGAGGCGGTGTTGGGCGCCGTTGTCGCCAAAGAATTGAATCTGAAGGTTGGCGACGTTATCAATCCAATCCACGGTGATCCAAACAGCCCGGGAGCGCATACTCACGAGCAAGGATTTACGATCGTCGGGATCATCGATCGCACAGGGTTGCCGCTGGACCGCGCGGCCTTTTGCAATCTGGAAGGCTTCTTCCTGATGGAAGATCACGCGGCCGACATGACCAGTACGAATATCATGGATGCACCGGTGGCTCGCGTGCCCGGTGTCGAACGCAAAAAGAAAACCGAAGAAGAGAAGGCCGCTGAAAAAACATCGTTGCGTCGGGTTCGCTTGCCGATCGAACAACGGGAAGTAACTGCTGTGCTGGTTCGTTCCAATCCGCCCAACGAAGATGAAGAGTTTCTGGGTGTTGGCAGCAGCATGTTGATCCAGGCGGCTGTCGACGAAGGCGGCTTGAAGGATCAACTATTTTGGTCCGACTTTCGTCCGAAACGGAGTAAAGACCAGGCTCAGGCCGTTTCGCCGATCAAGGAGGTCACGGTGCTGTTTGACAGTTTCGTGAACCCGTTACGCTGGATCTTGCTGGTCTTGACGATCATGATTTGCGTCGTTTCGGGAATCAGTATTCTGGTCGGCATCTACAGTTCGATGGCTCAACGTCGCCAGGAAATTGCCGTGATGAGAGCTTTGGGAGCAAATCGTTCCAAAGTATTGATCGTCACACTCCTGGAATCTGTCACGCTAGCGATGTTGGGTGGAATGATCGGCTGGGTCGCCGGGCACGGTTTGAACGCGATTGCCAGTCCTTTCGTCGAGGCACGGACGGGTGTCCCGGTCGGCTTCTTTGATTTCGCACCCCCGATCCCGGTGTTTTCTTATCTTGCTGCTGCGGGTATTCCAATTGGGAACGTCGATCAGCTACAATGGTTTCAGATTTCACCCGAGTTGTTTCTGATTCCGGGGCTCATCTTTTTGGCGGTGATCGTTGGCTTGTATCCGGCGATTACGGCTTACCGCACGGATGTCGCCGAGTCCCTTGGTTCCTGACCTGCGTCAGCGAGTCCATTCAGATTCAACCGCAAGATGTTCAAACGAAGCTGACGTTTTGTAGCGTCTACCCTCATTGCGTTTATCCCTGATAACAATCATGCGCCAAAACCAATCAACCTCTGCATCACGTCGCCGCAATCGAATTTCTGCGGCTGTATTCGCTTGTGCTCTGGCACTTGTGATGGTGTTGCCAGCCAACTCGTGTCCATTTTGCAGCGCCGTTGCACTTACCTTCACTGAGCAAATTGATTCTTCCGATCTGGTAGTGATTGCCAGCCTGGAATCCGAGCCCGAGGGCGCCGATCAAACTCAGTTGCCCCGCGCGATTTTCAAGATCAACTACGTCTTGAAAGGCGAAGAGATCATGAAGACCGACGAGGAATTCAAGGCGGTTGTCGTCAGTCGCAAGATCAAGATCGGCGACCAGTTCCTGGTGATGGGAAACGGTTCGTCCGCGATTAACTGGACGACGCCACAATTGGTGTCGGACGAAGTCGTGAGCTATTTGAAAAAACTGGATGGCTTGGCCGAAAAAGGTGGTGACCGTCTGGAGTTTTTCGCCGGCTACTTTGAACATGAAGAATCAATGTTGGCCTACGATGCCTACGACGAATTTGCACGAGCCCCATACGACGACGTGAAAGAACTGAGAGGGCGAATCGATCCAAAACAATTGATTGGCTGGTTGGAAGACTCCGAGGTTATGCGCAGCCGCAAGCGACTTTACTACACCCTGCTGGGTGTCGTCGGTGGCGAAAACGAATTGGCCTTTCTGGAAGAGATTATCACCTCGGGTGACCGTGACAAACAAAGTGGCCTGGATGCCTTGATCGCTTGCTATCTGACGTTGCGTGGCGACGAGGGCGTGGCTTTGATTGAAGAGACGTTCCTGAAGAATCCCGAAGCCGAATACATCGATGTGTTTTCCACCATCAGTGCACTCCGTTTTCACGGAGCGGAATCGGATCGGGTTTCCAAGCCACGAATTGTCGAGGCTTTACGTTATGTACTGGATCGACCGAAGATGGCCGACATGGTGATCCCGGATTTGGCCCGCTGGGAAGACTGGTCGGTCGTAGATCGCCTGGTGCAAATGTTCAAGGACAGCAATACCGACGATACTCGTTGGGTCAGAACCCCGATCATTTCGTATTTACAAGCCTGCCCGTTGGAAGAAGCCAAAGCCCACATCGCCGAACTTCGCGAGATCGATCCGACCGCCGCCAAACGCGCCGACATGCTGGCCGAATTGGATTGGGGCGACGATGACGATGAAGATGAAGATGAAGA
>CAZPOL010000072.1:0-1854 GCA_964588195.1 uncultured Pirellulaceae bacterium | reverse complement strand
GAGGAAGAAGAAGGCGATGACTCAGACAAGCCCGACACCAGCGAAGGACAAACCGAAGCGGGAGAGAAAAAAAGGTCTGACAAATCCGGCAAGAATGAATCGGGCGACCAGAAATCCGACGACGATAACCTCGTCCGCCACTCGGATAGCGAGGCCGTAGCGGACATCTACGACGACGCTCCCGGGCAAATGCCAGAAGCCCAACGTAAGGATTCGAACCAGGATGCGTCGATGTACGTATCAACAGAAGAGGTTTCGGTCCAACGGGTCGGCGAGTCTTCTCAGGCTCGTGGACTTAGCGATTCGGGCAACGAACAATTGGCACAACGCACAAACCCCGCACCTCCGGCAGCCATGATTGTGCCGACTTCCCCCTCGACGCCGATCATGCTTTTGGCCGGGTTGGGAGTCTGTGCCATAATATTCTTGTTGCTTTGGTCGGTGCTAAATGGAACATTCGAGCGCTTGATTTCCTGATTCGATCCAACGAATATTGAAGAGCGACTCGATTTTCGGCCTTCCCGTTGAATTGCCAAATTCGTGCCGAGCCTTGATCACGTAATCAATCAATCGAAAAGACAAGATTCCAAAGACGGTTTTCAAGATGGATACCAAAATTGACTCAGCAGACAAAGTAGATCGATATTCCGGTGAACTAGAAGCGAGTTATCGATCGCTCAGCAAGGCGGCCATCGCCGGTGCCGCGTTTGCAATTCTGGGGACAGTGTTTCTATTGGCCAGCGTGCTAATCATTCTGCCCGTCATCGCGTTGGGCCTCAGTTTGGTCGGTGTTGGCAATATCAAAAAGTATCCGGAAGAGTTGGTGGGAATGAAGGCCGCCAAGTTCGGATTGGTTACGTCATTGTTGGTATTGGTGGGCGGACTCGGTTGGCACTATTATGTCTACAGCACCGAGGTGCCCGAGGGGTTCGAACGTATTTCGTATCGGATGCTAAAGGATGACAAGGACACCGATCTGCCGTATTCGGAAAAGGCAGTGGCACTGGATGGCGAGAAGGTCTTTCTGAAAGGCTTCGTCCGGCCAGGTACGAAAAAGAAGAACTTGCAAAAATTCATTTTGGTCGGCGACTTCGGTTCCTGTTGCTTTGGTGGTGCTCCGGAAATTACGGATGTGGTTGCCATTAATATTCTGGGCGAAGAGCGGGTGCATTACGGTTTGCGAGTTCGCAAGATCGCCGGGACATTTAAATTGAACAAGCGGAAGGCACCAACCGCCGAAAAGGAAGTGCCCAAGGTCTTTTATCAAATCGACGCTGAGTACATCAAATAGTCAGCCCTTGATTTTGTTTCGAGAGTCGGATCGAAAGCTAATCACATGCGATACCAAAAGCGAGCTTGCCAAATCATGATTGCAAAAACTCTGTTTGCATCGTTAACTCTTTCATGCGTCGCCGTCTTGTCAATCATGCCCTGCACTGCTGTTGCACAGGAAGACGAAGACGTATTGCAGTTGACCTTCGATGACGTTGTGTTCGACATGGAAACGGACGAGATATTCGAACGGGATATGTTGACCGAAGAAATCAATGAGATGGAAGGCAAGCGGATCAGCATTCGCGGTTTCATTTTGCCCAACGGAACCAAGCAAACCGGCAACAAGAAATTCATCCTGGTTCGCGACAACCAGGAATGTTGTTTTGGTCCAGGAGCAGCGCTATACGATTGCGTGTTGGTGAAGCTGGCCAAGGGTCACGAGGTCGATTTCACCGTTCGACCAGTCACCGTGGAAGGCACGTTCAAGTTGAAAGAACTGGAAATCGGCGGCCGCACGATGGCGATTTTTCGCATGCGGGAATGCAAGGTTTCTCAGTGAAGTAGATGCTCGTCAGACCA
>CAZPOL010000071.1:18369-28178 GCA_964588195.1 uncultured Pirellulaceae bacterium | reverse complement strand
ACGATGTGCTGGTGACGTGGTTGCCTCACAACAATCGCGCAAGAAATTTGACGATTGAAATTCAATCCGAATCAGGCAAGCAGTCGGTGGTAGTTGATCAAACCAAGCCGACCAAAGGCAACAATTCGTTTCAGTCGCTTGGCCAATTTCGTTTTACGGCGGACTCACCCGGCAGCGTGACATTTCGCGGCAAGGAATCCGCCGGAATTGTTCACGTCGACGCCGTGCAGTTGATCAAGCAGTAAGCTGGACCGTGAACAGCCCGGCGGAATGCGAAATCAGATTGCGTTCGCGGTGCGAACGTATTGGAGTGCGGCGTCCAGCGCTACGTTGATTTTTGTAGGGTCTTTACCACCAGCCTGAGCCATGTCGGGGCGGCCACCACCGCCGCCACCAACCGTCGGCGCGACTTTCTTGACCCAATCACCCGCACTCATGCCACGTTCGACCAGGTCTTTGCTTAGCCCGGCCAGTAACATGACTTTGTCGGTTCCCTGAATCGCAGCAAGGAAGACTGCCGTGGTGGAGTGCTTCTTGCGCAGCTGGTCGATCAGCTTGCGCATCAAGTCGATGTTGGCGCCCGGCGTTTCACTGACGACGACATTGACCCCTTCGACCTCGACGACTCGTTCCCACAACGATTCGGCGGTAATGTCAGACGTGTCGACCATCTGTTCGATCTGCTCGTGCAGTTGAGTCAATTCGGATTTTACCGAACTGATCCGTTCGACGACTCCAGACGTTTGCACGTTCAACAAGCGAGCCAGTTGTTTGATCGCTTCACGTTTTTCATTGTAATTGAGTTCGTCTTTGGCACCTTTGCCGCTGACCTCAGTTCGCTTGGCTGCTGGGCCGCCGCTGATCTGTTTCTTCAACGCCTTGGAATACTTCAACAGGTTTCCGGTTTCCTCGACCAATTGCGATTCGTGAACGCCAAGGGTCTCCGATACCTGTTTGATCCATGCGATGTTGTCGGCGGCGTAGCGTTTAGCCTTTTCGCCAGTGACCGCGGTTAGGCGGCGAATGCCGGCTGAGACAGCTTCTTCGCCAATGATTTGAAAGCCACCGATGTCGGATGTGTTTTCGACATGGGTTCCACCGCAGAGTTCCTTGCTGAATTCGCCGATCGAAACCATACGAACCGGGTCGGGGTATTTTTCTCCAAACAACATCATGGCCCCTTTTTGGCGAGCTTCTTCCATGGGGATGATCTCGGCCTTGACCGGCGAACCGGCGTCGATGCGTTGGATACTCTCGGATTCGATTTGAGCCAGCTCTTCGGCCGAGACGGCAACCTTGTTGGCGAAATCAAATCGCAGCTGGTCTTCTTCAACTTTCGATCCACGTTGTTGAGCGTGTTCGCCAACGAATTTCTGCAGGGCATAATGCATGATGTGAGTGGCAGAATGGGCACGTTGAATTCCATTGCGGCGTTCAAGGTTAACCTGGATGGAGACCGATTGATCTTTGCCCAACTTGCCTTCGCTGACCTGGCCGTGATGTACGAACAAGTCGCCACTTTTTTGCACATCGGTGACATTGAATTTTCCATCGGGTCCGACGATCTGACCTGTGTCGCCGACTTGTCCACCCGATTCGGCGTAGAACGGTGTGCGATCCAGAACGACCAACTGCTCGCCATCGGCGGAACTGATTTCGTCATTGAGTTGTCCATCGGAAACTAATCCGAAGATAACACCGTTGTCATCGGTGCATGTGTAGCCGAGAAATTCGGTAGACTTGATTTCATTCTTGATGTCATCAAGCGGTCCAAAGTTTCCCATCACACCGACCTGCCCCGCTCCGCTGTCCTTGGCATGCTGATCCCGGGCCATTTTGTATCCGTCCCAATCGAATTCCATGCCACGGTCCTTGGCGATCGATTCGAACAGTTCGGCGGGGATGCCCTGTTCCTGGTACAGGTCGAATGCTTCTTTGCCATCCACCGTTTTTGTGTTGCTCGATTCCATTCGGGAGAAAATGTTCTCGACGCGCCCCAGTCCATCATCCAGTGTTTTCAGGAACCCTTGCTCTTCCGTCTTGATTACGTCGGCGACGTTCGCAGCAGTATCTTTCAGGTCCGGATAAGGCTGGCTCATTGCCTGCACCACAGCCGGAACGATTTTGAACAAGAATGGATCGCGAATTCCCATCTCGTGACCCTGCAGGACCGCGCGACGCAGTAGTCGCCGGATCACGTAGTTTTCTTTCTGTTTGTCAGGGTAGACGTTTTCGTGAATTGACATCGTGCAGGCGCGAACATGATCGGCAATTCGTCGTAGGCGACGTCCGTTGTCTGATTCGGCTTCGTATTTGATGTTGCAGACTTCTGCGCAAGCTTGAACCAATGGCAGTAAAGAATCGATGTGGTAGTTGGTGGCCTTGCCTTGCATCACAGCGGCGATGCGTTCGAGTCCCATTCCGGTGTCGATGTTCTTGCTGGGCAACGGAGACAGGTTCTCGGGTGGATCTCCGCTACGATTGAATTGAGTAAATACGAGATTCCAAATCTCGCACTCAGGCCCATTGTCGGGGTGAAAAAAGATTTCGCTACACGGACCGCAGACGCCATCGGGTCCGTCCGTCGGAGCGCCGGCTGGCCAAAAATTGTCGTGTTCGCCAAGTCGTTCAATGCGGGACTTCGGCAACCCGACTTCCTTCATCCATATCTGTTCCGCTTCATCGTCATCCGTGTAAACCGACACGGTCAGTCGTTCCGGGTCGATGCCCAGCCACTGCTTCCCGGTCAGAAATTCCCAAGCCCAGGCAATCGCTTCGTTTTTGAAGTAGTCACCGAAGGAGAAGTTCCCCAACATTTCAAAGAAGGTATGGTGGTAGGCAGTCCGCCCAACGTTTTCGATGTCGCCGGTACGCAGACATTTTTGACAACTGGTTGCCCGCGTGTATTCCAGTTCAATGTTGCCCAGAAAGTGATCCTTGAAAGGGTTCATTCCAGCGGGAGTGAACAACACGGTATGGTCCCATTTCGGAACCAGCACATCGCTCTGGCAAACCGTATGTCCCTTGCCCTTGAAGAACTCAAGGTACTTTTCACGTATTTCGTCAGTCTTCATTCTTGTTTCCTGGATTGAATCGTAGCCGTCAATATATCGGTGAGCTGGCAAATCGACCAGAACGATACGGGCTCGCAGGGTGCGTGCGGTTACCGGTTATCGGCGGTTGAGCGGACGCTAATGGAAACGTCGGCACCCGTTTTGGCGTCGATCACCGTAAGTTCGACATCATTTGCTGCGGTTTTGTTCGCCAGCGAATAAAAAGAATCGCGTGAAGTCACCGATTGGCCGTTGACTTGACGAATCACCTGTCGAGGTCGTAGCCCGGCGTTCCAGGCGGCCGAATCGATCTGGACTTCGTTGACCACAACGCATTGTTGATGCTTGACGGAATCCAGCAACGTTTCGAAATTGACCATCGCAAATGGCTCCTCGACGGCAAGGCCTCGCCAACGAGGAGTCTTTGCCGATTGAAAGCTGGGGCGGCGAGTTTCAATTCGTCGCTTGCCAACAATCACATCGACCTGGATTTCTTGCGGAGTCGAGGGATTGGAAAGTACTCCGCGGATCGCTGAGAAGCGAATCGTGTCAAATGGATTCGAGTTGTTCAGGTGAAACCAGTACTGGTCCACGTTGTGAATTGGCACTCCGTTAAGGTGCGTGACGACATCCGAGAATTGTAGTCGTTCATGCGCGGGCGAATTTCGAACGACATCAGTGACCTGGATTCCGTGCGGGACCAATTCCAATTGGCTGGGCGACAGATCGCGTGGTGTGATTCCCGCGAACGAGTATTCAGCGAGTTTCCCCGACAACATCGGCGCAACTTTTCGCCAAGTCGCTTCGTCCAAAGGAATGATCACTTGATCGGGTGAATCTGTCGCGGGACCAGGTACCAACACGGTTGTCAGTCCGACCAAATTGCCCTGCCGATCGAACACCCCCGCGCCGCTCTTGTTGAATGGTTCCTGCAGAGTGCCGGTCTGCTGCGATCGGGGCAAAGGGACTCGCAGCAATCCGCCGTATTGGAATTTGCAATCGAACGCCAACGAATCAAATCGAGTCTGTCGTTTTGCGACCGACAGTCCGGGGTACGGTTCGCTGATTCCGGTGAGCGGTTCACTGTCGGGACCATGCACTACGAATAACTGCTGGCCATCCGAAATGTTGTTGCCCTGTTGGTCAGCGAGCCATTCGGTGTCGGAGCCGGATTCGGTCTGATTCGAATCGCGGTTTTCAAGTTGCGATTTCTTGATCTGTAAAACCGCCAAGTCGATCCATGAGTCGGCGGCCAGCACTTCGGCGTCGATCAATTTCGACGAGCCCGGAAGCAGGATTCGGTAGTGGCTATCGGTGATATTGGCCAACAGGTGTCGATTGGTAAGGATTCTGCCTTGTTCGTCCAATGCGATGCCGTAACCGTCCGCAAGCGGGTTGATGGATCGAAGCGTCTGGTCAGCGGCTGGTGGTTGGTCGAAAGTGAAAACCTGAACGACTGATTTTCCTGTTTCGGAAACGTCAAAATCTGGTGCGGCTGTGTGCTGGCTTGATTCTTGCCTGGTGTTTTGGGCGTTCGCATGAATAGAGAACGCCGCCAGGACAGTCAGGCATGTGAACAGGCGAACGAGGTGCCTTGCATTTGTAGCGGCAATAGAAAGGAAGGCAGGCAACACGATGCCGTGCTGCCTGCCAATGAGAAGTGTTTGCGGGAGGAAACGATTGCCCTGCGTGAAAGCTGGGCGGAACAGATTAACTGGCCGTTGCGACTTTCGCCGATTCTTCGCTTTCTTCAACAAGTGCGGCGACATCTTCAAGGTAGCCTCCAGCAGCCATGATCTTGGTACGAATTTCCTGAGCGGTTTCCGGATTCTCGATTAGGTAGTTGCGTGCCTTTTCCTTACCTTGCCCAATGTGGGTCGAATTGTATTTGAACCAGGCACCGCTCTTCTTGACGATATTGTGAGCCACGCCCAGATCAAGAATATCACCCTCGAAACTGATTCCGTTGCTGTGCATCATATCGAATTCTGCGATACGGAAAGGCGGAGCGACTTTGTTTTTGACGATTTTGCATTTGACGCGTTGGCCAACCACTTCGTCGCTGTCTTTCAAGGCACCGATTCGGCGGACATCGATTCGGCACGAACTGTAGAATTTCAAAGCTCGACCGCCGGGTGTCGTTTCGGGACTGCCGAACATCACGCCGATTTTTTCGCGAATCTGGTTGATGAACACGGTGCAGGTTTTGCTTTTGGCAATCGCACCGGTCAGTTTTCGCATCGACTGGCTCATCAAGCGAGCTTGCAGGCCAACGTGCGATTGTCCGATCTCGCCTTCCAATTCTGCTTTGGGGACCAGGGCAGCCACCGAATCGATCACGATGATGTCGACGGCATTTGACTTGACCAGCATTTCGCAGATCTGCATCGCTTCTTCACCGCTGCTGGGTTGGCTGACCAGCAGAGTATCCAGCTGGACGCCCAGTTTCTTGGCCCAGGAAGGGTCGAAGGCGTGTTCCGCGTCGATGAATGCGGCAATGCCTCCGCTTTTTTGTGCTTCGGCGATCGTGTGCAAAGCCAGAGTCGTTTTGCCACTGGATTCCGGACCGTAGATCTCGATGATCCGTCCGCAAGGAAGTCCCTGACCGCCAAGGGCGATGTCCAATGCCAGACTGCCAGTCGAGATACCGCGGATCCGCGAGACGCTGTCGTTGGTAAGCGACATGATGGAACCGTCGCCGAACTGCTTTTCGATCTGTTGGAAAGCGGTCTTCAGGTTCTCGTTGTCATTTAACATCGAGTCCATTTTGGAGACCGTCTTGGTCGGTTTCGCCGTCGTCGTCGCAGCTGACTTCTTCTTGTCGGCTGGCTTGGTTGTCTTTTCTTTCTTGGCCATCATCTTACCTTCCGTTTTGGTTGTGGATGCGGATTTGGTAACTCGTTTGGTTACAGTTTTGGTAGCTGACATTTGGGTAGGTCCCTTCGGAAAAAAAGAAAGGCCAGCCCAGCGATTTCGTCCCTAAAAACATCTGCCGCAGTGGTTTATTGTGGCAGTTGAATCGGCTTCACGAAAGGGGCTGGAAATTGGCGTCGAGTACATTTGTTCAGGAATCAACCGAGTCGCCAGTGCGGTGTAAAAACCGTTGCTTCCCCGTTACTTCCTTGACTACTACTAATATTCGCGACTGACGTGACAAGTCCGGTCCAGCGCGGACCTGAATTCCAGAATTAACAGACGATTCCAGGCTTTTTCGGCTGGTTTAGCGCCGATTTAGCTCTGGTTTAGCGTTGTTTTAAGTGGCTGAACTTCGTGTTGAGATTTTTCCAGGAAATTGCGATTTTCAGATGTCGTGGGAAAGCGGCAGGTGTCGGAGCCATAACTTTTCAAGCTTTCGATCGTTTCAGTCTGGCCCGATCCATGGCGGTGTAGACTGGGCCGGCCGCTTCTTCAAAGCTGGAGAACAGCACGACTTCACTGACATCGGCCGAGCCAAGATCGACTTCCGATTGCGACTCCAGATATTCAATCATGGAATCGGGCCAGCGTTCCTGTTTGCGGATTCGGCCCAGTGTGATGTGAGGTCGAAATGCCTTGCCGTCCCGTTCCAGTCTGAGGTCATCCAGGTTGTCGCGGAGATCGTAATAGATGCGGGACAGCGGTGATTTGCCTTCGCCGATACCAGCCCAAATGACGCGGGGACGCGAGATCTTGGGAAAAGCACCGATGCCTTCCAGGTCGATTCCGAAGGGGGCGTGTTTGCTGACGGTTTCCCGCATGATATTGCACACATCGGGGATCTTGTCGTCGGGGACCGGTCCCAGAAAATTGAGTGTCAAATGTAATTGATCGGGATCACACCACCGATACTCGGGCCATTTTTCGGCCAAGCCTTTGATCACTTTTCCCAGCGAACGCTTGTGTTGCGGAGTCAAATCGACGGCGATAAATGAGCGAATTGTGGAGGCCATGTCGGCTGGTACCTTGCGGGTTGGCTGCTGCAGGGGATAATTCGC
Organism: uncultured Pirellulaceae bacterium; assembly: GCA_964588195.1. Taxonomy (GTDB): domain Bacteria; phylum Planctomycetota; class Planctomycetia; order Pirellulales; family Pirellulaceae; genus CAJQPP01. The sequence goes on along the minus strand of CAZPOL010000071.1, from coordinate 21,151 downwards.
CGGGGCAAGTCCTTTGCTCCGGACTCACGCCGGATCCGGCGATACGAGTAAACCATCCGGAAAGGCCGCCATCAAGGCTGGTTGATCAGACTCAAACCGATAAGACGAACAGAAAGACAACAGGTAAACTGCCGTGGAAAAGAAATATGACGTGTTTGGCGTAGGTAACGCAATCGTAGATATGTTGGCGTTTGTGCCAGATGAGTTCATTTCAACGCAAGGCTTGCAACGCGGCAGCATGACGTTGATGGACACGGAGACTCAGGCCAAAGTCCTGCAGCAGCTTGCCGATCACAAAGTCGAATTGGCCTCGGGCGGTTCGGCTGCCAACACGATGGTCGGGATCGCTCAAAGCGGTGGCACCGGAGTCTACTGTGGCAAGGTCGCCAACGACACTAACGGCCAGTTCTACAAGCAAGGGATGGAAGATTCCGGGATCACGTTCGAAACCGAAATGGCATCGGCAACAGGGGAACCGACCGGGACTTGTGTTGTGCTGACGACGCCCGACGCCGAACGAACGATGTGCACTCATCTGGGGATTTCGACATCGCTCTCCAAGTCCGATCTGAATCTGGATCATCTGGCCTTAAGCAAATACAGCTACATCGAAGGATACCTTTGGGATGCTGAAGGGCCGCGCGCCGCCTGTGTGGAAGCTTTCGAGCAATCGAAGAAACATGGGTTGATCACCTCGTTTACTTTCTCCGACCCTTTCCTGGTGGATCGTTATCACCAGGAATTCCTGGATGTGGTGCCAAAGTATTGCGACGTTCTGTTTTGCAATGCGGACGAGGCTCGCAGACTTTGCGAGACTGACTCGCTAGACGAGTGCGCGACCAGGATGGGTGAAATGTGCAAGACGGTTTTCATCACCGATGGTGGTCAGGGATGCCTGGTTATCGAAGACAAGACGGTGACACGAATGGATGGATTCGAGGTCGTGGCCATCGACACGGTCGGTGCCGGTGACGCATTTGCGGGCGGTGCACTATACGGCCTGGCTCATGGCATGGGCTCGTTGCAAGCGGCCAAGTGGGGTAATTACCTGGCCTCGCAGGTGGTTTCAATTGCCGGGCCGCGGTTGTCCGAGGTCGTTTCGCAGAAGGTCGCTGAAATTACGGCTGTGTGAGGACAGAATGTTTGCTGATTGATCACGCCGAAATAAAAAAGGGCTGCTCGTTGATTGAGCAGCCCTTTTTGATTGGTTAGATGTTTTCAGGTCTATCGGAATAGTTCCCGGATACCGAAGGTGAAGAAGATACTGACCGCTGTATTGAGCAGTTCTTCTTCGGGGCTGAATCTCAACAGCAAGGTATCACCCGGGGCGACCAGCAAACGGGATTGCGGATTATTAACCGCATCCGTCAGGTCGACATTGATAGCCAGTTGACGGTTGCCTGGTAGTTTCCGCAAGACGATCAATTCGGTTGGCTCAACCTGGTTTCCGCCACCACTGACCAACGAAGCTCCCCCCAGTTGGGCACGTGAAACTCCGACGCCCGTTCCGGACAGAGCAACCGCTCCCAATACATCCAGATCGTAATCACGAGGGATCGGGAATTCGCCACCACCCAACAATCCACCGGTGTAGTACACGTCCGTTTCGCGGTCTTCTACGTAGACGACGTCGCCGTCACGCAGGATCACGTCTTCCGGTCGGAAGTTCGGTACCTCTCCGGGGCCAACTCGCAACGGAATCGTGACCGAAGACTCTGAACTGATCAAGGCAGGGTTTTCGAAGTTGCCAAAGTCGCCATTGAATCGTCCGGCGTACATTTCCTGCATCTGCCTGAATCGCTCTTCGGTCTGAAGGTTGTCACCTCGCAAGATGGTTACTTCGGCCTTGGCATTCAAACCAGGTAGTCCACCGGTCTGTGACAGAGCGTTCAGGATATCGTTTTCGTAGGCAGGCAGTTGCAGCACGAAACCACTACTGCTGAGGTCGGAACGATCAAATACACCGCGTGTTCGTTGGGCGACTCCGAGATTGGAATTTCCGCCTGACTGATTATCCTGCCGGACCACGAAGACGCGAAAAGTACGCTTTCGCAGCAGTGTGACAATCACACGAGCTTCATTAAGAATCGCTTCTTCCTGATATTTGCGTTTGACTAGTTGTTCGACCTGAGCAACTGTCAAACCACGTACCGCCATTGGGTCAACCAACGGCAACGAGATCGTGCCATCGTCACGGACTGGAATCGGGAAACCGATACCGGGTGACAGATCGCTGTTAGGATCCGGGATGGTAACCGGCGGTGCTTCGTCCGATTGGCCCAGCACACCGTCGATGAACACACCCAGAATGTCATCCTTGTCCAGGATGTAATTCGGAGGTGCGACGTGTCGCAGCAAGGAAACGTCGATTGGACGTTTGTTTGCTTGAGGTGCCGCAAGAAACTGCGGTGGAACCTGACTGGCGGGGATGGCATTGATCGGCGAAAGGATCGACGTGCAACCACTGAGGCTGAAGGCCAGGCAGATTGGCATCAATAACCAAAGTCGCCCGATGCTTTTCAGCATGTCGTGTTTGGCGTGTTGTCTTTCCATGACAGATAACTCCTTGTAGCAGTATTTGGCCTCGGCCCACACTGCGTATTACCACTTGGACCTGGGTGGATTGAATTGTTAGTTCGTTTAGGAACCTGGAACGTAAGGAACAGGAGGAACGGATTGCATCGGGATCGGCATATTCGATCCTGCTCCCGTTTGGTAATTCGGAACCGAGATCGGTTGTGGTACGGGACTCGACATTGGAATCGACCGTGAACTCGAACCT
>CAZPOL010000071.1:5600-18269 GCA_964588195.1 uncultured Pirellulaceae bacterium | reverse complement strand
TGATTCGAATTTGGAATCGACCGTGAACCCGAACCTTGATTCGAATTTGGAATCGACCGTGAACCCGAACCTTGATTCGAATTTGGAATCGTTGGTGAGGTCGTGATCGGACCTGTGATGTACGGCACGTTGGCTCGCGGCTGTTTTGGTTCAACCAAACCCGATCCTACGATTGGAGCCAGACCAACTTCGTATTCTCGCTGGATGCCACCGTGAACATCTTGCAATTGGTCGGCGGCCAGCATGGCCTCTTCCAACTGACGCGATATCTGAATGTTCTGGAACGAGCCCGAGCCATCGGTTTGAGCCGAATGAGCACCCGATTCGAAACCAGAGAACCATGCCGTTTGCATTTCAGCACCTTCCTGGTTTCGGTACTGGAATCCCCAGTATTGTTCTGGTGGCAAGGCAGGTGGCTCAGTACCATCACCGTTGCAAACGTTGCAGTAACCAGCGATGAAGCCCGCCCGGAAGTGATCCGCATGAACTCGTTCGCAGTGACCGTAACGCAGGTGGAAGGCTCTTCTGGCCCATACCTGTTCTTGCATGCAAGCGACTTGTTTCTGCATAAAGGAGTCGACAAAACCCCATAGTGATCCGCCTCCACCCGTATTGCAGCCGGACGAACAACATCCGGAAAATCCGAGTGCCATGGAAGCAGCCAGGGCGGCGACTCCCAAACATAAATAACGCGACATGACAGTTTGCCCCTGGAATGACGAACACTTGTTTTCCGAAATGCTCGAAGGCTGAGAAAACTTATCTTGGGTCAATTGGTTGCGGGACTGATTTTCAGTCACGACTTTTCGCGGCTTCGCCATCTGTCCCCCCATAGCTTTCTGTGACTTGTTTTGGCAGTTTTGACGATGCAGCTGCGACGTGACCGCACGCTATTTCGTCTGGAAAATAATCGCCATTTGAGGTTGGGGGAATTTAACGAACATTCCATTTATGACCTTTTTCACGAAAAAAACTTTTGTACCTGCTATCAGGGTCGTTCCGCTTTTACGGCTCATGCCAGGGGGAAACCAGCCGCTAGCGAGCCAAAGAACAACGCATTGAAACGCAGTGAACGTTCACGTTATGTGGCTGCTGTCGACTGAAACCACTTGCTGGCGCGCTGGCGCATTGTGCTGGTATCTGACTGATTTGTATTCGAACACAGCAAGCACAATTAGCGCATAGAAAAACGCACCAGTCAGCCGAGTCGATTTTGAGGACTCATGCTGATGGTACGTTGTTTGTTTTGAATGCCTTGTCTGAGTGGATTGCCAGAGATCGAAAATCGACCAGACACATGTTCAGCGATTGTGGACGACGATCAGTTGGCTCGCCGGTAGCTCATCGCTTCTTTGACCCGCTCTCGAGCCAGAACCAGAGCTGCTTCACGAGGCAGGACCTTGTCAGAGGCCGATTTTTTCAGGACGGCACGCGTGTTTTCTCGCATCTTTTCGGCGATTTCGGTGAAGGCCTGATTCTTGGTGCCGCCATGATATTCCACGGAGCCGCAAATTACGCCACCAGCGTTGGCGACGAAATCTGGCACATTCAAAATACCGCGATCTGCCAGGACTGTTTCGGCAGCGGAGGTACATGGAATATTGGCACCCTGCAAGATCATCTTGCACTTCAAACGATTGGCGTTTTCCTCGTTGATCACGTCAGGCTGAGCAGCGGGAACGAATATGTCACAGTCGAGATCAATGAAAGCGTCTCGTTCGTGCTTGGTCGCATCGGTGTATCCCGTCACGCCCTTCCCTTCCCGCATGCATTTGACCAATTCGTCGACATCGATTCCATCTTCGTTGTGGATCGTGCCATCGATGTCAGTGGCCACGGTCAACTTTGCGCCGCGTTCGACCAGGTAACGAGAAGCATGTTGTCCGACGTTCCCGAAACCTTGCATGCTGACTCGAGCTCCCTGCAGGTCAACATCGCAGAATTCCTGAGCGATCTCGCCACAGACGGCGATTCCGTAACCAGTTGCACCGACTTGATCCAGGGGAATGCCACCCAGGACCGTGGACAATCCGACTGAGCGGCGGATCTCGTCACGTACCCAGGCCATGCAAGTTTCGTCGGTTCCCATATCGGGGCCAGGAATGTACTGATGCAAACCTTCGATGGCACGAGCAAACTGGCGAATCAAAATTTCTTTTTGCTCAATCGAAATCTTGCGAGGATCAGCGATGATTCCTGACTTGCCGCCACCGTGTGGAATTCCGGCCAATGCGTTCTTCCAAGTCATGGCGCGGGCCAACCGAAAGACCTCTTCGGTATTCACGGTCGGAGTCATTCGAATCCCGCCAATGCCGGGACCGATCGAACTGTTGTCGACGACGACAATGCCTTTCAATCCGCAACGTGGTTCGTAAACGTAGACAACTTTTTCAGGTCCGTACTCGTCGGCAAATTCTTCAAATACAGTCATTTCAGGTTGGAACTTTTTTTCATCCATTACAGCAGGCGACATGTGCGCTACTCCAAACAGTTGAGTCAATATTGATAATGCGACCCGGTGATCGTGCGACCAGAAGGCGCGATGAAACAGAAAAGAGGGGTCACAGTAATTTCCGTCGCAGGTCATCCGTGCTGGAAAACCTACGGCTGATTTTAGCCTGAATCAGGCAAATTTTGTAGCGGCTGATTTCGCACGAAATCGTCTTTGCCGGCACGAATTCCCAAGCTTGTCTACCAAGCCTATCTCACGGGACCGGAACTCCGTTTGCTTAAAATGGTGTCGCAAAATCGGGTACAACGCCCCATTGATCCCGCGTATTGCTGGCCTGAAAGAAGCTGGATTCTCCATCCGCCAACCGGGAATATATCGAGCTCAGACTGATTACAGGCGTCAACAGGTTGCCTCGGCTATCATCCAGCCTCAGGACCTCGACGGCAGAATTCGTTTGATTCATCCCGCGAATACGAATGCTTCCTTCGCTGGTCCCGATGTCACTTGGGTCATTGATTACCCGTTGCGGCGATAGCGTGAGATCCAGGATCAGGTCGTTTCCGTCGCGGCTGAACCGAATATTTTCGTAGTCAAGCAATGATTCTCCGACGCTCAACGGCGACTGAATGTGCAGTACATCGCGTCCGCCGTGTCCTTGTTCGTTGATCAGGTCGTTGCCGTCACCCAGCCGATAACCATATCTGTCATCGCCTCGACCGCCCAGCAACACGTCGTCGCCTTGCAGTCCATAGATGAAGTCATTGCCTCCGCGACCAGTGACCCTGTTGTCCAGGGCATTGCCGCTAAGCCGGTCGTTACCTTGTCCACCATTGAGTCGCTCGATGTCGGTGCCGTATCCAATCCACAGGTTGCCATCATCGGTTTCGATCAGGCCACCCTGTTGAATCGAGGCGCGAATTCGGGTTTGAAATAAACCCGCATCAACAACATCGAATCCGCCAGCGTCATATAACGACGTCGTTGAAACGTTACCGGGCTGCAACAGGTAGAGGTCGTCGCCTGCATTGGTCGTCGGATCCAGTCCGTACTTGTCTTGCAAAAATGCCTGGTCAAGTCGCATCGGTTGGTAAGGATAGAATCCGTCGACGCTGTAAGTTCTCAAGATTGAGTCGGCGACGGTAATGGATCCATCCGGAATGTCACTCAGTCCCAATGAAATTCCGATGCCTCGCACCAGTCGTTGGAATAAAAGATCACCCGGTGCGAAATCACCAACGTAATTCGCTGTGTTCAGCAGAATGTCTCCTGCGAAACCGTTTGTGCCCGGGCCCGCCGCATGCGTGTAAGCTGATTCTGAAAACGCGGCACTACCAATGCGGATATCGACAGACGCCGCATCCGGTGATTCGACCAGACGAAACGCACCAACCCTGTCCCACTCGGCAATCGCAGCCCGTACCAGTGACTGGTAATTGCTGGACAGTGGAGTGAATCCGGAAAAACCACTCAGGTAATCGGGTAACTCGGTCAAGAAGCTGTAAGTGATGACGTCGCCGGTCCAGATGGGACCTACCTGAGTCGTCGCGTCAACGGTTTCCAGTTGGGCGTTCAGCCTGACCCACGGTGTATAGAAACCCTCGTATTCACCTCGAACGAAGATCTCATCGTTGCCGCTCAACGTGTTGGCGTTGGTGTCGCGAGCCGAAAAGCTCCAGTTACCGAACTCGTCACCTGCAATGGTATGAATCTGATCCGCTGCACGCGGAACTCCGTTTTCAGTCAGAAAGCCAGTATCGTTGACCGACGAATTTCCAGGTTGATGCCAGATCTGGAAGCTGTCGGCTTGATTGCCCAACACGCCTTCCTGATCAAACAGAGTATCCAGTGGCGCCGACCCGGATCCGTCAGCGGGCAAGAAGATCAAACCGTTATGTGAATTGGGAGTGACGACAATGGGTGGAGTCTCAGTGAATGAGATCTCAAACTTTCCATCGGCAAACGCACCACCGCTGACATCAATTTCGAACGCCTCATCGGACTGTGACAGAACTTCGAATTGTTGCGTGGTGTTTCCGGTAAAGACCAGGGTATGCGTACCGATCGCCGTACTCTGCTCCAGGTGAATGATGTAGTCGTCCAACGCAATGTTGTTGACATCGTCAAAGGGTGCGAATGTCAGAATGTAATAGCCACCCGCTCGGGCACCGGCAATAAATCGATCGACGTCCGTCGAGGTTTCGATATCGCCAAGCACGGTTTCTGTCAAAGGCAAGGTAGTTCGAAAACCCTGGCCGCCACAATTTAGCCCGGTACAGCTGCCTGCCTCGTCATCGACGACGTCAATTTCAAACGTGTATGAGTTGGTATTACCCAGCGATTCAATCGCCACAAAGTACTGGCCATCGTTTTGCGGAGAGAAAACAAAGCTGGCTTCGTGTGAGTCCTGCTGAATCTGATGCTGCAACACCTGGTTTTGGTCGTAAACCGAAATTTGCCAGTCGTTTGCTCCTGGAAAAAACTGGTCGACGTCGACGTCGATTCGGTAGTTGCGATTGAACCGCAATAGCTGGGTACGGAAGATGTCGCGGTCAGTCGTCGTTTCAAATGTTGCTGTCGAAACCTGGTCAAGCAAGATGGACGAGGGGACTTCATCGAACGTATCCGCATGGTCCCCGAACCGTTCGGCAACGATTTGGTACCTGCCGATCACGCCGCCGAATCCGGCAACGGCCAAATAGAAATCGTTTGAATCGATCAACAGGCGCAATGTCGAGTCATGCCCCGTACCGCTGTCGTGGTCAACGAATTGGACGATTCGCCCGTCGTCGTTCGGCGCAAAAATGCTCCTCAAAATCGGATTCGACAAAGTGCCAAACCCGGAATCGAGCGCTTCGACACGAATCTCAACCCAGCCGGTTACTCCAGCGTCAAAGCCTGCGTTAAACCAATCGACATCGCCCGTGATTTCCAGCTCCGCTGAAACCGGGTTGTCGAGTTCAAGAGTTCCGGTGGTTGACCGGTTGTTGGAAAAGTCGTCCACTTGCTGATCTCGTCGTGTTAGGGATGAGCTGCGAAACATCGTTCCCGATAATGACGCTTGTGATGTTGCGTCGGGTCCTTAATTTTCGGGTTACGGACTGCCCTACATCATAACGAATTAAATCCCGATAGCGAAGGAAACTCGCATGGTCGACGGCGAATTTCAATCCGAATACGCAAAAAAACGTGGGAGATTGAACAGAATACCAAGCCGGATACGGTGAGACTTCAGCTGGAATCAGCAGAAACGGAATTGTTCATTTGAAAATACAAGCACGAAGCGCAAGCGAGTGGTTTTGCAGTTTCGAACCACTCGCTTGCGCTTCGTGCTTGTATTGCTCGCAAATCCTGCGCGTTAAACGGCCGGCGGCCGACGCTACTTGCTTTGGAAGATGACGGTGTGCGCCAGATCGGGCACCAGTTGGTCCAGCCACTCGGCGACTTGTTCATCCGAATAGCCGAGTAACTTTTCGGAGTAAAAAGAATCAGACAGACATTCCCCGTAGTGCACCAGCGAGGCACTACCTGAATCGGTGTAGTCGCCAGCGTGCGGGTCATGCATTTCGATTGTGCCACGAATCGTGTCACGCACATAATTCAGCCAATCGGCAGAGCGGGTTTCGGGGCTGCGGATCAGCTCCCAAAAAGCATCGACCACACGTCGTGGATCCGCGTTGGTCTGGGCCGACAAACCGATGTAGCCACCGTCAGGGTACGTGCAACAAGTGAAATCGGGCGAGTAGGCCAGTTGCGAATTTTCGCGGACCATTCGATTCAAGGGCGACCCCAGTTCACCCGCCGCAAATACATGCGCAATCAAGTCCCATTCGATCAACGGTTCGAAGCCTGAAGCCAACGACGGCAGCGGGAACAGCAGGTACACGACTGAGTCATCGTGGCTGGTTTCCACGACAGTCGTCTGACCGGCCTTCCACTGCGGAAGCTCGCCGTAAAAAGCGGGTTTGCTTCGCGGCGAAAGATCCCGATCCGGCATCCGCTCCAGACACTTGCCCGCCTCGTCGATGATTTGCGAGACTTCGATGTCGCCGGAAATGAACAGAGCACAACGATTCCTGGAGTACCCCAGTTCGTGAGCTCGCCGCAATTGATTCGGATCGATCGACTTCAACGACTCAGCACTACCCAGTTGATCGTGTCCCAGTGGATGACCGGGCCATAAAATCCCTGGCAACCGACACACTGATTGAGACCACGGCGCCGAATGCCACTCATCGATCTCATGCAATATGATTTCACGCTCGGCCTCGATGTCCTCGGTGCGGAACAAGGGACATGCGATCATGTCGGCGAGTATGTCCAGTGCCTCGGGCCAGACACGCTTGGGAATGTCGGCGCTAAAACCGGTGTAAGTCGATCCGGTTTCGGCGCTCGAACCACCACCGTGTCGAACCAGTCGAGCCTCCGTGTCAAAGTAACCGCCTGGAAACTTTTCAGTACCGCGTGACGGAATGTGTTCGAACCAGTGATAGATACCGTGTCCACCGGCCACGTCGTCGTCCGCGCTGCCGGTAAACATCAACCAGTAAACCGAGGCCGTCTTGACCGGTAGTCGCTGAAAATAGATCGGAACATTAAATGGTCCGTCCAGACGTTGGAAGTTGATCATGCGTGTAGAGTCAAAAGTGCCAGATGTACAAACGGCCCGCGCGGCTGTTTTACGATGAAGCATCGAACAGTCGACGTCGTAGTCGGGCATCATCGTAGCACGGCGACCCCCGTCGTAGCATCACAGGAGCTATCTTACGAAGGCACGCTCGGTGGCTACTGTACGCGGCCTTCGACCAGATTGATGGTTCGATCCGCTTTTTCTGCGATCTCGTCGTCGTGAGTCACCATGACGATCGTCAGGCTCTCTTCGTCGCGCAACTTCATCAAAGACTTCATGACCTCGTCCCCGTTCTTTCGATCGAGGTTTCCAGTCGGTTCGTCGGCCAGCAGCAAACTGGGCCGCGCCATCAAGGCGCGAGCAATCGCGGTTCGTTGCATTTCGCCGCCAGACATTTGGCTGGGGCGATGGTTGAATCGATGACCCAGCCCGACCTTTTCCAGCAAATCCTTCGCCCGACGCTTGTATCGTTTGCGATTTTTCAGGTAGCCAAAAAAACCGTCTCCGATCATTTGCGGGATCATCACGTTTTCCAACGCAGAGAGTTCCGGCAACAGGTGATAGAATTGGAAGATCAATCCGATCTCGCGATTTCGCAAGCGATCGCGTTGCGTTGACTTCAATTGATTGACGTTGTGTTGGCCAATCGTAATCTCGCCCTCGTCCGCTTTGTCCAGAGTTCCCAGCAGGTGCAGCAGCGTGCTTTTGCCAGAGCCGCTCTGTCCGATGATCGCCACGAACTCGCCCTCGGCCACAGAAACATCGACGCCCCGCAAAACGGGAACCTCGACGTTTCCAGTACGGAACGTTTTGTGAATGTTGGAAGCGGTGATCGCCATCGGCTGAGTCACACGCAAACGCGTTGGTTGTCCCTTGCGTTTCGTTTTTACGGCCATGCCGCGATCGATTTTTTGGGCCGTACTATTCATAGCGAAGTGCCTCAACTGGGTGTAGACGCGCGGCGCGGAGGGCTGGCAAAACACTTGCCAGTACCGCAATCGTAATTGCTCCAACGGCAACCCAGAAAACCATCCATGGGCTGACGATCGTGGGAATGCTGTCGAAAAAGTAAATCATTGGGTCGTAAACTTCGGTGCCAGTTATTTTGGCAATCACATCGGCAATCTCGTTGATGTTCCAGACAAAGATCAGGCCCAGCAAGATGCCGACTCCCGTGCCGACGGTGCCCAGGGAAAGTCCGTAACCAAGGAAGATCGACATCACTCCTTTACCGGTTGCGCCAAGCGATTTCAGAATTCCAATGTCGCGAGTCTTCTCGACAACAATCATGAAAAACGTCGCCAGGATGCCAAAGCCCGCCACACCAATGATCAGGAACAACAAGATGTTCAGGATCGTTAGTTCCAGGTTGACAGCGTTCAGCAGTGGTCGCTGTGTGTCCTGCCAGGTTTGGATCACATAAGGCATATCGGCCGGGAAAAATGCGATCAGCTTGTCACGCATTTTTTCCAGACTGGTGCCGGGCTTCAATTTGATTTGAATAGCCGAAACGCTGCGAGTGTTCCGGTACGGATCGACCATGCCACGAATTTTTTGCAAGTGACTGATCGGCATGAATGCAAAGGAGCTGTCGTATTCATGCATGTTGGAACTGTAGAAGTCCACGATCGTGCAGTTTTCCATGATCGGCGACGGGTTGTTGCCAGCGGTGGGCAACGTCACGAGGACGTCGTCGCCCGGACGCAACAAATACAATTCGTGAGCCGGTCCGTGTCTTGATTCCGGAATCATGCGATGGCTGATCCCTTTGCCCAAAATAATGCCGACGTACTGATCATTTTCTGGATTGAAAATGTCCTCGGCGGAAATGGCTGGTCGGTGTTGTGCGGATGGATCAGTGAATTGAAGCTGGTCTGATTGAGCGACCTGAGGTGCCGTTTGATCCGACTGGCTTGATTCGTCGATGCCTTCGGCTGGCAAAGTCGGGGCTTCAGACGGCAGGTTTGGCAACGATTTGCGAGCCTGTTGATCCGTGTTTCGAATCTCATTCATCGGCGTCGGCAAGTCACGTCGCTGTTCCTTTTGCATCTGCTTGATCTGTTGCTGATACTCGCGATCCATCCGCGCCATTTTGCGACGGTAAACCCATCCGGCGTCTCCCATCTCTTCGTCGTAACCGGATTCATGCAAATCGAACGAGGGATTTTCCTGGTTCATCGCGTTGGTCAGGTACGGCTGGAAATCGGTGACGGTCCCGAACGTCTCGTCGTCGATGCCGATCAGCATCACCTGATGAGTCATCGGTCGGCCGCTGAAGGAGAATTGCAGCAGCGCCGGAACCCGGACCACTGCCGTGACCGCTTCCAGATCGTCGCCGGCGATTTCACGGATCTTTTCCAGGTGCCAATTCATTTCCGGGATTTCTCCCAGGCCCGGACTGGCGACTTCGATATCCGATAAAATTCCGTGCAGACGGTCATGCATCTGATCGACGAAGCCAGCCATGACGGCGTTGACGACAATCAGAGTGGCAACGCCCAGCGTTACACTGACAATGGAGGCGACGGCGATGAATCTCGTGCGCAGATATCGCCAGGCAAGCAAAAATCGATACACAGCATTCCTTTGCGGTGATGTATTTTGTGTCGGGCAATCCTTGCCCGTTGGTTGTTCGTAGTTATTCGCCGCGCATCAACGGAAACAAAACAATGTCGCGAATCGACTGACTGTTGGTCAGCAACATCACGAGTCGATCAATTCCGACCCCGAGTCCACCAGCCGGTGGCATACCGTTGCGTAACGCTCGAACAAAATCGTGGTCCATGCGGGCCATCGAATCCTCTTCGGGCATCCCTTCAAGTTGAGTCTCAAAGAGTTTTTGCTGCAGGTCGGGGTCATTCAATTCTGTATAGGCGTTGGCTAATTCCATGCCGTGAATGAACAACTCGAACCGCTCGGCGATTTCGGGGTTGTCTGTCTTTCGTTTGGTCAGCGGACAAATGCTGGCCGGATAATCAATCACAAACACCGGACCCGTCAACTCATCCTCGACTTTTGCCTCGAACACTTCGTTCTTAACGACGTCGGGGTGTTTGCCATCGGTGTCCAGACCCAGTGATTGGGCAAAGGCTTGTACTGCGCCAGCGTCGGTCGGGTCAACGCCAGTGTGCTCGGCGAACAAGTCGTTGTAGGACTTGCGAGCGAAAGGCGTTGTGAAATCGATCGTATCTTCGCCCCATGGAACCACAGGGCCGATGCCGATCGCTAGCAGCGCGTTGGCAATGATAGCTTCCGTGATATCCATCATCGATTCGTAGTTGCCGAACGCCTGGTACAGTTCCAACATCGTGAATTCAGGATTGTGCTTGGGGCTGATGCCTTCGTTGCGATAGACGCGGCCCAATTCAAAGACACGTTCCATGCCGCCGACCATTAACCGCTTCAGATGCAATTCCAGAGCGATCCGCAGCACCAGAGGCATGTCCAGGGCGTTATGATGAGTGTTGAACGGTTTGGCCGCGGCGCCACCGGCGATCGTATGCAAAGTCGGTCCTTCGATTTCGCAGAAACCGTATTCTTCCAGTGTACTGCGAATCGACTTGACGATTTTGGTGCGATCCATGAACCGATCGCGCGAGCCCTCGTTCCAGGCAAGGTCGACGTAACGCATCCGCTGCCGCAATTCAGGATCCGTCATGCCAACGTGTTTGGCGGGCGGTGGGTCGAGTGTCTTGGTCAGGAAATGGATTTTGGTTGCAAAGATTGACAGTTCGCCGGTGTTGGTGACTTTTAGCGTGCCGTCGACTCCGATCAGGTCACCCAGGTCCACGCACTGAATGATTTCCCAATTCTCATCGCCGACTTGTCCGCGGCCAACGAACAATTGAATGCGACCGGTCCAGTCTTCGATGTCGATAAACTGCAGCTTGCCTTTGTCACGGTGCAGCATGATGCGACCAGCGGCCCGAACTTCCGGTCCCGATAATTCACCCTTGCCCTGCTCTGCCTTCCAGGCACGAAAGTCAAAACCTTCTGTGCCCAATTCCGCTGGCATATCGAACTCTTTACCGTCTTCGGTTCGATACTTTATCTCAGAAACTTGTTCGCGAATCGAATGGATGAGTGATCGATCATCAAAACGTTGTCCCCACGGATCGACACCCAGCTCGATCAGTTTCTCCATCTTCTTGCGTCGCGCGGCAAGAAGTTCGGATTCATCGTTTGATTCAGGGCTCGGGTTTTCGCTCATCGAAATTTCAGTCAATTGGAATTTGTTCAATCGTTCAGTGGACGCATCAGTCCGGAGACAACGAGACAATATAAAGACTTATACGGTTCGCGTCAGTGGTCAATTGCATGGAATACTGAGTTGCCGTGCAGCGCAGTGGCTGGTAGCAATCGCAAACAGGAATAGTTGTCGCAGCATCGGACGACGTTTTCTATTTGTCGTCATCTTCCGGTTGGCCGCCTTCGATCAGATACCAGGGCGACTCGCCATAGTCGGGAAGCGGTTTGCCGAACAGCTTCAACAAGGCGTCGTGCGCCGCCGGGTGGTAGATCGTCGAGTGCGCTGCAGAGTCCTGGCGGTCCACGAAGTGCATCGTCAAACCTTCAGGCTTGTTTTTATCGATCGCCTTCATGACTGTATCCAAACCCGCACGCATTGTTCCGCCTTCATCGCCGATCGTAAAATAGATTTGCCGCGGCTGGTTGTCATGGGCCTTCAGACTCTGTTCGGCGGATTTTGCCAATGCCTGGTCGTCCCACCACATACTTGGGCTGATTGAAACGTAGTCAGTGAAAGTCCCGGGGCTCGTCAAAAATACTTCCGCCACAAATAAACCGGCCAGCGATTCACCAATGACCGCTCGTCGTTCGCCTGTGCGGTATTTCTTTTCAATGAAAGGGATTACTTCTTCCGAGATGTGTTTCAGAAATCGATCGGAGTTGCCCAACGTGGGACTGAGTTTGATGTAGCGAGGGTCTTTCTGTTCGCTGCATAACTCCGCGATTCGATCGATCGTCGTGATGCCAACCACAATCAACTCGTCGAAGCTGGCGTTGATCGTCGCAAGTTGTGCCAGTCCACTGATGTGATGGAAATCCTGCTCCGACCCGCCATCGATGACATACAGCACGTCGTACTTGGTATCGCCCTCAGCATAGCTCGGTGGCAACCAAACGTTGATTTGCCGGTCACCCTGCATGATCTGCGACTTGAATTGAAAAGTGGAACCGATTGTCAGTGGCGATTCGGTAACTTCGGGTTGCGAATTGGTTGCTTGAGCCAAAGCGGTTTTGTGCGACGTTGTCACAACAATCAGGGCAGCAAACAGAAACGCGAATGAAAACCGAATTGAGTTCATGACGATTGGGCTCTTGTTGAAAACAGATTTGGCAATGTTAAGAGCCTGTATCATAGCTACTTTCCAAATTTGGAAACCATGTGGTTGGCCAAAGTCGGCATCAGTTTGTCCAGCCAAACAAGGCCCCAACCAGACCAGCTAAGAATGATCTCATGGTTTCCGCGTTCGATACCTTTTATCGTGCGACGAGCGACGTATTCGGGTGTCTTGGCCGACGACAATTTCCAATTCTTGCTGGTTGTGTTGTCGATGACGTTGTCGAA
>CAZPOL010000071.1:0-5500 GCA_964588195.1 uncultured Pirellulaceae bacterium | reverse complement strand
GATCTCCGCGCCATTGGTTACGCCACTTCGTCCATTGGGTTGGAGTCGTCGCCATCGTTGACACTCGATTTGGTTTCGGAGTCCGTCAATTCAGCTTCCGTTTCTGGCGATGCGGCCGGTTTGCGATCTCGAATCTCGATATTCGATTGGTCGATTCGCCCCAGGTACTTTTGCGGGATTCGACAATGCACGGTCACGCGAGTTTCAGTGTACTGTGTCGAAAGCACTTCACCCTTGGCGGCCAGATAGGCCAGAAGTTTTCCGTCTGCGACATCCGTTTCGATTTCAACATCGCGGAACGATCGGCTGAGTGCGTCGCTAACTGCCTGATGCAAACCGTCGAAACCAAGTTTCGTTTTGGCACTTACCTGGGCTGCGTTCGGGTAGCGTCGCAAGATTGATTCCAGAGCAATGTCGTTTTCCAGCAAGTCGACTTTGTTCAGAACCAGCAACGTGTCCTTCTCTTCAATACCGATCTCTTCCAGAACGTCGTAGACCGCACTGATTTGCTGGACGACTTGAGGGTGCGAGGCGTCGGCGACGTGCAACAGCAAGTCGGCCTGATGTGCTTCCTCCAACGTCGCTTTGAAACTGGCAATCAGACGGTGCGGCAAGTCGCGGATGAAACCGACGGTGTCGCTCAACAGGACCGGACCCCAACTGGGCAAATGCCAACGGCGAGTACGCGTGTCCAACGTCGCAAACAATTTGTCTTCAGCCAGAACTTCGGCATTGGTCAGCGAATTCATCAGTGTGCTCTTGCCGGCGTTGGTATATCCGACCAGCGAGACGGTCATATGATCGCTGCGTGCGGAAACGGTTCGCTCCTTCCGCTTCTCAATCTTTTTGAGTTCCATGCGCAGTTCATGGATGCGTTTTTCAACCAGCCGGCGGTCAACTTCCAACTGCTTTTCACCAGGTCCACGCATTCCGACACCCATCTTGATACGCGAGAGGTGAGTCCACATGCGTTTCAGTCTGGGCAGCGAATATTCCAGCTGTGCCAATTCGACAGCCAATCGTGATTCCCACGTTTGAGCTCGTGTGGCGAAGATGTCCAGAATCAACTCGGTGCGGTCGATCACCTTGACGTTCAGCTTCTGTTCCAGGTTGCGAATTTGAGCGGCGGCCAGATCGTTGTCAAAGATGACCACGTCGGTAGCATGGAATTCGACCAGCCGAAGTAGTTCATCGACTTTGCCTTTGCCAAGGTAGGTCGCTGGATCGGGTTTTTCACGCCGTTGCGAAAGAGTGCCAACCACCACAGCACCTGCGGTCGTGGCTAAACCAGCCAATTCGTCGAACGGATCCTGCAGAACGGAATCACTTTCGTGGAGGACCCGGACGAGGACTGCGACCTCATTGTCAACAGCTTGTTTGCGTTCTTGATTTTGCACGGTGTGCGGAAAATTCCTTTCGTGAAGTAGCGATCACCGGTGTTCCCAACCGTCATGGTCGGACACGAACACCATTAAACTATTCTCGTCTACTCCGGGGAAGCTGACCACCGTTTTAATTGCTGGCACGGTGGAAGATGGGGACGTTAAACGCCCGAATACCGCAGAATGACGCAACTTTTGTGCTTCGGTTCGCGTAATAATTTCGATTTCTTGATCAAGGCGGCGCGAATTCAGGCGATCAAATCCCTGAGTCATCGTCTTCCTTTTTCGTCGACTTCTCGTTCTCGCCAGAGTTTTTTTCGACAGAGTTCGAATTTGATTTCGATGATTTTTTCTTTTTTGCAGCGGCTTCTCGCTTCGCCTTGTCCTCGGCATCGCGACGTGCCCACTCCTCTTCCCGTTTCTTCATGCGCAATTCCATCTCGGCATTCATCCGTTCGAGAGCCTCGTCGCGCTTTTTGGTCAGTTCCGCGACAACATCTTGATCGGGATTCGTCGAAACATCTGGCTTGATGATGATCAGCACAGGTTGGCCCAGTCGCGGAGTCTTGTCCGGGTTGGCGACAAACAGTCGACCGGAATCCGATGTGCTGCTTTCGACGTTGACGTCCAGCATGGCGCTCGGGAAATTGGAAACGCAAATCATAAAGCCCGAGTCCGCTTGGTATTCGACGTAGTCCGGGTCCTTCGGGTCCTGCCAAATCTTGCTGCCACAGAAAACCCAATCGTGCTGCAGCGCTTCGCCGGTTTGTGCATCCAACACTAGTTCTTTCGCGCTGATCGATTTGGTTTCATCTTCCGCGCCCTCTTCCGCGCCGGCAGGTTCGTTCCAGATCACATCGATTTCGCACGTTGGTCCGATTGCCGTGACGACGCCCGTCTCCTCAGTCCAGTAAGCGGGCATGCCCGGAATTGCGCCGACGGCCAACAAGCAAGCGTGAATCGAACGTGCATCGCTAAGCGTCGCGATCACAGATTCGTGTTCATTGGTACCGGCCGGGCACGCGAACATCTCCAGTGGTCCGGCGCGGAGCGAAATCTGACCACCAACGATAACTTGTTTCTCTTTGGGATCAAACCAAACCAGATAGTCGTCGCCGAATCGTTGCCAGTCCTCGTGAATCAAGGGTTCGAGTGATTTCATCACTTCGTCGCTGATGGTCGGTTTCTGTCGTCCGATTTCCGGTACCATTTCTTTTTGTTCCAGGTTGCGGGCAGCGCGATCCAGCGGTGAACCTGTTGACGAGTCTTCCTGATCGGGGCTGGTGTTTTCCGGCGCTTCAGCTTGCTTTTTTCGCCCGGTAATATTCCGCAGTTGCTCGTTCGTCTTCTCGTCGACCGTTTGCGTGACCTGTTTACGAGCATTCCGTTGATTCGCCGGACGGTTATTGCAGCCGGTCAGGATCATGGAAAAGACAATGCACTTGATCAAGATCAGGCAGTTCAGTCGACTCATTTTTGATCCTTGGAATTCCGGTTCAGATTGGATGTTGTCGAGGGGTGTTTTCAGCAGCTTGTTACGGGATGCACTTCCATCGCCCCTTGCTATGATAAGCATTCGATTTTCAACCAGCAAAGTCAAATTGCGAATTGGATACCCACAAATACCGTTTGCCCGGATTCACTGGGCAGCCAAAGATTGATTTCAAGGTCAGCAACAGGACACAGAGGCACAGGGATGACAACGACGACTTCTTCGACAACGGCAAGCGAAATTGCCCAATCAATCCTGGAACCAGCGGATTGTTTCTCGTTTGCGGGCTGGCAACAATTCGTTGAGCACTTGTCGCAACGATCCGGGGAATCAAACGGTTCGCCGGCCGGGATCGACGATGAACTCGACGACTTGTTTGGTCAGCAAGACCAACCGCTGCTGTGGGGACTGCCGGTCATTTCCCAGACTGACGCCGGGCAACACTTGAGTCGCGCGGCGAAGTTGCATGACGCCAGCACGGCGGTTGTTTCGGCGGAAAAGGATTTGTTGTCGTGGCTGAATTCTCTAGGTGAAAATTCAAATAGCGATATTCACACTTTGGCGATTGGTATCGGTGTCGTCGCCGTTCTTCCCAAGCTGGCTGAATCTTGTGAGGAAGCGAATTGGCTGGCGGCTGCCGAACAGGTCGCGGCAATGGCCAATGCCGATCACCAATGCTTGTTGTCGACTCTGCTGGCAAATGAGTTGCGGTTGATGATCGGGTTGCAGTTTCCTGAGCTGAAATGTTTCGACCAGTACGCAAGTCAGGCTCACCGACAACTGGAATCACAATTGGAAGAACTGCTGGATGCCGACGGCGCGATCTTGTCGAAACATGTTCAGGACATTCCGGCGATACTGGGCAGCTGGACCAGAACGTTGCTGTTGCTCGATCACGCATCGATGGAACTGGACGACGAGCCACAGGAACGCTGGGAATGGTTCGTTCGTTATTCGATGCGATTGCTGCGATCCGACGGGACGCACATGCTCGGTTCGAACGACGTGCCTTTCCATTTGCATCTCTACAAAACGGCGACGAAGGTTTCCAATGACAAGAACGACCGCTTGATCGCGCGAGGCCTGTTGCCAGGTGGTAATCCCAAAAACAAGAAGGTGAAAATGCTGCACGAGGAAGGCACGTTTTCCGAATGGGCCGGGTTGGCAGTTTTCCAGCAAGACTGGAACGCGGATTCACCGAGGGTCGCCGTGGCGTTGGACGAAGAGAAATTTCGAATGGAAGTTTGTCGTGGCAGCAAGCTGTTCGAATTGACCGGCTTGCCCGATGTTTCGATCAACGGCAAGACGCTCCAGACTGATGATGAATGGGAGGAAGTCGGCAGTCACTTCGATGACGACATCGATTACCTGGAACTGGAATTGGACCTGGACGACGATGTCACGCTACAGCGCCAGTTGTGCCTGATCCACGATGACGAAATGCTGTTGATCGCCGATTCGGTTTTTTGCAAGTCGGCCGAGCGTATCGACTATCGCAACGAGTGGACTCTGGCCGATTCAATCACGCCAATGCAAGAGTCCGAAAACAATGAATACTACTTGCGACAAAAAGAGATTCGCAGCCTGGTGTTGCCGCTGAACCTTTCCGAATGGCAATCGGCAAACTCGGACGACAAGATCCAGGCGACTGACCAAAAGCTGACGGTCAGTCAGTCGGTGTTGGGCAAAACACTTTACTCGCCGGTTTGGGTTTCGCTGAATCCCGAGGCGAGCGTCCAGCCACGAACCTGGCGGAAACTGAGCGTATCCGAAGCGATGCAAACAGTATCCGACGACGTGGCTCGTGCCTACCGAGTTCGCATTGGCGACAACCAGTGGGTGTTCTACAAGTCGTTTGGCGAAGTCGGTAATCGCACATTCCTGGGACAGAACCAGACGAGCGACTTGTTTATTGGAAAGTTTTTGGAGGACGGCAACGTAGAAGAGTTGCTGGCGATTGACCCTTGAGTACGACTGCCGAGACGATTCGCAAAAATTATCTGAGCGTCAAGGAACGCGCGGAGCATGCCGCAAAGCTGGCGGGTCGCGACCCCAATGAAATTACGATCATCGGCGTGACCAAATACGTCGATGCAGAAATGGCTGGCATGTTGTGCGACGCCGGTTGCAAGAATCTTGGCGAAAGCCGACCTCAAGTGCTGGATGAGAAAGCCGCCACGTTAACGGACCCGGAAATCGTCTGGCATATGATTGGTCATTTGCAGCGTAACAAGGTTGCGCGAACCCTTCGCCGCTCGACGTTTTTGCACTCGGTCGACAGCCTGCGTCTGGCCGAATCCATCAATCGAATTGCCGGAGAGAACCAGCAGTCGGTGGAGATCCTGCTGGAGGTCAATGTTTCAGGCGAGACAGCCAAGCACGGATTTACAGCTGAGGAGATGCCTGAAGTAGTGGATCGTCTGTTGCCTTTGCCGTCCGTGAACCTGCGCGGATTAATGTGTATGGCAGGTTTGACCAGCGACGACGATGAAACTCGGCGGCAATTTCAAAAGCTGAGAGAACTGTGTGATGCACTTCAGCAACGATTGCCAGACGACCATCAATTCACAGAACTGTCGATGGGAATGAGCGGCGATTTCGAGGTCGCGATCGCCGAAGGCGCGAC
>CAZPOL010000070.1:23132-28963 GCA_964588195.1 uncultured Pirellulaceae bacterium | reverse complement strand
GACCCAAAGGTGACGCCAAATCCGACGCTATTGAGCCAGTGGATTCTGAAGGCCTACTCAACCGTTGAAATTGACCTGCTCGCTTGATTAGCCGTTGATTGGCGGGTAGGTACGGTTGTTTTTTTTGCATGAACATCACTCAAGCATTGCGTGCCTCCTCAAGGGGCAATGGAAGTCGAAATGTTCGAGCACGCGGCTCAAGTTTGTAACTATGCGAGACAGCCAAGCTCTAACGTTGCCGGTGCAAAACGGCAGATAACTGCGTTGATAGACGCTTGATCTTTGCCACAATCCAACCACGCATCGAATTGAACGTGGGCTTTATTCGCGCAAGCCTGGACCGCAATACTCTGACACTTCCTCGGCCATCACGTCACTGATCATCTGCCGCACCAAGCCTCGAAAACACTTCGAGGCTTCTGAAGAAGAAACTTGCCAAGCGATTGCAAAAGATTGGAGTCGTTTATTGTGGTCTTCCGGTCGGTGCTAACCGACGTTTGAAAGTTGAAATTCGCAAAGCGCGAGATTCTCGTTCATCAGGAGACCACTTTTCAACTTTCAACAATTAATGATCTGATGGATGAGTATGGGTTGCGGCGGGCTTGTCAGTGGGCCGGAAACTCCGCTGGCACGGCGATGAAGAATTACGCGTTGGTGAAAAAGACAGATTTCACAGACTCGGGAACGAATATCACTTTGGAAAACGTTGAATCAAACGACCAGAAACCGGCTCCCAAATGCGACGCCAAATCCGACGCTATAAATGACTTTGACGCCAAATCCGACGCCGAATCGTCCAGCACTGATTCGCATGAATTCGCATCAAACCAAGTAAAAAACGCATTGCCCCAAATTTGCTTGGAGGGGCAATGCGTTTCAGTGGACGATATTGGACTTGAACCAACGACCTCCTCGATGTCAACGAGGCGCTCTAGCCAACTGAGCTAACCGTCCATTTTTTTGGCGTGGATTAGTGCGGCCTTTGACTTGGCAACTGACCACTTCCAGATTGTAACTAATTACCTGCTGCTTGTGTATCGGCAATTTGCCCCGGTTTCTGCAGCCAAAATTCGATGTGCGAACAGCCTCGACCGCTGGTTCCGGTAACAAGTCCGGGAATCGCTGGGGGAATCCGGTGCGGAATCAGTTGCTGGAATCACTGGTCCGAAAGACACTGATCCTGCCCGACTGGTTCACTGGAAATCTGCCGGGGTGCGGGCTGATGCTGCGGTCCGCTGCTGCATCGATTTTCTGCCGATTTTGGCTATCCGCCATCCGGTACAGGGCTATCTGCCGAACCGATGTATCCGCGATGTGTCACGATTCGGTATACTGCCCGGATCGAGTGGTGCGGTCGGTGGCGGTCGGCATTCATTCCAACGTTCGTCACCCAACCTGGCGACATTCCAACAAACCAAAAATCAATTCCAAATCAGGCCCACGCACTTTGTGTCTGCGGCGCCAAAACCGAAAAGGAACAGAACCATTTCTGATTCATCTTCTGCCTCTCAGGCATCTCCTTCTGTTGTATCTGTCAAACTGCCCGATGGCAGCATTCGCGAATATGACGGTCCCATCACGGTCAAAAAAGTTGCCAAGAGTATCGGTTCCGGTTTGGCCAAGGCCTCATTGTGGGGCGAGATTGCTGGACAACCGGTCCCACTGAATCACGTGATCGAGGGGACGGAAGTTGAGCTGAAGATTATCACCAACACCGATCCTTATGCGTTGGCGACCATGCGTCACTCGTGTGCTCATATCATGGCTCGGGCCGTCATGCGGCTGAAGCCCAACGTGCAACTGGCGTTTGGTCCGACGATCGACGGCGGGTTTTACTATGACATCGAATCACCCGATGACCCGATCAGCGAAGAAGACTTTCCGGCTATCGAAAAAGAGATGCAGAAGATCATCAAGCTGGACGAGCCGTTCGAGCGGATTGAGCGTTCGCGTGATGAGTCGATCAAGATTTGCCAGGATCTGAAACAACCGTTGAAGGTTGAACACATTCAGGAGGGACTCGCCGAACACGAGAGCCTTTCGTTTTATCAACAGGGCGAGTTCATTGATCTGTGTCGTGGTCCGCACGTTCCCAAACCGAGTACCGTTGGGGCGTTCAAACTATTGTCGATTGCCGGTGCTTACTGGAAAGGTGACGAGTCGCGGCAACAGCTGCAACGGCTGTATGCCACCGCATTCTTCGATCAAAAGTCACTGGACGAACACCTGGAGAAAATCGAAGAGGCCAAACGTCGCGATCATCGAGTGCTGAACAAGCGGCTCGGTTTTTACCACATCGATGAAGAGGTCGGTCAAGGATTGATTCTGTGGACTCCCCGCGGATCATTCATTCGTCACAAGCTGCAAGAATTTATTTCGTCGCATCTGACTCGCCAGGGTTACGACCAGGTGTTTACTCCGCACATCGGGAAACTGGATCTGTATCGAACCTCGGGCCACTTTCCTTATTACCAGGAGAGTCAGTACCCGCCGTTGGTGTTGCGTGACCAATTGAATCTGTTGGCTGAAAAGGGCTGCAGTTGTAGCGACCTTTCCAACATGATGAAGGAGGGCGAGATTGATGGTTACATGCTGAAGCCGATGAACTGTCCTCACCACATCAAGATTTTTGCTTCCCAGCAACGCAGCTATCGCGATCTACCGATTCGGTTGGCTGAGTTCGGCACGGTTTATCGTTGGGAGCAATCGGGCGAGATCGGTGGCCTGACTCGCGTGCGCGGTTTTACTCAGGACGACGCGCATCTGTTCGTCACTGAAGAGCAACTGGCCGAGGAAGTGAAAGGATGTCTGGAGCTGGTCGAAATCGTGTTGGGTTGCATGGGCATGGACGACTATCGCGTGCGCGTTGGCTTGCGCGATCCGGATGGCGACAAGTACGTTGGCGAATCAGAGAATTGGGATCGCGCCGAGCAGGCTTGTCGCGATGCGGCCAAAAGTCTGGGACGGCCATTTACCGAAGAACCTGGCGAGGCGGCTTTCTATGGCCCCAAGATCGACTTTGTGGTTCGCGATTGCATTGGACGTGAATGGCAATTGGGAACTGTTCAGGTCGATTACAACTTGCCCGAACGATTTGGCTTGCAATATATCGGTGCTGACAATCAACCGCACCGGCCGATCATGATTCACCGGGCTCCGTTTGGATCGATGGAACGATTCATTGGCGTGTTGATTGAACATTTCGCCGGAGCCTTCCCGTTATGGTTGAACCCGGACCAGGGACGATTGTTGACCGTCAGTGAAAAGAGCGACGAGTACGGCAAGTCGGTCCTGCAGAAATTCCAGGACGCGGGTCTGCGGATCACTGGCGATTTCAGAAGCGAGAAACTGGGTGCCAAAGTACGTGATGCCCAGTTGGAAATGAGTCCCTATATGTTTGTCGTTGGGCCTCGGGACGCTGAAAACGGGACCGTTTCTGTGCGTGACCGATTGGATGGCGACCTTGGTCCGATGAGTGTCGACCAGGCGATCGCCAAACTGCTGCAGGAAGTCGATGAGCGGGCGGTGCGTGTGAAGCACAAAACCAATGTGTCGTTGGCCACAGATAAAGTGGAAAACGAGTATTGATGGGGACAGCAGAAATGCACAGCCTGGAACTTGCTCAGCTCAAGAAATGCCAGCCAATAGATCCGGTCCAGATCTGGTAAAAGACAGCGCCCGGAATCACTCGGCAGGCAACTGGCAAAGATAAAGGTATTACCAGGACAGGCTGCAGGTGGTGTCTTTCGTTTGAGAACGCGATCGTTGGGGCAAATTGTCGCCCAATATCGGCGACTGAAAAGCAGGCTGAACGTTTGCCGCCAGGGTACGGTCGAAAACGGGTTAAAAACACAGAAATCAGGCCTGCTGGGCGAGTCTGTTAAGCGTCGATTGAGAGTCCATTTAACAATGGGAAATCGTCAAATATCCGTAGCCCGGAATTTGCAGGCACGCTATAACGACGTATTATAAAGCGGGTTCGTCACAGGCTTGATCTGCCTCGGCGAACCGTTTCTCAACCCGAGTTCAAATTGAAAGGAACCGAAGATCGATCAATATCGCACCAACGAACAGATTCGAATTACGCCTGTTCGTGTCATTGATTCAGAAGGAAATCAATTGGGAGTCATTCCGACCAAGGACGCACTGGAAAAAGCAGTCGCCGGCGGATTTGATCTCGTCGAAGTCGCTCCAGAGGCCAAGCCGCCTGTTTGCCGAATCATGGACTACGGAAAGTTCCGTTACGAAAAAAGCAAGAAGACTCAAAAGAGCAAGTCGCATCAAACCAAGTTGAAAGAGATTCGTGTGCGCCCCAAGACGGGAAAACACGACATCGAATTCAAGGTGAAAAAAGCGATTGGCTTTCTACAACACAAAGACAAGGTACAGGTTACCGTCATGTTTCGCGGTCGCGAACTGGCTCATATTGAAGAGGGCCGGAAGGTCATGATGGGAATCATCGAGATGCTGGAAGAATACGGCAAGGTGGAAAGCCCGCCGTCCACGCAATCGCGAAGAATGAACTGTACGATCGCTCCCAAGTAACATTGGCGGAACCAGTCGTTTTAACCAGCCGTTTTAACGAGCCGATTCAACGATCCCGATTCAACGAAAAAAGCCGCGACACAGAGAGTGTCGCGGCTTCGTTTTGTTAATCGACGTCCGTGTCAATTAAACAGTAATCATTAGAAGCACTTCTCGAGACCAAAGTAAACGCCGTGTAGCAGGAGGCTGCCGTTCGACTTTACTCGTTGAATTTCCTGAGTGTCCTGGAAGTTGAAAGGAATCTGGTCAGCGGCCAAAGCGACGCTTGTGACTCCGATTGCACGGTAACCAAAGTTGGCTCGCAAGCTGTTAGAGAACTGGTAGTTCAAACCCAGATCGAGTTCACCCAGAGTAGCAAGTTCGTCCTTGCGGCTGGTGAAGTTGTAATCAACCGGGCCACTTGGTACGGTGGCGAAAGTTCCGGCACCATCACGAATCGACTGGCGAGTGTAGATGTCGTTGTTGTAGACACCGAACTTCGTTCCCAATGCCAAACTTGTTCGTTTGCCAAAGCAACGTTCCATACGGGCACCCAACTGCAGACCTACCAGGTTGTTTTCAACATCCAGGTCGAAAATGGACAACTGTGGATAGCCATTACCGGTGAAGTTGTTAGCGGCGAAACGAATGTCTTCCGAGAACTTCAACCAGCGAACACCGGCCAACCATTCCAGATTGGTTGTACCACCGAACAGACCGCGTGCAGTGCCACCGTTTCGCAACGCGTGCCACTCAAAGTTGTGGATCTCGGTTTGACGGTACAAACGCCAGCTGGAAGAAGTGTTTAGGATGTCCAGGTAGTCGAAACCATTCAGATCGACTCTTGAGGCTCTGTCAAAGGCTGAGAACAGTGGAGGATCTGCAAAGTTGACATCAGCTTGATCCGGGAACAGACCCCAGTAACTGGCTTCCCAACCGGAACCCGAAGCGTTTCGAACACCCAGAATGGTTTCGAATCCACCAAAGAAGTCTTCGTCAGCGTCGGTCGTGAACAAGTATTTTCCGAAACCATCGCTGCCCAAGCCGCGATCGTCTTCGTAATCACGCTCGAAGACCAGTCCGCGGACGGCAAACGTAATGTTGCGATCGTTGGATTGCACCAGGTTGCCTGCTCCGATGCCACCACCGGTGATGGCTCCACCACTGAAACCACTGTCGATGTATCCACCACCGACGTATCCACCATCGATGTAACCACCGCCGTAGTTGCCACTGTTCAGGTAATTTCCACCGTCGTAGACGACTCCGCCACCGTTTGCGAATCCGCCACCATTAACAACACCGCC
>CAZPOL010000070.1:0-23032 GCA_964588195.1 uncultured Pirellulaceae bacterium | reverse complement strand
TTAACAACACCGCCATTAACGACTCCGCCATTGACAACGCCACCGTTTACGATACCGCCATTGACGACTCCGCCACCGTTGACGATTCCACCCGGGTTGTATCCAGGAGCGACGTCCAGGCCATTGCGGCTTCCGCTTCCTGCAGCACCACCAACATCCAGGCCATTTCGGCTTCCACTACCTGCGGCACCACCTACGCCCAGACCATTTCGACTTCCACTACCTGCGGCACCCGCATCTTGCTGGTAAACGCCGGTACCTGGTTGGTAGCCACCGTAGCTGTTTCCGTAGCTGTTTCCGTAAGTGCCTTGCTGGTATCCACCACCGTAACTGTTACCGTATCCACCGCCGTAACTGTTTCCGTAGCCGCCACCGTAGCTGTTTCCGTAGCCACTGCCGTAAACCTGGCCACCCGGAGGGCAAGCCTGGCCGGAAGGAACACCCGGCTGCGGAACACCCGGCTGTGGAATCATCGTTGGTGCTGCGACTGGTGCATCGCTTGGTGACGACAAGGCCTGTTCGGCACGCTCGATTACTTCTTTGGTTTTGTTAACGGCTTCCTGTTCTGCTTCCTGGTACCCGTAGCCATACGACGAATACTGGTGATTCGATCCGTATTGGGCGGAGGCGGTGGTTGCCAAACCAAAGCACGCGGCGATGGCAACTCCGCTCAAGAAAAAACGTTTCATCTGGATAAACTCCTTCTCTCAAACAGTTGCCATCCACTAAACACTATGAGTGGCACCGTTTCATCTGTTGACTCGCTGTTTGCACAACCATGTACAAACGGATTACAAGTTCGATTCTGCCAGTGAAATCGGCGGTAACGCTAATAGCAGACAAGAGTATTTGTTGGTCTTTTCGCAAATTCTGGCTAACGCGCTGCTGCAACCTGAATGGTCGAAACATGCTGAACGAAAGGACTTGATTACCTGGCCGACAAGCTCGCGCGCAATCGGGAAAGCTACCTGACAGTCAAGGTTTGCCACGCTAACCTGACATCAACAAGACGCAACCAGGTTTTCTGATTGCAGCACCGCACAATCCGCAGACACAACGGTCCCTGGACAATCGGCAAACCTTGCCAGATCAAGATTGTTTATCCAGGCCGATGCGCTGGGCGATAGTGCCTTTAATTCCGGTGCTTGCGGATTTGATCTTCGTAACAGACAGAATCAAAAGGACAGATCAAACAGTGGCAGGGTCTATTCCAAGTTGTTGGATCGTTACAAGAGATTGCAACTTTACATTGGCTGCTTCGAAACGAGGGCCGGCGCCTTCCAGGCGATCCACGATGGTAATGGCCCGGTCGACGACCAAGCCAAAGTTACGAGCGTGATCGATGGCCGCCAGACAACTGCCACCGGTGGTCGTGACGTCTTCCAGAATCACCACGCGTTGGCCCGATTCGACTGGCCCTTCGACCTGCTGACCCGTTCCATGTTCTTTGGGCTGCTTGCGAACGATGAAGCCCTTTAATTGGTGCCCGCGTTGGTGAGCCAACGTTATGACCGACGCCGTAATCGGGTCAGCTCCGATCGCCATCCCACCGACGGCGTCCGGCATATCTTTTTCCAGCAAATCCAGAATCCCGGCTGCGATGACATTGGCACCTTCGCCATCCAGTGTCAATTTTCGGCAGTCCAGATAGAAGTTTGCCATTTTCCCTGACGCCAGCTTAAACTGCCCGGTTCGCAAAGCCAGTTTCTTCACCAGTTCGATCAGTTTGTTTTCGTCGTACAATGTCTTTCTCACGTTACAAAGGGAACGGCAAGTCTAAAACGATTTCCAGTTGCTCGATCCAGCACATCGAACCAATCAGCGGTTGGCGTGTCGATTCAATCGGAGGTCGCAAGCACTGCGAATTCAGATTTTGACACAGACCCGTTTTGTCGCAACCTGTGATCAGTTTTTTCCTGTTCCATTTCGAGTATCGAACCCCGTATTGTTTGCCCAATCAGCACGGGCTGTTCCAATAAAGCAAAAACGCCATGACAAATCAGCACTCCGATCCTGATCGCTCGCCCGATCGACGAAATCTCATCGTGTTGCTAATTGACGGATTGAATCCGGTTTTTCTTTCGCCTCATGGATGCAGCTGGATCGACACTCCGGCCTTCGACCAGTTGGCGGCTGAGTCGGTCGTGTTTGAACGAGCAGTCACCGAGACCGTTGACGCGGGCGACGCGTGTTGGTCGTTCCTGACGGGTCTACACCCCGCGCGTCGTAGTACTTCCGGAGCAACTTCCGAAGCTGCGACTGAAGCCACCGAAAAAGAAATCTTTGCCGACCTGGCCAATTTGTCGGCCCGTGGAACCAGTACCATTTTGATGACGGACAGCCCGAACGACTTTCCGGGCGGCGACCGCTTCGAAACCGTCATTCAATTACCGACGCAGGACGGGAAGCTTCCAGAGCGCGCGGCGAAGGAGGTTTCCGAAACGTTTATGGCAAGTTGCTTTGCCAAAATTCTGGATGAGTTGCCGAAACAAGCTTCGCCATTCGTTTGCGTGATTCATCTGTCGTCGTTGGTGAAAGTTTGGGATGCACCCGCTTCGCAACGAGAAAAGTTTCGCGACGAGGAAGACCCCGAGGCTCTGACTTCGATCGAGCCACCGCAAGGGCAAGGCGACTTTGACCCGGATCAAATTTTGGGTGTGACGCATGCCTACGCTGCCGAACTGGAAACGCTGGACACCTGCCTTGATGTTTTTATGCATGAGTTGAAGGCGGACGGTTTGTTGGACCATTCAATGTTGATGCTGTGCGGTCTGCGAGGATTTCCGGTTGGAAATTTGAAACAGATGGGACATGCCCAGTCCCATTTGAACAGCGACGCTACCAGCGTACCGCTTTTTATTCGCGCAGCAGACAAAGATGTGAATCGATTGGCCGCCACCCGGACTTGTCAGCTGACTCGATTGTCCGAGTGGTTTCCGTTTGCCTGCGAGTGGGTCAGTGGGGTCAGTGGGGTCAGTGGCGAATGGGTCAGTGGTGGGTTGGCAGAAGAGGGGCCACATCGTTTGCATGTCACGATGCAAGGAATCGAAAATGGAATGAGCACCGTACCCGTTCGATCCGTGAATGAATCCGACGACCAAGCCCCGGCAGATCATACGGAGCAGTTTGTGGTCGTGACGTCGACAGATTCACGAGCGATTTGGACACCCTCGTGGCTGTTGACGGAGACTCGCTACGAAACTGAGCCGCAGGTCAGACTGTATGTCAAACCAGATGATCGTTGGGATTTCAATCCAGTACAGGATCGTTGCCGTTGGATCGCCGAAGAATTGCTTTCGGTTCTAGAGATTGCCAGCGGCCAATTGCGACGGAATCAGCCCGTTTCTGTGGAATCGCTAGCGGATGAGTTGGTGTTTGGCATCGAATAGAGTGCTTTTGGCAGGCTGGGCGCAACAGGAGGAATCCGTAATCGATTCGTCTGTTCGTTACACAGTGCTCCTGCTACTATCCCCCACCAATTTTACCGGAGGCCGCTGCGCGCTGATTCGTTGAAGTCAGGATGACGACGACGAATCGTCGATTGATTTGCGCGGTGCGGCAGATCTGGAATTTCACCGAACAAGGAAGTTCGTTGATCACAAATATCGCCAACCAGATGGATGATCCGTCCAGCAAGAACAGAACGCTCCGGCGTTTTTGTGTTCGTTGTTGCGCGATTCTGGCAATGGCGATCCTTATGGTGATCGAACCAGCGAGCGCGTTTGGGCAAAACGGAAATGGTCTGTTTCAACGCCGGTCGAATCTTCAGGGTTCTCCCTCGTTCGATCTTGATCGATATCGATTGAGAATTATCTGGGGCGGCGGCCAGGCGGATGTTTGGCAAGGCAATCTGGTTCTGGAAGATGGAACTTTTGAGAACGTCCGAGTACTGGGTCTGGAACCGGATGCGGGAGCTGGAATAGAAGTCAGCAGTAACGAAGTGCAAATCCGTACGTCACGAAAATCGAACTACAGCGGATTCGATATCGATATCGTCGGCGATCGAAATCAAAAGTTGATGCTTGATTTGCAATCCGTTACACCGGATGGCCGTCTTTCCGGTTTGCAGAGCCAGCAAATCGATCTTGGGTCATTGCTGAATTCTTTCGACTCCAACATTAACAGCATTCAGATTCCGCTCGACGATACAGGGAATCGGATCGACATCAATCGCGCGCCGGGAGACCGGATTCCGATTTCCACGACACGATCGCACCTGGTGTTTGACCCGGGCGAATCGTTTGAGTTGTCGATCGAGCCTTTTCGTGGCATTCCCGATGCCGGTGACAATGCGAAGTTGCAGTTGGAAATTCTGGAGAGTGGTCAGGAGCGCTCGGCCAGTTTATTCACGGAACAGTACGCCTTGTTGTGGGACGGGAATCTTTATACGAAGCCAGATGCGATCCGATTGAACCTGCCCGACCGGGAAGGGGTTTTCAACATTCGTTTGACTTTCCGCGACGAATCAATGACGGGTCGATTTGGTTTGAACCGACAATCATTGACTCGTGATATCCAGGTAGTGGTGGTCCAACGACAGAAGGCAAGGCCGGATGACCGGATTGCCAGTGCCGAGCAAGTAACGTTGTGGAGCGAGGTCTTCAATTCCGAGGATGTCAGGAATCAATGGATCGACCGCATTCCAGGCGTTCCGAAATTTCGTTTGGCCTCCAGCAGGGAAGACAGCCAGTCGCTAAGAAACGGCGGTGTCGCGCCGCAGATTATCGAAGGCAAAACCTGGAACAGCTTCGCAGCTGGTGGCTGGCAAGCCGTTCCATTGGAAGTCACAGAACTAAACAAACCGCACATCGTCGAAATCGAGTACCTGGACGATGGCCCGATGGCGATGGGAATCAGCGTGTTGCAGCCGACGATCAACGGACAGATCGATCCGTTTGGTGTTGATTCGGGAATTAGTATTCCATCACGCCCCGGTGCGACGGATTCAGAAACGGGTACGATTCGCCGACATCGGATCTTCTTTTGGCCGAACCACAAAACGCCTTATTTGCTGTTCGCCAACCGACATGCGAACCGCGTTGCCAGGATTGGCGCAATTCGGATTCTGGCTGGCCCCGATCGATTAGCGGCGCCTGTCGAATCGGAAGAGCAGGGCGATATCGCAACGCAACGAAAATACATGGCCTTCTACGAGAAGCCACTGTTCGTCGAAAATTTCTCGGGCACGATGGTGTCGGATCCACAGTCGGGTGAATCGTGGCACGATTGGAATTCATTCTTGACTGGTGCGAATCGGTGGACTCAATATCTGAAGGCCAATGGTTACAACTCGGCGATGTTGATCGTTGCCGGTGACGGTAGTTCCTATTATCCATCACGACTTCTTCAGCCCAACTCGCGATTTGATAGTGGTGTGATGTCGCCGCAGGGAAGCGACCCGATTCGCAAAGACGTCGTTGAGTTGCTATTGCGAGTGTTCGAAAGGGAAGGCTTGCAGTTAGTGCCCGTGTTCCATTTCAATTCGCCAATCCGGGAACTGGAAACTCAACGGCTGACTGGTTCACCGGAAGCTGAGGGGATCCTGTTGCTCGACGCGCAAGGCAATTCGCGTTTGCCTGACCTGGAGCGCCAATCGAATCCAGTCTCGATTTACAACCCACTGGACCCACGAGTACAACAAGCTCACCTGGATGTTGTTCAGGAATTCCTTGAGCGATACCGTGGTCGTGATTCATTCAAACGACTCGGCGGCGTAGGGTTTTTGTATTCGAAGGACGCTTTGCAAGTGATTCCTGGACAGGCTTGGGGAGTCGATCGGACGACTTTGAGAAGATTCTTGCAGGACACTGGAACTAACATCGAATCAGATTCTGACTGGCTGGCGCAACTGCTGGATGGTCAGGGACGTGTGAACTGGCTGGCGTGGCGCCAGTCGCAAACGGCGAATTGGCTGGATGAATTGCAACGCAGCGGTCCGCCAGCAGAGCGGATTTATCTGTTGGGCAGCGATATGTTTGAAACGCAAGACGCGTTCTCTGCGCTGGCGCCCTCACTACGTCGAAGCAGCGACATGAATGAAGCGATGTCCCGGATTGGTTTTCCGCATAAGCGAGTAGCCAAGGATGCGAACATGGTATTCCTGCAGCCAAGCGAATTGGCGCCGGAACAGTCTCTGTCGGACAACCGGCTGAATATTCAGCTGAACCAAACCGCCGATGGATCAAGAGTGTTCAACGAATTCGCTAACTCGGGAAAGCTTTTTTCACATCGCTATTCATGGGCCGAATTCGAACAACTGCGACAAAAGAAATTGTTTGGCCAGCCACAACAACAACCTTTAATGCGTTTGCAACCGTTGTCTCCGGCAGGAATCTGGAATCGGGAACGGCTGGCTCGCAGCATTGCAGATAGTGACAGTCAGACGCTGGTCGAAGGTGGTTGGCTGACCGGTTTTGGTCAGGAGGAACACGTTGCCGGGCTCGTCGAAATTTTCACTCGCTTGCCAGATGTTCGATTCACAGATGTGAATGCGACGGACTCGTCCCAGCCAAAGACCGGAGTGGTTGTCAGGCAGGCGAGCACAGGAGACCGGAACTGGTTCTACGTAGTCAACCCAACGCCGTGGAAACTGTCGACGAAAATTCAGCTTTCCAGTCATGATACGTTGATCCAATCGATCGGAATGGAGATCGCATTTGATGGGACTTCAGAAACGCCTACCATGACGGTGGAATTGGAGCCGTTCTCGTTGCAAGCCGCCTATTTGGACGGCAAGGTTAATGTCGTCGACTATCAAGTAGATCTGCCGGACGAAGCGACGAATGAGTTGCAGAACCGATTGAACAACTTGTTGACTCGGGTCAGCCGCGCTGCTCAGGTGGAACCGATTGATGTCTTGAGTAATCCCGGCTTTGAAGATGTGACGCAATCGGGCGACGGGCCACGACGTTTTGGCTGGTCCTTTGATAATCGAGCGACCGACGTGATTACACTTAAACAAGATGGTGTCAGCGAAGGCAGTCGAGCTTTGACGATGGTCAGTCGTGGCACGCCAACATGGATCCGCAGTAACGAATTTGCGGCACCGGTAACCGGTCGACTTTCGATATCGGTGATGGTCCGAACCGACGATCCGACGGTGCAGCCTCCGCTGCGCATCTCGGTTCAAGGCGACGATCACACACAGGTTTACTATCGGTACGGTGTGGTCGGTGGTGAAACACGTCAGATCAACAATGAATGGCAAGAGTTCGCGGTGCACTTCGATGATCTGCCGCTGCAGGATTCCGGGACGCTGCAAGTCGGTTTTGATTTAATGGGTATTGGTCAGGTAGACATCGACCAGGTACGCGTTTTCGATCGATGGCTGGACGCTCAGGACAGCCGCTCGCTGACTCAATTGTTGGCACTGGCAGGCTTTCAATTGACCAACAAACAGAATATCGATCGCTGCCGTCGAATTCTGAATGGCTATTGGCCTCAGTTCCTGGAAGAGTTCTTTCCGGATGAACAACCCGATGCATTGACAGCCGAAGATCCTCAACCAGGGACTCGCTCGTCCAGGTTGACGAATCCTGAATCGAATCGGCAGTAGTCTCTTTCGCCAGGTTGTACCGAACTGCACTGAACGAACATCGCCTGCTTTGTTCCGACCTGTTCGTTTCTTCAGTGTTCCAAAATCGTTCAAGCTGTGAACGTATTTGATTGCAGCGGTACCATTTTTGGAATTCCAAAAACTTCTGAATCCGGTCAGCAAGAGGTGGCGAATAGGTTTGTGTATTCACGAGACTGAAACCGTGGCCACGGCATTTGAAGTGAATCGAATTGGTAACGACCTCAACGATCTCAACGATCTCAACCCCTAACCACTGGAAAACTAAAAATGTCAAAGTCTATTACAACT
Organism: uncultured Pirellulaceae bacterium; assembly: GCA_964588195.1. Taxonomy (GTDB): domain Bacteria; phylum Planctomycetota; class Planctomycetia; order Pirellulales; family Pirellulaceae; genus CAJQPP01. Next base: position 15,168 of record CAZPOL010000070.1, on the reverse strand, counting down.
ATCGCCCTGGCCGTCGCAGCATTGATGGTCGCAAACGTTCAAGCTCAGTGCCATTCGGGCCAATGTGCTTCGCAAATGCAGACTCAACAGACAACCTCGCACACGACTCATTTGACTTCGGCCGCCGTTGTTCAGAAACAGCAAGACATTGTGACCACCGCGGTCGAAGCCGGAACGTTCAAAACATTGGCCGCCGCTCTTGGTGCAGCCGATCTGGTTGGCGCTTTACAAGGCGAAGGTCCATTCACCGTATTCGCTCCGACCGATGAGGCGTTCAAGGCGTTGCCCGAAGGTACGGTTGAAAACCTGTTAAAGCCGGAAAACAAAGAGCAACTTCAGGCTGTCTTGAAATTTCATGTTGTTTCCGGCAAGATTATGGCTGGCGATGTGTTGAAGGCTCTGGAAGTCGAAACACTACAAGGCCAGAAAGCCAGGATCGGTTTGACGATCGGCGGTGCAAACATTGTCACGACTGATATTGAATGCTCCAATGGCGTGATCCACGTGATTGATCGCGTTATCCTGCCACCCTCCAGGTAAGCATGAGGAATTGTAATCCTCATGTGGTTATACACTCACTCATTCTGCAAGGAAACTGAAACAAGCGTGTCAGAATCCCTGCTTCCGAAAATCGCAAGTGGCGACAAGTCCGCAGTGTCTGATTGTGTCAATCGGTACGGCGGACTTGTTTGGTCGCTCGCGCGCCGATTCACTAGTTCGCAAGCGGATGCGGAAGACGCCGTGCAGGAGATTTTTATCTCATTGTGGAAATCGGCAAGTCGCTTCGACGCGACCAGGAGTTCGGAGATGACGTTTGTTTCGATGATTGCCCGACGACGACTGATTGATCTCAACCGAAAACGCCAGACCGCCAGTCGGGTGATGCCGGCTGAATCGGTTGATTCCGTAGACCTGGCCAGCATGAATGATCCTGCCAGAAATGCCGAGCTGTCCGACGATGCAGCCGAGGCAATACGATTTTTGGATGATCTTCCAGGAGCACAAAAAGAGGCAATCCGCTTGTCAATTTACAGCGGCTTGACTCACTTGCAGATCGCCGAGCGAATGAACTTGCCACTTGGCACGATCAAGACTCACATCCGTCGTGGACTGGTCAAAGTCCGCGAACAACTAAAACAAACCATTGTCATGAACCAGGGAGGTGCAGTCTGATGTCCACATCTCCTGAACAAAAACGAGAACATTGCGATGACCTGTTGGTCATGTCGGCCGTCCATGGTGTCGACGATGCCGAACAGCTGGAGCTTGATCGGTTGATACGCGAATTCGATCTGTCCGATACCGATCGATTCGAGTCAACCGTTGGCGCACTGGATGCCGGATGGCACCAGATGGCAGGTGATGTCTTGCCAGAAGGGTTCTCTGAGCGGCTGAAAACGAAGATTGTCGACGATGCCGCTTCGTATGTTGGGAATCCGGCAGCTGATTCGGTTGCCCAGGACTCGACTCAATCACCTGTTCGGCCCAACGCCTCAGACACATCTTCCACGTCGAGCTATGCCTGGACGACGCGTGAAAAGCTGATGTCGCTGGTTACGGCTGCCAGTTTGATGTTTGCGTTGGCCAGCGCGACCGGGTTTTTCGACAAACCCGAACCGCAGGACGGAACGGATGTCGTCGTCGAATTGACCATCCAGGAAAAATTGGCCAATCTTCGCAATGCCGGCTTGGCAGATTTGCGAGTCGCTGATTGGACCAATCCGACAGAGAGCGTGGCATCACAATCGGCGACGGGACAGGTCGTTTGGAGTGATAGTCGCCAGGAAGGCTACATGGTCATCGACAATCTGCAGGTTAATGATCCATCGGTTGAACAGTATCAACTTTGGATTTTTGATACCGAGCGTAACGATGATTTTCCAGTCGACGGCGGAGTGTTTGACATTAATGCCCAAGGGCAGGTGATCGTACCGATCGATTCCAGGTTGCCGATTACCCAGGTTAAAATGTTTGCTATCACGATTGAGATTCCGGGCGGTGTTGTTAAATCCGAACGGGAACGCTTGCCATTGCTGGCGTCGATTGAATTGTAGTTAGATTGCAAAGCGGCTACGTTTCCTGCATGCCGATGATCGTGATGATCACGGAGACGACCAACAAACACGCGCCGATCAACCGCAGGACCATCGTTTTTTGTGGCACCGAACGCTCTTTGCCGCCGAAGTAGCGGGCAAACATCCAGGCGAATACGACGCCCCACAGGCCTCGCAAACTGTAGACGACGTTGACTCTTGCCGCGTCTCCGAATCTGGAAATCGAATACACCAGAAAGGAAGCCTGAATGGCTACCAGGCAACTGCCGAACAGCAAGCTTCGCCATTTCATCTGGCCAATCAAAGCCTTGGGGCGATCGCACAAAGGTAACAACATCAACGAATACAGGCCAACGAACCAGTACGACGTGGCCGCCAGGTAGCCTGTCCCCCAATCTTCGGTAAACATCTGCACGCAAACATCAAACAAGGCAAAGGTGCAGGCGGCGGCGAATGCCAATGACGCCGTCAGGACGACATTCGAGCGATCGGCTTGCGGCACGAAGTAGTTGATCAGAAACACACCAGCGGCAGCCAGCATAGCGGCCAGCCAAATCACGGGCGGTGGTGAGGTCCCGGCGATCAAGGTAAGAAAGACGGCTACGACGACGACCTTCAGGCTGGCAACCGGTGTGGCGACCGAGACATCTCCGACTCGTACCGCCGTCAAAATAAATGTCTGTCCAATCAGGTACAAAAACCCGATCAGCGCCGGTTGCCACAATTGGCTTGCCCCTGGCCATGTTCCACCCAGGGCCAGAAAGCAAGAGAATAGAAGCGCGGCCAGTTGATTAGCAAGGAATATCTGAGTCCACGCAGAAACACCGGACGCCGATGCTCGTTTAAGAAACAGAGCACCGAAGGCAAACAGCACACTGGCGGCAAAAGGGAAGAGTAAGTAGATGACTTGGCTAACTTGTGGACCGTGGAATTGACCCGGAAATCTTCACTGACCCACGTTCCGTTTACAAGACGTCTCAGGGAATACGGCAGCCGGTAAAAGGAACCCGGGCTCCGCCAGAGTTTGGCCGCAAGAATACGACGCAAAGACTCCGGCGAGAAGCAAGCCAGTCCCGAACCTCACTCTTTTCACGAATTCGTTAGTCGTCCTGATCACTGTTTTCGTTATCGGTTTCGCCTTTCTTGAGCTTCTCTTCGTGTTCTGCTCGCAATTCCGCGGCCAACTCGATCAATGCTTCATAGCGAGAGTTTTCCAGCCTTAGCTCGAATCGTTCTGTTTGTGCTTTCTCGATCATCGCTATGAGGAATGCAGTTTCCATCTCCAGCCTTTTGCTTTTGGTCATTGCGTCCTGTTCCATAATCGTCGCCTTTTTTTTGGCAAGCTTTTCCAGATCGATTTTCGCTTGTCGTAATTGTTTGGAGACCAATTCCAGCGAGGTAGAGTTGGTGTCTTTCGATTTTTCGGTAAGCATTTTGAGCTCTTGTGTGTTTTGCACAAGCAGCATTTCGGATTCAATTTGTTGGCTCTTAACTTGGGCTAAACTTGCCTTGGTCGTTACGCCTTCTTTTTCGAGTTTTGTAAGTTGTGCCAGTTCCCGTTGCAATAGATTAGCTCTTTCTCTCAGCAGCGACCGCTCCAATTGGGCAGTTTTCAATTCAAATTCGTTTTCCTTCAACATGGCCTCTGTTGTTATTGTCAACTCTTGCAATTGGTACGAGCGAGCGGTGATCTCGGCCTTTAAGTTGTTGATTTGGGCGTCCAGCGATTCGAGCGTTTCAGACTGTACCGGGTAGTTGATTCCTGCGTCGCCCAAAGCCTTGCGAAGCTGTGTTGCCTGGGCTGCCGTTTGACCAAGTTTCCCTTGCCATCTGGCCTGTTCCTTCGCGATCAATTCTTGTTGGCGTTCGGAGAGTCTTACTTTCCACTTCCAGGTTTCGACAGCCGTATCAATGGCTTGTGCTTTGAACAGTTCCAGGGAAGGACCATTTCGTTCGATCTGCTCAACAAGATCCTGTCCACTGGCAATTTTGCAAGTGTTGACCGATCCCAACAATGTGACGATTGCCAGGCAGAAGATTGCTGTCTTAACAGGTCTGTGTTTTATCATTTCATTTGCCTTTCAGATGATGGTACTTAATCAGAGACCGAGTGACTCGGGAATACGATTTGTCTTCAAGATGGTTTTGGCGACTTGGCCCGCTTGTGTGTCCGAAAAGTGGCTGGCCAACAACTGGAATTGCCAACAGTCCGATTCGGCAAGCTCCGTTGAGCGGTCATGGAATTCCACAAAGTTTTCCAGGCTAAGCCATGCCGTACGGTTTCTTCGATAAGACTGAAGTGCGGAGTCTGCAGATTGTGCGAATCGAGCCAACTGGAATTCCTGACGGGTTGCTGCGGCGTTCGATCGTAGCTCGTCCAGTTGTTTGTCATTTGCCAGGAGTTGTCTTCGCAAATCCGCCAGTAGTTGCTCCGGATTGGGCTCAGTCACGACACTTGCCACTTCGACGTCTTGCTTATCTGGCATTAGCAGACCCCAGCCGACCAGCAAGCACATGGCAAGCAGAGCCGCGTTCATTGCGCGGCGTCGCTGTTTGCGAGCCGCCCATTGTTGGGTCGCTCGTCGGCGAATGACGTTGCCAGCAGGGTGGCAAGCTTCTGGCAACAGATGGCGATCGGCCTGCTGAAGACTTTCGTCCAGCAATTGATCCAGTTGGTTGCCGTGTTTTATTTCTTGATTCTTCATGATTTTTGTTGGTCCTCAATGGAGGTTTTGAGGAGCTGTTTCAATCGCTTGCGGGCGCGATGCAATCGAACCTCCAGCGTATTTTTCCGTATGCCTAACAGTGTTCCGGCCTCGTCAATTGTTTTTCCTTCCAGGCTGCACAGCACGATGACTTCTCGATCTCGTTGATTTAATTCGTTAACCGCCTTGTGAATTGCGGCAACCGTTGGATCCGTTTTTTGCTCAAGGTCAATAACCTGTGTGTTCGCAAGTTGCCGTTCGCAGAGTCGCTGGAAAGTCTTCCTCCAGCGCCCACGTTTGCGACGAACTTTCCGACATTGATTTATCGCAATCGAGTACAGCCAGGTGTTGATACTGGATTCACCACGAAAACGATCAATTTTTTCCCACGCCGTTACAAAGACCTCTTGTACCACGTCTTCGCAAGCGGAATCCCAACCCAACAACCGGGAAACCAGTCGCTGAAGTTCCGGTGCTTTTTGCATCACCATTTCATCAAACGCATCGGGATCGCGATCCTTGAGTCTCGCCAGCAGCGTCTCACATTGGATTGCAGCCTGATCAACAGATTGCGGAGCGTCATCAGCGATGGCCGGGTTCAAGGTTTCGGGTTTCAAAAACATCGGATGTCATGGGAATACGTGTAGTTAGTACCCCAATTGTGACAGACTTACCCACGAAATAGAAATTTTCAGAATGAATTGAGTTCAGGAAATAGCGGGATTCATTCAAAACAGCAGGTTTTCCCGGTGGCTGCAAAGCGACAAACTCTTCTGGGCCTCAAGCATCGAGATTCGCGATGTCCTGCATGATTCTACGCTGCGGCCGTCCGGGCATTCCTTGCGATGTGGTGATGGTCTCGTTCCTGCTATACGATTGCAACCAATTCAATCGACCTTCGCATCGACTGTGTCGGTGTCGTGAAAAATTCCTTTAGCCGACGTCAATCAATCTATGCCAGTCATAACAACCCTGAGTCTTGTGGGACAAACCGAGGCTGCACTGAATCACTATCAAGACGCCTTGGGTGCCGAGATTCTTTTTCTGATGCGATTTCGCGATTCACCAGATCAGTCTCACACAAAACCCGGCATGGAGGACCTGATCTTCCATGCGACTTTCCGCATCATGGACACCGTCATCAAGGCTAGCGATGTTGGGTATGAAGATTCCGAATCCAAACCAACGTTCGCTGGATTCTCTCTCCTCTTGCAGATGGAATCGGTAGAGTCGGCCAAACGTGCTTTCGCTGCATTGGCCGACCAAGGACAAGTTGTCATTCCATTCGCCAAATCGAAATTCACTTCGTGGTACGGTATCGTTGTTGATCGCTTCGGTGTCTCGTGGAAACTGAACGTCGAATCAGATGCCAGCTAACGTATCCTGCTTTTTGCGGATTTTGCGTTTCTTTGCGGCAACCTAATCCGGGTAGCGAAATGAACGCCATGGAAATTTTTGGCCGCAAAGAACGCAAAAAGCCGCAAGAGATTCGGCTCGAGTTGTGTGGCAACTTCGGCGTCCAAAAACGGTCACCGAACATCGCACAGATGGCCTAAATGCTTCTCTCGATCGGTTCGGTGGTTTGTGTTGCTTGACTTAGCAGGCGAGCAATGGCCTCTTGTCCCGAATCGAATTCCGTTTGGATGCTTAAGGCCAGCACTGGCAGGTTGCCTCGATTCAAACTGCGGACCTTGACCAGATCCTTCACGGTGCAAACCAGAGCGTCCGCCTGGCATTCCGTGGCAAGGGTTTGCAACTGATCCAGCTCGCTTTGACGATAGTCATGGTGGTCGTTGAATGCTTTGAATTCTATGACCTGAATGGAAGAGTCATTTAGTGTTCTTCGAAAACCATCCGGATTACCAATCCCGCAAAATGCAACGACTCGCAGATCGTTAGACAAGCCGGTTGTATTTCCATCGCAATCGATCCAGCCACCGGGTACAAAACGAACGCAAGCAATTTTGTCTTGAGGAATCCAGTCAGCGACTTGCGACTTGATCTGCGCCACTTGATCTTCGCCGACCTGGTCGACTCGCGTAATTACGACTACGTCGGCACGCTTCAGTGACTCGACCGGTTCGCGCATCAATCCGCGAGGCAGCAGGTGGCCAAAACCAAACGGACACGTAGCATCAATCAAGACGATGTCCAGGTCGCGACCGATACGACGATGTTGAAATCCGTCGTCCAATACGATCACATTTGCATGGTGTTGTTGGATCGCGACTCTGGCGGCAGCGATCCGATCCGGATTCTGAATGTGTGGCGTGTCGGGCAACCGCAGTTTCAATTCAAGGAACTCATCGTTGGGTTGCCCATCCTTGCTGCCGTAGCCGCGACTGACAATCGCCGGCTGTTGCCCGGCATCCAATAACTGTTGCACCGTCCAGCAGACCAAGGGCGTTTTGCCAGTGCCGCCGGTGGTCAGATTTCCAATCGACACCACGGGGACGCTGACACGTGTGGTACGTCCTGATTTTCGATCAAAAGAACGATTGCGAATCCTGGTAATGGTGCGATACACCGGTTCCAGGGTGCGCAGGCCGGAGCGGACAAAACGCGCAGGCACGTCCGTTGCCTGCCCGCTGATGACTCGACGAATTCGTTTGATTTGTTGTGGTTTCATTTCCGGTGCTTGAATCGAACGTTTCGTTGGCTTTAGACTAGTCGATTATGGCGATCGGCCACAGGCGTTTTTCCTTTTGGCAAGATCGCTGCTTCAGCTTTCCGGAGTATTCTGATGAATGAAGTTCAGTCGACCAATGAATCCGAGGGCCCCAATTGGCGTCCACTGGATGAGATGCAGCGTCGAGTGTTGGGTGTGTTGGTCGAAAAAGCCAAGACGACGCCGGATGCGTACCCGCTAACCGTCAACGCGATCAAGACAGCCAGCAATCAAAAGAGCAATCGAAGTCCTAAAATGGATTTAGCTGCCGATGATGTGATGGCGACGCTTGACGAGTTACGGGAAATGGGTGCGGTCGCAGAAATTCAGGGCGACGGTCGAGCTGAAAAATATCGCCACCTGGCCTACGACTGGTTGGGCGTCGACCAGTTTGAACTGGCCGTGATGACGGAGTTGATGTTGCGTGGTCAACAAACGGTTGGGGAACTACGAGCACGCGCCGCGCGGATGGAACCGATCGCCGGGATGTCCGAGTTGAAACCGATTCTGGCATCGCTGAAACAAAAACGTCTGCTGGTTGAACTTACACCGCCCGGTCGAGGCCAAACGGTGACTCACGGTTTGTTTCTGGAAGGCGAGCAACCGGTTGCAGCGGTACCGCCGGCTGCAACGATTCGTGAACCTGCGGCTGTTTCTGGCCAGACCGTGAAGAGTCCAGCCGATGGCGGTCAGGAAAGTGCCCTGGAGAAACGGGTCGCAGAATTGGAACGTCGTTTATCCGAACTGGAATCGCGTCTTACGCAGTGATTCATTTTGCGACCGGCAGCCACGTTTTTTTTCGAAACGGCACTTGGTTGGTTGCGCGCGAAAGTCTTTGCGTGAATATTCAAGAACGTGAATTGGCGAACGGTACCATCGGTGGCTACGTAATCCGATGTGTTTGGGATTCAACAGCTTTCGCTCAACACTGCCCCGGTATTTTGCGGGCAATCTGTCTTCTATCACGTTAGGGCATACCGAAAGCCCGAGGTCTGGAGGGAATGTGTGTGCAGGTTGTACCGATTGTAACTGTGTTTCACGCCAGTGTGGTCAGCGCGGTTGCAATCCCTCATTTTTCTTTAGCTATGCCGATTCGCCAGGCACAAGCCAAACATTCCAACCTTGTGACAGACACCTGTGGAAATCCAGGTACATCGCACGATTAATAAATTGAAGCGCCGTGTACAAGAGATATGGTCCAAGGTAGCCGCGTCGTATCGAGTCGGGTGACTCGACCCTGGTGAATGGAAATCAACAAAATCCCTTTTGTCGTTGAGAAGAAACTATGAAGCTTATCAAACTCCCTCTAACCCTGGCGATCGCGCTGATGCTGCCAATGATCGGCGCCATGTCGATTCATGCTCAGGACTTGAATGACGACCAGGCAACAGTGCAAGTACCAGAAGATGCCAAACCTGCCACAAGAATGGTCAACAAGAGACTGGTCGGTTGGCAAGAAGCCGGACTGGGAGCCAATGGCGACCGAATCGGCCAAACACTACGTGCCAACTGGATCATGTTGAATGAGTTCAACGGTATCGATGGCCAGATTGTCGGTATTGGCAGCCCACTGACTGTTCACCTGTTGCGTGACGGTTTCGTTGTTGGGCGTTCGATGACGACTGCCGATGGCAGCTTCCGAATTGAATCGGCATCACCCGGTCCTTACACTGCGATCGGTTATTCATCGGATGCGATTTTTGCATACAGCTTCAACGCTGTGGCAAATGACGGCGAAGCAATCAACATGCCAATCTCGATCCAGACACTGCCAATTACAGGCGTTGAAAACAACCGTTTGGTTGCCAAGATGATTCAACAGTACGCTCCAGAAGTCGATTTTGTCACCTACGATGAATACGATGTTGGCCAGGAAAAGACAGATCCCGCCGAGTGGTATGGCTGGGAGGGACTTCGTGACCTGACTGCCGATTCGACTCCAGCGACCACGATCCGCAATCATCAGGTTGCGATTCTGAACGATGGTCGAATGATTGGACGTATCCACCAGTTGCATCACCGAACTGGTCGTCCAGTGCAAATCAAGAACACACGCATCATGATCATTCAAGAAGGTGTCATGCTTGCTGAAACACAAGCGGATGACAGCGGCGTCTTCGAATTCGAAGGATTGTCGGCTGGTTCCTATGGTCTGGTTGCTATCGGCGATGATGGCCTGATGGTCATCGGTTTGGATTTGGCAAACGGCGGACCAAACGTTGAAGCTCAACTGGAAGAAACCGCTCGCAATAGTCAATACAGCCCATTGTTCCGCAACATCACCAACCGACAAGAAGAGAGTGTGTTGAGTACAGGCGGAGAACCAGTTGTGTTCGATGCATGCCTTTGCAACCCTGATTCTATTGGCTGGTTGAATAGCCACGTTGAAGAGCAGTCGTACATCGACGCGATCAACGAGCCACTACCTGAATTCAATTCGTTCGGCGAAATGCCCTACAACTACTTCGATAGTGGCAACTTGTATGGCTCGACGGACCAAGGCTTCTTTGGAGGCGGCGGTGGTTTCGGTGGCGGCGGATTCGGTGGTGGATTCGGCGGCGGTGGATTTTTGCTACCGCTTGGTATCGCTGGAATCATTGCTGCAGCAGTCGATGATGACGACGACAACCTTGGCAGTCCAATCATTCTGACGAGCCCTTTCTAGAAATTGACTTACCTGATCAAAATCGATCAGAAGATCAAATATAAAAATCGAAGGCCAACAGCAATCATTTGCTGTTGGCCTTTTTTATTGCGATGTCAAATTCGTTCATGCCGTTGTGGTATGATGCCGCTATGAACAAAAAAACATCAATCGAATTCGATCCCGTGACCAGAGTCGATTTGGACCCGGTGATGATGCAAACGCGACGGTCCAATCAATCGGCGCGGCGGACGTTAGCCGTTGCTGCGTTGCTGGCATTGATTTTTGTTATCCTGCATGCCGACAACCTGGTGGCGCAATCGTCGATTCGCTATGAACTTGGCAGCCGGCTGCGAAGATTCGAAGCCCGATTCGAAAACCATTTGGACGATGGCGGGCGCAAACTGGTACTGGAATCAATGAGTGGAGCCGTCAGCAGTTTCTTTGGCATGCAAATGCAGGACGCGGCGCAAGGTTTGGATCAGGCCTGGATCAAGCTGTGGCCAGCAGAACAGAGGGCGACGGCCGAGTGGGTGGCTTCTCGACAAGTCCGAGCGGCCAACCATCTGTTGGATGAATCGGGAACGGTCACGCTGCAAATATCGGAGTACTATCCAGGCGAATTCGCGATGCCAGCGAATGGAAAATTCGTTTGCGATCTGGAATCGTTGACTCTTGCCGACGTTGATTCCGGTGTGAAGCGGGTAGGTGAGTTTCAATTGAGCCAAACTGAATTGAAACTTCCCGGCCTGGCCGCCGAGCCCGGTGACTATGCAATTCGGGTTTCTGTCCAGAGCGGAGATAACTTGTTTCCAGTCGGCCGTGTTGTCTGTTCCCGGTTGCTGCGATTCGAACAGCGAATGGAGGCGTTGGAAGCGAAGCGAAAATCGTTAAGGCAACAAGCGGATGCTGGTACAGACTTTGACGCCAGCGCGATCGCAACGCTCAAGGATCGAATTTATCTGTTACGCCGATGGGCTAAATCAAGTGATTTGGAGACGGATTTTTTGGCTTGCCTGGAATTACGTCGCCTGGAGGCGTTGAGCGACAATATGGAACAACCGAATTGGTTATATGAGACAAGTCTGGCAACTCGATCGGGACAAAAGATTTTGCCAGGTCAGGCGGTGACGATCGCAGGCGAAAAACGGAAGAAGGCCGTGGTGCGATTGTTTGTTCCGGATGCCGTGTTCGAGGAACCTGAGCAGGCGGCAGAGAGGTCCAAACGCGAGCGGCCAGTGGTCATCGCTTTGCATGGCGCAGGCGGCAGCGAGAACATGTTTTTCGACGGCTACGGTGATGGAAAGGTCGTCAAACTCTGTGAACAACGAGGTTGGATCCTGGTGTCGCCGCGAATCGGGCTGGGCGGAGTGGGACTCGGTTTGCCCGAGATCATTGAGCAGTTGTCCGAACAATTTCCGATCGACAAAAATGCCGTGTTTGTGGTTGGGCATTCGATGGGTGCTGCCTACGCCAACCAGGTGGCCGCTGAGTTTGCGGCTTCGGATACTATGCAGAGTCCTGGTGTCGCGGCCTTGGGAGGTGGACGACGCATAAGGTTGGCCGCTGAAGGAGCTCCAGCATTCTTTGTAGCCGCAGGTAGCCATGATTTCGGAAAGCGGGGTGCCCAGTCACTTAGCGAATCGCTCAAGTCGCAGTCGATCCCGTGCGACTATCATGAGTACTCGAATACCGAACACATGGGAATTGTTCAGGTCGCCTTGAGTGATGTCTTTCAATTCTTTGATGGCCTCCTTCAGTAACGTAAAGACATCAGTAAGGCAAAGGTGAGGCAAAGGTGAGGCAACGAGTTGTCCAATTGGGGCGACGAGTGCGTTCGGCTGGCGATTCCCGATGCCCGGGAAGACGGCGCTTGCCTTGATCGCTGATTCGCAAATCATTGCTGTTTCCAATATGCCGTTGGCCTTCGCCTTCGGCATCGGTCAAACACGACTTTTCGACCTCATCCCAATTCTCGAACCCACCTTCATTCCCGCCCAGGATACGACTCGCATATGCCCGCTCGTCCCCGCACATCCCGTGAACGATTCGCTGAATTTCTAAGGAAGTTTCGCAGCGGTTACTACTCGGAAGATCAAGACAAAAACAACCTGGAGAGTTTGCCGCAACAAGGTGATTCCAACGATCCGGATCGGGATGAAGGTTCATCGTCAGGCAAGCGTAAGCTGGATCCGCAGCGAAAACAAAAACGGCGTGGTTACCTTCGCAAGTACGTCCATGAATTGTGGCCGCATCGCAAGATGGTCGGATTGTTGTTGGGGCTGGCCCTGGTCGTTTCTGCGCTGGAATTGATTCAACCGCTTTTTCTGCGACACATTATCGACAACGTGTTATTGCAGGAAGGGTCGACTGAATCCAAAGTCCGTCAATTGCACGGTATCGCGTTAATCTATCTGGCCGTTGTGGTGGTCGGCCAACTATTGGGTGTATGGCGGAACTGGAATCAGCGGCTACTGAATGTTCGCGTGATTCTGACGCTTCGCCGTGCTCTGTTCGATCGCATGTTGCGATTGTCGTTGAACAAGTTGTCGGACATGAAAACGGGCGGCATCATCTCTCGATTGACAGATGACATTAATACCACGACTGGTTTACTGCAGATGGCGGTGATATCGCCCGGCGTGGCGGTGGTCCGTTTGTTGATAGCGATGGTCATCTTGTTCGTGATCAACTGGAAACTGGCTTTGACTGCGTTGGCGGTGATCCCACCGATCATGGTGATCAGCATGATTGCCATTCGAAGAATCAGACCGGTCTATCGAGCTATTCGCAAAGACGTTTCTTACGTGGATGGTCGTGTCGGTGAGGCTTTTCAGGGAATCCGTGCCGTGCGTGTCTTTTCTGGCGAGCACAAAGAGGAGCAGGAATACACGGTTGGGCATCACGCGATCACTCGCATGAGAATGTATGCAAGAAAGCGTGAGATCATTCTGTGGAGCAGTTGGGGATTCCTGATGGCGATGATCAGCGTCGTGATTATTTGGGCGGGTGGTTACTGGTTCATTTACGACGAGGCGACGATCGGAGACATTTCAGCCTTCAAAATCTACACATTTATGTTGCTGAATCCGGTTTGGCAGATTGTTGAATCGATGTCGGAATTGCAGCGATCGATGGCGGCGATGGAGCGGGTGTTTGAAATCCTGGAGACTGAGGTCGACAAACCGGATCGCCCCAACGCCGTCGCAGCACCTGACCAGATCGCCGAGATCCGGTTCGATCATTTGTCTTTCGCTTATGACGATGAGAATTTTGTGTTGCACGACTTTGACCTGACGGTGCCTGGTGGCAGCGTGGTGGCTTTGGTCGGTCGCAGCGGGGCAGGGAAGACGACGATCACGGATCTGGTGGCTCGCTTCTACGACCCGACTCGCGGGCGAATCATCCTGAACCAAACGGACCTGAGAGACTATCGGCTGGATTCCTATCGTGAATTGCTGGCCGTCGTCCAACAGGAAGTCTTTCTGTTCGACGGCACCGTATTTGAGAACATCGCGTACGCCAGCCGCGATGCCAGTTTGGAACAAGTCAAACAGGCCGCACAGCGGGCTAATGCCCACGAGTTCATTGTGGATTTACCAGATGGCTACGATTCGATTATCGGAGAGCGAGGCGTGAAACTATCGGGCGGCCAGCGACAGCGGTTGTCGATTGCTCGCGCGCTGTTAGCAGATCCGCAAATTCTGATCCTTGACGAAGCGACCAGTAACCTGGATACCGAAAGTGAGCAACTGATTCAACAATCGATGACTGAGTTGCTGAAAGGTCGCACGACGTTCATCATTGCCCATCGACTTTCTACAATCACGCATGCCGATATGATTGTCGTGATCGATGATGGCAGGATTGCTGAACGAGGCACGCACGAGCAGTTGCTCGACCGCAACGGGATGTATGCCAAAATGGTACAGCGTCAGAACGACGCCGTAGACATGTTGTAAGTTACCGGTCCGAGTACACGTGAGTACTCTCTTCTTTGGAAACGGCGATGTCACGATCGTCACTGCGAACACTGACCACCGTTCGATGTTCACCTGGTTGTAAAGCGTTAGCCGTCACAACAAAGGAGACTTCCTGGCCAGGTTGCATGGACGGGATCGGGTCCAACACAACGGTTTGACTCTGAATCCGATTGCGAACTCCGCCTTCAACCGATGTTGGTTTGATCGCCGGTGCGAACTGGACTTGAATCTGAACGTTGCGGGCTGGAATCTGTCCCTGGTTTACGACGCGGACTCGATACGTGGTATCCGTTCCGACTTCGATGGCATCCGCTGTATCGTCGATGTCAAAGAACAGCTCAGAAAGTTGTTGCACGGCCAGTGTTTGTTTCGTTTGCTGCCGCTGGTTCAAGTCGGCGGCAACCGAAAAGTCGATGTCATGCTGGCCGACAGCGACGGGCACGGTGGTTAGTTCGACGGTACCTGTTCGTTGCGGGTCAAGTTTGGCAAGTCGCCAGACGACTGCGTGATTCGCTCGATCGTACTCGCCACCACTGTCCGTGGAAACGAATTGCAAGCCACGTGGCAACCGCGCGACCATCTGGACGTTGGTGGCCGCCGCGGAACCTTGATTTCCAATGCTGACCGTATGTTTCGCTTGTCGGTTCAGGAACTTTCGGTTCGGGCCTTCCGCACGCAGTGTCAACTGTGGCGCGATGACTCGAATATCGATCGTATCATCGGCACGCAGGTCGCCTTCTCCATGAGCAACCAAAACGTTTCGTGCCTGGCCCACTTTGGCGGCCCGCAGTGGCAAACTCACTTGTCGCGATTGACCAGCTGGCAAGGTGCCGATCGCGTATTCCAATTCTTTCTGCCCACCGGCAAACTCCAGGCCTTCAGGTACGTCCTCTTGCAGCACGACGTTTTCGGCTGCCCCGTTCCCTTTGTTTTCAACAATAATGTTCATGACCAGATTTTGGCCCAGCAAGACGCTCTGCGGTGCTTCGTGCCGGATAGAAAGTTTTGGTTGAGTGCAAACGGTCTTGGCGGTCGCTGCGGTGCCAAATGTTACGTGAGCCGTGCTGCCGATACTTCCGGCGCGTTGCGGCACAACTTTCATCTTGATCGAAGT
>CAZPOL010000069.1:17278-29675 GCA_964588195.1 uncultured Pirellulaceae bacterium | reverse complement strand
GCAAACCCGAATCTGCGATGCAGCGTCCAGACACGTTGCAGATTCCACGGTTCGTTTGATCCCGGTTTGTATTCTTGCCAATTCATTTCTGTGTTTCCGGGTGAGGACTAACGATCGGTTTCTTCGTCGTCTTTTTTGTCATTTTGCGGAGTTGGCGTCGGAGCCATTCGAAATCCTCCTGTCTTTTTCGTGATATCAATTGAACCCAAATCAAGGGTTTCGCCAGGTTTGACTTCGAATTTTGGTACGACGGCGTAGTTGCCATGTGTCTGGATGTAACCGGTGTATTCGCCCGGATACAGTGCTCTTGAGAAAACACCAGACGGATCCGATCCACTATCACCGTCGAACGGAACCGTTCCTGGCAAGAGGGCCCCGTTCTCGGACACTCGATTAATCGAGATCTTGACACCTTCGACTGGATCACCTCTTTCATTGACCAAGGTTGCCTTCATGGATCCTTTTTTCCGCAAAGTGACCGTTACCATTTCCGGATCAGTGGCATCGACTCTCACAAGCGCGGCCAATTGTTTTTCAGTATGTTTGAAAAACACCAGACGCGGTTTTCCAGGAATAAACCCATCCATTTCAAACTCAGCATCATTCACCTGTTCGTTTCCGAAAACCACGAGCGTTGGAACGAATCGCGCACGGCACCCGGAAAGTGATTCTCCTTTCGCGTCGACCATCTTGAAACGCAAGGTCTTGCCTTTGGTCAATTGAAAGTCTTTTTGAAGTCCCTCGTTGTTCGGATCGATCACGGCGACCGCACAAACGCGATTGTCAATTCGCTGGAACAAACCGGGCTTGAAAGATTGCCCATCTTTTCGCGACTCGGGTACCTGGTCCCAACCTTGTCCAAC
The DNA here is from genome assembly GCA_964588195.1 of uncultured Pirellulaceae bacterium. Lineage (GTDB taxonomy): Bacteria > Planctomycetota > Planctomycetia > Pirellulales > Pirellulaceae > CAJQPP01. Next base: position 28,812 of record CAZPOL010000069.1, on the reverse strand, counting down.
AGGATACGTAGAGTCCCGAACGACCCACACGCCTAATGCTGCCGGGCCGGGAATGGCAACGAAACGGTACCGACCTTGGTCGTCAGTACGCGAGCCGTAGTAATCGTTCATTAGCTGTTGATGCTGCCGATCCAACTCAGTGGCGAATTCATTGTCTGTGAATGGCATGTACTGAATGCAAGCTTCGGCAACGGGTTCGCCGGACTCTTTGTTAGTAACCTGGCCAGTAATCCAGATCCCTTTTTGAATTCCAGCTTCGATCGTTACAGGTTCGATACCAGGAGCATCCGGTAAATCGATCACTTGTGTGATGTAAGGTTGGGCGTATTCTCCCTGGGTGGGGGCCGTTACGATTATCGAGTTGCCTTTTCCTTTTGGCATTCCGTCCAATGCAAAGCGACCCTGCTCGTCAGTCGTCGTCTTCAGGTCAGTCATTCCAACCATGCTGCTGCGCCCGTCGTTCAGGAATCCGTAGCTGGTGACTGAAAAGCCTGGTAATGGTTTACCCGTATCGCGATCAACGACGACTCCCTCGATTGGCTGTGAGGGCTCGCATATCAGAACCGCTTGTCGATCGTAAACGATCCCGTCTTGCAATTGGTTGTATTCCGGTTCGGTGATTCGGTGATCGCCAAGTTCCGTCGTTGCAACGAGCGCTTTACGGATCGCGATTCCCGGACCGGTTATCTTGAGTGTCGCCAGGCGACCACGGCCCAAATCACGGATCAGAAACTTTCCATCGTCGCCAGAAAGAACACTGACTTCCTGCGCAGTCCGGATTTTCTCGCCCGCCTTGATCTCGAGCTTTTGTTTTACTGGAACCCTTTCGCCTCGAGGCAGGTTTTCGACGATCCCCGTTTCGCTGGCCGAGGTCAGATACTTCTCCAGCACGCCAGCTCCAAAGTCCTGCAACACTTCGACCTTGATCGTTGCACCCACAACCGGACGACCCTCGGTGTCGACCAGTTGACCTTCGATCGGTCGATCATCATTGACAAGCGTCATTCGAACATTGTTTGCATTGTTCGTGTCGACGGTCGTAGAGCTCCTGCCGTATCCCGTTTTTTCGACTTGCAAGGAAATACCGCGGGATGCAGTTGCCCATTTCTCGCGAGGAACGGAAATCGAGAAAGAACCGTCAGTATTTGACAGACATTCCGTTTGATGAAAACTGGTGACACGTGCCCCCGGCACCGGTTTGTCGAATAGGTCGACGACGATTCCCTGGATCAGTACGTCGTCCGTTTCAGACAAGTCCCCGGTTGCCTCCGGCGCCTTCGAACGTTCGGTGCTGGCCTGATCATTCGAGTCGGATTCCTCGCCTTCCTGGTCTGTCTCGGATTTCAGGTTCGCTTCCTCAATCTCTTTTTGCACCTGAGCCGTCATCGCGACAACGTCCAAAGATCCAAGTTCAATCGTTTTTCCAGATGGAACTTCAAGGCTTCGATAGAGAGAATAAAACGCGTTGGTTGATTCAACGGAAACAATGAATTCACCAGGCATGGCGATTTGTTCGAAGTCGCCGTTTTCGTCGGTGACGGCGGTGAAAGGCAGGCTCTGCAGAAACATGCCCGCGCGATTCTTGATATCGAATCGCAATCGAGCGTTGACAACCGGATCGCCATTGGCGTCGACAAGTTTTCCGCGAACAATTGAGTTGGGTTGAAGAGTGACGGTTACCGGCGAGACTTCGTCGAATCGCACCGTCTGGATCCAGCCAAGTTTTCGGTCCTTGTGATAGAACAACAAAGTTCGTGATTGTCCTTCCAGAAAACCGAGAGCCTGGAATTGAGATTCCTTGCTAGTGTAGTGGTTGTCAATATTCGAGCGAGCTCTCTGTACAAACACGTCTTTCAGAGGCTGGCCGTCCGGGTCAACCATTTTCACGGTGATACTTTTCCCGGCGTCCAATTCGATTTGTAAGTCTGCGATGTCATTGAATTCATCGACATCGATTTGGGTCATCGCAGTCGGGTGTTCGCGGCTGGAGGGGAAAGACCCGCGAGCCAGAATTTCGCCGCGTTCGTTCTTGTACTCATCTGCAATGTCGTCCCAGCCCTGGCCTGGCGGATAGAAATTGTCTTTAACCATCCAAACATCCAGCAGTCCCTTGCCGGGAAGGGCAACCAGACGAAATTTACCATCGGACTCTGTTTCAACCGTACCGTTAACTCGACGCTGGGGAATCTCCTCATCGGGATAGTTCTCGCGAGCAGATTCGTTTTCGTTGTAAGGTTTGTAGCTTGCGCGAGCTCCGGACAAAGGCTTGCCCGTGTCGCGGTCGACTATCTGACCTTCCACCCAAACACCGCGTGTCAGTTCGATACGAAGTTCTACCGGTTCCAGACTGGTACCTGCGGGGACCGTCAAATCACGAGGCAACTAGGGTAGCGCGCTCGGGGCATCAATATCTGGAAAGGCCGTGATCTCGTTTCCGTGCCCGACCGGCATGCCAGTCAATCGAAAACGTCCGCTTTTGTCGGTAACAGTATTCAGGGAACGGTCGCTACTCAGTTCGACACCGGCGAACTTGTCACTGTAGATTTCAACGTTTTCCAACGGTTGGCCAGTGGCTTTGTCGACGACAATTCCTTCAATGATCTGGGTCGGTTCGCAAACAATCGCCGGTTGATATCCATGAATCTCTACCAGGCCAAGTGACTCGGCCGCCATACCAGAGTGACGATAAACCGTAATCGTTTCAGATTCTGAGTTGGCGATTTCCGTCGTTGCGACCATCGGTTGCGTCAAGGCGATTTGTGGACCCAATATTTTCAAACTGACGACGACATTGGGTGGTGTCCCGGAGATCGTGAATTCACCTTTGTCATTCGACACGACCGATTCGAAAACTGGAATGGTGAGAACGTCACGACTGATATCCCGCGAGTCCAATTCGTAGAGCGATGTTTCGGGTCGCCGGGCGATCGTGAGATACTCATCCATGTTTTCGGGAGCACTAAACAGGTACGCCTCGATGTTGGCTCCAGCAATCGGAAGTCCCTCCGGGTCGACCAGGCGGCCGTGAATCGGGCGAGCCTCCGACTTTAGTTCCAATCGATGATCGTCCGGATTCTCCAGATCGATCCCGTAAGATTGGTTTGCGAAACCGTCTTTGGCGACCGTTAATCGGGGTGGTGGCATTACTTCTTCATTCGCAACCAACAACGGAACCGTTAGCTGGAAGGCACCATCGCTACGAGTCATCGTTTCGTGGTCTTTCAAAAAGACTCGAGCACCGGCAACTGCCTGGCCCTCGGAATCAACAACAGTACCTGACAAAACGGTTTCTTCTTCTGTATCGCTGGCAGCATGCAACGCACTGGAGCGGATCGGTTCCGGTCGAACCCGACTATCGATGTTGATCGTGCCCAAATCAATCACTTCGCCCGGTTCAACGGCAAGGTCGCTATTCAGAAACACAGGGAAAGTTGCTTCAGTACGCTGGAATCTCAACGCGTAGCTGGTTCCGCCCACGATTTCTTCATAGACGAAGTTGCCATCAACGCCGTCATTTCCAAAGTTCATGTTTCCAGCTCGATCAACACTGGGCAAACGCGCTGGCAAGGATTGCCGTGGAGAATCAAATTCGAAGTAAGTTGTTCCGGTTACAGGATCTCCATTGTTGTCGACCAGACGACACTTGACCGTTGCGAATGGTTGCAATTGAATCGTCTCGGTTGTCTGGTCATCGACGATTCCAATCTCTCTGACGATGCCAAGCTTGCGATCCTGAGATACGAACTTGAGAATACGGTTACTGCCAGCGGAGAAGTTTCTGGCAGAGAATTCGGACTCGTTGACCAAAACTCCCAGGCCCATCCAATTGGTGCCTGGCAATCCTGATTGGGTGACATGAACATCGCCGATCGGTTGACCTTGCGGGTCAATCATTTTGATATCGACCGACTGACCGGGAACCAGTTGGAAATCGATGGATGCAGCTGACGAGCCATCGGCAGCAGTCGGGTCGGAGAAATCCACGTCAGCAAAACGATGCAAATTTTCCTCGATGTTGCTGTTGTACGTCATGGCGAGTTCCCGGTCGGCGGCTTCCGTTTCCGCATCGATGCCCAGTGCGTATCCGCCAGCGGCAACTCCCATCACGGCGGGGCCCGGAATGCCAACCATGCGATAGCGACCTTCGGCATCGGTTTGATAGTGTTTGTTCACAAGCGGACTTTTGAACCTGCCGTCGTACTCGGGATAGTCGGCAACGTGTGGATTGTCGGCTCGCGGGAAATGGTAAACGTAGGCGTCGGGTACTGGCTGACCAGTTTCCTGATCGGTCACCTTGCCTTCGATCCAGATGCCGCGATGCAGTTCGATGTCGACCTTATGTTCCTCCCGACTTTCAACCATGCTCACGAAATCACGTTTCAAATACGGTTGGTTTTCATTCGGATGAAGTCGAAGCCAAAGTTGATTCGCCAACGGCAAATTGCCAATACGGTAGGCACCGTTTTCGTCGGTCACTGCTTGTGGTACGTGGTTAAAAACCTTGCCGCACTTGACGATCACACCGGGCATAGGCTGGCCAGTTTCTGAGTCCCGAACGATCCCCGAAACGGACATGGCGGGATCGCACAGAATGGAATCGCCCGCGATATGGTTGTAGTCATCAGATTCCCATTCTCTCTCATGAAGAGCTTGATATCTGTCTCGGTCTAGCAGAATCAAGTTGGCGTATCTGATCGCGGTGTGTTCGCTGACGATGAAAACGTAGGCCGTCTGCATCTGTTTGTCGGCATCCATCTCGATTCGACCCTCTTCGTCGGAATGCAGCACGATCCCCGGCGAATCATCCTCGACTTGGTTTCCTGAAATCAATGTTGAGATTTGTTCCACGCGGACGGTGGCACCGACAATCGGTTGACCGTCAACATCGACCAGTTTCCAGGAGTAGACCTGGCCTTCTTGCTCGACTTCCTCGGACGGATTATTTGCCGCTGCATTTCGTTGAGAAGTTTCGCCGTTACCCAGAAAGCCACCCAGAATTGAGCCTGCCAGAGTCAACATGCCAATGCCAATGATCGTCGGGATACTGATTTGAGTTGTCAGCTTTCGAGTGGTGTCCATGATGCGGACGACTCGATGACCTAGCATCGAACGGCTGCTCTTGAACATTCCCAGACCAGCGATGTTCGGAGCCAGCAAATTGGATTCGGCCAACGCCACCAGCTGTTCGGCATAACCCGTTCGATCCTGGCAATGCCTGACCACGTAGTCGTCGCAAACTTCTTCGGCAGTCGTTTCCAGTCGGTAAACAAGCCGCCACATCAACGGTTGATAGAAAAACAGTGCCAAAGCGATACGTTGGACCAGGTTCCAAATCGTGTCGTGGCGGCGCAAGTGCGCGAGTTCATGAGCGAACGCCTTCTCCATTGGCAATGGGTCGGTGATTTCACTTGGCATCAAGATGCTGGGTGAAACGATGCCCGTCAAGCAAGGGCTCGAAAGCAAACTATTGCGTCGCACGTCAGGAGTGCGGACTCGAAATCGATTCGCCAGTTCGCCGCACATCAGACGTTCCTGCTCGGATGCAACCGGCGATTGCCGTCGCATGCTGTGCAATTTCCGATAGGACCAAATCAAACGCGCCAAGAAAAGGCAGGTGCCCAGCAACCAGATCAATCCGATGCAGGCGTAAGCAATGACCCAGACCGTGTTGGGCAATTGTCGGGCAACAAGTTTCGGTTCGATAGTGATTGCGGGCGGTACTGTCGTTGCCAGTTCGTTGGAGGCGTTGGAGTTTGAATCCATCGATTCCGTGACTGTCAGAGGCGGCCGCGAGGATTCGTACGACTCGGAATTCGCAGGCGGTACGTTGCGGGGTTCCAGTTGCGGGCTTTCATTTGCTAAGCCGGCAATTGCCAGATTTTCGTTTGCAAGGTTTTCGTTTGCGAGATTCTCGTTTACGTCAGTCGACTGGGATTCTTTACGTTCCGCTTTGAAATTCGAAGTCGGTTCCTGAACTTCTTCCTGCACCATGACGGTACGTGTCGACGCCGGCAATTGAATCGACCACCCATCGAAGTTCAGCTGTTGCAAGACGATGGAAGCGATCGGGCAAGCCATGACAGCCACCAGTGTGGCTCGGTAGATTGCTGATTGAACGGCCGAGCCGTAGCGTCGTAACAATCGAGCGGCCAGCAGTCCGGCCAGTATCAGAAGCGTCGATTGAATCAGCAGGTTAAGCAGGTTTTGTGAAAGCCAAACACTTAAATCGATAAATAGATTCGATTCAAAAAGGAAATTTGATTCGTTCATGGTTTTTTGCCTTCCGGGTTGTTCCGGCCCGTGTTGAAGCGAATAAACTGTTGTGCGAGTTTCAGGATTTTGTACTACTTCTTTTTGGACTTCTCGTTGATCAATTTCTTGATTTCATCCAACTCGTTTTTGCTGATTTTCTCGTTCTTCAGCAGGTGAGACACGAGATCACTGACACTGCCATCAAAGACGCGGCTAAGCAGATCCTTGGTCGCGCTCTTGCGAACCTTGTCTTCCTTAACCGATGGCTTGAAGACGAAAGTACGCCCCCGGGTTTCATGAGTCACAGCCCCTTTATCCATCAGGCCTCGCAACAGAGTCTGAACCGTGCTGTGGGCGATCGCATCGGACCTGTTAAGTTCATCCGTGATTTCCCGAGCCGTCGCCTCGCCCAGATCCCAGAGCACATTCATGATGCGAAGTTGCACTTTGCCAAGTTTTGTGGCGGTCATTCCTGTCTCTCTTTCCCTATTCCTCTTTTTCCAGCAATGTTTGCAGCGATTGCAAAACACAATAAACCAACTTGGATCGATATCCGTTTCATACGGCTATCGACCGCATTTATCGTTTAGTGGACTAAATTTAGTGATATAGACGATCCGTGTCAAGAAAAAAATCCGACAACTTTTAGAAAGCTGCCGGATTACCCGGATCGATCTTTGACTTTTTTGCTGGTCAGTCTGAGCGTTCAAATTGGAAAAGCCATGGTCACCTGGGCCTCGTCTTTTGAGAATTTGTACTGTTAGGTGGCGACTTCTTCCACTGTTTGTTCGTCTTGGGTCATCAGGGAGTTTAACCAACGCCAGGTGCGGCGTCCGATCAGGAACCAGAACGCGATCAGGCCGACGATCGTGATAGTCAGTGGAACGACGCTGCCAGCCAGCATGACAATCAGGTTGGCGAAAAACGTTTTGGTATTGGTGATGGAGCCGAGCCACGCCGAGCTGATTCGATTGTCGAACGTTGGTGCTTGCGGAGGCTGGTAATCGCGTTCTTCACGAGCGGTGATCATGACCGTGGTCAGATCGGTCTTGTCACTGAGGAAGCGAATTCGACCTTCCATCCGTTCGATTTGCTCACGGACGCGAGCGAGTTCCTTTTCCACTTCGATGACGTGAGAGATCTTGTCATCAGGGCGATCCAGTAATTCAAGGATTCGTTTTTCCAGCTTTTTTTGATTGACGATGCGGGCCGTCAGGTCGACGAATTCTTCGGTGACGTCTTGCGCATCCTGAGTTTGCGAGATCGGCACGCCCAATTCGGCAACGGCATCCAGAAATGACTGGTACTGATCAACCGGAATTCTCGCAGTCCAATTGCCAAAACGTTGTTCGCCTTGCATCCGATCCAGATTGACCTTGGCCAGGTAACCACCAGCCTGCTTGATCGCTTGCTTAATTCGTTTTTCCAAATCATCAAATTGCTCGACGACCAATTCGATGTTCGCGCTGTAAATGATTTTTCGGTCCGCGTCCGCTGGTGGCTCATTTGTCGCCAACTCAGCAACTGACTCGCTTTCTTGTGTGCGACCGAAATTTTCAGTTGCAGACTGTAAAGGAGGCAGCCCATTGGGGACTCGTGCAGCTCGCTCGCTAACCGTGTAATCCGCTTGAATAGATGCTTCGCTGTATTGTTTTGAACCGCAACCAACAATCAACAGCAGAGAAAAGAGTGACAACGACGACAATATCATCAGAACGCGCATGGGGAACCTTATTCCTGATCCAGAGAATGCGAGGTGGAAGAATCGGCAAACGCCTCGTGGGAACGAGCCGTCTATTTAAGACGTAAGAGACCCCGGTTTTGTTCCCGACAAATTGAAAAGTATTCGGGCCGAGTACGTGCCGCCAACTGTTCGACTGATTAACTGATCAACTGGCAGGCGTTTGGCTATCGACCGATGGCAGAGGCATCGTGACCGGTGGAGTCGCATGAAGCTGGGCACGCCAGCTGGGTGGCATGTTCTTTTCGATTTCGATGTTGGCGAACGGTTTGGTGGTTCGTGCACCATGCTTCAATGCCCACGCCGCCATGATCTCAAGGCCCTGCTTGAGCGTCGGGTCATTGGAATCACCAAAGACTTCCTGAACACGACTGTGATCCGAGTAGGCGTGCAGGACTTCGTTGCGAGCGGGCAAGTATTCGATCTCTGTCTTCGTACCCAGAACTTCGCCAACAACGGTTGCCAGTTCGTTCACCGAATACGGTTGGTCCGCGCCGATGTTGAATACCTGGTTCAATGCACCGGGTACCTCCGGCGATTTGCTGATGATCTCGGCGACCGGACCGACGTAGCTGAACGCTCTGGTTTGAGTGCCATCGCCGAAAATTGTCAGCGGCTTGCCCTGCATGATCTGGTTCATGAAAATCCCGATCACATTTCGGTAGCGATCACCAATGTTCTGGTACTCGCCGTACACGTTGTGAGGACGGAAGATGACATAGTCCAGACCGAACATTTCGTGCGAACACTTCAGTTCCTGCTCGACCGCCAGTTTAGCCACGCCGTAAGAATCCTCGGGTTGCGGAATCATGTCTTCACGCATCGGCAATTGATTTGCCCCGTAGACAGCGATCGACGAAGTGAACACAAAACACTTCACTTCGTAATTGATCGAGGCGTTAATCAAGTTGACGCTTCCGACCAGATTGTTGTTGTAATTGAATCGCTTGATGAAGTGACTGAGTCCCTCGGCCGCATAGGCCGCCAGGTGATAGACATAATCAAAACGATGTTCGGCGAACAGGGAATCGACCAGTTGGTGATCACAGATGTCGCCTTTGACAAACAGAGCCTCGCTGGGCACATTTTCCTGGAACCCGCCACTGAGATCATCCAGTACCACGACCTGATGGCCGGATCGCAACAAATCACGAACGACATGGGCGCCGATGAAACCTGCACCGCCCGTTACCAAACATTTCATTCCACTCATTCTGCCACCTGAGATGTCGCGAGGACTTTTTCAATTTGATTATTCGGTTTGCTGGTTGTCCGGGTGTCGGCTTGTTCCAGAACTCGTAAAGTCATCGATTCGTCATTTTCGAAACAGCATCGCCATACTTTTCGCCCGGCATAGTATTCGATCAATTTTGCGTTTTTTGACTCGCCCATATCCCGAGCCCAAACGATTTGTGAGGCATCAATATCGGCAGCGTTGTAAACCCAATCGGAAACGATCGGGTAATCGTCACCATAGGAACAGATGACAAGGTGCTGGGGCGACCCGCCATTTTCAGACTCGCTGACCAGTCGGTTTTCGATTTCTGCACGAGGCGTGTGCAGCGGTGCGGCTGTCCAAATGATGATCGTCGGTGCCAGTTTCAGGAAAGCCAGAACCAGGAACGTGCGTGTCAGGACCGGGCCCCAGTTCAGTTGCCGCTGCCAAATTCGCAAGTGACGCAAACACTGAACATTGATCGCAAAGAACAAGGCTAATGCCGGGGCGATGTAATGCGGATAGATCCACGAAGCCGCCAATTGGGTATGAACCAATAACAAGCTGCCCACGATGCAAAGTGACATTCGCCACCACGGATCTTTCCACAAAAAGAAAGCCGGAATCAGCGAGAGTCCAATCCCGATGGGCAAGTAGTTCCACAGCAGACGCAATTTGCGTAGCAGTTGCCGAGTGTAAACCGCAGGGGTTCGCATTTCGAGTTGTCGTTCACGTCCGAATTCCAGATAGAAACGACGCATGCGAGGGTGAGTGTAGCTGGGGATTTCCGGAGGCGTTTTCCAGAGTACCAATGAGGATGCTGAATAAGCTTTGTCGTGGACGGCGTATGGCATTTTCGTCATGTCGCCAGTCACGGCCTTGTTGTAAGTTCCCATCAAGGCCAGGCCGACGATCCCGATCGACACGATCGGCGCGGCGATGCGAAACGTTTTGTAGGTCCAGGAGACTTCCTGTTCGCGAACGTACCAAATCAACAGCGCGGCAATGACAGGCAGCGCAACGAACAGGCCTTCCATCGGTCGCGAGTTGGCCAGAGTAATCAAGCCGAGCCCCAGCAAAATCGCATCAGACGTTTTCGGCTTCATGTTCGTCTTGTGGTGTGCATTCCAGATTCGGTGCAGGCCGCCGAATATCAGAGCTCCACCCATCAATGCGATGGAACCACCCCAATAAGTTTGGCCCCAGGCACGAATCAATGGCCCGTTCGCGGCCAACAGCAACCCGCCCACCGCAGCCCACTGGGCCGAAGTCCAAGACCGTAACATCCAGTAAAATGCCAGGCAGGCCAGAGTGAATGAAATCCAGACGCCCACCAATGGATGCCCCGTCAATCGCTGGCCCAAAGCCAATACCAATCCGTTCGCCGGTGGGTACTTGGCCATATAACTGGGGTCAGACAAAACGTGAAACGTCTCGAAGTGTTCCTGCATCGGATGTCGCTCGTTCGTCAACCGACCACTTGCAAAGGTATCGCTGGCCAGCAAGTAGGCGAACTCATCGTGGACTCGCGGCTGCGGGTAAAAGATCGACGTCATCAATCCGTTGAGTGCAAAGCAGACGGCGATGATCACCAATGAAAAGCACCAGGGTTTGGCGGCGATGCGGCGGAAGCCCCGCTTTGCGCGACGCACCAATCCAATTCGTCTGGGCCCGCATTTGATTGCGACCAGCAGTGCCAGAACGATCAAGCAGGACTTGATGACTGGATCGAATTCGCCGTAGGTCCACATGGTTGATTTACAAAAGGGTGATTGATGTTTGTTGATTGCTTATTTGGGAACTGAATCCGACTAACGAAGGTCAGGCTGGATCGAATCGGGGTTAGCCTTTTGATCCGTTCGATTGATTGTTTTTTCGTTTGTGTTGTCGAGTGTATTGCCATCCCCCAACAGTTCGTCGACCGATGCCGTTTGGTGAGTCCGTAACAACTGGTCGATTGCTTCGTACATGATGGCCGCCGTTTTGGCCGGACTGCATGTCGAATCGAACAGTTGCAGTCCCTGGTGAGCCATCTCCAATGTCTGCGGGTAGTTGTCGCGTGCCCATTTGATTTTTTCTGCCAGTTGCACCGGATCTTTCGCATCGACCAGCATGCAGTGTTTGTCTTCTTCCAGCAGTTCGTTAGCCGCCGCACTCCGACAACTGATCAATGGAATGCCCATCGCCAGGGCTTCGTAGGATTTATTGGGGATGACGCGTAGCGCCTTTTCGGTGTCTCCAAAAATTCCCAAAGCAACGTGCGATTTGGCGGCTTGCCGCGGGATTTGGTCAGCCAGTTGCCAGCCTGCGAAATTCAAATTGTCA
>CAZPOL010000069.1:0-17178 GCA_964588195.1 uncultured Pirellulaceae bacterium | reverse complement strand
GTATCAGTGAAGCAGAGTTCGGATCGTTTCAGCATCTGACGATCCAGCCAATGACAGATCCGTCCGGTGAGTGAACCAGCCGAGACCTTTTGTTTGTCGTTGACCATGGCGTCGTACAATGAGAAGTACGCGTCTGCAACGATCGGGCCTCGGTACAGCAACCTGATCAAGGGAAAGATTGGTTGCGCGAGGAATCCGACGAATACAACGTCGGCCTTGCGGAGTCGTCCGCTGACCCAACTCCAAAGCAGTTGGATGGTGATCCACAGCATGCGCAGGGGGTAGCTGCTGGATTGGCAAAGGTACTCGTCCAGTTCGTATTTCTTCTTTAGTTCACGACGCGTGATCGAGACCCGTGAGTAGCTCGGTTCGCGTGTGGCGATGAATGCCATCCGTTTCATGACGTGCCTCCTGGTTGTTGGCCTTCCAGAGTCTGGCTGACCGGACGTCCGTTTTCGTTGTGGCCTTTCTTAAAGCCAAGTGCAATCAAGATCTGTGCCACTACCACGACCGTCATGCTGAACACCAGTCGATCCAGAATCGCGACGGACAATGCCAAGGGAACCGGGATTCCCAATCGTGTGGCGGCAATGGCAACCGCTGCTTCGCGAAAACCGAGTGCTCCAGGAGTAATTGCAATTACGAATGCCAAGTCGCCCAACACGGATGTCAGCAGTACGGCAAAGAAGCTGACTTCCAGACCGAGTGCCCAAAACGCGAAGTGCAATCGCAGAGCTCGCATAAAGACCAGCACAAAGTGAGCCATCCCCATGCGGTAGATGCTGTTGCTGTTACTTGCCGACAATCGCGTCATGGCGTGGTTAAGTCGATGCGCCAACGAATGGCCGGGCCCACGGTACTTTTCCAGGAAGCTCCAGCGGATCGCCAACGCCAACAAACTGGCCAACAACATGCCGGGCATTCCAATCACCAACCAGAGCGGCGGCATTTTCTGTTGGGCGACCCAGTCGAATCCGAACAACAAACAACCGATTGCGCTGCAAGCCAGAACAAACAGCGCCGCGTTGACCACCACGACCGAACTGTAGTCGACCATCGAGCTTTTGCGGACGCGATTCAGGTAGACGGCGGTCGTGCCGACTCCGCTGCGAGGCAGCAACAGGTTGGCGTAAGAGCTGATAATGAACAAAACGAAACTCTCTTTCTGAGAGATCGTTTTTTCGAAAGAGTCCAGGCCCCATTTCAGCGTCAGGCCTTGTAGCCAAAGCGTCAACAAGTGCACCACGACGATGCCAACGATTCCAGCCAGATGTGCTTCCTGGATTCGATGCAGTTGATCAAGGTAGTTCCGACCGACATACAAAAAACAGGCGATCGCAATCAGGCCGAGTACGAACCGCCAATAGCGTTTTCGATTCATGCCGCACTCACTTTTTTGGTTTGCGTGCCACGGCGATGTATCCATCCGAACAATCGAATGGCAAGAAGGGCATTTGTATCAAGTTGAATGGCAACATGCAGAAGTCATTCAGGAACCAACGCAACGACAACCAACGTTTCCGTTCTACACCGCTGGCCTCAGTTCGCTGCTGGCGACTGCGTTGATCGACCTTCAATGATTTGGAAGCGACGTGAGTTCGCAATCGTTTCAGAACCAGTCCCAACGGATATCCGTAGGACAGAATCTTTGGCTGTTCAAAACCGATCGATTTCAATTGTTCCGTCAATGGTTGTTTGTCGTAACGGCGATAGTGACCAACCATTTCGTCTTCCGCAGAAAACATGTGTTGATGTGCCGGTACCGAAAGCAACAAGTGTCCGCCGGGCCGAATCAAGTCGAACCAGTTTTTCAATGCCGCATTGTCGTCTTCGATATGTTCCAATACTTCCATACTTAGCAACATATCGGCAGCATCCGAATTAACGTCCAGATGTTTTGAATCACGATCGAATATTCGGACTCGTGAATTACCTTGCAGCCGTTCTTGCATCATGGCTAGCGCGTCTGGCGAAATTTCGACTGCCGTTCCGGTCATGTTTCGGCGTTCGCTCATCCACTCGGCCATGTGACCCGAGGCCGCTCCGATTTCGACAAAGTCTTGCGGCGCCAGTTTGCGGATCAATCGCTTGACGACCCAACATCGCAACAGGTACCGAGGCATCGGTACCCACTCGGATAATTTCGAAGTTGCAGGAGCGGAGGTCGCATCGGACTCGGCCATACTCGATTGCGTTGTGACTTTTTGAATCACTGTCGAGCTCCGTTCTTTTCTTCCGACATCGCATCGATCTGCTGACCAAGTCGCTGCATTCGGTAGTCGATTTTTTCCATCAGCTTGCGATTAACCGAAATCAAGTCACCGATCAAACCGACGACGATCGACAACAAACCGGCACCCATCAAGATGCTGGCCAGGATTAGCGACTGGATATGGCCTCCGCCCGTGCCTGCCAGGAAAAAGCACAGGTAGCGAAAGCAAAGAAAAATGCTGCCGGCACAAAGTGCTGCTCCGGGAACCGCGAAAAATTGCAGAGGCCGATACGTCATGAAGATTCGCACAATCGTGGTGGCGGATCGTGTAACGTAGGCGCGGATGCTTTTGAACAGACGCGAAGGACGCAAGTCAGCGTTGGTGCGGATTGGAACCGAGGTGACGGCCATTCCGTTCTGTCCGGTTTGAATCAACGTTTCCAGCGTGTACGTGTAGTCATTGAATACATTCAATCGCATGGCCGTGTCGCGGCTGATGGCGCGGAACCCACTCGGTGCATCGGCCACGTCTGCCTTGCTGACTTGACGAACGACCCAGCTGCCGACCTTCTGCAATAGTTTTTTAACTTTGGAAAAGTGTGGTGTTTCAAGAATGGGTCGCTCTCCGACCACCATGTCGGCTTGTCCTTGAACGATCGGCTGCACCAGTTTTTCAATGTCATCTGCTTCGTACTGATTGTCTGCGTCCGTATTGACGATTACATCTGCACCCAGATCGATACAGGCTTCGATCCCTGCCATGAAGGCGCGAGCGAGTCCTTGATTGCGAGGAAGTTTCACGATGTGATCGACACCGTTTTCCAATGCGACATCGACGGTCGAATCCACGCTGCCATCATCGATAACAAGCCACTCGACCGTTTCGATTCCGGGTATTTCACGTGGCAAAGCTTCCAGAGTGATACCCAGCGTACCGGCTTCGTTGTAACAAGGGATCTGAATGATCAACTTGCGAAGTTTTTTGGCGCCATCAGCATCAAGTTCAATGGAACTTGATTTTCCGATCAACTGCTGAGCTTGCTCGATCAGTTTACGAGCTTCTTCCAAGCCTGTTTCCATCCTGTCTCGATCCTGGCCACGCTTGGCGGGCTGTGGACCGACGACTGGCTGGCCATGGTCGATGGAGTCAGATGACAATGCGTCTGGATTGATTGGGGTATTCATTTTTTTCTCGCGCTTTGCCTTTGTTAGGCAATACGAAAAGTTGTCGGAACCGGGGGCGGTTCGCGATGCAACCTGGGGATTGGGATGGCGAGAGAGGTCGAATCGTTTAGGGATTACGCGATTCAACCACGAAAACATAGAGGCTCGGAGGCCACAGTCAAACTTTAAGGCCAAAGTAACCAGTTCAAACGTCGACGGTTTTGCCAAGTCGGATGGTATTGCGGGTTGTGACGTTCAGCAGGTGCGTTTGCATTGATGCAAAAAAAGAAACCCACTGCCAAACGGCGCGGGTTCTCGGTTGATCACTTTTTCGAAATTTGCCGCTGGCCTAGATTTTCAGGTAGTTACGAACCATGTCCAGTTTGGCGTGCAGTTCCAGATCTTCCAGGTGGCCGTTGCAATACATGTAGCCAATCGCTGCTCCCGCCGCGAAGAAGCCAAAGATGAACAATTTGACGACGGCACGGCGTCGCAAGTGCTTGCGGACGGTACGTATGTCCCGGTTGCGGATCGGCAACCAGTACTTTTCGGATTGCAGTTGGATTTCTTCGTTTGACATGGCTTTGCCTTCTCTGTTTCAAACCTGACGGAATTTCAAACCTGACGGAAATGATTTTGGTTCAAAACTGTTAATCGCAAAGCCCGTGCCATTTGAAGAATACGTAGAATACCGGGCAATCTCGAGTATAAAATTGACGGCATTGATGAGAATTCACAACGTGCGTTTTCGCTTGTTGCAAAGAATCAACATCAACCCCCAAGTCAGCCATGGATCTCGGTCAGCAATGTAAACCGTCGACGGTTCTCGCGTCGCAGAAATTCGATTTCGTTTTTCAGCTGTTGATGATCTGAGTAGCCCAACAGCAAGGCCAGGTTTGCGAACGCAGTTGCGGTGTTGGGAAGGTCGTGTCGTGCGGCGGTATTCATTAGTCGCAAACGTGCCTCGACCCACCTCAGCATTTGGTATGACTTGCAAAAGAATTCAAAGTCATCATCCGATAACAAGTCGCGGCGATTCAAACACTCGGCTGCCTGCACGGTGTTTGGCACCAACACCTCGGGGAAATCGGCGGAGTATTTCAGCTGCAACATTTGAATTGCAAATTCGACATCAACGGTACCGCCCGCTCCCCGCTTCAGGTTTCGGGAACTGGCGCCCTCCTGCATTCGCAGTCGCATATTTGAAATCTCATTGGCAAATTCCGGCCGCCAGGGATGAGCAGTCACCGACTCGTGAATCCAGGCTGGAATCGCTTGCGGTGGCGATTGGGAAAGCAAACGAGCCTTGCACATCGCCAGCCGTTCCCACAGTTGGCCATCACCGTCCTGAAAATATCGACGGAACTCCTTCAAGGAGACGACCAGCGATCCACTCTTTCCAGTCGGCCGCAGTCGGCAGTCAACTTCGAACAAACGACCGTGCGGCCCGGCGCTGGAGATCTTTTTAGTCGCGTTGGCTGCCAGACGAGAAAAGAAATCCTGATGACTGGTGCCCTTGCCTCCAACGAAATTCGACGAGTCGCTGTCGTATAGAAATACCAGGTCCAGGTCGCTGTGGTAATTCGGTTCTCTGCCGCCCAGTTTTCCCATGGCAAGGATTTGCATTGCAACAGGCTGACCCTCCGAATCTACCGGCTGGCCCAACCGCTCGACCAGTTTTAGTTGTTCCAGTTCGACGACCTGCTTAATGCAAACTTCGGCGATGTGAGCCAGTGATCGATGCGTCCGAGTGATCTCATCCTGACCTGTGATATCACGAATGCCGACCCGCAAATGTTGACTGTCTTTGAAGCTGTGAATAATCGGATCGATATCTTCAGCGCCGACCAGCAATTCTCGCAGCGTGTCGTCCAGGACTTCCAGGTCAGGCAGGTTTTGAATCACCAGGGCGTCCGTCAGTTCATCGATCATTCCCGGATTGCGTGTCAGGATGCGGCACAGGTATTCGCAAGAGGCACAAAGTCGGACATACATCTGAAGCGACGGCGGGTGAGTGCTGAACAATTCCCAAATCGCCGCTTTGCCGCCCAGCGAGTCGCTGACATTGGTCAGGTTCAACAGCGTCGAGTCCGGATTGGGCGTTCTCGCGATCTCGGTGAGCAATTGACCGGCAATCGCCGCCAGAAAATGCAGGCAACGACGCGGTTTCAAAAACCGATTTCGCTCCGTGGCCAACAGTAACAGATTGCGATGAGCGGCCAGCGGGTTCTCAAAACCGTACTCGGCAAGGATTTCCTCGACGGCATGTTCGGTCAGCAGCGGGTCCAGGACCAGGTCGGCCTGTTGCCCGATATCGGTGTCTGAATCGGAGTCAGCAAATGCGTCGTGCAACAAGTGGTCAAGGATGTTGCGGTGGTGTTGCGTGACCGAGGTCAAATGCTGGCGAAATACCTTTAACGTTGTCGTCTGATCTGTTTCGACAAAGCCCATCCGGCGGGCGACCCGATACAGTTCGTCGTCATCTTCTGGCAGTGAGTGCGTTTGCAGATCGAACATGATTTGCAATCGGTGTTCCAGACGTCGCAGCCAACGGTAACCAGCATCCAGCAATCGCTGTTCTTGTGAACTGATGCAGCCGGCTCGGTACAATCTGGCAATGGCCTCCAGAGTGTTGCCGGTGCGGACTTCGGCCGATTCACCGCCGTGCAACAGTTGCATAAACTGGATTGCGAATTCAATGTCCCGAATACCGCCGTGTCCGGTTTTTACATTGCTGGATTCTTCGCCCTCACTTTTGGCCCGTCGTTCGATCTGTCGTTTCAACGCCTTGATGCCGTTGATCTCGGCCGAGGAGAGTCGGCGGGCGTACACCCACTTTTCCAGTGTCTTCAACAGTCGCTGGCCAAGCGCAATGTTACCGGCGACCGGGCGCGCCTTGACTAACGCTTGTCGCTCCCAGGTTCTTCCTTGCAAATCGTAATAACTGATTGCCCGATCGACGCTACAGGTCAGCGGCGCTTTGGCGCCGTGTGGTCGCAGTCGCATGTCGACACGATAGGCGTTTCCCAGCGGTGTGGTCTCGGTCAACAGTTTGACAAATCGATGGCCCACGCGATCGAAGAAGTCGCGATTCTGAATCGTGTGTTTTCCATTCGTTTGCCCATCGAACTCGTAAAAAAATACCAGGTCAATGTCACTGGAATAATTCAATTCCCGACCACCCAGCTTGCCCATGGCGATGATCGTCAAATGACATAGCTGGCCGTCCGGGTCTTGCGGCTGGCCATGTTTCAGCACCAACTTCCGTTGCGCGAAATTTACGGTTGCAGCGCAAATCGCATCCGCCAGATGGGATATTTGCGAGGTCACAGTTTTCAAATCTTGCCGGGCAATGATATCGCCAAAAGCGATTCGCAAAGTCTCGCGATGTTTGAAGCGACGGATGATCGTCATGGCTGCGTCAACGTCGTCGGGCGCCAGCACGGAAAGCGCCAAGTCGAGTTCATCGGTCAGGATTTCAGGAGCGACCGGTTGGCCAGCCGCCAAACGCAACGCGTCATAGCTGGACGGATCCCGAATCAATTGATCGGTGAGGTATTGGCTGGTGGAAAAGATCTTCAGCAAAACAGGGATCGCCGTCGGATCACGCTCGAACAATGACAACAGGGACAGCGGGTTGCGGCTGGAAGTAAGGAATCGTTCCAGGTTGTTAACCGCCATGTCGGGGTCGCTTGTCACCGGCAATTCAGTCGCCAGTTGTCTGGTCAGTGCTTCGAACAACGGAATCGGGATTCGCAAACCGGCGATCTTGTCGAGATTGGAAACGGCTCGTTCGCTGTCACGAAAGACCCCCGAATCGCGCAGTTGGCGTACGCGTTCAAAGTAATCAAGGAACTCAGCGTGACGAGCATTCATGGAGTTTGTCGGCCGCACAATGGACTTAGCGATAAATTTGAAGATCGATGATGAACAGTATACGACTTTCGGCCAACATCATCCCGCTGATCCATTCAAATCCGCGCATAGAAAAAGCCCCGCACGATTTAACGGGGCTTTTTGATTCGTGATTTGTCAGAGCGAGGCAGGTTTAGCTGCGACGACGACGAGTGACCAGGGCCAAACCGCCCAAGCCTAGTAACAGAGCGGAACCAGGTTCAGGCACAGCCGATTGCAATCCAAAGACGTCTGCGATCACGTCTTTGTGAGTAGCAAGGTCCGAGCCGTCGAAAAATCCAAGTTGAGTATCCCAACGCGACTGAACAAAGGTACCGTCTATGGTTGAATCTGTTCGAACCGCGTAGCCGTCAGCGTATTCCCAAGGCTCACCGGTTCCGTCGATCGCTACATCACCGTAAACATCAATTACGGAACCGCTGCTAAACAATTCAACAGCGTCGTTACCATTGATATTTGCCACCGAATTCTGAATGACGATTCCATCATGATCTTCCAGACATGTCTCGAAGAAGTCAGTCGAAGCCGTGTTGCCTGTGATGATGAAGATGTCACCAGCGGATGCCATGGTGCCTGGAGCGAAAGTAAATTCCTGTCCATCCGAACCACCACCATTGTTGGCCACGCCAAGTCCGAATGTGGAGAGGTCAGCAATATCGGCTGTTGCGGTTACGATAATCGCTTTCGGGTTGCCGCCTGCAAGGTCGCCATCTATCACACCAGTTAGCACCAAACTGGCGTCGGCCTGCGCGCCAAACGTCGCGAACACAGTGAGAAGCATCAGGGTCAAAATGCGTTTCATGATGTCACTTAATCAATGGGTGAGTTTCAATGGCATCGTTAGATGCCGGTCCAATACAGATTCAAGGGTAATGCGGAAAACAGAGACAAGAAAGGGGCCCGGAGCCAAGTTTAAGAAAACATAATACCCACACATTTAGGGGTGATTGGGCGTCGTTAACCGGAGACCACAAATGATGGCCTCAAACAGAAACCGACAAGCGTCAGGTTCAACTGACTAACAAGCGGAAGAGCTATCAGTTTTCGGAAATCGTCCAACAGGACCGCGATCGATTTGCTGGCCTTGGTATGACCCGATCTGGATTTACTCGCCTTTGGAAGGTCCGACCTGAGCGGTGATCCCCAATAGCTCCTGAAGAGCAGTTCGAATTTTTGGGAATTTGATCGGCAGCGAAAGGCAGCGGTGGTGATCCTTGAGATTCAATTGGGCTTCGAATTCTGTTCGACGGTCTTCCTTGATAAGAATCAGGCAAGGCACGCTTTCACCCATTTGAAACTGAATGAACTCATTGAAGGCTTCGATGGCTGCGTAGCCTAGACCGGCGCTACCGAAAACTACACACTGGGCCGGCGATTCTTCGGCAGGGTCCAGATAACGGAAACGATCCAGAGCACGAACTGGATCACTGAGAATCAGCACTCGGTAACCGACTTTTTTCAGACGTTTTCGAAGTGTGTCCTGCAACGCAACATTGGATTCGATGACCATCACGGTGTGGCCTTCGCCCTCTGTGATTTTATGAGTCAGTTTGGCGTAGGCGTCGGCCTCTTGTTCCGAAAGGCTCTCGTCGTACTTTTGCGTGTCGCCTTCCTTGATTGCTTTGATTGTCCGGATCGTGGCATCCATCGCATCGCGAGACGTTTGGAATCGCTCGTCCGGATTCAAAGCCATCATCTTTTTGGTTAAAGCGATCGCGCGGCGCGGCAGATCGGGATTCAAAGATGACAAAGGTCTGATTTCTCGATAACGATCACTGCTGAGCCTTTTCATCCGTTCGCGAGTCTCAACCATCGCGGGTTCACCGGACAGCATGTGATAGAGATTGCAACCGACGAAAAAGATATCGCTTCGTTTGTCAGTGCGCGGAGCGTTCGTTGTTTTTTCCAGGCCAGCGTAATCAACCGATCGAGGGTTATAGAATCCACCTTTGGAATCGTCCTGGTCGTCGGCGGCTGCCAGACCAAAATCAACCAGCAAAGCGCGGCGGGAACTGGACAGTAACACGTTCGACAACTTCATGTCTCGATGAGAGATGCCCAGGGATGCGGCGTAGGCCAACCCGCTAAAGATGTCGCGAGTGATTTCCAGAGCAGTCAGCAATTCGACCTTCTTGTGAGCCTTGACGAATTCACGCAGGTTTTGACCTTCGACGAAATCCATCACCATGTAAATTCGCCCACGGTGACTGTCGACTTCGTAAATCGGCACGATGTTCGGATGCCGCAGTTTCATAACGGTTTGGGCTTCACGCATGAACCGTTCGCGAGTGTTCATGTCGTCGGTGTAGCGGTTGCGCAGGACTTTGACCGCTTTGACATCGCCGGTTTTTATATGCACCGAGCGGTATACTCGGGCGAAAGTTCCAGCACCGACCATATACAGCACTTTCCAATTGCCGTAAAAGTAGCCCTTTTTGTGGCCATCGACGATTCGTGTCAGTTGCCAATTAGTCAGAATGCCCTTCTGCAGCATGTAGGAAGTGAGTGCATCGGCATCGATATTGCGACCGCCCAGATTGGACAGCGCATCATTGACCTGCTTGTTGTCCAGTATTCGACAACTCAACAAGCGTTGGCAAAGTTCTTCAGTGGTCAGCTCAGACATAAAAAGTCTTGTTCAAGGTTCCTTGAATCCAAGGTGGGGCTTCTCGAGCCAAAGCGAATAAGCGAATTGGAGGACCCAGGAATACACGTGGCAGTCTGCTGGGATGACTTGACGGTGGCAGATAAGAATGGGGACTAATTTCTTCGGCGCCACAGTCCCTTCATTCTAGGTCGAAAAGACGAGTAATTCAACGAATTAACTGTTATCAACGTGTTTCGAAATCGACTGAAAGCCCCGTTTTTACCGGTATAACCAGCAGAAAACCGAGCCGGCAAGTCGGAGTTTGCTGGCTCGGTATTCAGATTCAACTGTCGGAGTTGAGGGGTCGCTTTGGTGGTCGGTTAAACCGGATTGCTATCAGGCTTGCTCGTCCAGGGCTTTTTTGTACAGGTCACGTTCGCGTCGAGTGGCATCGAGATCGAACATCAGGTACTTCATGTCCAGGCGAAGTTGGCCAAGAGCTTCCTGAACCAGATTCAGGATTCGACGTCGTCGTTGAGTGAATTCAATGACTCGTTGCAAGCATTGTTGCATTTCTTCCTGATGCTCGGGCGGCAGGCTGGCTACCCGCTGTTGCAGCTCGGCGACTTCGGCAGGAAGTGATTCGGTGTTTGTTTTGATGCGGTTGTTTTGATCGTTGTTCATTTTGTTCTCCAGTTGTTGATACGAACCCTTAAAGCAGAGTGTGTGCCATTGGGGAGCCAAAACTACGGTTGTTTGTTGTAACTAGCTGTTTTGAAAGCACTTAGGGATTTATCAAAAACTTGGGCCGCCAATTTCGAGGTGTGGTTTTCGCATCACGAATCGATATAGATCGAATCCGGTGACCCTGATACAAACCTGCACGGCGTATTCTGAACCGTCTAAATCAAAGGAAACGCCTGAAAAACCGAGTGTTTGCGTCCGGTGGACCGCTACGAATTCCCCCTCTGTTTATGAATCACCACGTTGATGGCCCATGGCAACATTAGAAACCGACAATACCCGAAAGTCCGTTCGAAACGTCAGCCACCGCCTTTGCAGGTTGGCCCTGTTGGTACTCATCTTGATTTACGGCACGCTGATTCCTTGGCAGCATGCCGTTGGACAAGCTCCGACTGAGGTCAAATGGACGCTTTCGGAAACCGATTGCCAGGTAACCGCCCGCAATTGGCAAGTTACCGACTCAAGAGACGAGTACCGTTCTGCCCCGGACAGCAAGCAGATTCACTTCCGTGCTTCCTGGGGGACGCGAGCGATGGCTTCGACCCCCGTTACCAAAGCCTGGGTGATCGATGAACTAAAACCTGCGGTGTGGGTGAAAGGGACACGCGACAAAGTTCAGCTTTACGCGCGCGTCGTTCTGCCAAAAACCGAGGATCCACTGGAATCCGGCCCGATGACGGTGCTGTTGCCCGGACCGGTATACGAGAGCGCCGGTCGTTGGCAGAAACTCGACTTTGCAGATAGCGCGCGTTCACTGCCATCGTTGCTGGAGGAAGAGGTTTGGAAACTCCGCACCCGATTCAAACAGAAAGTCGATTCGGCTGGCGCTTACATGGACATGGTCGTTTTGAATGTTTACACCGGAACCGGAACCAGCACGGTTTGGGTCGATGACATCGAAATGGTTGGCGCGATTGCGGTTGAGCCATCCAGCCTGGATCAGAAATCGGGCAAAGTGTATCAGGATTCGCTGGTCCGCACGGTCGCGTTTCAACAAGAAGGCGGATCGGAATTCGCAGGCCAGGCGAATCAACGCCCTGCTCTGACACAAACCAACGGAACCATTTTTGAAGTTCGAGGCAAGCCGTTTTTCGTTCGCTCGATACAACACAATGGCGAACCATTTGAAGTCTTGAAGAACCTGGGCTTCAATACAATCGAGTTGGCCAGGACCGCGACGATTCAAGAACTGCGTTACGCGGAACGTCTGGACGTCTGGTTGATTTGTCCACCGCCAGAATCAGCCGGCTTCCAACCCGTCTCCGCAGAATTCGATCGAGTGTTGGCCTGGTCGCTTGGGCAGAACCTGGATCATTCGGACCTGCGGAGAATTGAAACGATCGCTCGCGAAGTGGACGAATCCGATTTTCGTAAAGACCGTCCCAAAGTTGCCTTCGCAGGATCGGGACTGTTTGAACTGGCACGCGTCGCCGATGTCATGAGCGTCGGTTTCGAACCGATTGGTGGCAGCTTTGTGTTGAGCCAATACAGCGACTGGTTGCAACAGCGCGCGGAACTGGCGCAAAAGAGTTTGCCGATCTGGGCGACGCTGCAAACCGAAATGGCAGCCTCGATCAAATCGCAAACCGCTGCGTTAAGTTCGCGGACGCCGCCGATGCCATTGGAAGCATCGCAGTTAAAATTCATGGCCTACGAAGCGATTGCCGGAGGAGCTCGCGGAATGCGATTCCTTTCCCGCTCTCGCCTGGATGCACAAGACCCGGTCGCCAACCTGCGCAGCATGTCTTTGCGTTGGCTGAACGCTCATCTTGTACAACTGGAATCGTGGATTAGCGCCGGCGCCGTCGTCAATCGAGCTCAAACCAACGATCGTGGAAATCAGATCACGACACTGGCGACAACCAAGGCCAAGCTGGTTTTGATTCAACGTGCATCGCAACTGGAACAACTGGTCACCGGTGACCGGCCAGTCTCTGATTTTCGGTTCTCGGATCATACGCTCAGCGCGTCCGAAGGCGCTTACCATCTTTCGGAGAGCGGAATGATTCCGCTGGACCAGGGACGAGCGATGACCGGCAATGAAATTACGGTTGAAAACTGTGGCCCGTTAGAAGCCATTTTGATTACCAGGGATTCGACGGTTATCAATCGCCTGGCTGAATCGTATTTTCAGAATGGTCAGGAAACGATTGCCCAGATGCATCTGGGAATTGCCCAACAATGGATGACGATCGTCAGTTTGATTAACGAGCAACTTACGCGAATCGGACGCAGCAGCCCGATCGCTTCCGGGTCGATCAACGAGGCCAACAACGCGCTTCGCCAGGCACAGGCTTTGGTTACCGGCGGCAGCGCCTTGACCGCCAACCGGTTGTTGTATGTGGCCGATCAAAAACTGGCAGTGGCACGCATGAACATTTTGGCGACTGCCAGAAATCGATTCGCCTCGCAGACCTCCAGCCCTCTGTTGACACATGTCTCTCTGGTGCCGATGCACTTCGAGCTGGTCAATCGGATCGACCCGCAAGCGTGGCAGCCAAACGGATTGGCGGGTGGCGATTTTGAGAATCTCGAACACATGACTCGCAACCAATGGGAAAACCATCGCGTCGATGATCCTGGTCTGTTGACCAATGTCGAATTGTCCTCGGACAACCCGGTCGATGGCGAACGAGCGTTGTTGATGTCCGTTGCACCGTCTCAATCCGGGGCTCTGAATTCACTGGTCGATCGTACGCCGCTATGGATCAAGTCCGGGCCGGTTCCGGTCAAGGCTGGCCAATTGGTGCGTATTCACGGTTGGGTCAAAGTGGACCGTCCCATTGGCGGTTCGTTGGACGGGTTGATGATTATCGATTCGATCGGCGGCCCCCAAATGGCAGAAAGGATCAGTGTCACCGACGGCTGGCAGGAGTTCTCGATTTACCGCTGTCCCGCGCAGAACACTGATGTTCGATTGACGTTCGCATTGACCGGACACGGATCGGTGCTGATTGACGAAGTCGACATGCGAGTGCTGGATCTGGGTGAAGGTCTGCGTCAGGCCAAAAAGTAGACGAACGCGTGGAAAAAAGAACACTAATCTGCACTGATCTTCACTAATCTGCAGGCTGGCCGAATCGGGTGCCATGTTCAAGCGAAGCTTGAGCATGCCTTACCGTGTAAATTTTCTGCATTAGCTTCGAATCTTCACGCAGTGACAGATCGCACGTGTCATTTGATAGTGCGATGGGCGCAAGTTAAACGCCGTGAGGTATTCTCAAGCATTCTGAAGCCGGCACTCCGCGGCTCACACCAAAAAATTAGTGGAGATTAGTGCCGATTAGTGTTCTTCAACCATTGCACTCATTTGGTGCAATGCATTCAAGCTACGAAGATGCGTAGGCTTTCTTGGCGGGCGAGATCAGACCCATGCCTTCGCCGGATGTTTTAGCGAATCGCTCTTTGGCACCGTCTTTCAGGTAACGGTATCCAATCCGGGTTGGCTCGTTGGTCTTCGGGCAAATCGCCATCACGTTGGAGACGTGGATTGGCATCTCTTTATGAAGTCGACCACCCTGAGGATTTCGCTGGCTTGGCTTCACGTGCTTGTGAACCTTGTTCGCACCTTCGACCAAAACGCGGTTCTTCTCGTGATCCACGGATACCACTTTGCCGATATGGCCTCGGTCGATGCCGCGGATGACTTTGACTGTGTCGCCGGTTTGAATCTTCATGGTTCTGCCTGCCGCAATCAGCGGGGGTTGAAATGCCTCGAAATTGGAACCTCGGATGTTCATCAAATTGAACCAGATTGTCAAGGCATAAACGGCACTTTTAACAATGAGGGCTCAGGTTTGGCCCTGATCCAGTACCCGCCGCATTTCCTGGATTGATGATTGGCAGCTCTGGCGGAATTGGGCCGGGTTTTCCGGGGGCATGCCGTAGAAGTTGACCTGGTCGTTGCCCGCTGAACCATCCTTGCCCGGGACGTACGAGCGGTCCAATGCCGCCTTGCCCAGCCCGCAGTGGATCTGAGTGACCGCCGTGAACTGAATCAACTGGCTGGCGTGGTCGGCCCGGATTCCGCCCGCTGGCAGGATCTCGATCACCTCGTCTACGGCAAGGTCCACCATTTGCTTGATCTGCTGCCTGCCCTGCCACGCCGTTACCTGGCCGCCGCTAGTCATCACACGATTGACGCCACATTCGATTAGCGTTTGCAGAGCCGCCACCGGGTCCGTCACCAGGTCGAAGGCTCGATGGAATACGGCGTCGCGATCAGGCCCGATCGTCTCCACCATCTGCCGGCAACGAGTCTCGTCGATTTCGCCCGCTTCTGTCAGGACCCCGAAGGCGATTCCATGGACCCCGGCATCCAGCATCCAGCGGGCATCGTCACGGAGCGTCGTGAATTCGTTGTCTGAATAACAGAATCCGGATTCGCGAGGCCTGGCCATCGTGATCACGGGGATGGAGATTTGTTGCAGGGTCTGCTTGACCATCGCCGGAGTAGGTGACAGTCCACCCAGGGGCAACGCCGTGTTCAGTTCGATGCGTTGCGCACCGGCTTGTTCCGCAACGATGGCATCGTCGACCGAGGCCGTACAGATTTCCAGCAAGGTGGTGTGGTCGTTCATGAATACTCTCAGCGCCCAAAAAAAGCCACTCGATCGAGTGGCTTTCATGTTAATTCAAATTGCCAGGTCGGAAAGCGGTTCGCCGGGTGGTCTACTTGCTACCAGAGCCTTCCTCGTTCTGATTGCAATAGTCCAAAGCCAGTAATACGTAACCGGTGACCAGGTTAGCATCGGATTCCAACCAGCGATCGGAGCCCTTGTTCGTGAACGATCCATCATCGGCCTGACGTTCGGCGAGTACGTCAAGCAATTCCTGACGCCAATTGTGAACGGCTCCTTGATCGTCAATGAACTCGTCACGCCCCAACGCATCCAGAGCTTTGGCGAAAACGTGGTAGTAGTAGAAAAGCCCTTCGTCGCCCATGCCCGGATTCTTTTGCAGATCGTAATTCATGGCCAACCAGTCAACGGCTGCCCGCACACGTGCATCGTCCTTGGTGACACCCGCGTACAGCATGCTCTTCAAACCCGCGTAGGTCATTGATCCGTAACTGCGAAGTCCACCACTGCCTTCGGCTTCGGCGGCTTTGCTTTCGGTCGGCGTGTAATTGAACCCGCCCTTGTCACGCGCGGCCGGGGTGACCGGGTTGTCTTCGCTGTACAGGTTCTGAGACCGTGTCAGAAATTTAAGAGCGCGTTGCATCTCGGGGCTGTCTTCGGCAACGCCGCCCGCTTTCAACGCATCGATTCCCATCGACGTGTTGGACATGTCGGGTCGCTCGTGCTTTCCGTAACCAAGTCCGCCATAGCGATGATCGGAACTCTCGACCTGGCGACCTTCGCCACCCCATTGAGTGCTCTTCGTAAACGTGATGGCATTCTTGATGATTTCATCGTATCGACCATCTTTGTTAGCCTCTGCGAAACAGACGATGGCCAAACTCGTTTCATAATTTTTGTAGACGCCTTCGGGAACGTAGATGCCGCCATCGGGTTGCACGAAAGTCTTCAGGTACTCCAGTGGTTTGGCCACCGCAGGATCATCGATTGCAACGCCGTGTTTCAACATGCCGGTAGTCACCAACGCTGTGATCGCGGGGCTTTCGCTGAACGATCCGTCCTCCGGGTTCTGTCCGGTGGTCTTCAGGTATTCGATCGCCTTGTTGGCCACGACCTCTACTGAGGCAGTTTGTTGTTGGTTCGCTGCGTCGGTCGCCTTGTCAGTCGATTGAGCCAGCAAGTCGGCGCCGTTGCAAAATGTGATTCCAATCAAGGTGATTGTGGCAAGCAAGTTGGTATTCAAGTGCATTGTTCTCTCCCGTGCCTTCTGTCTGCTGTTCTTCTTTGTCTGCGTGAATATTCAGTGGGCTGCGAAATCGACGTTCCGGATCGAATCCCTGCCCGCCAGATTGTACACCCGAACCCGTGCGAGGCCATTCTTGATTCTGCAGGTTGGCGGTCAAACATGGAAAAACCCCGACTCTCGAAGCGAGAGTCGGGGTTTGTTGTTTCTGTAACGTCAGGAACTGACGAAATGCGCGACACCTGAATGTCGAAATGCGCGACACCTGATACCAGGTGTTTTAGCGGTCGTCGGTTCGCCAGTTACGTGAATCGTCTTGTGATTCGCCAGCTTTTCGAGCGGCCGCACGTTGGTCGGCAAACGGAACCAATTCCTGAGCCCAGCCAACTTGATTAGGCGTAAAGAATCGTTCGAAGTATCCGTTGCTTAATTCCTTGCGATTGTGGTTAACCAGGAATTCCCAGCTAAGTCCATCCAGTCGGTGCCAGGCTGCTGCTTGCGCGATCGGCTGTGAAACTTCATCGTTAGCAACCATCTTCAGCATCTCGATGATCGACTCATCAGTGATGTAATCCTTGGCTGGTTTGATTTCGTACTTCATGCTTGGACGAGGATCTGGCTTGTGAAACTCCAGGCAAACTGTCGTTACAGTTACCTTGGCACGTTTGCCAGGTGGGATATTGAATACGCCGCCGGGGCCACCGCCACCGCCGCCAAAGCCTTGACCGCCACC